>DATAVA010000072.1:0-17289 GCA_036267975.1 Steroidobacteraceae bacterium | reverse complement strand
CCTGTTCAAGGCCTGGCTGCCGTTCTATCTGCTCATCAACGCGGTTCAGATCGTGTTGTGGATACGCCGAGCCGCCACGCGGGTACCTGAAATTATCGAAAAACGATAAATTTCTGTTGACTTTCGGTCATTCCTATATTGATATTCGATATGAAATATCGATATTCGATAAGGAGGGATCATGAACGTGCTGAACGAGAACCCGTTGTCATCAAGGCTGGCCAAGCCACTCGGCCAAAAATCTGTGTCGTCGAGCCTGGCTGCCGCCCTGAAGGTCGCCGAGGTGATCTTCTCGGTTGCGGTTGCGTTCGCCTTCGGCATCGTGGCCGCTGTTTTCGAGATAGCGATCTCCATACTCGTGGGCACTCATACGTTTTCGGCGACAGTGCTGGGCCCGGGCGTGCGTAACACCCCGCTCGCGATGTGGACGGTGGCGATTCCCTATATCGTCTACCTGGTCGTCTGCGTCCGCGGCGCCCTCTTCATTGTCCGCCGCTTGCAAGCAATGTTTGCATCGTTCGTGGCAAACCGGCCCTTCGTCCGCGACAACGCCATGCACCTGCGAGCCATTTGGGTCACGCTCGTCGTCATCGAGATCACCAGAATCACCGCGCTCATTCTCATCCACGGCCTTACAGCAGCTTTCCCGGTCGCTGTGAATGTAACGTTTCCGCGCGGTTTCACTGATCTCGTCGATCTGCTCGATCTGCAGCGCTGGTTCCTGATCTTCGTGGTGCTGGTGCTGGCGGAAGTCTTTCGCCAAGGCGCCCAGCTGAGCGAAGAAACCGAGCTGACGGTTTAGTGCGATGACGATTCTCGTCAATCTCGACCGGATTCTGACGGAGCGCAATATCTCGCTGACCGCGCTGAGCGCACACGTCGGGGTGACGATCGCCAATCTCTCCATTCTCAAGACAGGCAAGGCCCGGGCGGTGCGCTTCTCGACGCTCGACGCGCTGTGCCGAGCGCTGCAGTGCCAGCCCGGCGACCTCCTCGCGTTCGACGCCGACACCGCACCGGCAGAATCCGCGGACGAAGCCGAGTAGGCAGAGGTAACCCATGCAGGCGGGCGCAGGCAAACTCGTGCCCGCACGCGCCGGTAACTTCAATAACACCCTGCGGATGTACTGGCCGAAAAGCCAGGCCCCGTCGATCACGGACCGCACCTGGCTGCCTGCGCCCGTAACAAACGTCTCGTAGCGGCAGCTGTTGTCACACCGGCGGACCTCACCGGCTTATACCCATTGAACGGCTTCGCGCCTCACAATGGGATGACGACAATGAACATAATCGAAATGATCAAGCAGGGTCTGCGGGTTGCCCGAACGTCACGGTCACTGTGGCTGTACGGCTTCTTCGTCGGCCTGGCGGCCACGGCCAATAACGCCCACCGAGGTCACGCGCCGGCGCCGCCGGCCGCGCACGTCCCCACCGTTGCCATGGCCGTGCTGGGGGTGGCGGGCCTCGCGGTGATCGCGGCGGCCATTTTCATGTATTTCGTCAGTGAGGGGGCCCTCATCGAAGGGGTGCGGCGACTGCGACTGGCAGAGCCTCCGACCTTACGCAAGGGCTGGCACGACGGTCTCGCCCACTGGGGCGTGTTGCTGCGCATCGCGGTCATCTACTTCGCCACGAGCGCCGCGAGCCTCGCTGCCCTGGCGACGCCATTTTTGCTTGCCCTGAAGCTTTCCGGAACGACGTTGGCGGTGATCCTCGCCATTCCGGCCGCCCTGATCGCCGTGCCGTGGCTCGCCACGCTCTACATGTGGCAGGCATTCGCCGCGCGTATCGCGGTGATCGAGAACCGTCATGCGCTTGATGCCATCGGCAAGGCGCGGCTGTTCCTGCACGGCCGCCTGCTGCACGGGCTCAAACTGATCGTGGCCGCCATTCTCGGGCGCACGATTGTCCTGATCGCAGGTTCGGTCGGAATTGCCGCGGCGGCGCTCAGCATCTTCCTGGTACAGAAGGCGCTCGGCCTGGCGACCACCGCCGTTCCGCTGGTGGCGCTCGGCGCCATCGTCCTGCTGCCGCTCATCTTCATTCTCATCGCAATCAGCGGTACCACCCAATCGTCCATCTGGACGATCGGCTACCTGACGCAGGAGCAGAAATGATCGCGACTGCGGCCATGGCCTGCACGCTGAGCGGCGAATGGACGCTGGCATCGCTCTTCAAGGCACTATCCACGCGGTTTGGCGGCGACAGCGCTGCGCTTGAGGAGGATGCGATCCTGCGACTCGTAGACGCTGCCCGCACCGGCGACCGTGCCGCCGGGCAGCGCCTGTACCGTCAGCATGTGGACCACGTATTTCGCACCGTGCGCGGCATGTTGCGCTCCGATGTGGATGCCGAGGAAGTCACGCAGGATGCAATGCTGACGGTGCTCACTTCGCTGCATCGCTACTCGCCACGACCCGGTACGCGCTTCGTCGCTTGGGTCACGACCATTGCCGTGAACACGGCGCGGCGCCGGTTTCGCCGACGCCGCCCCACCCTTTTCGACCCGAACGATCTGCCGCGAATTGTCGATGACGCCGCCGATCCCGAACGCGATGCCGACGGCACCCGCCAGCGTTCGGCATTGCTGTCGGCGCTTGCCCGGCTCGACGAACGCGAGCGCGAAATCATCAGTCTGCGCTACGGCTCCGAGCTCGATGCCACCGAAATCGCACGCGTCCTCGCCCTCGAGCCCGCCAACGTGCGCAAGATTCTCGAACGCGCCCGCGTCCGCCTCGGCGCGAGTATTGAAGCGCTGTTGAGTCCCGATGGAGAAGTGCTATGAACGACCCAGAACTCACCGGCACCTGGACCGCGCTCGACCCGACTGCACCGCAGCGGCGGCGCATCGACGCGCGCGTGCGTGGTTGGCTGGACGCCAATGCGATATCGCTCGCAGGCGAGTGGTTCCGATTGCTCAAGATCAATCCGATCGCGCGGCTCGGCTTCGCTATCGTGGCAGCGGCTCTCGTCCTGCTCGCCACGCCGCTGAGCTGGATGGCACTTGCAGCGATGTGATCAGGTTGCCCGCAGCGCCGCCGTCACCGGGACTCGGGCGGCTCGCAGTGCCGGAAAGAGGCCGCCGATGGCCCCTATGCATAGCGCCCAGATCAGCCCCAGCGCCGCCAGCGCCGGTGTCACGGCCATGTGAAAGCTCGCACCGAAGGGGCTGGCGAGGAGTCCGTTGAAGAGCAGCCACGCCACCAGCGCACCGATCAGGGCGCCGGGAAGTGCCAGAAGAATGGACTCCAGGACCACCGACACGATGATCGGCGCGCTGTTGAATCCGACGGCGCGCAGGATGGCCAATTCGCGACGCCGGCCGTCGACGATGGCATACAGTGAGTTGGCCGCGCCGATGGTTGCGGCAAGGGCCATGATCGAACCCACGAAGTAGGCGACGAAGTTCAGGATGCCGTTGATCTGCTGCATGTTCTGTTCAACGATCTGCGCTTCGTGCTGGACCTTGAGGTGCAGCGTCGGGTTTGCCTTGAGCGCATCGGCAAGCACCTTGAATGTCGCAGGCGACGCGAGCATCACATTCGCCTGGTTATAGGTGTTGCGGCCGAACGCCGAAAGAATCGTGTCGCCATCCCCGAAGACCACGCACACGGTGCTCGCCAGATCGAAATTGCCGACGACGGCCCAGTTGCCGCCGCGCATATGCCGCATTGCGCCGACGCCGAAATCCGCGTACTGCCGTGCGCATTTGTTGCTCGCGATCAGCTCGCGCACTCCGGGGTTGAACATGCGCCCTGCGGTAATGTGCAGCTCGGGCTGGTAATCGCTCAGGCCGGGGGTCACACCGATCACCGGAAAGCCCGTCTGAGTCCGGTCGACCTTGCCGCGCGCCTGCACGAATACGCTGACCTGAAAGACGATGATCGGCTTGCCATCGGCATTGCGGCGGATTCCCGGCAGACCCCGGATCAATGTCGCTGCGCCCTGCGAGATATTGCTCTGCTGGGGCGACGGCGCATCGATACTCGTCATGACCGCTCGATTGGGACTCACATTGCCCATTGCTTCCTGTCGGGCACCGACCCCCATCGCCAGCATGGATACGAGCACCCCGACCGCACAGGCTACGCCGATGACGATGGTCGCCACCAGGCCCAGGCGCGCCGGCAGACCAGCGATGTTGACGCATAGCAGGGCCCAGAACTGTTTCACGAGGCTCATATCAGGTTACCGACCCGCCAGCGCGTCGACCACTTGCAGCCTGGCGGCCCGTGCAGCCGGCGGCGCGGCCGTGAACAGCGCGACGATAATCGCGCCGACCAATCCGGCCCCCACCACGCTCAGGGGCATTGACAGTCCGGGGACGAACTTCGCGGTGTAAGGGAATACTCCCGTCGCCAGGGCCAGGCCCAGCAGCGCGGCGGCTATACACACCAACAGGCTTTCACCGACGACCATCAGGAAAATCGTGCGATCCGTGAATCCTAGAGTTTTCAGCACCGCCAGCTCGGGCGTCCGTTCGCGAATCGTCTGCATCATGATGGTCGTGACGGAGAACAGCAGTGCCACGAGTACGGTGGCCGTGACCGCGCGGATGAGGAAGTTCAGGTCGCCGATCGAGCGCATCTGCTGTTGCGCGTTCTCCCGGAAGGAGGCGGTCTTGGTCTCGTTGGAGGAATTGGCGAAGGCGCTGTCGACGGTGTCGGACACCTCGGCCGCGCGCTTCGGGTCCGAGATCACCGCGTAGAAATTTCTCACGGTGCCCTTGTTGAGCGCCCGCGCTTCGTCCAGATAGTCGTAGTTGATGACGATCAAGCCGCCCTCGCCTGGCTCGTGGTCCGAGACCAGGCCCACGATCTGGAAGGTCCAGGTTCCCGATCCATTGGTCTGTAGAGTGGCCGAGGTCAGGGGGATTCGATCTCCGACGTGCCACCCATATTTCTTGCCGATGTCCGCCGTCATCAGGGCACCGTTGCGGGTCTTTTCGAGGGCTTCGAGGTCCTTAGGCAGGATTTCGAAGATCTCCGGGACCAGCGTCAACCACAGCTTGTTCGCCGGGATGGCCAGTGCGAACACGAACTCGGTCGGCCGCTGGTAGGTGCCGAGGAAGCCGTCGGCGTAGGACACGTCTTTCATGCCAGGGATCGCCTGCAGGCGCGACAGGTACGAGATCGGCAGCGCCGCCCCGCCGGACTCCGCGGCACCGATGAACAGCACGTCGGCACGGGTGTTCGCGATGGACCGATCCACGCCCGACTTCATGCCCTGCAGTACGCCGAACAGCGCGAAGGCCACCGCGACCTGCAGGAGCACCAACGCCGTGCGTGCGGGCTTGCGCCAGATCCCGGACCAGATAAGCGGGAGGTATTTCATCTATGGGGTGGAACGACCGCGGCGAAGCGTACTACAGTCCTCAATACACGACACCACGGATAAAGTTGCAGGGCCAAACTGCGCCCGGCAGCGCGATCGATTTTATGCGGTCGCCAGCGCCTTATCGCGGCTGAACCTTCGTTCCATAGGCCACGCTGGCATACCAATTGCCGCGGCCTTGCGGCGTGAGATCCATGAAGTGCCAGATCGGGTTGAGCAGGTCGATGCCGCGCTCCCGAATCTCGGTGCCCATCATCGGATGCACCGTATAAAAATGCCGCAGCGCGCCGCTGGCATCACGCGTAAAGACCGACACCGTCGAATCCTGAGCGCCGTCCCGGTCCTCGCTGCCGAAGTCGTACTTGAAGCTGCCGTTGACCGCGCTGAGGAGCCGCAGCTTCTCCCAACCGCGTGCGCGCGCGTGGGCGCGCAATGCCTGGATATCTGCGGCCGCGACCACCGCGAAATCCAGATTCTGGCTAAGATGGTGCGCCACACCATTGGCAGCGTCGAGCCACGCGGTGCACATTGGACAAGGCCTGGTCTGCTTCTTCCCAAACATCAGGTGGTAGATGACGAGTGCGCGATCGGAACCGGTAAACAGTTCGCTCATGCGGGTGGTACGCACCGGTGCATCGCCCGCGCTCATTTCGCGCGGTCCCTCCTCAAACTGATAGTCCTGAATGGCCGCACCTTCGGGAAGCCTGCGCCGCAGCTCGGCCACGCGCTCGCGCTGGAGCATGAGCTCGACTTCAGCCAGGCGCAGCGCCTCGCGCTGCTTCAGGTAGTCGGCCGACTCGCCGGTCAGATTGGTTTGCCGAAACGTGCCATCAACGACTGCGTGAACCATAGCGCATCTCCGTGTGTCACTTGCCGCGTATATAGCCCGCATGGCGAGCCTGCATCACCGCCAAATAGACCACGCCCATAACCGGTATCACCAGCAGCAGCCATTGCTCGCCACCCGCAGCAAGCACCCGCAGGGGCAGGGTGGCCAGCAGGTTGAGCGGCACGATGAGGTCCGGCAGCAGCAGGCAAACACTGAAGAACGCGATCAGCACCGCCGCATAGCGCCGGACCTGACGCAGACGCTGCCTGCGCCGCACGCCATCCACTACCGCCGCAGTGAACGGCTGGCGTGGCAATTCCTCGACACTGCGATCGAACCAGTCCTGCAGGTCGTGCTCGCGATCTTCATTCATGGGGAGGACCTCTGCGTCTCATACGCCGCCAGGTAATTCCGCAACTGGGCACTGCCTCTGCTGATATGGGATTTTACCGTACCCAGCGGCAGACCGGTGATGTCCGCGATGGCGCTGTGGCTGAGGCCTTCATGGTACGCCAGCACCACACACAGCCTGACCGCAGCCGCCAGCTGTGCCAGCGCGCGATTCAGATCGAGCGCAATGCCGGAAGTGCTTTCCACGGCCGGCTCGGGAGGCGGTGCATCGCGGTCCAGCTGGAACAGCGGATCCTGGCGCCGCAGATGTTTGAGCCAGGTGTGCACGGCGATGGTCTTCAGCCAGGCCGGCAGCGCCTGTGTGGCGCGCAGGTTCGGCAGCGCATCTCAGGCCTGCAGCAGCACCTGCTGCGCCAGATCATCCGCGAGCGCGCGATCGTGACTCAAGCGACGCAGCAGATTGCGCAGCCACTGCTGGTGGCGTGCGACCAGCACCGCAAACGCTTTCTGGTCCTTGTCGCTCGCCAGCAGCACCAGGACTTCATCGCTGGCAGTTGCGTAGGGGCCCGGCATCTGCATGTCGGATTCAATCCCGCGACGACTTCTCTTCGGCCTTTTCCCGCAAGTATTCCTTGTACGTCTGCAGCCAGCTGAAATGACCATAGAGGAAGGTCAACGCGCCCAGCCCCAGCAAGGGCCAGGACACGGGGGTGCGTAGAATCCCGACGACCACCAGCGTCAGCCCGGCGATCGTGAACAGAATGTAGGTCAGCCCCCCCTGGTCGCGGTGCTGCTCCGCGACGGATTTCTGCAATCGCGGATTGTCGTTTGCCAGCAGCCTTGCGAGCAACTCCGGGTCCACGTCCTGGCCTCGCTCCAACAGCTTCAGGGTCAGGGTGTGCCGCATCTGCAGTTTCTTGATCACCGCCCAGATGATGGCGATGACAATCAGTGCCAGCGCCAGCCAGAATCCAAAGCTGGTAAATCCCACGGTTGCGCTGTTCACGTCGATCTCCTAACGAAATTGATGCTCTCATAGACTAAGGACCCTACGTGCACGCGTTTGGATGCGCGCGCAGGCAAATACCCATCCCGCACTGCCACATGCTCATGCCGGCAAAGGCACGTATTCGCGCATTTACTTTGCCTTGCAAAGTACTCTGCTATATAGTGTCAGGCAGTAGATGCGCACCCAGTCCATCAGGGTCGGAGAGGGCCGAAATGCCAACGCGTCGGTTGCGTGCAACGCTGATTCTGCCCGCGCTGACCGAGGCAACCAGCCCGTTCTGGCGCCCCATCAAGTACTCGCTGTTTCCCCCGCTGGGCCTGGCGACGCTGGCCGCGTATTTTCGCGCGGATGACGAGCTACGGCTCTTTGACGAGCACGTCGAAGCGCTTGCCGATGACGATGCCCCTGACCTGGTGCTCATTCAGGTCTACATCACCAATGCTTATCGCGCCTACGCACTGGCCGATCGCTACCGTGCACGCGACACCTATGTGGCACTCGGCGGCCTGCACGTCACATCCTTGCCGGATGAGGCCGCGCAGCACGCCGATTCGATCTTTCTGGGGCCCGCCGAGGATACCTGCCCCGCCTTCCTCGCCGACTTCCGCAATGGCGTGCCACGCCCGCGCTACGTCTCGGCGCAACGCACCCTGGTCGGCATACCGCCGATTCGGCGTGATCTCATCAAGCGCTCCCGCTACCTGGTGCCAAACTCCATCGTCGTCACCCGCGGCTGCCCGCATCACTGCGACTTCTGCTACAAGGACGCGTTCTTCGCAGGCGGCCGCGGCTTCTACACCCAGACCGTCGAGGACGCACTGGCGGAAATCGAGCGCCTGCCGGGCCGCCACCTGTATTTCCTCGATGACCATGTTCTGGGTCATCAGCGATTCGCGCGCGAGCTGTTTGCGGGCATGCGCGGCATGGGTCGCATCTGGCAAGGAGCGGCCACCGTCGATTCGATCCTGCGTGGCGACCTGATCGATGCCGCCGCCCGCGCCGGCCTGCGCAGCCTGTTCGTCGGGTTCGAAAGCCTTTCCGAGGCCAACCTCGTGGCGGCCAACAAGCGCCAGAATCTGCACCGCGACTACGGGCAGGCGATACGGCGCCTGCATGACCTGGGCATCATGATCAACGGTAGCTTTGTGTTCGGACTGGACGAGGACGACGCCGGAGTCTTCGACCGCACGGTCGACTGGGCGGTCGAGCAGGGACTGACGACGGCCACCTTCCACATCCTCACGCCGTACCCCGGCACGGCACTGCACGCGAAGCTGTCCGCCCAGCAACGCATCCTGCACCAGGATTGGGCCCGCTACGACACTCGGCAGGCCGTCTACATTCCCAAGCGATTGACGGGCACCCAGCTGGAGCACGGGTACTGGCGCGCCTACGGGCGCTTCTACGAGTACCGCAACATTTTTCGCGGCGCGAGTGCGCACGACAGCTGGAAGCATCGCGCCAAACACGTCGCCTACGCAGTGGGCTGGAAGAAGTGCGAACCGTTGTGGAGTGCCATCATTAGTGCACGCCGTCTGCCGAGGGTGCTGCCCGTGCTCGAGTCGGTGCTCAGCGAGGTGCGTCGGCCCCGCCGGGAACCGCCGGTACGTGATCCGGCTCTACCGCAATGCAACGAATGACTTGCGCTTCCAACACGTGTTGCTAATGCACATCGCATCCACGACTATGCCGCCAAGACCAAGAAGGAGCGGTTGCCATGGCCGAAGGCCTGATTGGCGGGATGCTGGGGGGCGAGGACGAGAAGCCTGAGATCGAAGCGCCCGAAGCATTGGCCAATGCCGAGGCGTTCGCAGCTGCAGTCGCCGCGAGATTATCCGCAAGCGACCCGGAGGTCGCCCGGGAAACGGCTGCATTCCTGAAACAGCAGACGCAGTTGCTGGAGACCCAGAACCGGCATCTCGAGCAGGAGCACCCCGCGCGCCTGCACTACCTGCGAGGCCAGGCCCGCGAGGTGGACATTCGCCGCTTTGCCCTGCGCCTGCGCCTGGCTTTCCAGATCTTCCTGATCCTGCTGGCGACGGCCATCGGCATCTTCGCCCTGGTGATGGTCCGCGATGCGATCACGGATCATGGTCTGGTGGTCGAAGCATTCTCGGTCCCACCGGACATGGCCCGGGACGGGCTCAGCGGCGAGGTCGTTGCGACGCGCTTCCTCGACAAGTTGCAGGCGATGCAGGCGGCAACAGAGTCTGATCGTCCCGCTGACTCCTATCAGAACAATTGGGGCGCGGACATCAAGGTTGAAATTCCCGAGACCGGCCTGGACCTGCACATGGTCGGCAAGTTCCTGCGCGATCGGTTTGGCCACTCCACTCGTATCACCGGCGAGGTGATTCGCACGCCCGCCGGTATAGCGATTACCGCGCGCTTCGGTGCAGTCCCCCCAACCACCTTCGCCGGTTCCGAGAGTGACTTTGATGAACTGGCTGATAAGGCGGCCGAAGCGGTCTATCGCACCAGCCAACCCTATCGGTTCGCTCAATATCTGACCGAACACAGCCGCAATACCGAGGCTTTCGATGTCATTACCGACCTGGCGACCAATGGCGCTGCGACCGAGCGCGGCTGGGCCGATATCGAATGGGGGATTCTCGACTGGTATGTCAGGGGCGATTTGGACAGTGCCCGCAAACACTGCGCGAAGGGGCTTGCCTATTCGGGGGCGCTGATCGAATCGGCCGAAATCTGCCTGGTGGGCGAGGAGGTGTGGGCCGGACATGACGAGCAGGCCTTGGAATACTCCCGGCCCCTGGCGATCAGCGCGCAAAAACATGTCCCGGGGACTACGGACGAATTCTACGAGGGCAACAAGATCATCTCGGTGTCATGGCTTGAAACCCTGACCGGCGATAATCAGCAAGCTGCTCAGGACTGGACGCTCGCAGAAACCACGCCTTTCTACCTGGGAACCGAGAAACTGGCGGCGGCGCTGGCGGCGACGGCCTACGCGGTAAATCACGATCCGCAGGCGGCACGCGCCATCGCGGACGCTCTGGCACCGGGCGACGACCCGTCATTCATGCAGTTGGATTCCACCAACGCCTTCTATGCGCTCCCGACGTACGGGATTGCCGCCGCCCGTGGCGACTGGGCCGCCGCCGCAGCCGATGCGCAAACGGTCGATGCATGGCTCGAGACGCACGCGGCGCAGAACAAGGTCTTCGCGCACATGCGATGGGTGTGGATCCAGCCGCTGCAGGCGCTGGCAATGGCGCGCGCAGGCGATGTCGCAGGCGCCGAGAACCGAATCATCACGACCCCGCAGGACTGCTATCTGTGCGTGCGCGTCCGCGGACAGATCGCGGCGGCCAAGCAAGACTGGCCCGCGGCCGAGCGCTGGTTTGCCGAGGCCGTCCGCCAGGCCCCGTCACTGCCCCTCGCGTTCAATGAGTGGGGTGAGATGCGGCTCGCCAAGGGCGACTTCGACGGCGCGATCGCCAAGTTCGAGACCGCCCACCAGAAAACGCCGCACTTCGCCGATGCGCTCAAGGGCTGGGGCGACGCGCTGGCGCGGCAGGGGCACGCCAACAAGGCGCTCGCCAAGTACGACGAAGCCCTTCAATACGCACCTAACTGGAAGGAGCTCAAGCAAGCGCGAGCGGCGGCTTCGAAAGCGAGGACCTGACTGCTGCCCTCAGACTGGCGAGTCCGCGCGCTATTCGCCCGCGGCCCTACCGTGCGTTTCCTCGACGAAGCCGGGCTCCAGGGCAGCCATCGCTTCGGCGAGATGCACCGTCTTGTTGAACAGCGCCAACTCGCTGTAGCGACCGGTGCGGACCTTGTTCACGAAATCATTGTTCGCGATGTGCATGCGACCGACTCCGACGAGGTCCAGCGTGCCGGCGCGGACGCGCTGCGCCAGCAGCGCCAGGTCGCGTTCGACGGATAGCTGTGAGGGCTCCTCGTTGTCGAACAGGTTCGCGAACATCTCCACGTCCAGCCCGACGCTGCCGCAGGTCATGACCGGCGCATCGGTCAGCGATTTCACCCATTCCGATATCGTGAACTGCGGCTGCTGCCCTTGCGGCCATTCGGGCTTGTGGAAGCGGCGCGAGGATACGTTGAAGAGATCCACGCCGGCGCTGCGCAGCAAGGCGAGCATGTCGCGCAGCTCCTCCGGATCCGGAGCCACGACGGCGCCGTAGTCCACCTCCTTGAACTGCGAGAAGCGAAAGGAAATCGTGAAATCGTTGCCCGTGGCCTCGCGAATGGCCGCCACGATCTGCGCCGGGTAGCGTGCGCGGTGCGCCAGCGTCGGGCCGCCGAATTCATCCGCGCGCTGGTTCGTCTGCGCCCACAGGAACTGGTCCATGAGATAACCGTGCGCGGCATGGACTTCCACGCCGTCCGCGCCAAGGCCCTGCGCGTGCTCGGCCGCCTGTACGTAAGCCTGCGTGAGTTCTTGGAGATCCCGGCGCGTCATGGCGCGGCCGTTGGTGCGGCCGGCCTGGATGAGACCGGAGGGGCTCAGGGTCGGTGAGTCGGCCAACGGATGTCCGGCAGCAACCTTGCGCATCGCACCCGGATGCCACAGCTGCATCAGAAAGCCCGCACCCTCCCCGCGCACGGCCTCGATCACCCGCCGCCAGGCGCCGAGCGTCTGCTTCTCCATCCGACCCATGACCGGCTGCCAATAGGCCGAAGGATGATCGGGTGAGGTCGACTCGCTGATGATGAGCCCCGCCCCGCCCGCAGCGCAGCGGCGCATGTACTCCACCATCTTCGTGGTCGGCGCCCCATCGTCTATGAAACCGCGCTGCATGCCCGGCATCACGAAGCGATTGCGGAGCAGCAGATTCCTGATGCGCAGTGGCGTGAACAGGGCGCTGATGGGTGTGGTCATGGGCGCATTGTATCTGCAGAATGGGCTGGAAGTGCCTACACTCCGCGTCGATGTCCACCACGACCAATCGTGCCGAGACACGCGCTTCCCGAGGCGGCCCGCTGGCGCTTGCGGCGCTGGGGGTTGTCTTCGGCGACATCGGGACCAGTCCGCTCTATACGTTCAAGACGGTGCTGGCCCTCACCGGAGGCCAACCGATCCCCGAGGTCATTCTCGGCGCCCTGTCGCTCATCATCTGGACCCTGATCGTCATTACGACGGTCAAATACGTGATCATCGCGATGAGCATGGACAACGACCGCGAAGGCGGAATCCTGGCGCTCATGTCACTGCTGGCGAAGAAGCACAAGCGGCCCCTCATCGTGACCCTCGGGCTGTTCGGCGCCGCACTCATCTACGGGGACGGCGCGATAACGCCCGCCATCTCCGTGCTGTCCGCGATCGAGGGCCTCGACATCGCAATTCCGGCGCTGCACACGTATGTACTGCCCGCGGCGGTCGGCGTCCTGCTGCTGTTGTTCGCCATACAGCCGTTGGGCACCGCCCGTATCGGGCGCGCCTTCGGACCGATCATGGGCCTGTGGTTCCTCAGCATCGCGCTGCTCGGAATCTGGGGCATCGCACGCAACCCGGTCGTGCTCGTCAGCCTCAATCCGCTCCTCGGCCTTCACTACCTCTTCAACCACGGTTTCCAGGGGTTCCTCGTGCTCGGCGGCGTATTCCTGTGCGTCACGGGTGCCGAGGCGCTGTATGCGGACATGGGCCACTTCGGGTCGCGTCCCATCCGGCTGAGCTGGTCGTTGGTCGTATTCCCGAGCCTGGTGCTCAATTATGCGGGCCAGGCCGCCATCGTTCTGGGCGGCGCGCCGATCACACACAACATCTTCTTCCGGCTGTGCCCGCCGGCGCTGCTGATTCCGCTGATCGTGCTGTCGACGCTCGCGACCATCATCGCGAGTCAGTCGATCATCACGGGTGCTTTTTCCATGACCCGCCAGGCGATTCTGCTGGGGTGGATGCCACGGCTCTCGATCAAGCAGACCTCCGCCGAAGGTTACGGCCAGATCTATGTCGGCGCGGTCAACTGGACCCTCGCAGCGGCCACCATCGGACTCACGCTTTTCTTCGGCAAGTCGGACAACCTCGCGGCCGCGTATGGCATTGCGGTGTCGCTCACCATGCTGATGACGTCCTTCTTGCTGTTCATGGCCATGCGCGATATCTGGGGCTGGAGCCTGCTGCGCAGCGGCGCGGTGGCCCTGGTCCTGGTGTGCGTCGATGCGGCCTTCTTCGGCGCGAATGCCATGAAGGTCCTCGATGGCGGGTACGTTCCGCTGCTACTGGCCACCGCCGTATTTACCGTCATGGTCGTCTGGCACCGCGGTGCCGCCGCCGTTGCCGCGCTGGCGAGTGAAAAACTGACGCACGTTCAGGAGTTCCTCGAACAGCTGACGGCCAACAAGATTCCGCGGGTACCGGGATCTGCGGTGTTCCTGACCCGCACCACCCGGGACATCCCGCCGGTCATGGCATGGCACGTCAAACATAACCGTTCCTTGCACCACTCGTTGCTGGTGTTGTCCGTGGTGACGCAGAGCGTGCCCTGGATCGCGGAGAACGAGCGCCTCCAGGTCACAAAGCTCGCTCCGGATTTCTGGCGCGCGACGGCGCGCTTCGGCTTCATGGAGCACCCTGACATTCCCGCCCTGCTGGTGCAGACGCGCGCGTTCGGCTGCAACCTGGAGCTCCGCGACGTCACCTACTATGTCGGCCACGAAACGATCGTGCGACGCACCGACGGCAAGGGCCTGGCATGGTGGGAGGAGGCGCTCTACGCTGCGATGGTGCGCAACGCCGCACACGTCAGCGAAATCCTGCGGCTTCCGGCGGACGCAGTCGTGGAAATCGGGCGGCAGGCCGCGATCTAGGTCCCCATGCCGACACCCGCAATGGCCGCAGGCGCCGATCGCCCATTGTCCAGGCACCTGCCGGGCCTTGATCTGCTGCGTGCAATTGCCATCGGCTCGGTGATGTGCTTCCACTCATTCCTCATCGGCGGCGTGAATGAACACTTGGCGTGGGTATCGCGCTTCGGCTGGATGGGCGTGGATCTGTTCTTCGTCCTGAGCGGGTTCCTGATCGGTTCGCAGGTTCTGTATCCGCTCACCCATGGCCTGCCGCTTTCACTGCGAGCTTTCTACATTCGCCGCGCCTTCCGCATCCTGCCGGCATTCTGGGTGGTGTTGGCGTTGTACGTTGCCTTCCCCTGGTTCCGGGAAGCACCGGGCCTGGAAGCGTGGTGGAAATTCGCGACGTTTGTCGTCAACCTGTCGATCAACTACGTGCCCCACCAGGCGTTCTCGCACGCCTGGTCGTTGTGCGTCGAAGAACACTTCTATATCTGCTTCCCGCTACTCGCCTGGGCATTGACCGGTCGGTTATCCATGCGCGCCTTCGTCAGCGTGATCCTTGCTCTTGTCGTGCTCGGCATAGCACTGCGGACGACCATCTGGCTGCACGATCATCAGGTGGCGCGGGCCCGCAACTGGTTCGTCGAAGATCTCTACTTTCCCACCTGGAATCGCCTCGACGGCCTGCTGGCGGGGGTGTCACTGGCCGCGCTCAAAACCTGCCGGCCGCGGCAGTGGCAGGCGTGGGGTGCATACCCGAACCGGGCGTTGCTCGCCGGAATCCTGATCGTGGCTTTTGCCACGTGGCTGTTCTGGAACCGTGTCGGGCTTGCGGCCAATTCAGTCGGCTGGCCAGTTCTGTCGTTGGGCCTGGCGCTCCTGGTCTTTGCCGGTGCGCAGCGGACGGGGGTGATCGGTCGCCGCGCCGTTCCGGGTGCTGCCTGGATCGCTGCTGTCTCCTACAGCCTGTATCTCATACATAAGCCGATCTATCACATCGAACAGGCACTGTGCGGTGAGGTGCTGCGCCGGCACGGGCTGCTCGCATTTGCAAGCTACACCGCCGCCTCCTTGCTCGCGGCTGCGATACTCTATTATGTAGTCGAGCGCCCGAGTCTGCTCCTGCGGGATCGATTGCTGGGCAAATTGCAGCAAACCAGGCATGAGGCGAGCCATGTCCTTCCCTTACGTCACTGACGTCATCAACCACCTCTTCGGCACCCATTGGAATCTGCCGCTGCCGACGTTCGGAATCATCGTGGCGATTGCAGTGGTGGTCGCGGCTGCCGTTGCGACCCGAATGGTTCGGGAATACGAGCGGGTCGGCAAGCTTCCGCTGGGGTCTCATACCGCCATCACCGATATGGTGCTCGTCGCTACGCTCGCAGGAATCGTCGGTGCCAGGGTCTTCGATATCCTCGATAATTTCGACCGTTTCGTGGCCGATCCGCTTGCCATGATTCTGACCCGCTCCGGATTTTCGATCTATGGAGGACTGTGCTTCGGAGTCCTGGCGGGTATCGCGTTCGTGAAGCGCCGCTCCATCCCCGTGGTTGCGATGCTCGATGCCACCGCACCCGCGCTGATGCTCGGCTACGGAATCGGCCGGCTCGGCTGCCAGGTAGCGGGCGACGGAGACTGGGGTGTACCGGCCAGCCTGCTCCTTAAACCGCACTGGCTACCGCAATGGCTGTGGGCGCAAACGTATGATGGCAATATCGCCGGCGTCATCATTGCGTCCCCCGGCGTGTATCCGACGCCACTCTATGAGATCGCGATGGCCCTGGTCATCTTCTGGATACTCTGGCTGCTGCGATCGCAGCAACATCGGGCCGGCTATCTGTTCTCACTGTACCTGCTGTTCGCGGGTTTCGAGCGCCTGCTGATCGAGAAGATCCGCATCAACACACGGTACGATGTGTTCGGCTTCCACATTACCCAGGCCGAGGCTATTTCAGTGCTGCTGGTCATCGCAGGGCTCGCCGGCGTTCTGGCCGCCCTGCGCACCCATCGCCTGTGGCCAAAAGTGCTGGTGTCGATCGGGGTGCTTGCCGCGCTGTCCGCGTGCGCCCCGCGCTAGCCGACCGACCCTGCGGTAACCAGCCGGTAATTCTCCCGGCGTTCGGCGGCATTTTGCAGAATGACGGCGCGCCGCTGCTCATCGGCCAGTCCCCATTCCTTGATCTCATCCAGGGACCGAAAGCAGCCCAGACAGGTCAGGTCATCGCCCAGACAGCAATCCCTTATGCACGGTGATTGAGCGGACGGGTCGAGATAATTCATGGCGGTGCCGCTGAAGGCCTCGGCTGGCCTGTTCAGGCTGTCCCGGCCCGCCGCAGGGTGTGGCGCAGTGCCAATGCCTGCGCTGCGCTGAACAGATTGGTTGTAATCCAGTACAGCGCGACGCCCGATGAAAAGTGCAGCGCCGCCACGAAACACAGGATTGCGGGCACCAGAATGATCATGAGTCGTGCCTGCTCCGACATATGCGGCGCCGCGGCCATCGCTGCCGCGGTGGAGATCGCGGCCAGGACGGCGAGAATCCGATCAGGACGCGCCAGGTTTCGAATCCATAGAAACGCCGTGGCACCCACCCCGCTGCTCAGAGCCTTGTACAAACCATAGATCACCGGCATTTGCAGCAACGCCCCCAGCAGGCCCTTGCCATCGGCCATGCTCAGGCCGTGCTGCCGATGCAGTTCCAGAGTCTTCTGCATCTGCGCGTGACGGTCGGTCGCATGTTGCTCGCGAATCAGCTTCAGTGCCGGCGCGAGTTTTGCCAGCTTCGCCTGGCGCAGCGCAGCCCGGTAGGCCAGCGACCACGTCAGGGGAATCAGCGAGGCACGGACTCCGGTAGTCAGGACAATGACCGCAAGGCCGGTCCCCAGTCCCCAATTTACGGCCATGACATGCAATATGTCCTGCAGCAAGCCGATCCAGTCCTGCCAAAGATGCATCGTTCTTCACTCCCTGTGCGGTCGCACCTACGGTA
>DATAVA010000071.1:0-24317 GCA_036267975.1 Steroidobacteraceae bacterium | reverse complement strand
GCCGCTCCTGCATGATCTTTTCCGCGCGCAGTTTGTCGCGCCGGTGGACCAGTGTGACGTGCTCGGTGATGTGCGAGAGGTACAGCGCCTCCTCGACGGCGGTGTTGCCCCCGCCCACCACGGCCACCCGCTGGCCGCGGAAGAAGAAGCCGTCGCAGGTCGCGCAGGCGGACACTCCGCGACCGCGGTTGCGCTCCTCCGAGGGCAGCCCGAGGTACTTGGCCGTCGCCCCCGTGGCGATGATGAGGGCATCGCAGGTGTACTGGGTCGAATCACCCTCGAGGCGGATCGGCCGCTCGTTCAGGTGCGCCTTGTGGATGTGGTCATTGACGATTTCGGTTGCGAAGCGCTCGGCATGGCGGCGCATGCGCTCCATCAGGGCCGGGCCCTGCAGGCCCTCGACATCCCCGGGCCAGTTGTCCACTTCGGTCGTGGTCATCAGCTGGCCGCCCTGTTCGACACCGGTGATCAGCAAGGGCGCGCGGTTGGCCCGGGCAGCGTAAACCGCGGCGCTGTAGCCGGCGGGACCCGAGCCCAGAATGATGAGACGGCTGTGCCGTGTAGTCGACATGTATAATCGTCCTTTGACATACGCCGCCAGATAGTAGCGCGTCGCTTCTTGCATGGGTCCCAGGGCTCATAAAATCAAGCGCCTACGCAACTGTTACCCCACCAAGGATACATTTTGGCCGAGACCACCGTGCACGCCCGGGGAGCCAGTCGTTTTTCAACCGCGGTCGCCCGCGGTCTGCGGGAGAGTGCGGTCATCGCGTTGGCCGTCGCAGGCCTGGTGCTGCTCGTGGCCCTCGCCACCTACAACACCAACGACCCGGGTTGGTCCAAGGTCACCGACTCGACCACGATCCATAACCGGATCGGTCCGATCGGCGCGTGGTTCGCCGATCTGCTGTTCTACATTTTCGGGCGCCCGGCCTTTCTGTTTCCGGTGATGATCGGTCTGGTCACCTGGAGCCTGTTCCGCAGCGGCCGCCGCGTCGAACAGCGCTCGCGGGCCAATACCGCGGTGCGCATCGCCGGCTTCGTGCTGCTGGTGGTCGCCAGCTGCGGCCTCGCGAGCCTGCACTGGTCGGATGCCGGCATGCCGCACACGGCCGGCGGCGCCATCGGCGCGACGGTTGGCACCGGCCTTAAGTCGGGCCTGGATTTCCTGGGCGCGACCCTGCTGCTGCTGGCCGCCTGGATGGCCGGGGCGTCGCTGTCATTGCACGTATCGTGGCTGACGGTCATGGACCGCTTGGGGGCGTGGAGCTGGGGCGCGGTGGCGCTGGTGCGCGCCAAGATCGTCTCGCGCCGTGAGGCCGCCGAGGGTCGCGGGCGGCGCGAGGCGCGCAAGGTCAGCGTGGAAACTGAGCAGAAGAAGGCCGCGACCCGCAAGCCCACCCGCATCGAGGCGCCGCCGGCGGCGGTGATCAAGAGCGAGCGGGTGGAGAAGGAGCGCCAGGTCCCGCTGTTTGCGGCCGCCAAACCCGGTGAGCTGCCGCCCCTGAGCCTGCTGGATGATCCGCCGCCGCATAAGCCGCTGTATGCGCCCGAGGCGCTCGAGGCGATGTCGCGATTGGTTGAAATCAAACTGCGTGACTTCGGCGTCGAGGCCGAGGTGGTCGCGGTGCAGCCGGGCCCCGTGGTCACACGTTTCGAGCTGCGCCCGGCCCCTGGCGTCAAGGCCAGCCAGATCACGACGCTCGCCAAGGATCTGGCGCGGGCGCTGTCGGTGATGAGCGTGCGCGTCGTGGAGGTGATTCCCGGCAAGTCGGTCATGGGCCTGGAAATCGCCAATGAGAAGCGCGAACTGGTCACCCTGGGCGAGATCCTGCGCTCGAAGGCCTACGATGATGTGGCCTCACCCCTCGCGCTGGCGTTGGGCAAGGATATTGCCGGTCAGGCAATGGTCGCGGACCTGGCGAAGATGCCGCATCTGCTGATCGCCGGCACCACCGGATCCGGCAAGTCGGTCGGCATCAACGCGATGGTGCTGTCGCTGCTGTACAAGGCGACGGCCGAGCACGTACGGCTGATCATGATCGACCCGAAAATGCTCGAACTGTCGGTGTACGAGGGCATCCCGCACCTGCTCGCGCCGGTGGTCACCGACATGAAGCACGCGGCCAATGCGCTGCGCTGGTCGGTCGCCGAAATGGAGCGGCGCTACCAGCTGATGGCCGCGATCGGCGTGCGCAATATCGCCGGCTTCAACAAGCACGTGCGTGAGGCCAACGAGAAGGGCAAGCCGATCCTCGATCCGGTGATGATCCAGCGCGCCGCCAACGACCCCTCGATCGATCAGTCGAAGATCCCGAACCTCGAACCGCTGCCGTACATCGTCGTGATCATCGATGAGCTCGCGGATCTGATGATGATCGTCGGCAAGAAGGTCGAGGAACTCATCGCGCGCCTCGCGCAGAAGGCCCGCGCCTCCGGCATCCACCTGATCCTCGCGACGCAGCGACCCTCGGTGGATGTCATCACCGGCCTGATCAAGGCCAATATCCCCTGTCGTATCGCCTTCCAGGTGTCGGCAAAAGTCGATTCGCGCACCATCCTCGATCAGATGGGCGCCGAGACCCTGCTCGGTCATGGCGACATGCTCTATCTGCCCTCGGGCACGTCGATGCCGACCCGCTGCCACGGGGCCTTCGTCTCGGATGCGGAAGTGCATCGCGTCGTGGAGGCGCTGAAGACGGCGACGCCACCGAACTACGTGGACGAAGTGCTGTCCGGGCCCTCGATGCCGATTCCGGGAATGCCGGATGAGGACGGGGATGGCGGCTCGATGGGCGGTGACTCGGACGGCGATGCGTTGTACGACGAGGCGGTGAAAATCGTGACGCAGGAACGCAAGCCTTCGATTTCGTATGTGCAGCGGCGCCTGAAGATCGGCTACAACCGCGCGGCGCGCCTGCTCGAAGCCATGGAAACGGCCGGCATCGTCGGACCCCTGCAGTCAAATGGCGCGCGCGAGGTGCTCGCGCCACCGCCACCGGGAGGTTGAGTTGAGAGCAGCGTGTGCAGTTGTCCTGAGTCTCGCCTTCCTGTGCAGCGCCGGCGCCGCGCCGGCGCAAGCGGCCGCTGAGGATACCCATACGGCCCTCGACACCTGGCTGACGGGTCTGAAGTCGCTGCGCACCCAGTTCACGCAGACCACGAAGGACGCGCAGGGCCATCAGACCGACCAGGCCAGCGGGGAACTGCTGGTGCTGCGCCCGGGACGGTTTCGCTGGGAATCGCACGATGCGGCCGACCCTGCGGGGGGCTCCGGTCCCACCGGTGCCGCGACGGCCGATTCCGGTCAGGTGCTGATCGCCGATGGTCGCAATGTCTGGTTCTATGATCGTGATCTGCAGCAGGTGACGGTCAAACCCGTCGATGCGGCATTGACGGCGACGCCGATCATGCTGCTCTCGGGCGGGGCCGACGTGCGCAAGTCCTTTGAGATCACCGATGCCGGAGCGAAGGATGGTCTGGCGTGGCTGCGGGTCAAGCCGCGTGGCAGCGATGCGGATTTCAGGCAGGCGCTGCTGGGATTTTCCGGCGGTGAACTGCGGCAGATGATTCTTGAGGACAAGCTCGGCCAGGCCTCCACGCTCACCTTCAGCCACTCACAGCGCAACGCGCCGGTGACAAACGCTGAAGTGTCGTTCACGCCGCCGCCGGGGGTGGATGTTCTCGGGACCGCGCGCAAGTGAATCCGCAGCCTGAACTGCCACACCTGGCCGGGCTGTGGTGGGCACTGGGCTGGGCGATGGTCCTGTTCATCCTCTACTCGACCCTGGCACCGTCAGCGTATGTGCCCGATCTGCATGTGAACGACAAGATTGAACATGCGACCGCCTTCTTCGGCCTGACCTTCTGGTTCGGCGGTCTGGTGCGTCGGCAACGCTTCTGGATCCTCGGCGTCTCGATGTCGGCGCTGGGCGCAGCCATCGAAGTGGCGCAGGGCACCATGGGACTCGGTCGTGACATGGATATTCATGACTGGATTGCCGACACCTGCGGGGTGCTGATCGCACTCGCCATTCTCTTGACCTGTGTGCCGCGCAGCCGCGGTTCGTGGTTGCGCTGGGTCGAGAGTCTCGCGGGGCGTTGAAGGTGACGGCCGAATATTCCGCGGGCAACGCGGCGCTGCGGCCCCTCGCGGATCGCATGCGACCGCGCAGTCTCGAGGAGTTCGTCGGCCAGCCGCATCTGCTGGCGCCGGGCAAGCCGCTGCGTCAAGCGCTCGAAGGCGGGCGCCTGCATTCAATGGTGTTGTGGGGTCCGCCGGGCACCGGCAAGACGACCCTCGCGCGGCTCATCGCCGGCCGCGCCGAGGCGCAGTTCCTGGCGCTCTCGGCCGTGATGGCGGGGGTGAAGGACATCCGCGCCGCGGTGGAGCAGGCCCGCCAGGAGCGGCACACGAGCGGCAAACCCACGGTGCTGTTTCTGGATGAAGTGCACCGTTTCAACAAGGCCCAGCAGGACACGTTCCTGCCGTTTCTGGAAGATGGCACGCTGATCTTCATCGGCGCGACCACCGAGAATCCCAGCTTCGAAGTCATCAGCGCGCTGCTGTCGCGGGCCCGCGTCTATGTGCTGAAGGCCTTGAGAGTTGAGGATCTGGTCGGTGTGTTGAACGCAGCGTTGCGCGACAGCGAGCGGGGTCTGGGCGCCGAGCAGCTGCGCGCGCTCCCCGAAGCGCTCGAGCTCATCGCGCGCTCGGCCGATGGCGATGCGCGCCGTGCGCTCAATTCGCTGGAAGTGGCGGCCGCGCTGATCGGCGCACGCGGCGGTGAGCTCACGGTGGAGATCGCACAGGAGGTTGCCAGCGGCGGCCGGCGCCGCTTCGACAAGGGCGGGGATCAGTTCTACGATCAGATCTCGGCACTGCACAAGGCGGTGCGCGGCACGGATCCCGACGGCGCACTGTACTGGCTGGCGCGGATGCTGGATGGTGGCTGCGATCCCTTGTACGTCGCCCGCCGGGTGGTGCGCATGGCGGTCGAGGATATCGGCCTGGCGGATCCGCGCGCCCTGGGCATCACCCTGGATGCCTGGCAGGCCTATGAAAGACTGGGCAGTCCGGAAGGCGAACTGGCCATTGCGGAGGCCGTGGTGTATCTGGCGTGTGCCCCCAAAAGCAATGCCGTGTACGTGGCGATGGGCGAGGTCGTCCAGGACGTGGAGCGGTTCGGCACCCTGGAGGTGCCCGCGCGTTTGCGCAATGCCCCGACCCGTCTGATGAAAGAACTGGGTCACGGGCAGGGCTATCGCTACGCCCACGATGAGCCGGATGCCTATGCCGCGGGGAAACGCTATCTGCCCGATGAGCTGCCGGATCGGCGATACTATCGGCCCGCGCCCCGGGGGCTCGAGATCCGCATCGGTGAGGCTTTGGCACGCCTGCGGGATAAAAAAACGGATGAGAAAGGCTCGACGTGATTGATCCGAAACTGCTACGTGCCGATCTGCCGGGCGTCGTGCGAAATCTCGCGCGCCGTGGTTTCGTGCTGGATGAAGCCCGGATCACGGCGCTCGAAGAGCAGCGCAAACGCGCCCAGATCGATGCCGATCGGGTGCGCGCCGAACGCAACAGCAATGCGAAAGCCGTGGGTCAGGCCAAGGGCAAGGGTCAGGATGCGACTGAGCTGCTGGCGCGCGCCGAAGCGTTGACGCATGAGCTGGGTCGGGTTGATGCGTCACTGACAGCCGTGCAGAGCGAACTGGATGCGCTGCAGCTGAACCTGCCGAACCTGCTGCACGAGTCGGTACCGGAAGGGCGTGATGAGACGGCGAACCGGGAAGTGCGTCGCTGGGGCGAGCCGCGCAAGTTTGATTTCAAACCCCTCGACCATGTCGTGCTCGGCGAGGGCCTGGCGGGGATGGATTTTGAGGCCGCCGCGAGAATCTCGGGGGCACGCTTCGTGGTGCTGCGCAATCAGATCGCGCATCTGCATCGCGCACTCGCCCAGTTCATGCTGGATCTGCACACCGTCGAGCATGGCTACACCGAGATCTACGCGCCCTACATGGTGAACGCGGCCGCATTGGTCGGCACCGGGCAGCTGCCGAAGTTCGAGCAGGATCTGTTCGCGGTGCGCGGGGAGCAGCCGTTCTATCTGATTCCGACCGCTGAAGTGCCGGTCACCAACCTGGTGCGCGACCAGATCGTCGCGGCGGAATCGTTGCCGCTGAAGTTCGTGTGCCATACCCCGAGTTTCCGCTCGGAGGCAGGATCGGCCGGCAAGGACACCCGCGGCATGATCCGCAACCACCAGTTCGACAAGGTGGAACTGGTTCAGATCGTGACGCCGGATAAGTCGTATGCGGCGCTGGAGGATCTCACCGGGCATGCGCAGACGGTGCTCGAGAAACTCGAGATCCCGTATCGGACCGTGGCCCTGTGCGCCGGTGATATCGGTTTTGGCAGTGCCAAGACCTATGATCTGGAAGTGTGGCTGCCCGCGCAGGAGAAGTTCCGCGAGATCTCCTCGTGCAGCAATTTCGAGGCCTTCCAGGCCCGGCGCATGCAGGCGCGCTGGCGCAATCCGGCCACGGGCAAGCCTGAGGCCGTGCACACGCTGAACGGTTCGGGCGTGGCGGTCGGTCGAGCGCTGGTCGCGGTGCTCGAAAATTATCAGAACGCGGATGGCAGCATCACCGTGCCGGCCGTCCTGCAACCCTACATGCGCGGGCTTGCGCGCATCGTGAAACCATAAGGAAAGTGATCATGAGCAGCACAGATGTCGTGTCCCATCACGTCGAGAATCGCATCGCGTGGTTGAAGTTCAACCGTCCGGACAAGCGCAATGCAATGAATCCGCCGCTCAATCGAGCCATGCTGAAGGCACTCGAGGAGCTCGAGTTCCGTGATGACGTGGGCGTACTGGTCCTGACCGGGGAGGGCAGCGCCTGGTCGGCCGGCATGGATCTGAAGGAATACTTTCGCGAGACCGCCGCGCAGGGCCTCAAGGGCACGCGCAAGGCGCAGTCGGAGGCCTATGCCTGGTGGCGCAAACTGCGTTGGTTCCAGAAGCCGACCATCGCGATGGTGAACGGCTGGTGCTTCGGCGGCGGCTACGGCCCGCTGTATGCGTGTGACCTGGCGATTGCGGCCGAGGAGGCGACCTTTGGGTTATCCGAGATCAACTGGGGCATCCTGCCCGGTGGCGGCGCGACCAAGGTCGCCACGGATCTGATGAGCTATCGCGATGCGATGTACCACACCATGACCGGCGAGGGCATCTCGGGCAAGAAGGCCGCGGAATGGAAACTGGTGAATGAGGCGGTACCGCTGGCGCAATTGAAGGCTCGTGTGGTCGCGATCTGCGAAGTGTTGTTGAAGAAGAACCCCGTGGCGCTGAAGGCGGCGAAGGATGCCGTGCGCCGGGTTCACGAAATGACCTTCGACAATGCCGAGGACTACCTGATCCGTGCGCAGGAGGCCTCCGACTCCTTCGACAGCGAGGGTCGCAAGGAAGGCATCCGGCAGTTCATCGACGAGAAGAGCTTCAAGCCGGGGTTGGGAACCTACGACGTTTCGCGCAAGGGCAAGTAACCGGTAAGCTTGCGACGTGGAGAGGTGGCAGAGCGGTTGAATGCTCCAGTCTTGAAAACTGGCGTACCTTCACGGGTACCGTGGGTTCGAATCCCACCCTCTCCGCCATAAACCACCACCGGAGCGCTTTTCGTGGGCTTGGCCGCGATCGCCGAGAAATTAATGTCGGACATGTCGAATCCGCGGCGAGCCGTTCGTCGCAGATTCATCCAAGACAGTGAGGGCGACCCCAATGCCTCCAATCATTACCGCCTTTGAACGGTCGCCCGATCGCGGCAGGGGACTGGCGCGTGACATGCGCGTGCGCTGGGCGCTTGAAGAAGTGGGCCAGCCCTACGAGGTTCGTCTCGTTTCGTTCGCTGCGATGAAGGAGCCCGCGCATCGAGCGCTTCACCCTTTCGGGCAGATTCCGACTTATGAAGAAGGCGACCTTGTCCTGTTCGAGTCGGGGGCGATCGTATTTCATATCGCAGAGCAACATGCAGGCCTGCTGCCCATCGCTGCAAATGCCAGGGCGCGCGCGATCACATGGATGTTTGCCGCGCTCAACACGGTCGAACCGCCGATCCTGGATCTGCAAACCACGATGTTCCTGGAGCGCGACGAGTCCTGGTACGCGCAGCGCCTGCCTGCCGTCGAGGATCGCATCCGTGGCCGGCTGGGTGAACTTTCCGCACGCCTTGGCGCGGCCGAGTGGCTCGATGGTGCGTTCAGCGCGGGCGACCTGATGATGGTGACGGTGCTGCTGAGGTTGAAGGCATCGGGAATTCTGGACGCCTATCCGAATCTGTGCGCCTATGTCGCCCGCGGCGAAGCGCGGCCGGCCTACCAGCGTGCGTTCGCGGATCAATTGGCGGTTTTCACCGGCAAGCCGGCGGCTGGCCGATAAGCGCGCCCGGTCACTTTACCGCGAGCGGCCAGTAGACCTCGGTTCTCCAGTGGGCCGGATCGGGGTGTTGCGCCGGGTCCGTCACATACGATTCCCACGGGGCGCCGCCCGCACTTGCATCATTGGCCTCCATCCATTTCTCGATGGCGACGTAGGTCTCGGGAAGCTGCTCGTAAGCGCCGCCGTGAATCCCGAGGGCGACAGGTCCGGTCGGCAGCATGCCGGGCTCCATCTCGCCCTCCCCCGTTGCTGAGATCGCCACGGGCATCGCAGCCTCGACCGTCCACTGTCCGGGTCCGACCGACAGATAGCGGGCCACCGGCCAACCGGCGATCGGCAGTCCGGCCTTCTTCCCATGGGCATACAGCCTGCCAAAACACTCCGCGAGCATCCCCTGCAGCTGCGGACGCGGAATTTTCCGGCGAATGAGCAGGATGTGCTGGCCGGCGTACTGCTGGCGGGTTACCGATAGTGTGGGCATGGTCGACTTCCTGGTTGAGTGGTGCAGCGGAAAGTGGAACAGGTGGATGCACGGACCGATCTGGGTCGTGAGCGCGATATGCTTCGCACGCACGGCCTGTGATGCCTGCGGCAATGCCGTCGCACGATACTGCATCGGTGCGCAGCCGAACTGCCGTCGAAATGCACGCGTGAATACCTCGTGGCTTGCGAATCCGCACTGCAGGGCGATCCGGCAGACCGAGTCGCGGGAACCGATGAGTCGCGTCGCGGCCTGCTCGAGGCGCAGGCGCTCGATGTACTGGCGCGGTGTCTCGCCGAGCGCTTTGCGAAAATTACGATGGAAATTGAATTGCGACTGGCCCGCGCGCCGAGCCATGCCAGCCAGCGTCATACTTCCGTCAAGGCGACGGCGAAGGTCCTTGAGCAGGTATGGAATTTCCTGATTTCGCATGGGCGGTAATCATAGAAAATTATTCGCGCACGTTCTTGATGTTTCTTGCGCAAGCACACCCAAAGCCTACTGCGGCGGCAGTTGCTCGGCTTTGCTGCGCATCTGCGCTGCGGTCAGCGAACCGGTAGCGAGGGGCTGGCCTAAGTCGAAGACCCGGGTCTTCGCCAGCGATCCGATGACCACCGGATCGAAACCGATTTCGCGCACCAATCGTTCGGCGACTGCCAGCGCCTGTGCATCGTCCCCGCCAATCGGAATCGCAAGGTGCTCGGGCTGACGAAATCCGTCCCTGGCGAGTGAGGCGGCACCGATGCAATTGAACGCGCGCACGACACGGCTGCTATGCAGCAATTCCGCGGTCGTCACGCCGGCGCCCTTCTTTTGCGCGTCGATGGCCATCGGACCATCGCGTCCAGGGGAGGGATTGCTGGTATCGAGAATCACTTTGCCGGCAAGCTGCCCGCGCAGGTCGGTGCCGATCTGCCTCATGGCAGCGTAGGGAATGGAGACCAGGATGACGGTGCCGAACGCAGCGGCCTGCTGGGGTGTGCCCGCATGGGCATGCGTACCCAACTCGGCGACCAGGCTCTGCAGTTGCTCGGGGTGGCGTGAGGAGACGAAAACCTCATGACCGGCCTTGACCCAGGCGCGTGCCAACGCGCCACCGATCCGACCGGTGCCGATGATGCCGATTTTTTCTGGTTTGCCGGCATCGGCAGCAAGCGCGGGTGCGGCGCTGAGCGTTGCCGTCAGTCCCAGCACCAGCGTGGCGGCGAGCATCTGGAGTGCTGTGCGCATCGCAGTTTCCCCTGAAGTGTGCCGGCAGGATGTGGCCGCACGCGTTCCTGTGTCAAATCCTCGCAATCGGTGGGCGGAGAATTTACTAACGCCGCGCTCACCGCTGCATCGCTACAGTCCTCAGACATCGCCGAAAGGAGGCCGTCGTGGACGTCATATTTCTATTGGCTGTCATTGCGCTTTACGCCGTGACGCATTGGCTGGTCTGGGCGATTGATCGCATCAGGAGCGCGCAATGACCACGATCTACCTCGTGAGCGGGCTGCTCTGTGTCGCCCTGTGCGGGTACCTGCTGTACGCACTGATCAAGCCGGAGAAGTTCTGATGGCTGCCTCGACCCTCATATTGCTGGTGGTCTATCTCGGCGTGGTATTGCTGTGCGTCAAGCCGTTGGGCAGGTACATGGCGCATGTGATGGACGGCGCGCCCATCTGGCCACTGCGTGTCGGCGCGCCCGTCGAACGCGTGGCCTACCGCGCCGCTGGGGTGGATCCCGCGGCGGAAATGGATTCGAAGCGCTATGCGCTCGCACTGCTGCTGTTCAACACCGTGGGCGCACTGGTGCTGTATGGGCTGCAGCGTCTGCAGCTGTGGGTGCCGCTGAATCCCCAGGCATTTGCCAACGTCTCAGCGGACTCCTCTTTCAACACCGCGCTGAGCTTCATCACCAACACCAACTGGCAGGGGTACTCAGGCGAATCGACCATGAGCAACCTGACGCAGATGGCGGGCCTCGCGGTACAGAATTTCATGTCTGCCGCCACCGGAATCGTGGTGGCCTTTGCATTGATTCGTGGCCTGGCGCGGCACAGCTGCGCCACCATCGGCAATTTCTGGGTGGACCTGACGCGCACGACTCTTTATGTCCTGCTGCCGATCGCCGCCGTTCTGGCACTGGTTCTGGCTTCGCAGGGCGTGGTGCAGACCTTCAGCGCCTACAAGGACGTGACGACGCTCGAAGCCCACACCCAGACGCTGCCCATGGGCCCGGTCGCCTCGCAGGAGAGCATCAAGGAATTGGGCACCAACGGTGGTGGCTTCATGAATGCGAACTCCGCGCATCCGTATGAGAATCCCAATGCGCTCACGAATTTCCTGGAAATGCTCGCCATCCTGCTGATTCCCGCCGCTTTGACCCATACCTTCGGGCGCTCGGTGGGGGACACGCGCCAGGGCTGGGCGGTCCTCGCGGCAATGTTCATCCTGCTGGTGCCGCTGGCGGGGCTCGCCGAATACAACGAGCAGGCCGGTAATCCGCTCATCGCACGCCTGGGCGTCGATCAGGCTGCCGGCGCGCTGCAGTCCGGCGGCAACATGGAAGGCAAGGAAACCCGCTTTGGCATCGGCGCCTCGGCATTGTTTGCCACCGTGGCCACGGCGACTTCCACGGGCGCGGTCGATTCCGCGCACGACTCGTACACGCCGCTGGGCGGCTTCGTGCCGCTGTTCCTGATGCAGCTGGGTGAGGTGGTGTTCGGAGGAGTGGGGACGGGCCTGTACTCCATCCTGGTTTTCGCCATCGTGGGTGTGTTCATCGCCGGGCTGATGATCGGACGCACACCCGAGTACCTGGGCAAGAAGATCGAGGGCTTCGAGATGAAGATGACCTCCATCGTGATCCTCGTCATGCCCGCCCTGGTGCTCGTGGGGACCGCGGTGGCCGTATCGGTGACCGCGGGGCAGGCGGGAGTCGCCAATCCCGGCGCGCATGGATTCTCTGAAATCCTCTATGCGTTTACCTCGGCATCCAATAACAACGGCAGCGCCTTTGCCGGCTTGTCCGCCAATGCGCCGTTCTACAACGTGGCGCTGGGGCTGGCGATCTGGTTTGGACGCTACTGGCCGATTGTTGCGGTACTGGCCGTGGCGGGCTCGCTGGCTGCGAAAAAACGCGTACCGGTCACCTCCGGAACCATGCCGACGCACGGGCCGACCTTCGTCGTGCTGCTGATCGGCACCATTCTTCTGGTCGGCGCTCTGACCTTTGTGCCGGCGCTGGCGTTGGGCCCGATCGTCGAACATCTGACGCTGTGGCACTGACGGCCCGCACTGAAGGCAAATAAATCATGACACATCAGAAACTGTCCATGTTCGATCGGTCGTTGCTGGGGCCCGCCGTGGCGGACAGCTTCAGTAAGCTGGATCCACGCATGCAGTGGCGCAATCCGGTGATGTTTGTGGTCTATATCGGCGCGATCCTGACCACACTGCTGGGAATACAGGCATTGCTGGGTAAGGGCGAGGCGCCGCCCTGGTTCATCATCAATGTCGCTGTCTGGTTGTGGTTCACGTTGCTGTTCGCGAACTTCGCGGAGGCACTGGCCGAAGGGCGCAGCAAGGCGCAGGCCGCGGCACTGCGCGGCCTGAAGCAAAGCGCGGCGGCGAAGAAACTCGCGGATCCCTGCGACCGCACGCGCCACAGCACGGTCGCGGCCACGCAGCTGCGGCGGGGGGACGTGGTGCTGGTCGAGGCAGGTGACTACGTGCCGGCCGATGGCGAAGTCATCGAAGGCGCGGCGTCCGTGGATGAAAGCGCCATCACCGGCGAGTCGGCGCCGGTCATCCGCGAATCCGGTGGTGATTTTTCGGCGGTCACCGGGGGCACCCGCGTATTGTCCGACTGGGTCATCGTGCGGGTGACGGTCAATCCGGGTGAGACCTTCATTGATCGCATGATTGCGATGGTGGAGAGCGCGAAACGTCAGAAGACGCCGAATGAGATTGCGCTGACCATCCTGCTGGTGGCGCTGACTCTCGTGTTCCTGTTTGCGACCGCGACGCTGTTGCCGTATTCGCTCTACAGCGTGGCGGTCGCGAAGCTCGGCACGCCGGTCAGCATCACGGCTCTCGTCGCGTTGCTGGTGTGCCTCATTCCCACCACCATCGGTGCGCTGCTGTCGGCCATCGGTGTGGCGGGCATGAGCCGCATGATGCAGGCGAACGTCATCGCCACCTCCGGGCGCGCGGTGGAAGCGGCCGGGGATGTCGATGTGTTGCTGCTGGACAAAACCGGCACGATCACGCTGGGCAATCGGCAGGCCGCCGCCTTCATGCCGGCCCCGGGGGTGACCGAAGAGGAACTCGCCAGTACCGCACAGCTTGCCTCGTTGGCCGATGAGACCCCCGAAGGCCGCAGTATCGTGGTGCTCGCCAAGCAGCGCTTTGCGTTGCGCGAGCGCGATCTGGGGGCCCTCGGCGCCACCTTCGTCGCGTTCTCGGCACACACGCGCATGAGTGGCGTGGACATCGGATCGCGCCAGGTCCGCAAGGGCGCGGCGGATGCCATCCTGAAACAGGTCGAGGATGTCGGTGGAGTGTTCCCCAAGGGCATTCAGGGGGCGGTCCAGGAAGTCGCCCGACGCGGCAGTACGCCATTGCTCGTGGCTGACGGGGGCCGGGTTCTCGGCATCATTGAACTCAAGGACATCGTAAAAGGCGGAATCAAGGAGCGCTTCGGTGAGCTGCGGCGGATGGGAATCAAAACCATCATGATCACGGGCGACAACAAACTCACCGCGGCGGCGATTGCCGCCGAAGCAGGCGTCGATGACTTCCTCGCGGAGGCGACGCCGGAGGCGAAGTTGCGCCTGATCCGCGCTCACCAGGCGCAGGGGCGATTGGTGGCGATGACGGGCGACGGCACCAACGATGCACCGGCCCTGGCGCAGGCCGATGTCGCCGTGGCCATGAATACCGGGACCCAGGCGGCGAAGGAGGCGGGCAACATGGTGGACCTGGACTCCAATCCCACCAAGCTCATCGAAGTGGTCGAGACCGGCAAGCAGATGCTGATGACCCGCGGCTCGCTGACGACCTTCAGCATCGCCAATGATGTGGCGAAGTATTTTGCCATCATCCCGGCAGCATTCGCGACCACCTATCCGCAGCTCAACGCCCTGAACGTCATGCACCTGGCGAGCCCGTTCTCGGCAATCCTGTCGGCCGTGATCTTCAACGCACTCATCATCATCTTGCTGATTCCGCTGGCGTTGAAGGGCGTCAAGTATCGCGCGCTCGGGGCGGCGGTCCTGCTGCGTCGTAACCTGCTGGTCTATGGCTTGGGCGGCATCCTCGTGCCATTCGCGGGCATCAAGATCATTGACCTGGGTCTCGAACTGATCCACCTGACTTAGAGGTTGATTGTCATGCGTTCACTCATACGTCCCGCGCTCGTGCTGTTCCTGTTCTTTACCGTGCTTACCGGGTTGGTGTACCCGTTGGTCATCACCGGTATCGCCCAGGCTGCCTTCGGACCGGCAGCCTCGGGCAGCATCATCTTCCGGGGGGATAAGCCGATCGGTTCGAGCCTCATTGGCCAGAACTTCAGTGATGCGAAGTATTTCTGGGGTCGACCCTCGGCCACATCACCGCAGCCCTATGCCGGTACGGCTTCCACGGGTTCGAACCTCGGCCCCCTCAATCCGGCCCTCATCGATGGCATCAAGGGCCATATCCAGGCCCTGCAGGCGGCCGATCCGGGCAACCGCGCGCCCATCCCGGTGGATCTGGTCACGGCGTCGGCCAGCGGCCTTGACCCGCAGGAAAGCATCGCGGCGGCGCTGTACCAGGCGCCGCGGGTCGCGCGTGCGCGCGGCATGCCGTTGTCAGTACTGCGAACCGTGATTGAAGCGCACTCCCAGGCTCGCTGGTTGGGCGTCTTCGGGGAACCGCGCGTCAACGTCCTGGCGCTGAACCTCGCGCTGGATGATCTCGCTGCCGGCGCGGGTAGCAGGTAGCCTTAGGGGCATGGTGGAGCGACCGGATCCCGATCAGTTACTGGAACACGTCCAGGCGGAAGAAGCGCGGGCGCAGCGCGGACAGCTGCGGATTTTCTTCGGCGCCGCCGCCGGTGTCGGCAAGACCTACGCCATGCTCGAGGCGGCGCGGGCGATCAAGGCGACGGGCACCGATGTGGTGCTGGGCTATGTCGAACCCCATGGCCGAGTCGAAACCGAACGCCTCACCGAAGGCATCGAACGGCTGCCGACGCTAACCGTTCGTTATCGTGACATCGCCCGCAGCGAATTCGATCTGGATGCCGCACTGGTTCGGCATGCGGCGATTCTGCTGGTGGACGAGCTGGCGCATTCCAATCCGGTGGGCGGGGAGCCACCGCCGCGCCACCCGAAGCGCTGGCAGGATGTGGAGGAGCTGCTCGAGGCCGGGATCGATGTGTGGACGACGGTCAACGTCCAGCACCTGGAAAGCCTCAATGATCTGATCGTGCAAACAACGGGCGTGCAGCAGCGCGAGACGCTGCCCGATCATGTGTTCGACAAGGCGGATGAGGTCGAGCTCATCGATTTACCGCCCGATGATCTGCTCGCCCGATTGCGCGCCGGCAAGATCTACCTGCACGAGGATGCGGCCAACGCGGTCGAGCGTTTCTTCCGCAAGCCGAATCTCATGGCGCTGCGCGAGATCGCGCTGCGGCGGGTCGCGGACCGGGTCGAGGCTGCGGCGCGTGATTCGGCGGCTGGCGAGCGCACGCCGCATTCGCGGCTGGCAAGCGATCGGGTACTGGTCGCCACCGGGCCGGATGCGCAGTCCGAACAGCTGATCCGCGTCGGCAAGCGCCTGGCGGACGCGCTCGATGCCGACTGGACAGTGGTCTACGTGGAAACGCCGGCCTTGCTCAAACTCTCGGAGCGGCAGCGCAACCGACGCATCGAGTTGCTGCGGCTCGGGGAATCCTTGGGCGCGGAGACGGTCACGCTGGACGGCCCGACGGCCGTCGAGGCGCTGCTGGAGTACGCGGCGACCCGGCACATCACCCGCGTGATCGTGGGTTCTCCGAAGCGCTACGGCTGGCGGGCGCTGCTGCGGCCCTCGGCGGCGATCGAACTGGCCAGGCGCGCGCGCGGCTTCGATGTCATCACGGTCGCGGCCACCGAATCGTCCACGAGCGATCCGGTGCGGACGGCGCCGCGGTCGGAGCGTCCGGCCGCGCCGATACGCTGGAGTCGCTACGCCGGAGCGGTGGCGTTGACGGTTGCGTGCACACTGGCCGCCTTCGTCATGTTCCCGCACGTGGACACGGTCAATCTGGTGATGGTGTACTTGCTGGGCGTGACCCTCGCCGGCCTGCGCCTGGGGCGCGGGCCATCGGTGCTGGCCTCGGTTTTGAGCGTGGCATCGTTCGACTACTTCTTTGTTCTGCCGCGCTACAGTTTTGCCGTTTCGGACGCGCAGTATCTGCTCACCTTCGGGGTGATGCTGATGATCTCCGTGATCATCGCGACCCTGATGGCGAGCGTGCGCCAGCAGACGCGGGTTTCCGGGGCACGCGAACGTCGCACGGCACTGCTGTATGCGATGAGCCGGGAACTGGCGGCGACCCGCGGCACCGCGAAGATGTGCGAGGTGGCGGTACGCCACGTGGCCGAAGTATTCCGCTGCAAAGTCGTCGTGCTGCTGCCGGATGCGCGCGGTCGCCTGCACTTTCCCACCGACAAACCCGGTGAGACTGCCTTGCGCGGCGCGGATCTGGCGGTGGCGCAGTGGGTGGCCGACCACGGGCGCCAGGCGGGGCTCGGTACCGACACCTTGCCGGGAGCTGCCGCGCTCTACGTGCCGTTGGGCGACGTGCACCGACTGCTGGGGGTGCTGGCGGTGCTGCCGGAGAACCGGCGCCGGGTGATGCTGCCCGAACAGCGCCATCTGCTGGAAACTTTCGCCGGGCAGATCGGCCTGGCGCTGGAACGGGCGTTGCTGGCTGAACAGGCCGAAGCCGCGCGGGTTTCGGCCGAAGGCGAGAGCCTGCGCAACACGCTGCTGGCGTCGATTTCACACGATCTGCGCACGCCGCTGGCGGTGATGGCGGGGGCCGGCAGCACGCTGGCCGACCATGGTGCGTCGCTGGATGAGGCCACCCGCGCGGCGCTCGCGCGCTCGATCGAAACCAAGGCGCGCGAGATGTCCGATCTGATCTCCAACGTTCTTGACCTGATGCGTTTCGAATCAGGGCAGATCAGGCTGCGCAATGACTGGCAGACGCTCGATGACCTGGTGGAGTCGGCGCTGCGTACTTTGGCGGAGCCGCTCGAGCGCTATGGCGTGGAGCTGCGCCTGCCCGCGGATCTGCCGCCGGTTTATGTGGATGCGACGCTCATCACCCAGGTCTTCACGAACCTGCTGGACAATATCGTCAAGTACACACCGCCCGGAACGCATATCGTGATTGCCGCCATCGTCGATGCCAATGGCGCAGGGCGGGTGCCGGGCTCACGGGTGCGCGTGACCGTCGATGATGATGGTCCGGGTTTGCCCACGGGCGATCCGGCCCTGCTGTTTGAGAAATTTCAGCGCGGCACGGGCGAGGGGACGATCGTCGGGGTTGGGCTGGGACTTGCGATCTGCCGGGCCATCATTCGCGCGCATGGCGGGGAAATCGAGGCCCACGCGCGGGCCGCGGGTGGTACCCGCATCGAACTGACGCTGCCGACGGTGGAACCGGAGCCGTCATGACGCAGGCGATGCATCAGATTCTGATCATCGAGGATGATGCTGCCATCCGCGCGGTACTGCAGGCCTTGCTGGGTTCGGGTGGCTTTCGGGTGATCCAGGCCGCGACGGCTGCCCGCGCCGACATCGAGGCGCGCGCGCACAAGCCGGATCTGCTGCTGGTGGACCTGGGGCTCCCCGACGGCGATGGCCTGACGGTGATTCGCGGCGTGCGCAGCTGGTCACCCGTGCCCATCGTCGTGCTCTCGGCGCGCACGATGGAAGAACAGAAGATCGCGGCGCTCGACGCCGGCGCCGATGACTACATCACCAAACCCTTCAGCGCGGGCGAACTGCTGGCGCGGGTACGCGCGGCGCTGCGGCGTAACGCACGTGCCGGGGAGCAGATCCCGCTGCTGGTGTTCGGATCCATCCAGGTGGATCTGCAGCGGCGTGATGCAACAGGCGCGGAGGGTCCGCTGCACCTGACTCCCCTGGAGTTCCGGGTGCTCGAATGCTTGGCGCGGCACAGCGGCATGATCGTGATGCAGACCCAGCTGATCCGCGAAGTGTGGGGACCCGGTCATCTGGGAGACTCGCGCAGCCTGCGGGTGTGCATCAAGAATCTGCGCTCGAAGCTGGAGCCGCTGCCGCATCGGCCGCAGTTCCTGGTGACCGAGGCGGGACTGGGGTACCGGTTGCGGCAGGATTGAGCCGTGCGGCACCCTTCGGTGCGGTGAAGCGAAACGTGCAAGAATCGACCACCGCCCCGTTCGGGGTGAGGCTAAGGAGTCGGATCGCGATGAACAAGGCCAACGTCTGGCTGGCCGTGCTATTCGTGGGCACCGCCGCCACCGCCACCGCCAACGCGCACTCGCACCTGCGCAGCTGCGTGCCCGCTGAGGGCAGCACCGTTGCGGCGCCCACCGAAGTCGTGCTGGGGTTTTCGGAACGTTCGCAGCTGACGGCATTGACGCTGATGCAGGGGTCGGGGTCTGCGCTCGAAGTGGCGTCCCTGCCGCAACAACCCGCGCAGCAGCTGCATGTCGGGTTGCCGAAATTGACGCCGGGTGCGTGGAGCCTGACCTGGCGGGTCATCGGCACCGACGGGCACGTCACCCATGGGACCGTACACTTCACCGTCAAATGATGGTGGATGCAGTCGCGGTACTGATCCGCGCTTTAAGCTTCATCGCGATGTTCCAGGCGGCGGGCGGCGCGGTATTCGTGACCCTCTTCGGGACTTCCGTGCCGGGCTGCGGGTTACGAATCGAACGAGTGCTGCGAATCGCGACGGTGCTCGCCATCGCACTGGTGCTGCTGCAGTTCAGCTTCGAGGCGGCCCGGCTTGCGGGCGAGTTCTCGGGACTGTGGCACGCACGCATGCAGGCGCTCGCCTGGCACAGCGCTGCGGGTACCGCCATGCGCCTGCAGCTGCTTGGTCTGCTGCTGGTACTGGTGGGCCTGCAGGCTTCCGCGCGCGGCATGTCGGGTCTGTTGTGCCTGGGCGGTACCGTGGTGCTGGCCGTGGGGTTCACCGTCATCGGACATACCGTCGATCACCCGCATCGAACGCTGCTGGCGTTGCTGTTGCTGGCCCATCTGCTGAGCATGACTTTCTGGTTTGGCGCGCTATGGCCGCTGCGGCAAGCCGTGATTCACGAGGCGCCGGCCACCGCGGCCGCAGTGCTGGAAAGATTTTCGCGGGCTGCCGTGTGGATCGTGCCTGGGCTGCTGTTGGCGGGAGGAACTGTCGCGGTACTGCTGGTACCCGGCTGGGCCGCCTTCGGGCAACCCTACGGCCAGCTGCTGCTGGTAAAAGTGGCCGGTTTTGGCGCGCTGATGGGCTTCGCGGCACTGAACAAGCTGCGGCTGACCCCCGCGCTGTGGCAGAACATTCCGACCGCCGTGCCACGGCTGCGGCGCTCGTTGCTGAACGAATACCTGATCATTGCCGCGGTACTCACCGTCACGGCGATCATGACAGGGCTATACTCCCCGGACACGGTTTAACCGAATCGCGTCGGGATTTCGCGACGTCCAACGGAGTCAAAAAGTCGGAGCCGCGCAGGTATGCTGGTGCGCTCACGAGTGGGCGCAGCAAGTGACGGGGAAATGAACTGGTTCTGGAGTCGCCGCATGGCACCGGCAAGCGTGTCGGTCCGCCGTCTGACCGCAACCCTGGATGACCCGGTGAAGTTCGGGCGGTTGCTGCGTGAGTTGCCGGAATCCGAAGAATTGCGGCCGCGCCTCGCGAGCACCTTTTATGCGCGGGCCTGGGACGCTGCGGCCGAGCGCGATCTGTGGATCGTGAGTGACGGCACCCGGGTCGACTGTTACGTGCTGAGCGGCCTCAAGTTCCAGCAGGCGGCGTCGGTGCGCGTGCGCTGGGACGTGAATCGACGCGAGCCGGTCAATCTGTCCGTGGAAAGTCTGGCCGATTGTGTCGCGAAGGTGACGGAAGGCAGCGTTACACTCGTGGACGAGTAACGGTTGCCGGGCAATACAGGGGGCGATTTGGGCCAGACCATCCGGATCGATGATCTTGTCGATGGCCAGAAATTTAGCAGGTTCAATCTCAACCTGCTGATCTGGTCATTCCTGGCAATGTTTGCCGATGGCTATGACATCAGTGTCATGCCCTTTGCATTGCCCACCTTGTCGAAGCTGTGGCATGTGAATGCGAGCCACCTCGGCATCGTCATCACCGCGAGCCTGGTCGGTGTGCTGGCGGGAGCGCCGCTGCTGGGTTACGTCGGAGACAAGTACGGTCGCAAGGTGGCGATTGTGCTGGGCAGTGTCATCTACGGCGTGACCACCCTGGCGGTATTACTGGAACACGCCTACTGGGCGACCATTGCGCTGCGCTTCCTGACCGGAATTGGCATCGGCGGCCTGATGCCGAATACCATCGCACTGAATTCCGAACTCTCGCCCAAGCGCCTGCGGGCGACCCTGGTCGTGTTGATGTTTACCGGCATCACTCTGGGCAGCAGCGCGCCGGGATACATTTCTGCGTGGATGGTGCCTACCTTTGGTTGGCCAGTCCTGTTCGTGGTCGGCGGGGCGGTACCGCTGCTGGTGGGCGGTTGTCTGTTGTTCGCGCTGCCGGAGTCAGTGAAGTTCCTCGGCGGCCGCCCCGAGCGACGCGCAGAGTTGCTGGCCACCGCGCGCCGCATGCGCCGCGATCTGAACCTGGCCGAAGACACGCAGTTCGAGGCTACGACGGGGTCGAAGCCCGGCGGCGGCTTGGGGCTGGCGCAGATATTCGGACCGGGATTCACAGCGATCACACCGCTTCTGTGGGTGTGTTTTGTGACCGCGCTGATGGCCAATTACTTCCTGAATTCCTGGACCCCGCTGCTGTTCAACAACGCGGGCCTCGCACCCGACAAGGCGGCCCTGGCCTCCAGCCTGTATCACATCGGGGGAACCGTCGGTGGTTTGCTGGTCAGCGTGCTGCTGGATCAATTCGGTTTTGTCGTCATCGCGATACTCTTCGTGTGCGCCGCGCCGGCCATCGCGGCCATTGGCAGCAGCGGTATGTCTTACGGCGAACTCGCGCCGTTGGCGACCGTCGCGGGGTTGTGTGTGCTGGGTGCGCAGTTCGGCAACAACGCAGCCGCGGGGCTGCTGTACCCGACGCAGTTTCGCTCCAAGGGGGTCGGATGGGCACTGGCTATCGGTCGCTTCGGCTCGGTCGTCGGGCCGCTGCTGGGGGGAGAATTGATCCAGTTGCATCTGCCCATGCGTCAGCTGTTCGTGGCGGCGGCCGCGCCCATGCTGGTCGGTGCAATCGCCGCGGTGATACTGGTGCGCCTGTGCTACGTGCGCCTCGGCACGCTGCGCCTGAGTGACGTGCCCCTGCAGCGTTAGCGTGCGCGGGTCGCGGCAGCCTTGCGGAAAAACGCCTCGTGACGGGCAATGCGCAGGTCCGCGAGAACAGCGTCCTCGATAACGCCTGCCTGGCTGATCAGAAAACTGGCACGGCGGATACCGAAGCCCAACGGGCCCACGACGTCATAGGCGCGGGCGAGCGACTTGTCCGGATCACACAGCAGGGTAAAGGGCAGGGCGTGCTTCGCGGCGAAGGCCGCATGACTGTCCGGCGTCTGAGGACTGACGCCGGCCACGCCGATTCCCGCCGCCGCCAACTGCGCATGCAGGTCACGCAATGCGCAGGCTTCCCGGGTGCAGCCCGGCGTGAAATCGGCCGAATAGAAATAAAGGATCAGAGGTCCGCTTTTGAGCAGCTCTGCGAGGCTGATCCGCTCATCATTCTGATTGGCGGCCGTAAAGTCCGGCGCCCGATTTCCGGGTGCGAGCATCCCGCCAGCTCCTTGATAATCAATGCGAAAACAAGCCGCGGGCATCATATCCCTTACAGGGTTGCGATCCCGGGTGCGAATGCTAGAATCGCCCGCTCTTTTGGGACCCGGGCCGCTTGGCCGCGGGGCTCCCGTGCGAATCTGTGGGGCGGTAGCTCAGTTGGGAGAGCGTCGCGTTCGCAATGCGAAGGTCGAGGGTTCGATCCCCTTCCGCTCCACCATTTACCTGTCCACACGCGTCCATGGCCGTTCACCGGCGTCCATCGCTGTCCAATATTTTACCTATAATTCAGCCACTTATCGTCCATAGGCGTCCACCGGTGTTCATGGGCGTCCATGGGTAGCCACGTTTTGACAGGGTCGTTTTTGGGGGTACGATGTGGTCAAGAAATGATCATACCCCCAAAATCCTATGTCGCTAACCGATACGGAAGTCAGAAAAGCCAGGATTCTCGATAAGCCCTACAAGCTCGCAGACGAGCGCGGGCTGTACCTGCTGGTGAATCCCAGCGGGAGCCGCTTGTGGCGCTTCAAGTACCGGATTGGGGGCGTGGAGAAGTTACTGTCGCTGGGCAACTATCCGGACACCTCGTTGCAGAAAGCCCGGGCAAAACGAGACGCTGCACGGACGCTGCTGGCGGACGGCGGAGATCCTGGCGCCAAGCGCAAGGCCGAGAAGAGTGCGCAAAGCGACACCTTTGAGGCGGTGGCGGAGGAATGGCTGCAGACCAAACGTGCGACCTTGACCGATAGCACGTGGCAGCGCGATCGAGATCAGTTGGTCAAGATCGTCGGGCCACACCTGGGCAAGATGCAGATCACTTCAATTGAGGCGCCCGATCTACTCGCGGTACTCCGAAGGCTCGAAAAGCGGGGCGTCAACGACACGGCTCATCGAGTGCGGGCTGTCTGTGGCCGGGTGTTTCGGTATGCCATCGCCACGGGTAGGGCGAGGCGCGATATCAGCGCTGACTTGAAGGGTGCGCTGGCTCCGAAAGGAACCGTCAGCTATGCGGCCATCACCGATCCGCGCGGCGTCGGCGAATTGCTCAGGGCAATTGACGGCTTTGCCGGCCAGAGGACAACTCACGCCGCGCTGCGTCTCGCCCCGTACGTGTTCGTCCGTCCAGGTGAGTTGCGCGGGGCGGAGTGGTCAGAAATCTCGTTCGAGCTGGCCGAATGGCGTATTCCCGCTCACCGAATGAAGATGAAGGAACAGCACATTGTTCCCCTCGCGCACCAGGTCATAGAAATGTTTCGAGAGCTTCAGATCCACACCGGAGGGGGGCGGTTCGTTTTTCCCGCGCTCGGTCGACACATGCGGCCGATGAGTGAAAACACGATCAGCGTGGCACTTCGTCGCATTGGCTACAGTAACGAGCAAATGACCGCGCACGGCTTCAGATCCCTGGCGAGTACTTTGTTGAACGAACAGGGCTGGAATCCTGATCTCATCGAGCTGCAACTTGCGCATAAAGAAAGGAATAAAGTCCGAGCCGCGTACAACCGTGCCCAGCGCCTGGCGGAGCGGCGGCAGATGATGCAGGCGTGGGCGGACTACCTCGATGGACTACGAGCGAGCAAATAGGTCCCAGCCGGAAGTCGTGACAGTCAACCGTGGGATATCTGATGCGGTCTAGGGAGAAGGGTCGCGTAGGAGGCGCTTATATATTGAGAAGTCCTCGCGGGAGTAGCAACAGAACAGTACCTCATCGAGGCGATCAGCAGGATCCGCGAATCCCCTCACCGCAACTATAGCGATTGCCGCAGCGAGTTTGGCCGGATAAGCATAGGCGCCAGTGCTGATTGCCGGAAAGGCAATCGTTCGAAGTTCGTGATCTACAGCCAACTGAAGACAAGCGACGTAGCAAGAGGCCAGTCGCTCGGATTCACCACGTTGCCCGCCCTTCCAAACTGGGCCTACGGTGTGAATGATCCGACGTGCCTTGAGGCGATAGGCGCCCGTAATTCGAGCCTCTCCGGTCTCGCATCCGCCCAATCGGCGGCATTCTTCCTTGAGATCGGGGCCGGCTGCGTAGTGAATCGCGCCATCAACGCCACCCCCGCCGAGAAGCGTGCTATTCGCGGCATTTACAACCGCATCGATGTCCAGGGTCGTGATGTCGGCACGGACCGCGTGGATTCGACGGGTCACTTGGCACCAATGGGCCCGCAGCCGGGCGAAACCGATATAGAGGCCACCTTGTCGCCACAGTCGGTCGCCGGTGAGCCTGATATTGCTGTGGTCATGCCTGCTAGCCGTCAACTACATTGACCGCCCGCATTGCCTCAAGTGAAATCCTACTAAAGGACTTCGTTGCCTCATTCGAAATGTGACCATTGGTGTCCTCAACCAGGAGGCACCGATGGACACCGAGCTCACCCATGCGGCAC
>DATAVA010000070.1:0-39089 GCA_036267975.1 Steroidobacteraceae bacterium | reverse complement strand
CAGCTTCGATGTCCGCCGGCGGCGCAGCGTGACCAATGCTGACCACGAGACCGATTGCGGCGGCGCCCAGCACCCACCGGCTCTTCAAATGAATACTCATGACTGCACCGCCTGGTTTTCGAGAACCCGCACTATACCCTTTGGGTTGTGCCGCCGCGATCGCGGTCCCTAGTCCACGCCGCCGACCGCGGGCGGATCGCTGGCGGGAAACGATTCCTCGAGTGCCTCGTCGAGCTGCTCGTCAAGGTGACCATCGGGGCTCTGCGAGGGATGCCGCTTCATATAGGCAACTGCATAGGAGCAAACGGCCTTCACAGTCCATCCGTTCGCAGTGGCCAGTTCGAGGGCACTGCGCATCAATTCGGCGGCAACGCCGCGCCCGCCGATCGGGCGGGGAACGAGCGTATGGGTGATGCTCATGATCTTGCCGTCGAGTTCATAATCGAGCAGCGCCGTGTGTCCCTCGAGCTGCGCCGAAAGGCGCTGCGCCTCACCGTCGTGGTTTATCCGTAGCATTGCTGTCGTTTGTCCTAGTGAGTCAGCCCTTCAGCGCGCAGGGCATGCAGATCGACCTTCGCAAGCGTCAGATCGATGCCGGCTTCGCAGGCGACAATGTGGGGTGACAAAGAGCAGGCACCCGGGGTGTAGTAAACCTTCACGAGAACTCCTCAGGGAACTTCGTGGCAGCCGATTCTATCGTGTGCGCCACAATTCATCATATTTGCGCACTGAACTGCCAGAAACAACGCGCACGATCCTTGGCCGGGAGTCGTGATGTTTCCTCTGGCGCACCTCGGAATAGGCAGTGCAATCACGCGACTGTGTCCGGTGAAGCTTCCGTTTCGCTGGATACTGGTCGGCACCGTGCTGCCGGATCTGATCGATAAGCCCATCTTCTTCGTTCTAAGCCGCGGCTTTCCCACGGATGGGTGGGAAGCCGGCAAACGCGGCTTTGCCCATACCTTGGTGTTCCTGTCATTGCTGGCGATCATCTCGAGAGCGAAAAAATCGCCAGCCCTGTGGGCGCTCACGGCCGGCACCGCGACTCATCTGGGCCTCGACGTGATTTCGAAGTCCACTGCGGGAAGGTCCACGGCGCTGGGGAGTCTGCGGGTGCTGTTCTGGCCATTCGCGGGATGGTCGTTCCCGACCCTGTCGCATGGCATGCACGGGGTCGCGATTGGGGCCTTCGAGCTGATCGGGCTTGGCCTGCTTGCTCTTCAATGCGCGAAGATGCGCTCAGTCAAGTAGCCGCGGGTGGGCCAGGATCAGCATCAGGGCCGCGGTGCGCGCGAGATAGTCCGGATCGTTCCCGTAGCCTGCGCGATACAGCGCCCACGCATCCCGCGTGTGGGTTGCATGCACGGCGGCCTCGACCTGTGTCGAGCCGGAGTTGTATGCCATCAATGCCAGGGGCCAACTGCGAAAGCGGCGCCGCAGATCCGAAAACATGCGCATCGCGGCGCCGGTCTCGGCCGCGACGTCCAAGCGCTCATCACGCTGCCCCGAGACCGCAAGTCCGTACCGTCTGGCGGTAGGCCCGACAAACATCCACATGCCCGCGCCGCGACCCCTGCGGGCTGGCAGATTCTGATATCCCGATTCCGTAAACGGCACGACCCGCAATTCCGCAGGCAGCCCGAAACTCTTGAGCTGCCTCAATACGTCGGGCTCGTAGCTGTGCATGCGCGCGATACTTGCGCTGAGAAATTCGCGCCCGTCCGGTGTGCCCAGCAGCAGGTTGAGCTGCCGCAGGACGGCATCATTCATCCTCAGTCCCCATGTCGAGGATCCCGGTGTTGCGGCCACGAGTTGCTCGGCGTCGGTTCGCGACAGGCGCCGATCGTGCACCGGCGTTGCGATCACCGCACTCAAAGCAGCAAGAATGGCGACGGCAACCAGGCCAAGACAGCTTGCGGCGGGCCATTGCAGAGTGCGGACAGGGCGCCGGCAGGCAGCCTCCACACGACGTCGCAGTGCGCCCGCGCTCCAGCTGGTCATGAACGAGCGTAGGTGGCTGCCTCGGCTCGCCAGCGAAGTTTCAGCGACGCGCAACAGACACGCGCAATAGGTGTGCGCACAATGCTCCGGACGGCGCGCAAGCGCCTCATCGCAGGCGAACTCCTGCAGCTCGAGCAGTTGCCGTGTGAGCCAGTGGGTCGCGGGATTGATCCCCAGCAGCATCCGACCCAGCAATGCGGCATAGAGGAATCGGGAATCTCCCTGGCGATGATGGCGTCCTTCGTGTCTGAGCGCCAGGCGGACATCACCCGGACGCAGCAGGAGTGCAGCCGGCAGCACGATGTAAGAACGCCCCGGTATCCACACTGCAAACGGCACCCGCTCGTGGTCGGATACAAGAATGCGCAGTGACCCGATGCTTCGCAGAACGTATGCATTGCGGATGGCCCGCCGCGTCGCCGTGAGTTCCGACAACAGCGGCAGCACCGTCAGCACCAGGCCACCCGCGAAGAACACGAGCACCACAGTCGTGGCGGCGTTCACCGGTAAGGAGGCGTGTTGCGCGTTGACCGCAACGTCAATCCGGGCGTCCGCAGGGGCCATGGCCGCGCGCATGGACGGCGCGGCCCACACCTGGGCTTTAAGCGGCGTGAGTTCAGCTCCGCCACGCCATATGGCCAGCAGTGGCAGAAGCAGGGCAGTGACGGCGAGCAGACGGCCGAGGGCCAGGAGGTGACCATAGGTCACCGGCCGCGGTAAGGCGCCGTTGAGTGCGCGGAATGTCGCGAGCAGCGCGGCGGCAGCCACGATCAGCACATTGACGTAAACGTAGAGGCTGACAATCGCGATTCCTGACACACCGGTCATCGCCACTCAGTCTCCCTTCTTGCGCAGCAGCGCCCGGATCTCGCCCAGCTCCTTCTCGGTCAGGTGCCTGCTGTCGAGCAGACGCTGCACCAGTAGGCTCGGCGTATCGTCGAAAACCTGCTTTACGACGTGCTCGAGGCTCAGCGCCTGGTACTCCTGCTTGGGCATCGCGGCCGCATACAGATGGCCGCGCCCCGCCTTGCGGCTCGTGACGAAGCCCTTCTGCTCGAGGATCCGGATGATCGTCGAGACGCTCGAATAGGCAAGTTCGCGTGCGGGCCGCAACTCATGCTGCACCTGCGAAACGGTGCAGGAACCAAGCCGCCAGATGATGTTCATCATCTCCAGTTCCGTTGCCGTCAGCGGCCGGCGTGGCGCTTGCCTGGGAGGTTTCGATTTCATCAGGGTTGCATTGTAACTAAGAACTTAGCTAGAGTGTAATTCGTTTAACTAAGTTCTTAGTCAGAAGCGGGTGAAAATGGCAACCGGTTCAGGCGTAATGGCGCAACGGCGCAACAATGCCATCGACCTCCTGCGCGGAGTGTCGATTTTCCTGGTGGTCGTGCATCACATCGGCATCCGCGTGCCGCTGTCGAAGACGCTGCTCGCGCGCTTGCTGCCGAACTGGCTGCTGGAGGGGCTGAATTTCAATGGCGCCGGTGCGGTCGTCATCTTTTTCGTCATTTCCGGATTTCTCATCACGCGCCGCTCGCAGGAGCGCTGGGGCGAGCTGCCCCGCATTGCCTTCAGTGATTTCTACCTGCTGCGGATGAGCCGCATCGTGCCGCTGTTGCTATTGGTGGTTGCGATGCTGAGCCTGTTCCATCTCCTCGGCATACCACGGTTCGTGATCAATAAACCCGGCCAATCACTCGGCGGCGCAATTGCCTCCGCGCTGGGGTTGTACCTCAACCGGTATGAGGGCGTGCATGGGTACCTGCCCGGCGGCTGGGATGTCATCTGGTCGCTGTCGATCGAGGAGGTGTTCTATCTGGCATTTCCCTTGACGTGCCTGCTTCTGGGGCGCACGCGAGCGCTGGTGCCCGCGCTTGCCTTATTGGCACTCTCGCTTCCCGTCACACGCGCTGCCTTGACTGCGGGTGGCAACGAGATCTGGCTGGAAAAGGCCTACCTGCCGGGCATGTCGGCAATCGCAGTGGGCGTGCTCGCCGCCATGCTCGTGCGTCGCGTTGCAGCTCCAAAGCATCGGACCGTCCTGGCCATCAGTGTGGTCGGATGGGCCGGCGTGTGCGCGGTTCTGTTTGCGGATACCTGGGTGTGGCGGCTCGTGCATCACGGCTTTGGATTGTTTCTGTCGATTGCGGCCGCCGCTATCGTCATTGGCGCACATTGGGCCGAGACTGCCGCGCGGCGCAGCGCGCCGCTGCGGGGCTTGAATTGGCTGCGTTCCTGTGGACGGCTGAGCTACGAGATCTACCTGAGCCACATGTTCTGTGTGTTCGGCGGGCTGGCACTCTTCAACTGGAGCGGCCCCGGCGGATCGTGGCGCTTCCTGTGGTATCCGCCGATCCTGTTCGCATGCTGGCTGCTGGGTTCGGTCCTGTCACGAGGGTTCACGGTACCCACCGAGCGCCATCTGCGCCGGCGGTTTGGGTCCCGCAGGCCAGTCGTGCCTGCCGGCAATACCGCCTGACTCGCCGACGACATCCGGCGGCAGCAGGGCTCCCGCGAGCCGTGCATGCGACACTGCGGCGCCGCACGCCAAGCGTCACTGCACGTAGGTAATCGCCGCCGCGCGCGCGCGGCGTTGGACGATTGCGGGGGCTTAACGTCACCGTAGAATAGTTGCAAATTGTCTTATCTTTACCGCTCCGATATGGCATTACTCGCAGCTGCACGGCATTTCTTTCAAGCGCCGCTTTGCGCCAACTGCATACCTATTGTCTTCGTAGTTGGGCTTGCTGCGCTACTGGCGGGGTGCCATCACCATTCCGTAGGAGTGATCCTGCGACCCGCCAATGTTCCTTCCGTGGACCTTCCACTGAGCCAGGTGGATTTGGGTGCTTCTGTGCTTGCGGAGGTAGAAAATGCTCGCTTGGCCATCATCGCGAAGGACCTGGTCGCCGCCTCCAACGATATTGCAGCGGCGAAATCCTTTGCGGCGCAACTGCCGTACCGGCCATCAAAGTTGATCCTTCCTGACCCAGCCCGTGCGGGCCGCAATCGTAGCTCCGCGCCCGGCGGGATCTACCGTTTTCACGCGCCGCTGACGGATTTTGAGACGTTCGTAGAGCTTGTTTCAGCGCAGGCAGATCTACTGGGCAACTCAGAAGCGGCGGATTCTCACTTGCGCAATATTCAGATGGGTATTCGTCAAGATCTGGTCCCGCATACTCTGCTGCTGCTGCGGGCCGCTGCGAATTTGGATCGGGCGCGGGTCGATGCGCTCAAGGGGCAAACCCTGGACTTGAGAACGCAGTTGCGGGGCGCACAGACCGCCCTGAGCAGCTATTCCGGCCCCGCCCATGTGACTGAAGCGAAGGCCTTGGCTGCGACCATTGATCAAGCGCTTTCTCAGGCCAGGACGATAAATACAATGCTGCCGTACCGACCCGGTGCATGGTTGACTGAGGTGGTCCAGTGGGCCGGGGCGGAGCGCTGGAACGAACCCGTTCGGTAGCTTCTCCAGACTAGAAAGCGCGAAGAAAGCGAAAGGCTGCGGATCGCAGTCGAGATACTGCCGATGGGGTACGGCCCCACCCCGACACATTTCCGTAACACCGGAATAACGTGACTGTCATTTGCAGCGGCTGGAATGGCGAGTCCGATCGCCAATCATCGAAAAACCAGGGAGACCGCGATGAAGAAGAAGTTGACAGCCCTCGCGTCATCGGCAGTGCAGCGCACCTTAACCAGGATGACTGTAGCGTCCATCGTGGTGCTGGCCGCCGCCGGCAGCGCCGGCGCAGCCCAGGGTCCGGTGCCAACCGGCATTCCGCGACTCGATCATGTGTTCGTGATCATGATGGAGAATCACGCCTACGGGCAGATCGCCGGCAATGCCCAGGCGCCCTTCACCAATGCCCTCATGGCGAAGGCCAATCTCGCCACCAACTACTTCGCCATCGCGCATCCGAGCAGTACCAACTACCTCGAGGTCGTCGGTGGCTCGAACTTCAATGATCTCTCCGACCAGTACCCCAACTGGCACAGCGCCAGCTGTACACCCAATATCGTGCCCCGGGCAGACGACCAATACCGACGTACCAAGCACCGGTACCGTCTGCCCGATCAGGGGCACGCGCGGCACCGATGCCGCGACACCGGTGTCCGATTCGAGCATGAACGAGACTTCGAGCCCACCGCTGACCAACATCAATGGCGCGCTCGCGATCCCCGCCGACCACGATATCGATGGCATCTCGATCGCCGACCAACTGGTTGAGGCGCATAAGTCCTGGAAGTCCTACCAGGAAGGCCTGCCCGGCATCGGCGCCGACGGCGTCAATGCGAGCGACGGGTACTACACCCTTGGCGGCCCCAACGTCGAAGGAGTCGATGTGACCTCGGATTTCACGACGCTCTCGACCTCCGGTAACCCGGTGAGCTCGGCCAATGTGGTTTACCTGTACGCCGTCAAGCACGATCCGTTTGCGTACTTCGCCTCCGTGCAGGAGGGCTCGAACCGGGACCTGAGCCTCCATCGGGTGGTCTCGTTCGATGGCCAGCAAGGCCTGTATGCGGATCTGAAGTCGGATCACGTGCCGGACCTCGCCTTCATCGCGCCGAACCAGTGCGACGACATGCACGGGCGCGGCAACGGTACGGCGTTCTGCAACTTCGACGCCGATGACAACGGTACGCAGCAGGGCCTCAATCCTTCACTGGTCCTGCAAGGAGACCTGGCGTTGCAACGGATCGTGACTGCCATCAAGGCCTCACCGGTCTGGTCCGATAGCCGTAGCGCAATCGTCGTCCTGTGGGACGAGAACGACTACAGCACCCACACCAACAACCAGGTCGTGTTCATCGTCGACACCAACTACGGCCAGCACGGGCTGCACAGTGGCAAGTTCTACGACCATTATTCGCTCACCAAGACGCTTGACGGTGCCTTCGGTCTGCGCTGCCTGAATCACGCTTGCGACTCGGGGGTCCAGGCAATAACGGATCTGTTCCGGGAATAGTGCGTCGCTGTATGGCGGCCTCCCGGGCATGGGGAGAGGGTTATCCTCTCCTCATGCCTTTCCTGCGGCTGGCGTTCACCGCCGTGCTGCTGTTCGCGCGTTCGGGCGCGGTGACGGCTGAGCCACTCGCGTTCGACCCGAGTAGCACCGCCGCAGCGCCCTGCGGCGTCGGCGTGCCGTTGCCGGGTCATGCGAGCCCCGATGTCCACCCTGGCCGCGAGGGCCTGGTCCTCACCGTGCGCCAGGACGGCAATCGCCTCTGCTACGTCGCGAACGGCAGCGCCGATGCCCCCGTGATCCACGTGCGCCAGGGCGCCGAGTTGACGATCACACTCCGGAACGAGATCACCGATCCGGCCGCGATCGATGAGGTGACCGGCCCGGTGAAGCTTACGAGCGCCAATCAATCCGTGCCCGACAGCCCGGGCTACTACCCGGTGATTCCCGGAATGCGCCACCCCGCCACCGGCGCGACCAACCTGCATTTGCACGGTTTTGCGGTGCCGCCGGTGAAGCCGCAGGATGATGTGCTCACGGTGTGCACCGATCCGGCGTCCGCGCCGGCGGGTTGCGGCCAACGCCAGTTCACCTATCGCTATCGCATTCCGGCCGACATGCCCGAAGGTCTCTACTGGTATCACCCGCACGTGCACGGTGAGCTGCAGGCGCAGCTGTTGATGGGCCTTTCCGGCGCGATCGTCGTCGAGGGGCCCGCGGAGGATGCGCGTCGCGCGCGGGGGATCGGCGAGCGAGTGCTGATCGTGCGTCAGACGCAGGATCTCGATGCCGGCAAGACTCAGGCAGCCGCCATGACTGCCGCGCCGCCCGAGCGCGAAGCCGCTGCGCAGCCCGGGACGCGGTTGCCGGCAACCGCAATCGACACGATGCACGAGCTGCTGTGCGTGAGGACATCGGGCATCGATGCGATCAGCCTTAACGGCACCCCCGTGCAGGTTGGCGATGCCCCCGATGCGGCGCTCCCGCATTTCGCGATCCCCGCAGCCGCAGTGGAACTGTGGCGAATCCTCAACGCCGCCACCGACGCGTTCCTGGACCTGGCCATCGTCGATGCAGACGGCACGGCGCTGCCGATGACCGTCGTGGCGCGCGACGGCAGCCCGCTCAGCGACGATACGGGCGCACGCCTTCCCGCGCGTGCGACGGTCGAATCACAGCTGGTGCCCCCGTCCGGCCGGATCGAAGTCCTGGTGCCGGCGCCGCCTGGCGGCCGCCGCGCGTATCTGGTGACTCACGCCGTGGATACCGGCTGCGCCGGTGATCGCGTGCCCGAGCGGCGCCTCGCGTTGCTCGAGGCGTCGAACCTCGTGGCCGCGCCGGTTCGCGCGGCTGCGCGCCTCGGCCATGCCAGCCTTTACAACGGGCTGCTGGCGCGCCGGACCAATCGGTCTCGGGTCATTGCGTTCGCAGAATATCCGCGTCCGGGGCAGGACGATCAGACCGATTTCTACATCGTCGAGCGAAAGCCGGGGGCGGTCCTGAAGCCGTACCACATGGGCACCGCGCCGGCGATCACCGTGAAGGCAGGCACGACCGAAGAGTGGATCATCGAGAACTGGACGAATGAGCTGCATGCGTTTCACATTCACCAGGTTCACTTCCGCGTGCTCGAGATGGACGGCCGCCGTTTGCAGGACCCGCCACTGCTGGACGTCGTGACCGTGCCCTACGCGACCGCGACCGGCTACCACAGCCCTGAGGGCCCGGTTCGTCCGGGACGGGTGCGCATCAAGATGAGCTTTCCCGCGACCCTCGCCGGCGACATCCCCTTTCACTGCCATCTGGCAGACCACGAGGACAACGGCATGATGGCAGTGCTGCGTGTCCTGCCCGCGCCCCCGAATCCCTAGTGTGATCCTGAATTGTGCTGGACCCCGTGGTCTCTGCGGACCGCTTCGGCATCGACGCTGGGGTCGGCGTTCTGCTCGTATGGTGGCTCAGTGTCTGAGGCCGCAGGAGGTGCAATGGCCGAAGGGGGATCCACTGCAGCGGCGACTGGCGCAACCGCGCCTGATGGCGTGGCGGTCGTGGCCTCGGATGACGGGTCAGAGGCAGGCGCGGGCGAGGCCACCGGCCGCGTTGGCGCGAGGCGTTCTCCATTCGGGGCAGCGCTGGCGGGGGGCTCTGCCGCGAAGTGCCACAGACCCTCCTGCCAGGAAGAGAACGCGAGCGTCACAGCAAATGCGCCGAGTGCCAGTCCGCCTAAGAGTAGTTGCGTTTTCACGAGCGGCCCCGCTGGAAAACGCCAAAGGGTAGCGGACAATCATGACAACCTGATGAGAAGGCTAGAAGCGCTCGTTCACCGCTGCGCGCCGGCTGGGGTTTTGCAGCTCAAGCCGAGGCGATCCTTCGAAGCTCGGATTCCCGGGTGATCGCAATGACCCACGCAATCACCACCACGAGCGCTACCCCGTTGAGCGCAAGGCCCAGCATCAATGTGTCCGCCAGCTTGGGCGCAAAACGAATCGCCAGACAGAATCCGATAAATGCCGCCGCGCGCCTTGCCGAAATTGTGAATTTCCGCTCGCGATCCAGATGTATTTCGACGGGAAAGGCGGCCGCGCGCGCGGCGGTGCGCCATTGAGAGTCGGCGCTTGCCAGGCTCTGCAGTTCTGCGCGCAGGCTCGCAGTCTTCGCGACGAGCTGCTGGATTTCCCCTCTGCGCTCCTGCGTCGTTTCTCGATCGAGAAACCCCGAAAGCTCTGCCGGATCCATTGGAATCATGGTTTTTCCTCCCCCATCTTTGCCTGCAAGGCCTTTCTGGCCAGGTGCAGCCTCGACATGACCGTTCCTTCGGGAATGCCCAACGCCTCCGCCAGTTCGCGATAGCTGAGGTCGGCGAAGTAACGCAGCCGCAGAATCTCGCGATGCTGATCGGCAAGTCCACGCACGGCCGCGCTGAGGTTTTCCCAGTCTGCCGTGTCCGGTCCCGGCGGTTGTGGCAGCTCAAAGTCATCCAAGGCTTCGGTTTGGGTTGCCGCGATACGTCGCAAAATGTCGATACAGCAGTGGCGCACGATCGCAAACCACCATCCCTTGAATGGTCGACTCGGATCGAAGGTGCGAAACCGTTCCAAGCCGCGCAGGGCCGCTTCCTGGATCGCGTCCTGCGCGTTATGGCGATCCCGGAGAATGGCGCGGGCATACGCAGCCCCCTGCCCGAGCAACGGCTCAATCAGGAGCGCGTACTGGCGCTCCACGCCCACTGACTAGCCCAGCTTCTGGAGCAGTTGCAGCAGCTGCATCAGCTTCTGCCCAAAAATGACGCATACCGCCGCGATCGTGACGATGTAGAGCGCCGCAAGCACCAGCGCGGTCCGGCACCGAGAGGCAATCGCGCGCGAGCTGGTGCCGCCGCGCAGCGCCATCAGCGCCAGCACCCCCGCCAGGATGGGCTTCTCAACTCCCAGCAGGTTCACGAAGCCGACGATGCTCAAAGCCAACGCGGCCGTAGCCAAGCCAAGCCGGCGGCCCTCCTGAAAGGCCTGCATGGGGTCGGTGTGACTGATATTGGGCATTTTTAGTCTCGAATGGGTCCGGGGGAGAATCGCGCCACCGTCATGGCTGTCATTGGATATACGGGCTGGCGCAGGAAATATTCGATGAATCGTCCGGGCTCAAACGACTCCCGCCCATCGGGTGGGCATGTCATTCTTAGGATACGCAGGCAGTATCAGATAAGCTTCGCGGCAAATCAGCTTCCTGGAGAAACCGAATGCGTAAACTATGGATCACGGTGACAGCGATTTTTACAGTCGCGCTCAGCGGCTGCGGTTACAACACGATCCAGCGCAACGATGAGCAGGTCAAGGCCAGCTGGTCTGAGGTCATAAACCAATACCAGCGCCGCGCAGACCTGGTACCCAACCTGGTCAACACGGTGAAGGGATATGCGGCGCAGGAACAGACAGTTCTGCTCGGTGTCACCGAGGCGCGCGCGAAAGTCGGAACCATCCAGGCGACCCCGGAGCTCGTCAATGATCCGGAGGCTTTCAAGAAATTCCAAGCCGCCCAGGGTGAGCTTTCGCAGGCGCTCAAGAGTCTCATCGCGGTGACCGAGAACTATCCGCAGCTCAAGTCCGACGCCAACTTCCGCGATCTGCAGGCACAGCTGGAGGGAACCGAGAATCGCATCGCGGTGGCACGCAACCGTTACATTGCGGCCGTGCAGGAATACAACGTCACGGTGCGTTCGTTCCCCGCGAACCTCACGGCGAAGATCTTCCACTATCCGCTCAAGGCAAATTTCACCGTCGCAAGCGAAGACCAGATCGCAAAACCGCCGAGCGTCGACTTCGGAGCTGCAGCACCGAGACCCGCCGAGAGCTCCGGCGCCGCCAAGTGAGAATGGTGCACGCAGCCGCGGGTTGGCTGCTGGTGGCGGCCTTCGGCTTGACGTCGCTGGCTGGCGCACAGGTGCCGGTGCCCGCGTTGACCGGTCATGTCGTCGATCAGGCCGGCGTTCTGAACGCCGAACAGGTCGCGACCCTGGAGCAGACGCTGCAGGCGTTTGAGGCCCGCAAGGGCAGCCAGATTGCCGTTCTCATCGTCGCGAGCACGGCGCCGGAATCCATTGAGCAGTACGGCATCAACGTCGCAGACAAGTGGCAGCTCGGCCGCAAGAAGATCGACGACGGCGCGATCCTGCTGGTTGCGCGGGACGATCACACCCTGCGCATCGAGGTCGGCTACGGCCTGGAGGGGGCACTGACGGATGCAACCAGCAAGCGCATTATCAGCGAGATCATCGTCCCGCATCTGCGCCAGGGTGATTTCTATGGCGGCATCAGCGCCGGCGTCGATCAGATCATCCGGGTCGTGGATGGGGAGCCGTTGCCGCCACCAAACATCAAAGGGAGCGGTGCTTCCCCGCGGGTCGCGCCATATTTTCCGGTGCTGCTGGTGCTCGCAATCCTGGGCGGCGGGGTATTGCGCGGGCTTTTGGGCCGCTTTCCCGGTGCGATTGTCACGGGCGGTGCGGTCGGTGTGGTCGCGTGGTTATTCGCGGGCGCAATGTTCGTCGGATTGATCGCGGGAGTACTCGCGCTTCTGTTCACCCTGCTCTCCGGCGGAACCGGCGGATTTGGAATGATCAACACGCTGGCCGCCGCAACCAGTCGCGGCAGCTTCGGCGGCGGAGGTTTTGGCGGAGGTTTTGGTGGCGGCGGCTTCAGTGGGGGCGGAGGTGGTTTTGGCGGCGGCGGCGCATCGGGAAGCTGGTAACGATGGACATCAAACGAATATGCCGGCATCTGCTGATGACGCACTGGCAGGTCAACCGGGCGTTTCCCGCCGCTGCCCGGGATGCGATTGCAGCAGCGACCAGCGCCCGTCGCAGTGCCCACGTCGGGCAGGTGCATTTCGCCGTCGAGGGCGCACTGCACGTCAGAGCCCTTTTCAAAGGCCAGACGGCGCAGCAACGCGCGCTCGAGGTTTTCTCGCACCTTCGGGTGTGGGACACCGAACACAACAACGGGCTGCTGATCTATTTATTGCTCGCCGATCGGGCCGTCGAAATCGTTGCGGATCGCGGCGCTTACTCGCGGGTAGACCCGGGCGAGTGGGGCCGCATTTGCCGCCAGATGGAGGCCGCGTTCAAGCAGCAGCACTATGAGGCCGGAGTGATCGCCGGCATTCAGGCGGCCACGCAGCAACTCATCCAGCACTTTCCGGCTCCCGCCGCCTAAATCCGCATCCTCACGTTGACAAAGAGGACTCTTTGGTAGAGAGTGCTCGCCTCGATGACGTAAGGGTGTGAAAACGCATGGCCTCCCTGGATGCGATTCGTGCAGATTTCGAGTTGCGCGCCAACAGGTCCCTGTCGCTGCCGATTGCGGGATTGCTGGTGTGGTCAGTCATCGCGGCTTTGGGACTCGCACTGCCTCCAAAGCAGTCAGTACTGGCGCTGGTCTGGGGCACCGGCGCGATATTTCCGGTGGCCTTGCTCATCGCGCGAATCAGATGCGAGGAGCTTATTTTCAACAAGAATCAGCTCGCCGGACTGATGGGCGCCTGTGTCCTGATGGCAAATCTGCTGTGGGCGCTGCACATACCGCTATTGGTCAATGCTCCCCGCTTCGTTCCGCTCAGCGTGGGCATGGGTTTGGGGCTGCACTGGGTGGTGTATTCATGGATCGTCCGGCATCCGGTGGGCTACATACACGCCGTGACTCGAACGCTCGGGCTTCTTTGCGCCTGGGTGCTGGTGCCGACCAATCCGGTGACCGCGTGCGCGCTCGTCATCTGCGCCGTCTACGGCCTGAGTCTATATCTGATGGCAAGCCGCGAAATACCGGCGATTAGCGATGCGGATCGGGAAGTGGCCATGAGTGTGAGTTGCCAATGAATCCAACGGCCCGAATGAGACCGAGGACGAACGGATGAACATCTCCCGACAGGACGCCGCGCAGGCACTGGCCAGTGTCGAGATCGCAGACCGCCGGATGGATACACTGCGCGCGTATCGCGATGCAGCGCCATTTTTGCAGCTCTGGGGCGCCGTATGGTTCATCGCCAATGCGGTGACGGAGTTCTGGCCGCGGCAGCTCTCGGCGGTGTGGCTGCTGGCGACCGTAATTGGGAGCGTCGTAACGGCTGGCATCATCGTACTGCATGCGCGCCGTCGCAAGCGACTGGGCCTCTACTCCGCCGAAAAGGGCCGCCGGATCGGTCGGGGCTTCATGATGGTCGGAATCACCATCCTGGCGTATTTCGTGTCCATGCACCTCGTACTCGGGCATCTCGATGCACGTCAATCGAACGCGTTCACCTCATTGTTCTGGGCGTTCACGTACATGACCGCGGGGGCGTGGCTGGGAGCGCGACTGTTTCTGACGGGAGCGGTCGCAGTCGTGGCGATCGTTGCTGGCTATCTGTACATCCACGAGCACTTCGCGCTGTGGATGGCTTTTTCCGCCGGCGGCTCGCTGATGCTCGCCGGCTTCTGGCTGCGGCGCCCGTGATGTCGGAGCCCAACGACATCATCCATCAGTCCACGCGCCTGCGGATGATGGCAACGCTCAATGCACTGGGCGCGCGGGAAATGCTGGAGTTCAGCCGTCTGAAGGCCGTACTCGGCATTTCGGACGGGAACATGTCAACGCACCTGGCGACGCTTGAGAAGGCCGGCTACATCCAGATCAGTAAGGACATCGTTGGCAAGAAGCCCAGAACGCAGATCGCGCTCACCAAGGAGGGCCGCCGCGCCTTCCAGGACCATGTGTCCTATCTGCGCGGCTTACTCGAGGCATAGCACCCATGTTGAACGCACGCGGACTGTGCAAGTCATTCGGAAAACTCCCGGCAGTACATGATGTGTCTGTATCGGTATCGGCCGGTGAAATCGTCGGCCTGCTCGGACCCAATGGCGCCGGCAAGTCGACGACGGCGGCAATGCTGTGCGGCATCACGAGCGCGGATGCGGGGGTGATCACAGTGGATACGGTGCCCCTGGGGGAGCGTACCCATGATGCCAAGCGGCTGATCGGCCTGGTGCCGCAGGATCTGGCCCTGATCGAGGATCTGTCGGCACTCGATAACATCATGTTGTTCGGGTCCCTCTACGGCATCAAGGGCGCGTTGCTGCGATCGCGAGCCCGCGAGGCGCTGGACCTCGTCGGCCTGGGAGATCGGGCCAGGAGCCGTCCGGCGACATTCAGTGGTGGGATGAAACGGCGTCTGAATATCGCCTGCGCCCTCGTGCACGATCCCAAAGTGCTCGTGCTGGATGAGCCGACGGTGGGCATCGACCCCCAGAGCAGAAACCACATATTTGAAAATCTCGAAACCCTGCGTTCGCGGGGCAAGGCCCTGCTCTACACCACGCACTACATGGAAGAGGTGGAGCGGCTGTGCGACCGGATCATCATCATCGATCATGGCCGTGTCGTCGCCGATGAGTCGAAGGAAGCCTTGCGCGCACGCCTGCCGCCGGGTGCGAAACGTCGCTACGAAATCTCGGGCGACGTCACCCCGGAAGTGCTGGTCGAGTTACAGGCGCGGGGCATTCAGTCGAAACGCATCGACGACGCATCTCTTGAGCAGGTGTTTCTGCACATGACGGGTCGGGAGCTGAGGGACGCGGTATGAGCGCATTCGCAGCACTGGTCCGCAAGGACGTCACTTTGTATCTGACCAACCGACGTGCGCTGCTGATGGCCCTGGTGGCGCCTGTGCTCATCGGGGCATTCATGGGCGCCGTGCTCGGCGGTGCGCCGACCAAACCGACCGCCGTACCGTTCGCGGTCGTGGACCTGGATCAAAGTGCCATCTCAAAGCGCGTCGTCGCGGCAATGTCGAAGGACAATGCGTTCGCCGTGCAGCAGTTGCCGCAGGCGCAGGCGCTCGAGCTGGTGCGCAAGGGAAAGCTCAGGGCCGCCGCGATCATTCCGCAAGGATTCGGCAAGCAGGCCACCGAGGCACTGTTCCGGCCCGCGCTCGCCAAACCGCAAATTGATCTCCACTACGATCCGTCGCAGGCCGCGACATTGACCTTGATCAAGGGGCTGCTCACGCAGTACGTCATGCAGGCAGTAACCGCAGCTGCATTTGGTGGCGACACATACGACATCAACCAGGCGCGGGATCTCGTGGCGAACGACTCGAAGCTCAATGCCAATCTGCGCGACGCGCTGCTGAGCATGTTCAAGAGCATCGAAGAGGTCCAGCGCAAGCGCGGCAGCGCCGTTGATAGCGCGCAGCCGGCCTCAACCGGGGTGTCGGTGCCGTATGTGACTCGGGATTTCGAGGTCACCAGCGGCGAGCGGCCCTACAACGCCTATGCGCATTCCTTCGCCAGCATGACGGTGCAGTTCATCCTGCTGATGGGAGTCGAGCTGGGTGTCGGGTTATTGCTGATGCGTCGCATGGGCTTGTGGCAACGACTGCGTGCCGCGCCTTTATCCCGCGCGACGGTGCTTGGCAGCCGCATCGCGGCCGGCACCATCATCGCGTTGCTGCTGATCGGTGGAATATTCGCGGCCGCGATCCTCCTGTTCGGAGTCCGCATCGAAGGCAGTGCGCTTGGGTTCATCGGCGTGGCCGTGGCGTTCGCAGCTTTGACCTCATCACTTGGCCTGCTGATCGCGGCCGTTGGGAAAACGCCGGAGGCGACTCGCGGCATGGCGATCGTCCTGACATTGCTGCTCGTGATGCTGGGGGGCGCCTGGGTGCCTACTTTCGTATTTCCGGATTGGCTGCAGTCCGCGACGCGATTTGTCCCGAGCCGCTGGGCCATCGATGGTTTCGATGCAATGACGTGGCGGGCGCAGGCGCTCGGCTCAGTGCTGTGGCCGATGGCGGCGATGCTGGGGCTCAGCGTGGTTCTCAGTGCGGTGGCGGTGTACCTGTTCAGGTGGGAAGAATAAGTGCACCGGGCCTTCAGGCCGGTTGTGCCACCGTTTCCGCCAGCTCCCGCAATACCCGCTCGAATACAGTGACCGGTTGCCCGCCTTCGATGAGGTGCTGATCGTTGACGATGACGGCGGGGACGGCATTGATGCCATGGCCGGTAGAACTCCTCCCGCGCCCGTACCTCGGCGGCGTACTGGTCCGATGCCAGAATCTCCGCGGTTCGTGCCGGATCCAGTCCCACCTGCGCGGCGATGCTGGCCAGAACCGCATGATCACTGGGGTCCGCGCCGTCGGTGAAATAGGCGGCGAACAACGCCCGTTTCAATTCCAGCTGCTTGCCCGCGAGGCCTGCCCAATGCAGCAGCCGGTGGGCGTCGAAGGTGTTGTAGATCCGGGTGCGCTTGAGCATGTCGAAGCGGAACCCGAGTTCTGCACCGCGACTGCGGATCATTTCCTGGCTCTGCGCGAACTGCTGGATCGAGGAACCGTATTTCTGTGCGATATGCTCGGCAATGTCCTGGCCGCCCGGACCCATGTCGGGATTGAGTTCGAAGGGCTGGCAATGCAGGTCGGTCTGGATGTCGCTGCGAAGATGGGCCAGTGCCGCGAGCAGCGCCTGCAGCCCGATCGCACACCACGGACAGGACACATCCGAAACAAAGTCGAGCTTCATCCTGGCGCCCATGGAAATCTCCCGTGAGGACTGACCGGCCTGCGAAGCGTTATACTCCCCGTTGAGATGCTTGGGGGCAAAATGGGTGACGGGGCATCGGGCTTGAACCTGGCGCAGGAGGCTGAGGCCGTCCGCGTCTCGCGCCGCGAGTTCATCAAACGCGTGATCGCCTCCGGTGCCGTGGCTTCGGCCGCAACCTATGTTTACGGCGGCTTGTCCGGCTGCGCCAAACGGGGTGGTTCGGTCGCCGGCGGCGTGGAACGGCTGATCTCCCTCAACGTCAATGGCCAGGTGCGGCGCGTGGATGTCCTGCCGCAGGAAACCCTCGCCATGACCTTGCGCTACAAGCTGGGTCTGACCGGCACCAAACTGGGCTGCGACCGCGGTGAATGCGGCGCCTGCACCGTAATGCTGAACGACATCACCCACAATTCGTGTTCGGTGCTGACGCACAGCGTGCGCGAACGCAGGGTGACCACGGTCGAAGGAGTGGGCGGCCCCAATGGCGAGCTGCACCCGGTGCAGCAGGCCTTCATCGATGAGCTGTCGCCCCAATGCGGCTTCTGTACGCCCGGCCAGGTGGTTTCGGCCGTGGCGTTGCTGAAGCGCAATCCGCATCCCACGCGGGACGAATGCCGGGCGGCAATGGCCGGCAACCTGTGTCGTTGCGGGGCCTACGACAACTACCTCAATGGCATCATGCGCGCCGCCGCTACGGGTGCCGCATGACCTACAAGCTGCTGGGACAGGATTTCACGCCCCCGGATGTGTTCGCCAAGGTCACCGGTATCGCGAAGTACGCGGAGGATTTCCGTGCCGATGGCATGGTGTTCTGCCGCATGGTCACCAGCCCGATGCCCCACGCGCGGGTGCGTGGCATCGATGTATCGGCGGCATTGGCACTTCCCGGCGTGCTCGGCGTGCTGCTTCCCGGCGAGGTGACAGCGGTCCAGGAACCAAACCCTCCCATCCTCACCGATGAGCCCCAGTTCGTCGGCGCCCCGATCATGGCGCTTGCGGCCGTGGATGAGACCACCGCACAGGATGCGATCGACCTCATCAGGCTCGACCTGGAACCGCTGCCCTTCGTCGTGGACCCCCTGCACAGCCTGCATCCGGACGGTCCGGTGGCGCGCGCCGATGGCAATAATGTGGGTGCGGGAGGCCTGAAGCTGCAGCTCCTGAAATGGACGCGGGAGGATTTCGAGCAGGCGCAGCCCGGCCAGATGCCGATGGGCAAGTCCGCCGAAAACTGGTCGTACGGCGATGTGGAGGCGGGGTTCGCCCAGTCCAAGGTCGTCTACGACGACAGCTTCGTGACGGCGAGCAACTCCCACCACAGCCTCGAACCGCGCACCACCTTTGCCTATTGGCAGAATGGCAAGTGCTTCGTGCATGGGTCGACCCAGAGCCAGTCGTTCGTGGTGCCGGGCCTCGCGCAGTACATCGGCATCAAACCCGATGACCTCGTGTACATCTCAGAGTTCTGCGGCGGCGGCTTCGGCTCCAAGGGCGCCGCCTTTCCGAGCATGGCGATTCCAGCGCTGATGGCGCGCAAGCTGAATCGGCCGGTCATGATGCGGGTCAGCCGTGCCGAGGAGTACTACATCGGCCATGCGCGCAATGGCTTCCAGGGTCGCGTCAAACTCGGATTCGGCGCCGACGGTCGACTGCTCGCCGCCGACATGTACATCGTGCAGGAGAGCGGCGCGTACAACGGCTTCATTGATTTTCGGAATGCGGCGGATGCATTGTCGGTAGTCTACCAGCCGCTGGCCATGCGCTGGCGCGGCATCCCCGTCTATACCAATACGCCGACGCGTTCGGCGCAGCGCGGCCCTGGTGAGAATCAGATCGCCTGCATACTGGAGCCATTGATGGATCGCGCGGCCCGCGATCTGAAAATCGACCGCCTGCAGCTGCGGAATATCAATGCACCGCAGACCGGTTCGAAGGTCGGGTCGAACCGCCGCAACGTGACCAGTTCATACCTGCGCGATGCGCAGCAGAAGGGTGCAGCACGGTTCGGCTGGGCCGAGCGCATCAGCCGCAGCGGCCAGCGCCACGGCTCGAAGGTGACCGGCATCGGCATCGGCCAGGCCTACCACCCCGCCGGGTTCAACGGCTTCGATGGCCTGATACGCATCACCCCCGATGGCAAGCTGCACATCCACACCGGTGTCGGCAATCTCGGTACGTTTTCGCATTCCGGTACGGCGCGCATCGCCGCCGAGGTGCTGCAGTACGACTGGGCAAACTGCATCGTGGAGCGCGGGGATTCGCGCAAGCATCTGCCTTGGAACATCGGTCAATTCGGCAGCAACACCTCCTTCACCATGGCGCGCACGAACTACGTGGCGGCCATGGACGCGCTGACGAAAATGAAGGAGATCGCGGCCCGCGACCTGGGCGGCCATCCCGATGATTACGCCATCGACGGCACGCGAATCTTCGCCAAGAGCAATGCCCACCGCGGCATGACCTATGCCGCGGTCGCGCAGCGCGCCGTGCAGCTGGCCGGCAAGTACTCAGGCTGCGAGCTACCGACCGACATCAATCCCATGACACGCACTTCGGCGACGGCGCTCGCCGGCAGTGGTCTGATGGGCGTGGCGAAGGACACCCTGCCGGTGGGCGGGGAGACGGCGGCATTCGCCTGCGCCTTCGCGGAAGTCGAGGTGGACCTGGAGACCGGGCAGCACCGCATCGTCGAGATTCTGAACGTCGGGGACTGCGGTACGGTGATTCATCCCATGGGCCTGACCACGCAGCTCAAGGGCGCGACGGTCCAGGGCATCAGCATCGCCACGTTGGAGCACCTGATTTTCGATCCGCAGAATGGCCTGCCGGGGCATGTCGGCCTGTACCAGGCGCGGCCGGCGACCTATCTGGACGTGCCCGCGCAGCTGAATGCGGACTGGGTGAATAAGCCCGATCCGACCAGCCCGATGGGCACGAAAGGTATCGGCGAGCCACCCTTGGGCGCGGCCGCCTCGGCCGTGATCTGCGCCATCTCAGATGCTTTGGGGGGGCATGTGTTCAACCGCACGCCCATCAAGACCGACATGGTGTTGAACGTGGCGACGAAGCGGCCCGCGGCGCATTCGCCGCTGCAAGTGAACACGGACTAGCCATGGCCATGCACCGCGACATGATGCCGCACTTTGAGCTGTACCAGCCCGACAGCGTGCAGGGCGCGCTCGATCTGGCGCAGGCCATTGGACCGGGCGCCTGGTTCCTGGCCGGCGGCAACGATTCGCTTGACTGGTTCAAGGATCGCAACAAGCGCCCCGATGCCGTCATCGATCTGGCCGGCATCAAGGAGCTCTACGGCATCCGCGAAACCGCGGACGGACTTGAGATCGGTGCTCTCACCAAGCTGGTCGACGTCGAACACTCCGAACTGGTGCACGCCCGCTACTCGCTGCTGGCGACGGCCGCCGGTCGTGTGGCCAGTCCGCAGATCCGCAACAGCGGGACGCTCGGCGGCAATCTGTGCCAGGACGCCCGCTGCTGGTACTACCGCTTTGGTGTCAGCTGCTACCGGGCAGGTGGCAACACCTGCTACGCCGACACGCCCCAGGGCATGAACCGCGAACATTGCCTGTTTGGTGCCAGTCGCTGCGTCGCCGTGTCCCCCTCCGACACCGCGACCGCCGCGCTCGCGCTGGACGCCCACATGGTGATTCAGGGGCCAGGGGGCGAGCGCATTCTACCGGCGGAGCAATTCTTCATCGGTCCGGCCCATGACATCACCCGCATGACGGCACTGCGGCCCGGCGAACTGCTGGTCGCGGTGCGTTTCCCGAAGGCCTGGGCGGGGGCGCAGTTTTATTTCGAGAAGGTCGCCGACCGCAATAGCTGGGACTTCGCCCTGGTCAGCGTTGCCGCCGCCCTGGTCGTCGAGAACGGGCTCATTGCCCGCGCGCGCCTGGTGTGCGGCGCAGTCGAGTGCGTGCCGCGCCGCTTGCCCGCAGCCGAGCAGGCCGTCATCGGCAAGCCGCACAACGAGGCTACCGCCGTGCTCGCCGGCCAGATCGCGGTCGAGGGCGCGGCGCCGCTGCACTTCAACGGTTTCAAAGTGGCGCTGATGGAGAATCTCGTGCGCCGTGCGCTGCGTCCGCAGATTACCTGAGCGCCACTTACCGGAGGTCGAGAGCAATGCAAATCTTCCGCATGGGTCATGATCCCTGGGGCCGCCCCGTTCTCGAAGGCGTCTCCTGGCACTTGATCTGGATCGCCGCCGGTGTCGGCGCGGCGGTGATTATCGCGCATGCCATCTATCGGGCCATCCGTCCCCGGAGCACATGAGCATGGCGGTCGCGGCCGATCGGATAAACGAAATTCCCGCGCGCTCCGACCGGGTACTGCGCCACGCCGGCGTGGATCGGCTGTTCCACTGGCTCACCGCCGTAAGTGTCCTGACACTGATGAGCACGGGATTGTTGCCGCACGTCGGCGTGCAGTTCGATTGGGTTCCCATCCACTGGATCACCGGGTTCGCGCTCGCAGCCCTCGTGATCTTCCATGTTCTGCGCTCGGTCATCTGGCGGCGCTTGCGCGCCATGTGGTTCAGCATCGCTGAACTGCGCACGCACCAGGTCGGCAAGTATTCGGTGGCACAGAAACTGATGCATCACGCGATGACCGTGATGGTGCTATGCGCCGTGGGTACCGGCCTGTTGATGCTGAAGAAGATCAATACACCGCTGCTGGTGCGCGATCCATACTTGTTCGACGCCAACACCTGGGGTGTCATCTATTTCATCCACGGCGTGGCGGCCTTGAGTGCGATCACCCTGGTAATCGTGCACATTTACTTCGGCCTGATCCCGGAAAACCGCATGTACCTGCGCGCCATGATTACCGGATGGATGTCGCGCAGTGAGCAGCGCGCCCGCGTGGCCGGCATTCGTGCCGGTGACAAGCACCTGACGTGACCGAATCACGCGCGGAACTGACCCGGCGCATCGAGATCATCGAGCGCGGCTACGAATACCTGCTGGCCTTTGCGGCCCAGGGTCGCCGCAGTGAGGCGGGAAGCGACGCGCGCCCCACGCTGCTCGCCATGCACGAGGCCCTCGACGGCCTGGAGCGTATCGTAACTGCCAGCATCACTGTCGATGGCCCCGCGCAACGGCACGATGACAGCGCCTTCCTGAACGCGGTGCGCGAGGATGCCCTCAAAGCACGCGGTGCCATTGCCTTTACGCTCAATTGCAGCACGATCGGCTCGCAGCTGATCGACAACCTCAATGCCTCAATCCACGTGCGTGCACTGCTGACCGATCTGTTTCTGGCGGACCAGGCGCTGCGGCAGGCCACGGCGTAATGCCTACCTGCGACGGACAAACTCGCGTCGGCTCACCCTTTGGTGGCCGTCCGCGAAAGTGAGCGTGGCGGACATTGAATGGCGCATCCCGTCCTCCGATATCGTCTCCGTCCCCGCGGTGCGGACCCAGTCACGCGTTTTCGACGCCACTGGCGCGACGGCTGGATCCGCCGCCGTGCGCGTGGTTGAGAACTGGAATCTGCGCGGGCCGGTGCGGCGGCACGAGTACGTTATCCCGGTGAACTTTCCGTCCTGAGTCAGGATGCGGTATTTGTCCTCGTCGCAGCTGAAGTCGACGTGCCAACGATTTTCCTCCAGCAGTTTCGCGTTCACGATCAGTCTGAGCTTGCCGGCGCCCGTCGGCGCAATGACCCGCCGCAGGGATTCGAAGTCGGCCGAAATGCGCTGCTCCTCCCAAGTGCCGATGCGCGGATCGGATCCTTCTTGAGCGCTCGATGACGCTGATGCAGCGACACCCAGCGTGAACAGCAGCAGGCCGCTGCAGGTCCGTAAGTTCGTTCGAGCTGCCGCGCCGAGTTGCGCGGTGGTTGCCATAGCGCGTCTGACCGCGAAGGTAAACAACATGCCTATGTCGATGAAGCGCACCTGCGCGCAGGGGCACGTGTTTCGTAAAAGCACGGATTGTCCAACGTGCCCTGTGTGCGAGGCGGCGCGGGCCCCGCGGGCTGGCATGCTTTCACTGCTGAGCGCCCCGGCACGGCGGGCGATGGAACGAGCAGGGATCACGACTGCGGCGGATCTGGCACGATATTCCCAGAAGGAAATATTGGCGCTGCACGGTGTCGGGCCGTCGACCCTTCCGACTCTGAAGTCGCCACTACGCGCAGCGGGGCTCAGTTTCCGGCAAGCAGCGAGTCGCGCAGGGATCAAGCGTTGAGCGGCCCGGTCACGGGTGCTTGCGGTGGCGCGCCTGCACAGCGATCAGAGGACAGTCGACGCAAGCGGTGCGCCGACTGTCCTTGGACCTGGTCTGCCAAGAATCAGTAGAACACTCCGTCCACCACGTCGGCGATGCGCCCCGTGCGCACGTTTACGAGCAGCAGATCCGGTCCGTAGCGCACCCACTGATACCCAGACGGCGGTGGCGCGAGGCCCAACGTTGAGTAGCCGTCATAGAAGTACGGCGCCGTCAGAAAGACCGGCGGCAATATCCCACCCGTGGTCCAGGTCTGATAACTGAACCCTTGAGGGAAACGGAACGCCGGACCATGAATGCTACGGTGCCAACCCCCACCGCTGAGGAAGCGGTGCGCCGGGCGTCGTCCGATATGCGGAGCTCGCGCCGCAGCGGGGGGGCGGTGCGAAGATGGACGGTGCGCGGTTGCATCCGACTTGGTCGCGTCGGACCGCGCAGCATCCGGTCGAGCAGCATCCGGTCGAGCAGTATTCGGTCGCTCCGAATCGCGCCGGGGCGCCTGATCCTGGGCCATCGCCAAGCCGGAACCTAGCAGTGCAACGCCGGCTACAATCCATAGACTCATTCGCATATCGCACCTCCAATTGTACGAGCGCTATTATGCTCCGAACGGCGTCGAGCGGTTATGAGCGCTTGCGGGTCCTGGCGCACTGCTGTGCGAGGAGTTGCCCCAGCGTTTTCATTGCCCGCTCGGTCGCGGCGGTCCAGGGATGACCGTAATTGAGCCGTATGCAGCGCGCGAATTCACGGCGGGCCGAGAAGATCGGTCCCGGCGCCACACTGATGTCGTGGTCAAGCGCCCGCGCCTGCAGCGCGAGCGCGTCAGCGCCATCGGGTAACTGTACCCAAAGCTGGTAGCCACCGGCCGGGCGCACCCAATGGCACGAGCTTGGGAAATAACTCTCGAGGGCGGATAGGAGTTTCGTCTGCTGGGTTTCGAGCGTGCGTCGCAGCTTGCCCAGATGGCGGTCATATACGCCGGTGTCGAGGTAGCGCGAAATCGCCGCCTGGATCGGAATGCTCGTGGCCAGCGATGTCGTGATCTTGCAGTTGCGCACCGCAGTGGCGAACCGTCCGGCCGCGATCCAGCCAAGCCGATAACCGGGGGCGAGGGTTTTGGCAAACGAGCCGCAATCCAGTATCAATCCCTTGCGGTCCCAGACTTTCGTAATCCTCGGTCGTTCTTTGCCGAAGAAAAGTTCGGCATAGACGTTGTCTTCGATCAGTGGAATCGATTGTGCCGCAAGCAGTCGCACCAGGCGCTCCTTCGCGTCTGCCGGCATCGTGATGCCGAGCGGATTGTGGAAAGTCGTCATGAACCAGCAGGCCTTCACGGGGACCTGGCGCAACGTGCGCTCGAGTGCGCGCAGATCAATACCATGCTCGGGGCTCGTCGGAATTTCAACGGCACGGCGCCCGGCGGCCTCGATGGCCTGCAGGCAGCCGTAGAAACTGGGTGATTCGATGGCCACGATGTCATTCGGAGCCGTCACGACCTGCAAAGCGAGATTGAGCGCTTCGAGGGCTCCGGCGGTAATGACGATTTCCTCAGGCGCGACCTCTGCTCCCATCAGTCGATAGCGTTGCGCGATCTGCGTGCGCAACGCGAGGCTGCCGGGCGGCAGGTGCTCGACGGTGCTCCAGGGATCGGGGCGCTGTGCCACGAAGGCCAGATGGCGCCCGAGCGGCCGCAATGGAAACAGTTCCGGGCTGGGAAATGCCGAGCCCAGCGGCACGCAGTCGCGCTGCCGCGTTGACTCCAGGATCTGGAAGACGAGCTGACTTACGCCCACATGCTCGGGGCGGCGGACCTTCGGAATCTTCGCGGCGACCGGGGGCGGGCCGGTTACAAAAAAGCCCGACCGGGCACGCGATTCGAGCAGTCCGCGGGCTTCCAGCAGTTCGTAGGCCCGGACAACGCTCGCCGGGCTCGTCGCCCGCTCGCGGCACAACCCGCGGATCGAGGGCGCCCTGGCGCCCACGCGCAGTGTTCCGTCCCGGATCAGGGACTCAAGATCATGTGCGAGCCGTTCATACAGTCTCACTGACAGCTCTCCATTCGCTGTCAGCATGATAAGGGCGGCTAGGGTCCGCCGTGCGGTGAGATCAGGTGCATGTAGAAGCCGGCCATCAATAATACGAACAGGACCAGCGACAGCCCGATCCGCCAGGCCAGTGCCTGCACCATTTCGCCGGAATGGCTCGGCCCGGAGCTCATATGAAACAGGGCCTTACCCAACGACACTACGATGCAGCCCAGTAGCGCGATTACGACGAACCTGAATTCTTCCGGCATTGGGCTCACCTTTGATGTTCCCGGGTGCGCTCGGCCCGCTGTTCCCGGCGTACCGTGCGCACGACCGTGCCCGCCGCGATGAAAATCACGCCCAGCATTGCCGCCATGAGCACCACCAGTCCGCCCGCAAGGCGATAGCCCTCCACCAGTCCGAACGCGATGCCGAGTGGGGTGGAGACCAGCAGAATGGGTTTGGCGATCCTCATGGGCATAGCCTAGCCTTTCGTGGCGGGGGCGGGCAGATGCAGATATCCCCTTCCGTGTGCAGTACAGATGCGCAGTGTTTGACCGACCTCTGCGGTCCGCCTAGTCTCCAGCGTTATGTCTTCCGCGCTCGTCCTGTTCGGCTGGTTGATCCTGCTGGTTCTGTGCTGGCCCCTCGCCCTGTTGGCACTGATTCTGTGGCCGTTGGTGTGGCTGATGTCGCTACCCTTTCGCCTGATCGGGATTACTTTCGAGGCAGTCTTCGCGCTGCTGCGGGCGGTGTTGCTGCTGCCCGCACGGATCTTCGGGGCCGAGCAAAGGCGATAGATACGATTAAGGGAGCAGATTGGTGGCGATTGAAGGTTGGAGCGCCGTTGCTACATTCGGCGACCGCATATCGGCGCAGGCTGTGGTCGGGCTGCTGGAGTCCGAAAGGGTGCCCTGTTACCTCGCCTCGAATGCGGCGGTTCCGGGACTTGGAACCGAATTCACGGTCCTCGTCCCTGCCGATTTCCTGCGCAAGGCACAGCGGACGGTCGAGCAGGCCCGTGTCTCCGAACAGGAGCTGACCGACCTTGCGATGGGCGCGGGTCCGCGTGAACCTTGAGGTGTGCGCATGCTGAAGACGTACCAGGGCAGTTGCCATTGCACCGCGGTGCGCTTCGAGGCTGATATTGATCTCGCCGCCGGAACCAACCGGTGCAACTGTTCGATCTGCACCAAGACCAGAAACTGGAACGTCATCCTCAAGCCGGCCGCATTTCGCCTGCTCGCGGGACAGGACGCTTTGAGCGATTACCAGTTTGGCCAGAAGCACGGACACCACCTGTTCTGCCGGCACTGCGGCGTCCGTTCCTTTGCACGCGGCTACGTCGAGCAGATGGGCGGTGACTACGTTTCGGTGCAGCTGGCCGCTCTCGACAACGTCGATGCGCAGGAACTGGTCGCCGCGCCGATTCGGTATGCCGACGGTCGACACAATAATTGGATGACGGTGCCGAGCGAAACGCGCCACCTGTGAGGTTCGGGCGCAGACCCTCACCATCGAGCACACCATCTTTGCCGACTCTGTGCGCCAGCCGGAAAAGGGGATGGCGTTCGGCTGGCGGTGCCCTGTAACTATATGTTTTATGGTAGATTTATGCGAACGACAAAGACATTCGGCCGCATTTCATGACAGCCACCAACCGGTTACGCGCCCACTATTCGCTGTACGCTGATTCCATTGGCTGGCCATCGGAATAATCTTTGGTCGGATGCGCCCGGGGACTAATTGCATGCGGTGGTGGGGCTTAAGCTTGATGGTGCTGGGCTGCTCGTTGGCCTGTGCCTCAGACAAAGTGTCGGTGGCGAGCGGTATTGCACCGCCGCCGCTCATCGCGGCCATTCGTGCCCACGATTCGAGTAAGGCACTCGAACTGATTGCAGCGCAGCCGCGCCTCGATGTGAATCAGCGCTCCGTGGACGGCACCACCGCGCTGCACTGGGCGGTTTACAACGATGAGGTCGCCGTCATCGAGCGGCTGCTGGCCGCCGGCGCCAATCCGAACGTGCGCAACGACTACAATGCGACGCCCCTTGCCGAGGCCGCGGTCATCGGCAACCCGATGGTGATCCAGAAACTGCTCAAGGCCGGCGCGGATCCCGAAGCGGCGAATGCTGACGGGCAGACGGCGCTGATGGTGCTGGCACGTAGCAGCAACATCGAGGCGGCCAAGCTGCTCCTGAAAGCGGGTGCCGCGGTCAATGCGCATGAGACCTGGCGCGGACAGACCGCGCTGATGTGGGCGGCCGCCCAGGCGCAGCCGCAGATGGTTCAGCTCCTGATCGAATATGGCGCCGACGTGAATGCAGTTTCGAAGCTCACGAACTTCGAACGGCAGGTAACGGCTGAGCCGCGCATGCAGCAGCGCCCGTCGGGTGGCTTGACGCCACTGCTGTACGCCGCGCGCTCCGGTTGTGTTGAATGTGCGAAGGAACTGGTGCGCGGTGGCGCGGACATCAACCTTCCCGATCCCGATGGCATCACCCCGCTCATCATGGCGGGCATCAACGCCAGCTTCGATGTGGGTGCGTTTCTGGTGACGAAAGGTGCCGAACTCAATGTCTGGGACACCTGGGGGCGCTCGCCGCTGTATGCCGTGGTGGATCTCAACACCGTTCCGACCGGCGGCCGCGCCGACCGGCCATCCGCCGATGCGACTACCGGCACCGAGCTCGTCAAAATGATGCTCGAACACGGTGCAAACCCGAATCTGCAGATCAAGATCGTCCCGCCCCTGCGTTCATTGCGTGATGATCGCGGACCCGACGCGGTCCTGCAGGCAGGTACCACCCCGCTCGCGCGCGCGGCGAAAGGCGGCGACGTCGAGGTTGTGCGCCTGCTGCTGGTGCACGGCGCCAACGCATCATTACCGACCGTGCAGGGGGTCACCCCCATGATGATGGCCGCCGGCACCGAATACTCCGGGCGCGATTCACGCGGCCGCTACCAGACCGATGAACAGGCCGCGCAAATCATTCAGTTGCTCCTGGGTGCGGGAGCGGACATCAATGCGCGCGCCGTCGATGGCGGCACTGCCTTGCATGGTGCCGCCAGCCGTGGTCGCAATGCCATCGTCAATCTGCTGGTCGCGCATAATGCCGATCCTGCGATCAAGGATGCCCGCGGACGCACCGCGGCGGATGTGGCCAACGGCGTCGGCGGCGGGGCCTTCGGGCGCGCGCCCGAGACCTATCCGGAAACGGCGGCGCTGCTGAAGAAACTGATGGCTGATACCGGTACGCGCGGCGGTGCGCGATGAATCGCCGCCGCTTCGTGGTAGGGGCGGGGAGCGCGCTAGCGGGCGCATCAGTTGTCTGCTCGGGCGCGCTTTGGGCCGGCGACAGCGCGCGAAGCGCAGAGCCGCTCACGGTGACCGAGCTTGGTGAACGCCTGTTCGTCGTGTCCGGAGGCGGCGGCAACGTGACGGTATTTCATCCGGACGAGGGCGTGCTGCTGGTTGACGGGGGTTCAATGGCGCTCTCGCCGGAGGTACTGGGGCTGGTGCGCAAGCGCACGGGCAAGCCAGGAATCCACACCTTATTCAACACCCATTGGCACTGGGACCAGACCGGCTCGAATCTGGAACTGGGAAAGTCCGGGACCCGGATCATTTCCCACGAGAACACGCGCCTGTGGCTGGGCGTGACGGTGAATTCGAAGTGGGAAAACCGCAAGTATCCGCCGCTGCCGGTCAAGGCGCGCCCGAATCAGACTTTTTACACACCGGGGAACCTGACCTTCGGTGGCGCGCGCATTGACTATGCGCTGATGCCCGAGGCGCACACTGACGGCGACATATTCGTGCATTTCCGCGCAGCGAATGTCCTCATCGGCGGTGACGTCGTCTCCGTCGGGAGCTACCCGATTCTCGATACCGCCTCGAACGGCTGGATCACCGGCAATCTCAATGGTGTGACGACCCTCAAGGGTCTTTGTAACGACGGTACGCGCGTCGTACCCGGCACAGGCGCGGTGCAGGCGGTCGCGCACCTGGAAGCGCAGCGCGCGATGCTGACCACCGTCCGGCAAAGAATGGCGAGAATGCTCGCGCAGGGGATGAGCGCACAAGAAATGATCGACGCCCACCCCAGCAAGGAATTCGACGCCGCCTGGGGCGATCCGGAACTGTTCATCCGCAATGCCTTCATCGGCATTTCGCTACGGCCGCAGACCATGGGAATCTCGGTCGTATGAAGCAGCTGGCGCGCCTCGCGCTAACGGGCTTCGCGGTTGCGACAGCGCTCACTGCACTGGCGGGCACTGCCCAGCAGGATGGCAGCACGCCGCATTGGAAGATGCTCGAGCAAAGCTGCGAGAAGTGCCACAACGCGACGGACTGGGCCGGCAGCATCGCCTTCGACACCATGACCCCCGACACCATCGGTGCCGACGCTGAAACCTGGGAAAAGGCGGTGCTCAAGCTGCGCGGGCGTCAGATGCCGCCGCCCGGTGAGCGGCAGCCCGCGGCGCAGGCGATCGACAGTTTCGTGCACTGGATGGAGGGACGGCTCGATGCCGCGGCGACCGAACGGCCTTCACCGGGCAACGTCGGGGTACACCGGCTGAATCGCACCGAGTACGCGCGTTCCGTCAAGGCAATCCTGGGCCTCGACGTCGATGTGGACACGATGCTGCCGAAGGATGTTTCGAGCGATGGCTTCGACAATATCGCAGCCGTGCTGCGTACCTCACCGGCCTATCTCGAGCAATACATCCAGGCCGCGCGCAACATCAGCCGCCAGGCCGTCGGACGCGCGGATGCGAAGTCGAGTACGCATGCGTATCGCACGGCGATTTATGCCGACCAGAATGCGCATGTCGATGGTCTGCCATTGGGCACGCGCGGGGGTTTCTACGTTGATTTCTACTTTCCGGCCGACGGCGAGTACGTGTTCAACATCAGCGACTTTCACTGGATGGGTGCCGGCTATGTCACGAAGGTTGATTCGCGACACGAGGTCATTCTCACCATCGATGACGAGCGCGTATTCCAGGCCGCTGCCGGAGGTGCCGCGGATCTGAAGGCCATTGACCAACGTCAAGCGGCTGCCGCGGATGAGATGCAGTCCCGCTTCAACAACATTCACATCAAGGTCAAGGCCGGTCAGCGCCGTGTCGGGGTCACATTCATCGCGCGTTCCCTCGCCGAGTCGGATTCGACCTTGCGCCCGATCGCGATGCTGCCGGAAATGGAGCGTGTGCCGCGCATTCCCGGCGTCGAGATTTCCGGTCCGTTCAATGTGACGGGCGTGGGCGATACCGACAGTCGCCGCCGCATCTTCATCTGCCACCCGACCTCCGCCACCGAGGAGCAGCCGTGTGCGCAGCGCATCCTCGCCAATCTCGCCCGTCAGGCCTTTCGCCGACCCGTGACCGAGGAGGATCTCAAGGCACCGATGTCGTTCTTTGCGATGGGCCGCGCCGAAGGTGACTTTGATTCCGGCATCGAGGGCGGCCTCACCGCCATCCTCTCCAGCACGAAGTTCCTGTTCCGGGCGGAGCCCGTTCCCTCCCAGGCGAGCGCCCAGCCAACAGCACTGCGCACTGCCGCCAGCACCGGAGATGTGGCGCTGAATGATCTGGAACTGGCATCGCGCCTGTCATTTCTGATGTGGAGCGAGGTGCCCGACCGCCAGCTGCTGGATGCGGCCACGGCCGGCCAGCTGCGCGATCCGCCGGCGCTGAATGCCCAGGTGCATCGGATGCTCGCCGATCCGCGCGCCCAGTCACTGGTCACGAACTTCGCCTTTCAGTGGCTCAACATTGCCCGGATGGATGCCATCGAGCCTGATCCGGAGCTGTACCCGGACTTCGATTCGAATCTGCGCGATGGCCTGCACGAGGAAATCCGGCTGTTCCTGGGCAGCGTGCTGCTCAAGGACCGCAGCGTCGTTGACCTGCTCAGCTCCGATGAGACCTTTCTCAATGAGCGCGTCGCGAGCCATTACGGCATCAAGAATGTCATCGGCGCGCAATTCCGGCCGGTGAAGCTCGAGGATTCGAACCGCTGGGGCCTGCTGGGCAAGGGGGCCTTGCTGATGAGCACCTCCTATGGCAATCGCACCTCGCCGGTGCTGCGGGGCCAATTCGTCCTCGACAACATCATGGGCACCCCGCCGAGCTCGCCGCCGCCGGTGGTGCCGGCGCTCCCGGAAGCCGAACTCGGCAAGAAGGTCCTGAGCGTGCGCCAGCGCCTGGAGGCGCACCGCGCGAACAAGACCTGCTTTGCCTGTCACGCCGTCATCGATCCAGCCGGCTTCGCGCTCGAAAATTATGACGTCACCGGCGCCTGGCGCGCGAAGGATCTCGATGCCGGCGTCGCCATTGATTCGGGCGGTACGCTGACGAATGGCATGAAGGTCGATTCGCCGGCAGCGCTGCGCAAGGCGCTGGTCGCGCAATCCGATCAGTTCGTGCAGGCACTGACCGAGCGGCTCATGACCTTTGCACTGGGCCGCAGCCTGCGCTACCAGGATATGCCAACGGTGCGCAGCATCGTGCGCACCGCGGCCACGCAAGGCGACACCTTCGAGTCCCTCATCCGCGGTATCGTCGACAGCCGCGCATTCCGGATGAAGGAAGTCACCACGCCGAGCACCCAGACCGCATCCATCGGGTCCGACCCGCGGAGATAGCCATCATGTTCCTTACCCGTAAGCACATCTCCAGACGCCATGTCCTGCGGGGCGTGGGCGCGGCAGTCGCGCTGCCGTTTCTCGACGCGATGGTGCCAGCCTCCACCGCGCTTGCGAATACCGCCGCTGCGCCGAAGCCGCGACTAGGGTTCTTCTACTTTCCGCACGGCGCGGTCATGGAGCAGTGGACTCCGACGACGGAAGGCACCGACTTCGAGGTCAGCCCGATTCTCGCTCCCCTCAAGCCGTTTCATGATCACCTCACGGTCGTCAGCAATATCGGCAATAGGCCCGGCGAGAGCCGCGCGGTGCATGCGCTGGTGCCGGCGACGTGGCTGTCCTGCGTGCATCCCGAAGAAACACTGTCGCCTCACATGGCGCCAACCGTGGACCAGATCGCCGCGCTGCAGGTTGGCCAGGACACCCCTTGGCCCTCGCTGGAAGTGGCGACCGCCCAGGGCCATGGGCAGGGCAGCGCCTGCGAACGTGGTTACGGCTGCTCCTATTCCGGCACTCTGTCCTTCCGCAACGCAACGACGCCATTGCCCATCGAAAGCAATCCGCGCACGCTGTTCCTGCGGCTATTCGGCCAGGGTGACTCTGCGCGCGAGCGTCAGTACATCGCGCGTCAGACGACCAGCCTGCTGGACATGATCGCCGGGGAGACCTCGGCCCTGAAAAGCACGCTGGGTCCCGCCGACCGCGCCACGCTGGATGACTACCTGAGCAACGTGCGCGAGGTGGAGCGGCGCGTGAACAACGTCGCGCACAGCGATGTTGCCAAACTGACGTTGCCGGAGGTTCCGGGCGCCACCTCGCAGAGCTTTGATGAGCACCTCGGCTTGATGTTCGACCTGATGGCGCTCGCCTATCAGGGCAATCTCACCCGCATTCAAAGCTTCATGATCGCCGCGGAAGTCACCGAGCAGACCTACGGTTGGATTGGTGTGCCTGACGCTTTTCACGCACTCTCGCATCATGGCAATGACCCGGCGAAGAAGGCACGCCTGGCGTTGATCCAGCGCTACCACGCACAGAAGTTCGCCGACTTCCTCACCAAACTGTCCAAGATGCAGGAAGGTGATGGCACGATGCTGGACCATTCGCTGATCCTGTTCGGCAGCAACATGAGCAACAGCAATGCCCATAACCAGTATCCGCTGCCCACGGCGATCCTCGGCAAGGCCTGCGGCAAGGTCCGGGGCGGCCAACACATCAATTTTGCGCAACGCACGCCGCTTGCCAATGTGCTGCTGACCATGCTGCAACGGACCGGCGTGAACATCGAGAAGGTGGGCGACAGCACCGGCGCGATCGCCCAGATGTAGGGCAACGAACGGCAGCGGCCGGCGCCCACAGCTGCTGATAGAATCACCGCGGCTACCGGCGGAGGCGATGTGCACATCCTGCTCATTTACGATTTTACCCAGGACTACCTGCAGCGCCGGGGGCCGTACCGCGGTAAGCATCTGCGTCCTGCCCGCGAAGACCACGCGCCCGGCTGAAGCATGCGCATCTGGACGCTCCATCCACGGTATCTGGATCCGCAGGGTCTGGTTGCGCTGTGGCGGGAGAGTCTGCTGGCCAGAGCGGTGCTGCGCGGTAAAACCAAGGGCTACCGGCATCACCCGCAGCTGCATCGATTCTTGAAGCTGGCCGCGCCCCGTTCAGCCATCAACCGCTACCTTGCGGCAATCCTGTCCGAGGCGAAGGCGCGGCAATACTCGTTCGATGGAACCAAGGTCGGGCCGATCCGCAGCCGCGCTCGCATCAGCACGACCCAGGGGCAGCTTGAGTACGAGTGGCAGCATCTGCTTGAGAAGCTGCGGGTGCGCAGCCCGACGCAGTACCAGCGCCTGCGCACGGTGACCGAGCCCGAACCGCATCCGCTGTTTCGTATCGTGGCCGGCCCGGTGGAACCGTGGGAACGAGGAGGGCAACGATGAAACAAGTCATCGTCGTCAACGAGGCCCTGCGACTGCCGCGGGGCAAGCTCGCCGCACAGGTTGCTCATGCTTCCGTCGCAGCGTTTCTCCGGGCGTCCGCGGAATCACAGGAACGCTGGCTGTCGGAAGGCATGCGCAAAATCGTGCTGAGCTGTGAATCCGCCGAGCAACTCACCGCGCTAATGGCCCGCGCGAGCGAGAGGGGGATAGCGGCTGAATTAATATGCGACGCGGGCCGCACCGTCGTCGAAGCGGGGACTGCGACCTGCTTGGGGCTCGGACCCGCAGCGGATTCCGACATGGACAGGATTACGGGTGCACTGAAGCTGGTCGACTAGGTGCCGCGGTTCGCAGGCAGGACGGATCAACGCATGATAAGGCAAGGGATCTATATCGCGCTCGCGGCTCCGGCGACGGTCTACGTCGGCGTCTGCGTCGCAATGTTCCTCTGTCAGCGCTCGCTGATGTACTTCCCGCAGCCGCGCGCGGTCACGGCCGCGAATTCGACGCTGCTGCTGCCGGTGCCCGGCGTAGAACTCACGATCACCGTGCGGCCACATTCGGGGCCAAAGGCCATCATTTACTTCGGTGGAAACGGCGAAGATGTTTCCGCCAGTCTCGCGGGTTTCTCGCAGGCGTTTCCGGATCACGCCTTATACCTGCTGCACTATCGAGGCTATGGGGGCAGTAGCGGAAACCCGTCCGAGCAGGCCAACAGCAGCGATGCCATGGCGCTCTTCAGGAGTGTGTACGCGAAGCATGCGGACGTAGCGGTCATCGGGCGCAGCCTGGGCAGCGGAGTAGCCATTCGACTTGCCCGTGAATCACCCATCTCCCACTTGATACTGGTCACGCCGTTCAACAGTATCGAGGAGATCGCGGCAGCGCAATACCCGTACGTGCCCGTCAGGTGGCTGCTGCTGGACCGCTACGAGTCGTGGAAATATGCGCCCGCCGTCAAGGCGCCGACGACGATCATCGCCGCCCGGAATGATGAAGTGATCCCGCGCGCCAGCACCGAGAAACTGTTGGCCCGATTCCATCCCGGGATCGCGTCGATGACGGTGATCGATGGCGTCGGCCACAATGACATTGGAACGAAGAGCGAATACCTGCGGACAATCCAGGCGGCGCTGCAGTAAGGACTGACAGGCGTTAGGAGGCTCAATATGCAGATCAGCCAGCAACTCATGTTCACGGGCCACGCCGAGCAGGCAATGGCGCTCTACGTATCCTTATTGCCCGGATCACGCATCGTGTCCGTCGAGCGCTATGGTGCCGGTGAACGGGGTGCCGAAGGGTCGGTAAGGCAAGCCATGTTCGAGCTTTGCGGCGTTCGATACCGCTGCATCGACAGTCCGGTGAAGCACGCCTTTACCTTCACGCCGTCAATCTCGCTGTGCATCGAGTTCGATTCGCGGGACCAGTGGGATGCTGCCTATGCTGAATTGAGCGTCGACGGGCAAATCCTGATGCCTGCCGGTTCGTATGACTTCAGCCGACACTTCGCGTGGCTACAGGACCGCTTTGGTGTTTCGTGGCAGCTGCTCCTGCCATGAGGTTTCTCGCACTGTCCGGGAGCCTGCGCAGGGACTCGATCAACTCCGCCTTCTGCCGTGCGGCCGCGGCACTGGCCCCGCCGGGTGTGAGGATCGATGTGTATGCAGGTGTCGGTGAATTGCCCTGGTACAACCACGACCTGGAGCCGGTGCCACCGCCGCCCGTAACGCGGTTGCGCACCGCAATCCGCGACGCAGATGCCTTGATACTCGCCAGTCCCGAATATGCCCACGGCATTTCCGGCGTCATGAAGAACGCGCTCGACTGGCTGGTCAGTTATGAGCGGACCGTGCGCAAGCCGGCGGCAGTGGTGAATACCTCACCGCGCGCTCACCACGCCGACGACGCGCTCCGGGAGATTCTGGCGACGATGTCAGTCGACATCGTCGGTACCGCGTCGGTGACGCTGCCTCTGCTCGGCACATGCGCGACGGAGGCGGAAATGGTGCATTCGGCGCACGTGAGCCGGACGATCCGGGAAATGCTCGCAGCGTTGGTGCTGCATATCCAAGGTCAGGACTCATCGAGCGCCAGTTTTCCGATGTGAGCGCAGCCGTCCGGGCCGCCCACGACTGGCGTACCCCTGTTGCACCGCCTCCAGACTCGCCTATGATCGAGCTGTGCGGACGGCAACGACAATCATGAGGGGACCACTATGGATGATCAGACACTGAACCGGCGCCAGATTCTGGGGGGCGTGGCGGCGGCGAGCGCAACCGGGCTGCTGCTCGGGGGCACCGCCCGTCCGGCAGCGGCCGCCGATCTGCCTGATATGGGCACCGCTCAGGCGCCGCCGATCACGGATGTGAAGGGCAAGGTCGCGTATATCACCGGCGGTTCCAGTGGCATTGGCCTGGGTATCGCGCGCGTCTTCCATGAAGCCGGCATGAAAGTCGTCATCGGTTACCTCGACGAACAGCACATCGGGGATGCCATGAAACATTTCCCGACGGATGATCCGCGGGTCCACGCCATCAAGCATGACGTCATGGATCGCGACGCCTGGGAACGGGTTGCCGATGAAATCGAGAAGAAATTTGGTGGCATGCAGGTGCTGGTCAACAACGCCGGTGTCGGCCTGCAGGCACCCGCCAGCACGGGCACATACAAGGATTGGGAGTGGGGTCTGGGGGTGAACCTTTGGGGTCCGATCTACGGCACCCACACTTATGTTCCGCGCATGCTCGCCAGCAAGCAGGGCGCCCAGATCATCACCACGACCTCGACCAGCGGCATTCTGCCCGGCAGCGGCGCCGGCATTTATACCGTGGCAAAGATCGCCGCGGTCGGCCTCATGGAGGAGTTGCGCCTGGAACTGCGCAATACGAACATTGGCACTTCCTGCTTCGTACCGGGCCTGACCGCGACCAATATCGGGGTAAGCGAAAGCTATCGGCCTGCGGCATTGAAAAACGATGGACCCCCCGCAGTAGCCCCGGGCGCAAGGCCGCGTCCGGCTCCGGGTGCCGGCGGTCCGCGTCCGCCGCGCCCCCGACCCGCGCCCGCCGAAGGGCTGGCACCAGCTGCGGTGCGGCCCATGGATCCGATGGTGGCCGCGCGCTTCGTGCTGGACGGACTTCTGCACAACGATCTGTACATCGTCGCCGAGCCCGAGTATCGCGCGGGCGTTGAGGCGCGTTGCAATGCCTTGCTGGAGTCGATGAATCCCTTCAAGCCATTGCCCGCTTCGTTGATCAACGCGGGGGTCTATCGCTCTCCGATCTATGTGCAGGAAATCGGCCATCGCAAGGCGACGCAGAACCGGGATCTTGCCGGAACCTGAACCTGCGTTCATCGTCCCCGTGGGGTCATCACAGCAGGCATTGCCGGTGACCCCGCGGCATCCCGCAAGGTCATGAAAATCAAGATTGCAAAACGCGGTCGACGCAATGAGATGCACTGCGTACGGACCGATGGATCGTACGAAGTCGCGGACCTCGGCCCCGAACTTCCGTACCACGATCTGGCTCATTTCATCGTTGAGCGGCATTGGAATCTGCGCCAGGGTTTTTACGGCAACATTGCCGGTGGCTATACCTTCGCGCAGCTGTCCGACAAGGACGTCATCAAGCAACTCGGCGTCCAGTCGGTGCAAGCCGAAGTCCTCGCCCGCGCATTGGGGTCGCTGTTCACGGGTGCGTGCACCACCGAACAATTTGCGCAGCTTGTGAATACAGAATTGGACCAATGGCATGTGCCGCCGGTTCCGGTAAGTCCCGCGATGATTCAAGGTGCCGCGGCGGAATTCGCGACTCTGGTCTCACGCTTCAAGGCGCGTGCCGATGGCGAGCGCATCGAATTGCAGTTTGAACTCGCGCCGCTGCCGCCATGACGCCCACCCGCAGATCCGGGCCGGTCGCTACGAAGCGCAAGGCCCCGCGCAACGTCGGGGTAGACAATGCGACGGTTCGTGAGCTTGCACTGGCGCTACCGGCTGTGGTCGACACCTTGACGCTGCGCGGCATCTCGTACAAAGCCAACGGCAAGCTGTTGGCGTGCAAGGCCATCCATCGCTCGGCCGAACCGGACACGCTGGTGGTGCGCGTGGCCGCCGCGGATCGCGATCGCCTGATCGTTGCGCAGCCTGACCGCTACTACGTGACGGCTCACTACCTGACCCACGAGTCGGTACTGGTGCGACTGCCACGCGTCGATCGGGCGGGACTGGAGACACTGTTGCAGCTGGCCTGGAATTTCCTGACCACCCCGGTACCCCGTCAACGCCCGCCGAAGAAAAAGCATGGTTGATTAGTGGTTAATATTAGGCTACTGGTTGGGTTGATCTTGGGCGATAATGGGTCATGGCACCCGATGTCCCCCTGTTCGCCACCGTTGCGCAGCGGGATCATCTGCAATTCTGGCAGTCCGGTCTTTTCCAGCCGCAGCGGGTGGCCCGATTCCTCGGATTGAGCAAGATCCAGCTGGCGCGGCTGGCCGGGGTCGCACCGGCTTCGGTCCGATTCGATGACAAGGCGCCGCGGATTCTGCGCGAGCGAATGATGGAACTGGCCGCAACCTGTGCGCTCGTTGCCGAGGCGTTCGACGGCAATGCCACCAAGACAAAGTTGTGGTTCATGACCGCCAATCCCCAGCTGAACGGTCTGTCCCCCTGCGACCTGCTGCGTCGGGGAGATCGCGCCGCGCTGCAACAGCAGGTGACGGTGGCCACCGCGAAGACCGGCACGGTGGCGCCTTTGCTGCGCTCCGCGGTCTGTCTGGATGCGGCACTGCTCGCGCTGCGTCGCGTCCCCCGGTTCCTGGGCGCGCGGACCTTGCCGCAATTTCTGGACGACGAGTTGTGCCAATCCGCGATCGAGCGGCAGCTGCAGATTGCCGGCGATGCCCTGAGGCAGTTACGCGATCTCGAGCCGGTGCTGTTTGCGCGCATTCCCGACGGCGACCTCATCGTGTCCTTCGGCAATATGGCCGCGCGCGCCCACGCAGGCCTCGACCCGCGACGAATATATGACATTGCATCAGCACGCGCGGCAGCCCTGACGGGTGTGTTGGAACGACTGCTGACTGAATTTCCGCAAGAGGTCTGAGCCATATGAACTCACCGAGCGTGACGCCCTCAGTGGTCTACGACGATGCCTCTGCGGGCATCGATTGGCT
>DATAVA010000069.1:0-63903 GCA_036267975.1 Steroidobacteraceae bacterium | reverse complement strand
TTTGCCGTGATCGACGTGCGCAATAATTGAAAAGTTTCGTATAAACCGCATGAAAAAAATGACTGTCCGCCGCGCGGAGAGTCTTGCGGCCGGGGCGCATTATATAGAGGGTCGGCCCGCCGTGCCGGCTTCGCCTAGCGGGGATGCAGAATCCTCAGTAATTCAGGTGCATCCAGCTGCTGCCGGCATACCACGGAGCCATCCAGGAGCAATACCGGCACATGCAGTCCATGACGGCGCTGCAGCTGCGGGTCTGCGTCCACGTCGACCACTTCGATGGGGGGCAGCACTTCGCGCCGGCCCAGGGCGGCCAGTGCCGCGAGCATCTGGTCGCACAGCTCGCAATCGACGCGATGCAGGAGGGTGAGCTGCCGGCTCATCCGCGCGGGCTCACCGCGGCAGGCCGGCGGACTGGTGCAGCAGCGCGTCAATAATGAAGCGCACGGTCGCCGGCGGCACCTCGCCCAGAGCGACGAATTTGTGCCCCGACTGCACCGAGGTAAAGGCCGATGAGGATCCGACCTGCGCCATACCGGCGCGCACCTGATTGGGGGAGCTGTGGATGGTCTGCGTCTGGATGAACACCGAGACCGTCGCGATGCCGTCGGTGAATACCAGGTGCGTCACCGGCTCCGTTACCCCAGGCATCATCTGCGCTGTCTGGGCCGCCAGATGGAAGCCGGGAGGAAGCGCGGTATTGGCCCACACGCTCGGCGCCTCCGCCGTCACCGCCGGCCCGCCATCATCCCGCAGCCAGTTGAAGCCGGTGGTCACCAGCTGGGGTTTAAATTCATCATCGGCGATGTGGTGGCGCATGGCCAGACTCGAAAACACGACCTGTTCAATGACATTGCCCGCGGTGTCGAGCAGTTCGGTCTTCAGGGGCATGCCGGTGGAGCGCTCGATCCACAGCCGATAGCCGTAGCGATAGCCGTCACGCGGGGTAACGCTGATCACCTGTGCCTTTTCACCCATCTGGCGAATCGTGCCGAGACTCTCCAGCTGGTAAAAATCAGCCGTCGCGTCGCTGAACCTCGGCAGCCCGGCCGGCATCAGCGTCTGCGGCGCCTTCTCGACCAGCACCGTGCGCTGGTCGGGCAGATAGCAGGTCACCTGCGCGCCGTCGCTGACGAGCTGCCGGCCCGATCCATCGAGGGACTCCAGGCGCTCCGTCACGGCCCCATCCACCGAGCGATGGACGATCCGCAAGGTCTCGACCCGACCGCTCTGCCAATGCGAGAACACGCCTTCGTAGTTGCGCGTCGTGAGCGCGACGTTCATGCGGTTCAACCAGGACTGCGGTGTCTCCGCGGCGACCGCCGTGGCGGCGGTCAGGGTCATGACGAGCCACAGCAGTGGTTCGCGCGCCGCTCGCACCGGACTCATTTGCCTGTCACGACCGTCGCGGCTATGGGTTGTGCGGTGATCAGGGGCACCGCGGAATCCCCGCCGACCAGTGCCGAGAGCGCGTTGCGGCGCATCAACGGCCCCGAGTAGACACTGTGGGCGACGATGTAGTTGGCCAGTTCGGTGGGCGCGACCAGCGCCGGCTCCTGCACCGCGGCCGCCGGAACTACGTAGCTGTCTGGTTCACGGGAGGTGCGCGGGCGGGTCGGCGTCGCGGCAACCTGCGTCGCAGCGGCCGGAGTAGCCGGAACGTGGACCTGCACAGCCGGTTTGGGCGCCGGGTCGGTCTGCGCGACCACCACGGGGCCTTGCGTGCGGATCCACAGTATCGCCACGGCCGCCACACCGGCAGCGGTTGCCAGGCCTGCCAGCGAAGTGATCCAGGGGCTGATGAGGCGCTGCGGCGGCCGGTTTGCCGGCGCCGCGGTGGCCTCCTGCGTCAGTGCAGCACTGACCTTGCTGGCCAGCGGGGCACCGAGTCGCACCCCGTGTTCGCCGCGGATACACGCGCCGATCGCCGCATAACGGCCCCACCGTCCGCGCAGCTGTTCGTCCCGCGCCAAACGACGCGCCAGCAGCTCGCACTCCGTGGCCGGCAGTTCGTCATCGAACATCGCCGACAGTTGGCTGTCCAGCTCTTCGTTGCTCATCCGATCTCCTCGGCCCGACCCAGTCCGCCTTCAAAGACTTCACGCAGGCGGCTGTCGATGGCCTCGCGCGCCCGGAAGATGCGTGACCGGACCGTTCCGACCGGGCAATCCATGGTCGCGGCGATCTCCTCATAAGAGAGCCCTTCGAGTTCGCGCAGCACGATCGCCGTCCGCAGGTCGTCCGGCAGATTGGCGATGGCCGCATTCACGGTGGTGCGGATTTCATCCGTCAGCACCAGCGCCTCGGGGGTCTCGGAGTCCTTGAGTCTGCCTTGCATTTCGTATGACTCGTCGTTGTTGGTCATGTCGAGGTCGAAATCGACCGGATTGCGGTCACGCGCCACCACCGCGTTCTTGGCCGTGTTGATGGCGATGCGATACAACCAGGTGTAGAAGGCGCTGTCGCCCCGGAACTGCGGCAGCGCGCGGTACGCCTTGATGAAGGCGTCCTGTGCGATGTCTTCGGCTTCTGCAGGATTGCGCACATAACGCATGACCAGCTTGACCACTTTGTGCTGATACTTGAGGACCAGCACATCAAAGGCTCCTCTGTCCCCGTGCTGTACACGTTGAACCAGACTCAAGTCGCTTGCGTCGGCAGTCATTCCCTACACTTTACTCTCGCTTGCGGGACAGATTGCCTCGGCCGTGCCTGGATAGACCTGCAAGGCCCCCGAAAGTTCACAGACGAGCGCCGCCAGCACCGGGTCGGCCGGGATCGCGTGGCCCAGCAGGAAATCGGCGATTTCCGGGTCCGGCAACCCCAGCAGGGCCTCAAAGGCGGTCTGCTGGGCTGCCGCTGCAGCGGGGTATCGCTCCCGGACATAACGGGTCAGCAGCAGGTCGAGTTCCTTCATGCCGCGCCGGCAGTGCCACAGCAGCCGGCGCTGGTGCACATCCGGCAGTGCAGCATCGGGTGCCGTGGTGCTCAGTGTTGCCGCTCCAGCATTTTCTTCTTGATCTCGGCGATGGCGCGCGCCGGATTGAGATCCTTCGGGCACACATCCGTACAGTTCATGATGGTGTGGCAGCGATACAGCTTGAAGGGATCGTTGAGCTGATCGAGACGCTCACCGGTAGCCTCATCGCGGCTGTCGACGATCCAGCGGTAGGCGGCCAGCAAGGCCGCCGGCCCCAGGTAGCGGTCGCTGTTCCACCAGTAGCTTGGGCAGGCGGTCGAGCAGCAGGCACACAGAATGCATGCCGCCGGCCGGTCGATGCGCACCTGCTCCTCCTTGGACTGCAGGCGCTCGCTGTCCGGCGACGCTGGCGTTCGCGTTTTCAGCCATGGCTCAACCGACGCGTACTGGGCGTAGAAATCCGTCAGGTCCGGCACCAGGTCCTTCACCACCGGCAGATGCGGCAGCGGGTAGATCTTGATCTGGCCACCCAGGTCCGCGAGGGCCGTCGTGCAGGCCAGCTGGTTCAGGCCATTGATGTTCATGGCGCACGAGCCGCAGATGCCCTCGCGGCACGAACGTCGGAAGGTGATCGAGGAGTCGACCTTGGCCTTGATGTGGATGAGCGCATCCAGAACCATCGGTCCGCAGGCCTTGGTGTCGACCTCGAAAGTATCCAGGCGCGGGTTCTCGCCCGAATCCGGGTCGAAGCGGTAAATGCGGAAAGTGCGCACCGCGGCACCGCCGCTGGCGAGCTTGTGCACTCGCCCATGCGGATTCACTTTCGAGCCTGCGGACGGTGTGAGTTCAGCCATTGATCGTGGAACCTCGTTAGTAGGTGCGTGCCTTGGGCGGAACCGTCTCGACCTCGTTCGTCAGGGTTCGCAGGTGCACCGGCCGGTAATCGAATTTCACTTTGCCGCCACTGTCGACCCACACCAGCGTGTGCTTCATCCAGTGGGCGTCATCCCGATCGGGAAAGTCCTCCCGGGCGTGCGCGCCACGGCTCTCGGCGCGGTTGACCGCGGAGGTGATGGTGGCGGTCGCCTGCAGCAGCAGATTGTCCAGCTCGAGGGTCTCAACCAGGTCCGTGTTCCACACCAGGCTCCGATCCGTGATCTTCACATCGGCCATGGAGGCGAACGTACCCGCAAGCTTTTCCACCCCTTCCGACAGCGTCTGACCGGTGCGGAACACGGCTGCGTCGGTTTGCATGATGCGCTGCATTTCCAGGCGGATCTCGGCCGTGGGGCGCGAACCATTCGCCTGGCGCAAGCGGTCCAGGCGCGCGACGGCGGGCGTTGCCGCATCGGCTGCCAGCGGCCGATGCCGGGCATTGGGCGTGAGCGCCTCGGCACAGCGGCGCGCCGCCTCACGGCCGAACACCACCAGGTCCAGCAGTGAATTCGAGCCAAGGCGGTTGGCCCCATGCACCGAGACACACGCCGCCTCGCCCACCGCCATCAGGCCCGGCACCACTGCCTCGACGTCGCCATCACGCGGGCACAGCGCCTCGCCGTGGTAGTTACAGGGAATGCCACCCATGTTGTAGTGGACCGTCGGCAGCACCGGAATGGGCGCCTGGGTGACATCCACGTCCGCAAAGATGCGGGCGGTCTCGGCGATGCCCGGCAGGCGCTCATGGATGACATCGGGGCCCAGATGTTCCAGGTGCAGATGGATATGATCCTTGTGCTCACCCACACCGCGGCCTTCGCGGATCTCGATGGTCATGGCACGGCTGACGACATCGCGCGAGGCCAGATCCTTCGCATTGGGGGCGTAGCGCTCCATGAAGCGATCACCCGCGGAGTTGGTGAGATAGCCGCCCTCGCCGCGCGCGCCCTCGGTGATCAGGCAGCCCGCGGTGTAGATGCCGGTGGGATGAAACTGCACGAACTCCATGTCCGACAGCGGCAGTCCGGCGCGCAGCACCATGGCATTGCCATCGCCCGTGCAGGAGTGGGCCGAGGTGCAGGAAAAATATGCGCGGCCGTAACCGCCGGTGGCGAGGATGGTGCGGTGGGCGCGGAAACGGTGCAGCTTGCCCTCGGTCATGTCCAGTGCCACCACGCCGCGGCACTCGCCGTTCTCCATCATCAGGTCGATGGCGAAGTACTCGACGAAAAACGTCGCCGAATGCCGGATCGACTGCTGATACAGCGTGTGCAGCATCGCATGGCCGGTGCGATCCGCCGCCGCGCAGGTGCGCTGCGCCGTGCCTTTGCCGTAATGCGTGGTCATGCCGCCGAAGGGCCGCTGATAAATGCGGCCCTGCTCGGTGCGCGAGAACGGCATGCCGTAATGTTCCAGCTCGATGACGGCCGCGGGGGCCTCCTTGCACATCAGCTCAATGGCGTCCTGGTCGCCCAGCCAGTCCGAACCCTTGACCGTGTCATACATGTGCCAGCGCCAGTCATCCGGCCCCATATTCCCGAGTGCGGCGCTGATGCCGCCCTGCGCCGCCACGGTGTGACTGCGGGTCGGAAAGAGCTTGCTGATGCAGGCCGTGGACAACCCCGCCTCGGCGAGGCCGAGGGTGGCGCGCAGGCCGGCGCCGCCGGCTCCCACCACGACGACGTCATAGGTGTGATCGATGAAATCATAGTCACTCAAAGCGGACTCCCGAAGGCGATGCGCAGCACGGCGAAGACGCCCAGCGCGGCGAGGACGACGTGGACGAAGCCCGACAGCACCAGGCTTATGGTCTTCGAACCCTGGTCATGGACATAGTCCTCGAGGATCACCTGGACACCGAGGCTGGAATGCCAGCTGGCGGTGAGCACGAACAGCGTCAGCAGGCTTGCGGTCCAGGTGCCGCTGATCCAGGACACGAGGGTCACGAAATCCAGCGAGGGCAGCGTCAGCAGCGATACCAGCAACCACACCCCCAGCGGCACCAGGGCCACCGCGGTGAGCCGCTGCACCCACCAATGGTGCACGCCATTGCCGGCCGAACCTAAGCCCCGCGCCTTGCCGAGTGGTGTCTGCAGACTCATCAGACCCCCTCGCGGGCGCGGAAAGCCCACCACAACGCGCCCACGGTCAGTGCCAGGGCGGCGGCGATGACCAGCCACGCGCTGCGCTGGGATTGCGCCTTTTCCAGGCCGCGCCCGGTGTCCCAGACGAGATGCCGGATGCCTGCGACGAGGTGGTATGCGAAGGCGGCGATCAGCGCCGCGTAAAAAAGCTTGGCCAGATCCGACTCCAGCACCTGTTCGGCGCGGGCGTAGGCGCGGGCGCCGCGCGCCAGGCACGTCAGCCAGTAAATGAAGGCGAGCAGTCCCACGCTCAACACGCCACCCGTGATGCGGTTGGCGAATGAGGTGATGAGGCTGTACCGGGTCAGCCGGTAGATGCCCATATGGGGGGACAGGGGGCGGGCGCGCATGAATTCTCCCGTCAGTTAGAAATCAATGCAGCGACCCTTGCGCTCCCAGTCACCGAAGCGGGTGGGATCCGGACCCGTCGGCCCACCGATTTCGCGGGGACGCGGCGGCGGCGCAGCGGCCACGGCGGTGGCAACCGGTTCAGGCGCCTGTGGGGCTTCGAGAGCTTCGGCGGGGAATTCGTGGGTAGCCTGCATGGACGTGCGGAAGTCTGCCAGAATTCGCTCCAACAGGCCACGAAAGCTCAGGAAAAACATCATCATGCGGATCGAATGGCACCTTACAACGGCACTTGACTTCGGCGTGCTGCGTGCCCGCGGCCCGGACACGATCGCATTTTTGCAGGGCCAGCTGTCCAACGACTCCACCCGCATCCAGGAGGGCCGCTGGCAGCTGTCCGGCTATCACACGCCGCAGGGACGCGCGATCGCGCTGCTGCGACTGACGCGGCTCGCGCCCGATGATGTACTCGCCATCCTGCCGCGGGAACTGACAGCGCTCGTCGCGCAGCGCCTGAAGCGCTTCGTGCTGCGCGCCAAGGTGCAGATCACGGACGAATCCTCGCAGTGGCAGATGCGCGGGTTTCATGGCGCCGCACCGGAGTTGACCGCCGGGAGCGTCGCGGGCCCCTATGGCCGCACGCGGCAGCTGGTGCTGACACCTGCAGGCTCCGCCGCGGATCCCGCAGCCGCCACCGGCACGCGGGCCGATTGGATCGGCTGCGACATCGCAGAGGGGTTACCCCAGGTCTACCTGGCGACCAGTGAAGCCTTCGTCGCGCAGATGCTGAACCTCGATGTGACCGGCGGCATCGCCTTGGACAAGGGCTGCTATACCGGCCAGGAAATCATCGCGCGCGCGCATTACCGCGGCCAGGTCAAACGTCGCATGCAGCGGTTCTGTTCGGCGCTGCCTTGCACTCTGGCGCCCGGACACGCGGGCGTGCTGGGCGATGGCCGCAGCTTCAAGGTCGTGGATTGCGTCGCGCTGACCGATGGACGCTGCGAGTTTCTGGCGGTGGCCAATCCGGCGCCAGGCGCCGTGGCCGTCCCGGAACCGCGCGAGGACGCGGAGGCCGCGGCGCCCACCCAGCCCCCCCTCGCCGCGCAACAACTGGAATTGCCCTACGAGCTACCCGCGCCCCATACCTGATATACGATTGATCATGGTTCCTCTTTCCCGTCTTGGCAGACAGATCGCCGAAGTCACAGCCGCCCTGCAACGCATCGGGGCTCAGTACGCCTTGATCGGCGGCCTTGCCCTGGCTTCGCATCGTGTCGTGCGCGCGACCCAGGATGTTGATCTGCACTCGGTTACCAGTGCCTGCATCGCAGTACTGATGCGGGCAATTACTCGCGTGGCGATGAACGCGTGGACCTGCTGTACGCGCATCGGCCGGTGGCGCGCCGCCTGCTGGCAGGCGCCCGGGAGCTGCAGACCTGCCTTGGCAATTTGCGCGTGATCAGTGCGGAAGGATTGATCGGGTTCAAGCTGCAGGGCCTGGTGAACGATCCGCGCCGCACGCAGGATCTGGAGGACATCCGGGCACTGCTGAAAGCGAATCGGGCCATCGTGGACCTGATTGAGGTGCGAGGGTATTTTTCATTGTTCGATCGCGATTCACTGCTTGATGAACTCCTTGAACAAATCCGCTGAACTTGAACATCCTATCGCCGGCGGGGACGTCATCCAGATCCCCATCAGCTCCGCGGCGGACCCCTATCAGGCATTGGATGATCTGATGGCCGCCGTCGAAGCTCTCTGCCCAACCTGGCCGCCGCGGGAGCCGTTCCTGAGTACGGACCGAATGCTGCTTTGAGGTGAAGTCCTTACAGGTCGATCAATTCAATTCGCCGCGCATCGATGGTGCGGCCGAGGAAATGGCTGCCGACCCGCGCGAAGCGTTCCGGCCCATCCGTGGCCATGAACTGCAGGGACTGTGAACCGGCGGTGCGGGCGATACCGGCGGCCCGCAGCTGTTCGCGCACCGCGGCGGCCGTCGTCTGCGCGGAATCGACGATGCTGGTCTGCGGTCCGACCACTTTGCGGATGGTCGCCGCCAGCACCGGAAAATGCGTACACCCCAGCACGAGTGTGTCGGGCGGGTCCTGCGCGAACAGTGCTCCCAGGTAGTAGCTGACGACACCCAGCGCCACCGGACCGTCCACCAGGCCTTCTTCGGCCAGAGCGACCAGCAGCTGCGCAGGAAGCTGGCGCACGATGGCATCCGGGCGTCGCGCGAGAATCGCCCGCTCATAGGCGCCCCCGCGCACGGTGGCTTCGGTGGCGATGACAGCGATGTGGCCGGTGGTGGTGGCCGCACAGGCCGCCTGCGCACCCGGCTCGATCACGCCGACGACGGGCAAGCCCCCGACCCGCGTGCGCACGGCGTCCAGTCCCACCGAGGCGGCCGTGTTGCAGGCCACGACCAGGCATTTGACACCGTGCCGCACCAGCGCCTCGGCCGCCTGCATCGCATAGCGGCCCACGGTCTGCGCACTCTTCGTGCCGTAAGGCAGACGTGCCGTATCGCCCAGGTACATGAAGCGCTCGTGCGGCAGCGCCTGCATCAAGGCCGCCAGTACCGTCAGGCCCCCGATACCCGAATCGAACACGCCGATCGGCGCATCCACACCGCCCATCGCGCTAGGCTTCGGGTCGCAGTTGCGGAAAGGCGATCACATCGCGGATCGACGCCGAGTCGGTGAAGAACATGACCAGCCGATCGATGCCGACGCCGAGGCCGGCGGTCGGGGGCATGCCGTATTCCAGCGCGCGCACATAATCGGCGTCGTAGAACATGGCTTCCTCATCGCCCTTGTCCTTGCGTGCGACCTGCGCCGCGAAACGCGCGGCCTGCTCCTCCGCGTCATTGAGTTCGGAGAAGCCATTGGCAAGTTCGCGGCCCGCCAGAAAGAACTCGAAGCGATCGGTGATGAAGGAATCCTGGTCACTCGAGCGCGACAGCGGTGACACCTCGACGGGATAGGCGTACACGAACGTCGGTTCCATCAAGGTCTGTTCGACGGTCTTCTCGAATATCTCGATCTGCAGTTTGCCGGGCCCGTCGCGATCGTTGAACGCAATGGCGAGGCGGTCGCAGGCGCGACGCAGGGCGGCAAGGTCCCGCAGCTGCGCGGGATCCAATTCCGGATTGCGTTCGATGATCGCCTGCTCCACCGTCACCCGGCGGAACGGTTGTCCGAGGTCGTAACGGCGACCCTGGTAGTCGATCACAGCGCTGCCCTTGATGGCCTGCGCCATGCCGCGCAGCGCCTTCTCGGCCCAGTCCATCAGATCGCGGTAATCCCCGTACGCCAGATACAGCTCCAGCATGGTGAATTCCGGATTGTGACGCGTCGACAGGCCTTCATTGCGGAACACGCGGTTCAGCTCGTACACGCGCTCGAAACCCCCGACGACCAGGCGTTTCAGGTACAGCTCCGGGGCGATGCGCAGGTACATGTCGATGTCGAGCGCGTTGTAGTGCGTGCTGAACGGACGGGCGGCGGCGCCACCGGGTATCGGCTGCATCATCGGCGTCTCGACTTCCAGGAAGTCGAGCGAATCCAGAAAGTCACGCAGGTAGCGCACGATGCGCGAGCGGGTACGCAACACCTCGCGGCTGGCCTCGGTCATGATGAGGTCGACATAGCGCTGCCGATAGCGGGTATCAACATCCGCGATGCCATGCCATTTGTCGGGCAGCGGGCGCAGCGACTTGACGAGGGTGCGCAGCGCGCTGACGCGTACCGACAGCTCACCGGTCTTGGTCCGGAACAGCACCCCCTCGGCGCCGAGAATGTCCCCCACATCGGCGGTCTTGAACTCCTCGTAGGCCGCGCCCAGCGCGTCGGCCTGCAAGAACAGCTGGATCTGACCGGTGCGATCGGCGAGCTTGGCAAAACTGGCCTTGCCCATGACGCGCTTGAACATCATGCGGCCGCCGACTTTCACCGTGGTCGGATTGGCCACCAGCCAGTCATCGTCGCGCGCGCCGAACGCGGCATGCAGGTCCCCCGCCAGCGCATCACGCCGGAAGTCATTGGGGAAGGCCACGCCGGCGGCACGCAGCTTCGCAAGCTTCGCGCGCCGTTCGGCGATCAGCGAGTTCTCATCGTCCATCAGTTCACACCGGCCTTCAGGGCCGCCTCCAAAAACTGGTCCAGGTCGCCATCGAGCACCGCTGCGGTATTGCCGACTTCAACGCCGGTACGCAGATCCTTGATGCGCGATTGGTCGAGCACGTACGAGCGGATCTGGTGGCCCCAGCTGACATCGGACTTGGAGTCCTCGAGCACCTGCGCCGCCGCGTTGCGCTTGTTGACCTCCAGCTCGTACAGCTTCGCCTTCAGCATCTTCATGGCCGTCGAGCGGTTCTTGTGCTGACTGCGCTCGTTCTGGCAGGCCGCGACGATACCGCTGGGAATATGCGTGATGCGCACCGCCGATTCGGTCTTGTTCACGTGCTGACCGCCGGCACCGCTGGAGCGGTACACATCGGTGCGCAGATCCGCGGGGTTGATGTCGATCTCGATGTCCTCGTCGATCTCCGGCGAGATGAAGACGGAGGCGAACGAGGTGTGGCGGCGATTGCCCGAGTCAAACGGTGACTTGCGTACCAGGCGGTGCACGCCGGTCTCGGTGCGCAGCCAGCCATAGGCATATTCGCCCGTCACCTGCACGGTGGCGCTTTTCATTCCCGCGACTTCGCCGGGATTCGAGTCGATGACTTCGCAGGCAAATCCACGCGCGGCCCCCCATCGCAGATACATGCGCAGCAGCATCTGGGCCCAGTCCTGGGCCTCCGTGCCGCCCGCCCCGGCCTGGATGTCCAGGAACGCGGAGTGTGAATCCATCTTGCCGTTGAACATGCGCTTGAACTCAAGCGCGCGCACTTCGGCTTCCAGGCGCTGCGTCTCCCCCTCAATGTCGCGCGCCGCGGACTCATCACCTTCCGCTTCCGCGAGATCCAGCAATTCGTCGGCCTCGGCAATGCCGCGGGTGGTGCGGTCGATGACATCCAACTCGGTGGTCAGACGCGCGCGCTCCTTGCCCAGCTCCTGTGCTTTCGCGGGATCCTGCCAGATCGCCGGATCCGCAAGCTCCAGAGTTACCTCTTCCAACCGCTCTTTTTTGAGGTCGTACTCAAAGAAACCCCCGAAGAGAGCCGATCCGCTCTCCTAGGTCTTTGAGCTGCCGCCTGAGCTGATTCAGTTCCATTGCGATTTTTCAGGATTCCGCGAAAAAAGGACGCGCATTCTAGCAGCTCTGGGGGGCCAGGACCTTATCCACCAGCAGCTGCAGGCGGCGCTGATTCTGGTATTCGTTGATGTCCAGGCGATACACCAGGTGTACCTCGCCGCTGGGCAGTGGCGGCGCACCGCCCACGGCGGCCGCGTCCAGGAAGTTGAAGGCGATGGCATCGAAGGCGCGCCCGGTGCGCGGTACCTCCACCCACATTTTCACGTGACGTTCGCCCACGATGCGCGTGTTGCGCACGGTGAAGATGCCATCGAAAGTCGGTTCGGGAAACAGCTGACCCCACGGTCCGCCGGCACGCAGCGCGGCGGCGGTCTCCAGCGCCAGCTCCGCTACGCTGAGTTCGCCATCGGTTTCGATGCAGGTGGAAAATCCGGCCACCTGTGCCCAGCGGCCGACCTCCTCCTCGAAGGCCGCCGCGAACTCATCGAGGTTGGCGGCATCGAGCGTCATGCCCGCCGCCATCGCGTGACCGCCGAAGCGTGCGATGAGGTCGGGCTTGCGGGTCGCGATCGCATCGAGCACGTCACGGATGTGCAGACCCGCGACCGAGCGGGCCGAGCCACGCAGCACACCATCCCCGGCACGCGCGAAGGCAATCACGGGCCGACCGGTGCGGTCCTTGATCCGGCTGGCCACCAGGCCCACGACGCCCTGGTGCCAGCTTTCATCAAACAGGCAAAGCCCGTTGCGCTGGGCGGCACGGCTCAGCGGGTCATCCAGTCCGCGCAGCGCCGCCAGGGCATCCGCCTGCATGCGCGCCTCGATCTGGCGCCGTTCGCGATTGATGCCATCCAGGCGCATCGCCAGTTCCGCCGCGGTTTGAACATCGTCCGCGAGCAGGCACTGGATACCGATGGTCATGTCCTCCAGGCGCCCGGCCGCATTGAGGCGTGGCGCGACCGAGAAGCCCAGGTCGGAGGCCGTCAGATCTGCGCGTCGCCGCTGGGCCACCTCCAGCAGCGCCGTGATGCCGGGAACACAGCGCCCGGCGCGAATGCGGCGCAGGCCCTGCGCGACCAGCACCCGATTGTTGGTGTCCAGCGGCACCAGGTCCGCCACGGTTCCGAGCGCTACAAGATCAAGATAATCCGCGACGCCGGGCGCGCCCGGCGGGCATAGGTTGCATTCATCGAGCGCGCGCTTCACGGCCGCCAGCACATAGAACGCGACACCCACCCCGGCCAGGCAGCGGCTGGCGAACTCATCCCCGCCTGCGTTGGGATTGACGATGACATTGGCCTGCGGCAGCTGCTGCGCCGGCAGGTGATGATCCGTCACGAGCACGTCCAGGCCCAGGGCACGGGCGCTCGCGACGCCGGCGATGCTTGAAATGCCATTGTCGACGGTGACGAGCAGCGTCGGGTTGCGGGCGGCGGCCACGGCCACGATCTCCGGAGTCAGGCCGTAGCCGAACTCGAAGCGATTCGGCACCAGGAAATCCACGTGGCCGAAACCCCAGGCACGCAGCGCCCGCAGCATCAACGCCGTGCTGGTGGCGCCGTCGGCATCGAAATCCCCGATCACCAGGATGCGCCCGCCGTCACGATGCCGCAGCAGCAGCTCCACGGCGGCGGCCACGCCACCCAAACTGCCCACGGGCAGCAGGCGCGAAAGTTCAGTGGAGAGCTGTGACAGCTCGCGTATGCCGCGGGCCGCATACGCCCGCCGCAGCACCGGGTGCAGCGCTTCGCCCCATGCGCCGTGCTCGGCGCTGACGGGGCGGCGCCGGATTTGCGGCGTCATTGCAGCACGGCCCACGGCCCGCGCGAGCGGCGCCAGAAGCGCAGTCCGTCGCGCGCGCTGAGCACGCTGCAGCGGTCGTTGGCGATCAGCGTGAGCTGCCGGATCACACCGTCCTTGAGCGCCCTCACCACCGGCGCGAGCACGCGCTCATCCAGGTGCTCCAGCAGGTCCATGAGGGTGGCCGGCTGCGCTTTGTCAGTACGGAACAGTTCGATGATCACGGCCGTACGCGCCGCACCGCAGTTGAGGATGTCGTGGGCACTCGCGGCCGGCGCCCGCAGGCGTGCGCCACTCACCACGCACAGGCCTTCGATGACCGGATCCGCGCCGAACACGGTCATGAATGTCGCCTCCGGATGGGCCGGCGGCAACGGCGGCGCCCCCCGCGTGGCAGCCATGGGCTCGCCGCCGCCCCACAACCACAGGGTCGTCAGCGGCGCTTCACGCCGGCGCGCGCGCGCCGCATTGAGCGGATGAGCGTGCAGCCACATTTCCAGTTCGGCCCCCAGCATCAGCAGCTGCGACGCGCCCGCGCCCTGCACGGTGCTGCCGGCGATGCCGCCACCCAGCAGCCGGGCCGGATCGCACGTGCGCGGCAGCTGCGCAAAGCGCGGGCCGCAGGCGATCAGTGCCCCGCTTTCCAGCTGCTGCAATGAGAATCCGCGCACGGCGAAATCATGGTTGAAGTCGCGGCACAGGCTGTGCAGCGTTGCCGCATCGAGTTTGAGCAGGCCACGATAGTCCAGGTGCACGCTGCTCAGCCCCGCCACCAGATGCAGCGGCGTGGCGAGCCAGACGCTGCCGGTGTGCGCGGGCAGCGAGCTGGCCGGCGTCAGCGCCGCGGCCGCGATCACTGCCGGTGTGTCCGCGCAGCGTGAGGTGAGATCGCCGCGCCCGAGCCATCCGGCAAGCCACGCGCGCCAGCCCCCGGGCAGCGGGCTGACACCGGCGTAGCGCGCAATGCGGGTGAGGGCCGGCAGTACATCCTTGGGCACCGCCGCATCACGGTCATCGACTCCGCCGCGCCCGTTTTCCGCCAGATATAGGTCCGACAGTATGATCGCGACTTCACTCATCGGCACACCCTGACTCCAATGCGGCCCGAAGGCAACCGATGAGAACAGGCCCTGGAGCAGGAACGCCAGCGACGCGCGCTAATATGCTCATGCCGCACGGGCATCGGGATACACACATGAAGTTCACGCTCGAGTCACGCTCCGACATCAATCTCATCCGCGGTTATGGCGAAGGCGAGGTGCGCATCAACGAGCTGGTGCAGCACGCGCCGTGCATCGTGACCGCGCAGCAGTTGGTGCTGGACTGGTCGGCGCGCGCGCTCGCAACACTCACCGTCGCGGATCTGGAGCAGATCTTTGCATTGCAGCCGGATCTCGTGCTGCTCGGCACGGGGCCGAAGCAGCGCTTCCCTGACCGCGTGATCAGGCAGGCATTTGCCGCACGCAACGTGGGGCTGGAGGTGATGGATCTGGGCGCCGCCTGTCGGACGTACAACCTCCTGGTGCAGGAGGAACGGCGGGTCGCAGCGGCGCTGTTTTTATCGTGAGGGCAGGCCCGCCTGAAGGGCGGGCCGCCAGGGCGCTGACAAAGAGGGCACCGGAGAAGAAATCCACAAGACAATCATCCGAAGCTGACAGACTCGAACAAATGTCCCTTTAGTTATTGTTATACCATATCTTTTTGTTGCTTTTTTCGCGTCTCTACGCCCGGTCCCCTCTGCTCAGCGCCCTGGCGTCGCATCGCGGCGACATGTTAAACACGCCGTGGTTCCCCGCGCAAGCTCTTGATTGCACCCGAATATGCGCGCCGCGCCGCCGCGGCGTGGCACGCGCCATGCGGTCCCGAGAATCTATTGTCAAACCATTAAGTTACGTGACTAACATCACGTAGATTAGCAGGCTACGCCACGACCCCATTCAGCAGCGGCACGAAGGCCACCGAACCCAGTGACTGGCGGTCGAAGCGGTTTTCCTTGCGCGTGAAGCGGATCAGCTCCTGGTGACCCTCGGCGCCGATCGGCACGATGAGACGTCCGCCCACCTGCAATTGTTTGAGCAGTGCTTCGGGAACCGAAATCGGCGCCGCCGCGACCAGGATGCCGTCGAATGGCGCCAGGCTCTTCCAGCCAACCGTGCCGTCACCGTGCTTGAGACGCACATTGCGCAGCTCCAATTCGTCGAGGCGCAGCTTGGCGCGCAGGTACAGCGCTTCGATGCGCTCGATGCTGTAGAGCTTCGTGACCAGCGGTGCGAGTACCGCCGTCTGGTAGCCGCAGCCCGTGCCGACCTCCAGCACTTTGGACAGTGGGCCGGCGGCCAACAGCGCTTCGCTCATGCGCGCGACGATATACGGCTGGGAGATCGTCTGGCCGAAGCCGATGGGCAGCGCGGTGTCCTCGTAGGCGCGCGTGCCGAGCGCTTCGTCCACGAAAATATGGCGCGGCACGTTGCGGATACGATCCAGGACCGCCGCATCGGTAATGCCCTGCTCGCGCAATCGCTGCACGAGCCGGTCGCGCGTGCGCGCGGAGGTCATGCCGATCCCGGACATGCGAACATCAATCATGAAGTCACTTTTTCAGTCGGATTGAACCAGCTGGACTTCTCCAGCCAGCTGCGCACGGTATCCAGCGCACTGTAGCGGGTCAGATCGATCAGCAGCGGCGTCACCGAAACAAAACCCGCCGCGACCGCGTGAAAATCGGTGCCTTCACCCGCGTCCGCGCCGGCGCCGGCCGCGCCGATCCAGTAGACCACGCGGTTGCGCTGATCGCGCGCCTCGATGACGGGCTCGGCCGGATGCCGCTTCCCCAGACGCGTCGTGCGCAGGCCGCGCAGTTGCTCGAAGGGCAGATCCGGGACGTTCACGTTGAGGATGGTCGCCCGCTCGAGCGGGTGCTCCAGCAGCTGACCGACCAGCATGCGGGCCACGCGCGCGGCAGTCGCGAAATGGCGGCCACTGGTCTCGGTGGTGCACAGGGATACCGCCAGCGTCGGCAGACCGAGGAAGCGACCTTCCATGGCCGCCGCCACCGTACCCGAATACAGCACATCATCGCCGAGATTGGCGCCATCATTGACGCCGGAGACCACCATGTCGTGCCGATAGTTGAACAGGCCCGAAATCGCCAGATGCACGCAGTCGGTGGGCGTGCCACCCAGGACGCAGAACACATCCGGCTCGGCTTCCTGGACGCGCAGTGGCATGTCCAGGGTGAGCGAGTTGCTGGCGCCGCTGCGGTTGCGATCGGGCGCCACGATGGTCACCGCAGCCAGATCCTGCAAGGCATCCGCCAGGGCACGTATGCCATCGGCCCGGTAGCCGTCATCATTGCTGACGAGAATTTTCACGCGGCTCAATATAGCGGTTGAGGGACCGCTTCGGGAGATCTCGGTGAAGCCCAAGTCGGACGAGGATGAGACCGCGCTGTTTCGTGAAGCGACCCGCGGGGTAAAACCGCTCGCGCATGCCGCGCGCGTGGCGGGGGATGCACCCAAACCGCGCCCGCGGGCCCGCTTCGCGCGCGCCGAGCGAGCGCTGGTGCTGGAGGAGATCCTGCACGGCAGCCCGGATGAACCCGAACTCACCGCTGCCGATCCCACGCACTTCGCCCGCCCCGGCGTCTCCGCAGCAACGCTGCGCAAATTGCGCCGCGGCCAGTATCGCATCCAGGGGGAGCTGGATCTGCACGGCCTCAGTGGCGAGGCGGCGAAAATGCAGTTGCGCGACTTCCTGGTCACGGCCCTGCAACGCCATGCCAGCTGCCTGCGCATCGTGCACGGCAAGGGGCTGCGCTCGGGCGCGCGCGGACCGGTACTGCGACAGCTGGTCAACAATGCGCTGCGGCGCACCCGGCAGGTGCTGGCGTTTACCTCGGCCCGGCAGGTCGATGGGGGGACCGGTGCGGTGTACGTGCTGCTGGACCCGCGTGGCTAGGAATCATCGGCATCCACCTGGTCGCTGAGCAACTCGCGCATGACCGCCGTCGCAAAACTGCCGCTGCGCAGCCAGAAGCGCAGTTCCACCGCATCTGCCGCCGTCTGCCACGTCAGCTCGCGCACCCGCAGTCGCAGACTGCGCCGTTCCTGGCGCAACCCCGCCGCACTCACCAGCCGGCACGCCTCGGGCAGCTCGGCACCGATGCCCTGCTCCAACGCCAGCACCGCCCCGCGCGTCATCAGATCCCCGACGCCCCACATCGGACCGGTGGGATGCAGCTCCTGCTGCGTCACCCGCGGTGGCAGATCCGGGGTCAGTTCGGCCACCGGGAACACACTGCCACGGCCATCCAGGTTGGCGACATCACCCGGTTCGAGCGTGCTCCAACTGCCCTGCCGCACACGCTCGCCGAGAACGGCGTTGAAAATCAGGCTGCGGGCCGCGGACAGCACGAAGCCGTCCGGCCGCCCGGCGGGCGGCCCCGCCAGCCGCGCGAGGTTGCTGGCCTCACGCCCGAAGCGCTGCGGACCGAAGTAATTGGGTACCCCGGCGCCCGCGATCGACTCGCAGCGCTGCTGCAACTGCGCGCCGGTGCCGGTGTAGTTGCGAATGCGGATGGTGAAGCGGTTGCCGGCCAGGGCGCCGCGCGGCAGCTTGCGGCGGTGACGATGGACCTCGAGCACCGCAAATTCGGGATTCTCGAAGCCGGGCGCCTGCGCCAGGGACCGCGGCGTCGCGGGCAGCGAAAACCACTGGATGGCGAGCGCGCGTCGATCCTTCAGTCCGGCAAAGCCGATGTCACGCACCGGGCACCCCAGCGCGCGCGCCAATTCCTGTGCCACCCAGCCGGTATTCGCGTTGCGTTTGCGGACCTTGAGCAGCAGGTGTGAACCGGCCCCATCCGGCGCGAACCCCAGGTCCTCCTCGACCACGAAATCCTCAGGGGTCGCGCGCAGGCTACCGGTCGGCTGCGATTCGGTGCAGGCACGCGGCGCATCCAGCGCCAGCTGCCGCCACCGCTGCAGTGTCAAAGCCTCAAGCCTCAGGCTGCGGTGCGCAACAGCACGACGGCCTGGGCGGCCAGCCCCTCGCCGCGGCCGAGGAAGCCCATCTTCTCGGTGGTGGTCGCCTTCACGTTCACGCAATCGGCCGCCACCTCGAGCAGCGCGGCGATACTGCGGCGGATTTCCTCGCGATGCTGCGCGAGGCGTGGCGCCTCCGCGAGCACCGTGATGTCGGCGTTCACCACGGTCAGGTTGCGCTCGCGCAGCATCGCGAGCACACCGCGCACGAAGCCCTTGCTGTCGGCGCCGCGCCACTGCGGATCATCGTCGCGAAAGTGCTGACCGATATCGCCCAGGCCGGCGGCCCCGAGCAGTGCATCACACAGCGCATGCAGGATCACATCACCGTCAGAGTGCGCGATGATGCCGCGGCCATAGGGAACGCGCACGCCCCCGAGCATCACGAAGTCGCCTTCGCCAAACCGGTGCACGTCAAAACCTGACCCGATGCGCATTACCTTCTCCACTCGTCCCAGAATCGCCGCCGCCACCAACAGATCCTGCGCCGTGGTCACTTTGATGTTGCCAGCCGATCCTGGCACCAGCAACGGCCGCACCCCCACCCATTCGAGGGCCTGGGCCTCATCGGTTGGCGTGCGTCCCGCATCATGAGCGGCTTCGAGCGCCTTGCGCAGCGCGCCGAGGCGAAACATCTGCGGTGTCAGCGCGCGCCACAGTCCGGTACGGTCCACCGTCCGGTCCACCGCCGCCGGAGCGCCGGCGGCAGCGAGCTTCAGGGTATCCGCCCCCGGCGCCGCCAGCAGGCCACCCGAGTCGCCATCGGCAAGCGCGCCCAGCAGCGCGGCCAGGTCCGCGGCCGGCAGGCAGGGCCGCGCGGCATCATGTACGAGTACCCAGTCGCGGTCGCCGGCGCGGCTGCCCAGGCCGCGCAGGCCGCGCAGCACCGATTCGCTGCGCTGGGCACCGCCGACGACGGTCACAATCTGGGACGGCAGGCGCGCGGCAACCTGCGGCCACCACGGATCCGCGGGCGCCAGGGCGACGATGATGCCCGCGCATTGCAGATCAGCCACAAACGGCGCGAGCGCCCACTCGATGACCGTGCGACCCAGGAGCTGCGCGTATTGCTTGGGTACCTGAGTGCCGAATCGGCTTCCGGAACCCGCCGCGGGCATGATGAGCCAGTAGCGCAAGTCGACGCTTCGCCTCAGCGCGCAGCCATCTGTGCCGCCGGCGGCCGCGGTGGTGCGACGGGTTTCGCGGGCACGACCTGGTAGTAGGTCTCGTTGCCGGCAATCATGCCCAGCTCGCTGCGGGCGCGCTCCTCGAGCGCCGCCATCCCGGTCTTCAGATCACGCACCTCGGCCGCCAGCTGCCGATTGCGCTCCACCAGTACGGCATTCTGGGTGCGCTGCTGGGTCACTGCGTCCTGCATGCGCGCCAGTTCGCGCACCCCGCTGTCCGACAACCACAGCCGGTATTGCAGAATCGCGATGACAACACCCAGGGCAATGGCCAGCCATTTCACAAACGTTAGCCTACAACTTTACCGGGAACGCGTCGCGACCGGCGTAGCGCACCTTGCCCAGTGCCAGCTCGATGCGCAGCAGCTGGTTGTACTTGGCGGTGCGATCCGATCGTGACAGTGATCCGGTCTTGATCTGCGAGGCGGCGGTCGCCACCGCCAGATCGGCGATCGTCGCATCCTCGGTCTCACCGGAGCGATGCGACATCACCGAGGAGTAGCCGGCCTGTTCCGCCATCGTGATCGCGGCCAGGGTCTCGGTCAGGGTGCCGATCTGGTTGGGCTTGATGAGAATGGCGTTGGCGGTGCGCTTCGCAATGCCTTCGGCCAGGATCTTGGTATTGGTGACGAACAGATCATCCCCGACCAACTGGATGTGGTCGCCGAGCGCGCGCGTCAGCTCGGCCCAGCCGGCCCAGTCGGCCTCGGCCATGCCATCCTCGATGGTGATGATGGGATAGCGGGCCGCCAGATCCGCCAGGTACCGCGTGAACTCCGTGGCCGTGAAGCGCCGATTCTCGCATTCAAGATCGTAGCGACCGTCCCTGTAGAACTCGGAACTGGCCGCATCGAGGCCCAGATAGATGTCCTTGCCGGCCTTGTAGCCCGCCTTGTCGATGGCCTGCAGGATGACTTCCAGCGCCTCTTCGTTGGACCCCAGGTTCGGTGCGAAGCCGCCCTCATCACCCACGGTAGTCGACAGGCCGCGGTCAGCCAGAATCTTCTTCAGCGCATGGAAGATTTCCGCTCCGTAGCGCAGCGCCTCGCGAAAGTTCGGCGCCCCGACGGGCAGGATCATGAACTCCTGGATGTCGAGGCTGTTGTTGGCGTGGGCGCCGCCATTGATGATGTTCATCATCGGCACCGGCATCACCGGCTCACGGCCCTTGCCGACGTACTTGAACAGCGGCAGCTTCTCGGCCGTCGCCGCCGCATGTGCCGTGGCCAGCGAAATGGCCAGCAGCGCATTCGCGCCCAGACGACCCTTGGTTTCCGTGCCGTCAAGCTCGATCATGACCCGATCGAGGCCTTCCTGATCGCGGGCATCGCGGCCCAGCAGCGCCTGCCGCAGCACCGTATTCACGTGCTCGACGGCCTTCAGCACACCCTTGCCGCCATAGCGCTTCGCATCCCCATCGCGCAGTTCAACCGCTTCACGGCTACCGGTGGAGGCGCCCGAGGGCACCGCGGCCCGACCCAGGGCGCCTGAATCCAGGATGACATCGGCCTCGACCGTGGGATTGCCGCGCGAATCCATGATTTCGCGCCCGCGGATTTCGACGATACGACTCATAACAAAGATTCCTCGAAGGGTCGGGCCTTGACGGTGCGATCCAGCTCGATCAGCGTTTCCAGCAGTGACCGCATGCGCGCGAGCGGCCACGCATTGGGGCCATCGGAGAGCGCCTGCGCAGGGTCCGGATGCGTCTCCATGAACACTCCGGCGACGCCGGCCGCAACGGCCGCGCGCGCCAGCACCGGCACGAACTCGCGCTGTCCTCCGGACGCATTGCCCTGCCCGCCCGGGAGCTGCACCGAATGCGTGGCATCAAACACCACCGGACATTGGGTCTCGCGCATGATCGCCAGCGCGCGCATGTCGGTGACGAGATTGTTGTAGCCGAACGAGAAGCCGCGCTCGCAAACCATGATGTCGGCATTGCCCGTGCTGCGCGCCTTGTCGACGACGTTGCGCATTTCCCACGGCGACAGGAACTGACCCTTCTTGATGTTGACCGGTTTGCCCTGCGAGGCGACCCCGACGATGAAGTTGGTCTGGCGGCACAGGAAGGCCGGCGTCTGCAGCACATCGACCACCGCGGCGACCTCCGCCAACGGGGTGTCCTCGTGAACATCCGTGAGCACCGGGACCTTGAAGGTGCTGCGCACCGCTTCGAGCACCGCCAGGCCGGCTTCGAGGCCCGGGCCCCGATAGCTGCTGCGCGATGAACGATTGGCCTTGTCGAAGGAGGCCTTGAAGATGAACGGAATGCCAAGCTGCGTGGTGATTTCGACCAGCTTGCCGGCGATTTCCTGAGTGAGCGTCGCGCCCTCGATCACGCACGGGCCGGCGATCAGGAACAGCGGCTGATCCGCACCGACGCTGTGGCCGGCGAGCTTCATGCTCCCGCTGCAGCGGGCAGCTGCGATGCGCGGTGGGCGCGCGCGGCGCGGATGAATCCGGCAAACAGCGGATGGCCATCGCGGGGCGTGGAGGTGAACTCCGGATGGAACTGAGTCGCCACGAACCAGGGGTGATCGGGCAGCTCGATGATCTCGACCAGATCATCGCGCGACATTCCCGCAAACTTCAGGCCGCCGCGCGTATAGCGATCCATGTAGGTATTGTTGAACTCGAAGCGATGCCGATGACGCTCGAAAATGGTGTCGCGCGCGTACAGCTCGCGCACGCGCGTGCCCGGCCTGAGCAATACTTCCTGGGCGCCCAGGCGCATGGTGCCGCCCTTGCCCGACTTCTCGTCGCGCAGCTGCGAACCCAGCGCCGTGTCCTGCCACTCGGCAATGAGGGCAATGACGGGGTGCGGTGTGGCGCGGTTGAACTCGGTGCTGTTGGCATCGGCGAAGCCCAGCACGTTACGCCCGAACTCCACGATCGCGATCTGCATTCCCAGGCACAGGCCCAGGTAGGGAACGCCATTCTCGCGGGCATAACGCACGGCCGCGATCTTGCCTTCGATGCCGCGCTCGCCGAAGCCGCCGGGCACCAGAATGGCATCCATGCCCGCCAGCGCGCGCGTGCCGTGCTGCTCGATGTCGGTGGATTCGATGTAGTGCACGTTGACTCGCGTGCGCGTCTTCAGGCCGCCATGCGTCAGCGCCTCGTTCAGCGAGATGTACGAGTCGCGCGCCTGCACGTACTTGCCGACCATCGCGATGTCGACCTGCCCATCCGGGTTGGCCTTCGCCGCGACCACCTGGCGCCATTCGGCGAGGTCGGTCTGCGGCACCGACAGCCCCAGCTTGTCGACGACGATGTCATCGAGCGCCTGCTCGCGCAGCAGCAGCGGAATCTTGTAGATGTCATCGGCATCCACCGCCGAGATCACCGCGCGTTCCTCGACATTCGTGAACAGGGCGATCTTGCGCCGCTGTTCTTCAGGCAGCGGGTGCTTGCAGCGGCACAGCAGGATGTCCGGCTGGATGCCGATGCCGCGCAGTTCCTTGACCGAGTGCTGCGTGGGCTTGGTCTTGATCTCTCCGGAGTCGGGACCGCCGACAATCGGAACGAGCGTCAGGTGCATGAACACGCAGTTGCTGCGGCCGAGCTCGACACCCAGTTGGCGGATGGCCTCCAGGAACGGCAGCGACTCGATGTCGCCGACGGTGCCCCCGATCTCGACCATGCACACGTCAGCCTCATTGGCGCCGAGTTTGATGCTGCGCTTGATCTCGTCGGTAATGTGCGGAATCACCTGCACCGTCGCGCCGAGGTAGTCGCCGCGGCGTTCCTTGGCGATCACGCGCTCGTAGATGCGCCCGGTGGTGAAATTGCTGTGTCGACCGGTGGTCGTGCGCACGAAGCGCTCGTAGTGACCCAGGTCCAGGTCGGTCTCGGTCCCATCCTGGGTGACGAAGACTTCGCCGTGCTGAAACGGACTCATCGTGCCCGGATCGACATTGATATAGGGATCGAGCTTCACCATGGCGATCGTGAGACCACGCGCCTCGAGGATGGCGCCGAGGGAGGCGGCGGCGATGCCTTTCCCCAACGAGGAAACGACACCGCCAGTTACGAAAACGAAACGGCTCATGGGCAGATGGGGATTCCGTCGGACAAAATCTTGTCCTGCAGGTGTGCAGGCTCGACGGGCGGACAGACTACCAAATCACGCGGGTCTGTGCCAGATGAGTCGCATGCGCTGTGCCGTGGATGTGCCCGCCTGCCAGCGTGCATCCACCCACAGGTCACCGGCGGCGACCAGCTGATCGCCGGCGAACAGCAACGGCACAGTCTGCCGCTCGATGAGTGGGATTCCCTCACCTTGCAGCAGACTCTTCAGGGTCCGCGAAGGTCCACCGCGGCGGGGCCGCAGCCGCTCGCCCCCACGACGCGTCCGTACCGTCAGCTGCGTCGGCAGCGCGGTGGCATCGATGAGCCCCTGCGCCGCCGGCAGCAGCTCCAGGCGCCCACCCCCACCCGGCAGGGTCAGCCGGGGCGTCAGCTGCGGATGCCAGCTCAGTTCATAACCGCCCGTCGGCGGCCGCACCGTATCCAGGGTCAGCTGTCCGGCATGGCGCTGGACCTGGGTGCGGCCCCAGCGCACCACCGGATTGGCGCCCACTCGAGCCGCCAGCAAGGTCACGGCGATTTCCTCGAGGCGCGCTGCATCCGGGACTGCACGGCCGGATTGGCTGATCCAGAACCGCAGGGCATTGCGGCGCCGCTCCAGCGGCAGCGCGCGCAGGGCCGCAGCGGACACGGCCGCACCATCCGCGGCCCGCGCGAGGTCAGTGCGCGCCAGCAGGTCGAGGAGCTCTTGCGCGGCGGCGATGTGGCGTGCGCTGCGGGCCACGGTACGCGCGGCCCCCGGCCAGCGGCTGAGCAGCGCCGGCAGCACCTGGCGACGCAGATAGTTGCGATCAAAGCTCTCGTCCGCGTTCGAGGGATCGACGAGGCCGCGCAGCCCGCGCGTCTGCACGCACTCCCGCAGCTGCGCACGCGCGATGCCCAGCAGCGGGCGTATCAGTACACCCGCGCCCAGCGGCGCCACGGCCGGCATCGCCGCAAGGCCCGGCAGTCCGGCGCCGCGCAGCAGCTGCAGCAGCACGGTCTCGAGCTGATCCTCCAGGTGATGGGCGGTCAGCAGCACCTCGCCGGGCTGCAGCGCCTCAGCCAGCACGGCATAGCGGGCGGTGCGCGCCAGCGCTTCCAGCGATTGCCCTTTTTGGCGCGCCAGCGTCAGCCGCCGTGTGACCAGGCCCACCTGCAGCTGCCGGCATTGCGCACGGCACGCGCGCGCCCAGGTGCGTGAGTGCGCGTGCAGGCCGTGGTCGATATGCATGGCCCGCAAGCGCGGGCGCACCGCGGGCAGCTCGGCCAGCAGCGCCAGCAGCGCCGTGGAATCCTCACCCCCGCTGAACGCCACGCACAGCGGCGCGGTCGCGGCGGGTGGATGCAGTGTGAGCAGCTGCGAATAGACCCAGGCGGGATCCAGCTTCAGATCCCGCGCGCGGCGCAATTACGCCGCCCCGTCCTCGGAGAACACCCCAAAGCCGGCAATCTTCTCGGCGCGCCGCGCGAGCAGTTCTTCCTTGCTCAAGGTTTCCAGCTCATCCAGATGGCGGATCACGGCCTCCTTCAGCGAGGCCGCCGTCGCGGTCGGGTCGCGGTGCGCGCCGCCCAGCGGCTCTTCGAGCAGTTCGTCGATGAGCCCCAACTGCTTCAGACGCCCGGCCGTGATTCCCAGCGCCTCGGCCGCCGCTTCCTTCTTGTCGGCACTGCGCCACAGGATGGAGGCGCAGCCTTCCGGTGAAATGACCGAATAGGTGCTGTACTGGAGCATCATCAGTCGGTCGCACACCCCGATCGCCAGCGCGCCGCCGGAACCGCCCTCGCCCGTCACGACCGTGACGATGGGCGTGCCCAGCACCGCCATTTCAAACAGGTTGCGTGCGATGGCCTCGCTTTGGCCACGCTCCTCCGCGCCGATGCCCGGATAGGCGCCCTGGGTATCGATGAAGGTGATGATGGGCAGACCGAAACGTTCGGCCATCTTCATCAGGCGCAGCGCCTTGCGGTAGCCCTCCGGCTTGGGCATGCCGTAATTGCGGCGCACACGCTCCTTGGTGTCACGACCTTTCTGGTGGCCGATGATCATGACGACGCGGTGCTCCAGGCGCCCGAGACCCCCCACGATCGCCATGTCATCGCCGTACATGCGATCCCCATGCAGCTCGCTGAACTCGGCGAGGATCATGGCGGTGTAGTCCAGCGGATAGGGCCGCTGCGGGTGGCGCGCCAGCTGCGTGATCTGCCAGGGGGTGAGATTCGCAAAGATGTTGCGCGTCAGCTGGCGACTCTTGGCCTGCAGCCGGGAGATTTCATCCTTGATGCTGACCTCGGATTCCGAGGTCACGTGCCGCAGCTCCTCGATTTTCGCTTCGAGTTCGGCGATGGGTTGTTCGAAGTCCAGAAAAGCTACAGCCATAGACTCGAATGGTAGCGCAAGTCAGGGGGCGCCGGAGGCTCCCACTGGCCCGTACAGCACCCGCATGCCTTCCCGCCCGACCAGCTCCTCCAGGTGCTCCAGGAGCTCCCGGCCCGGCCGCACGTTCCACTCCGGACCCAGGTCCAGGGCGCCACTGGCCTCGGCCGTCCGGTACTGGACGGTGACCTGGCAGGGGCCGTTGCGCCACGGCGCCAGCACTTCCGCCAGACGCGTCAGCATGGCATTGCGATCTGATTTGTGCGGCAGGTTGAGGACCAGTCGCCGGGCCTGCTGTTCGCGCACGGCATTGAGGTCGGTGATCTTGCGGGCCGAGATCCGCCAGGCGTCCCCGAACTCATCGAAGCGGAAGTGGCCCTCGACCAGCACGATGGCATCCTTGACGATGAGGTCGCGATGCCGCTGGAACACTTCCTCGAACAAAGTGGCCTCGATGCGGCCCGTGCGGTCATCCAGAATGATGCTCACCCGCTGTCCGCGCTTGCGGATCTCGTCCACCAGCCCCGCCACCGTCACCAGCCGCCCACGGCTGAAGCCGCGCTCGCCCTCCCCGGCAGTGGCGGGCTTCTCGGTGATGAGCTCGCCGATGCGCTGCGCCGCAAAGCGCGGCAGGTCCGCTTCGAAGCGATCGATGGGGTGTCCGGTCAGATACAGCCCGAGCGTCTCCCGCTCGCCCTGCAATCGCACGGCCTCGCTGAAATCCGCGACGGCCTTGATCGCCTCATCGCGCTGCTCGGCACTTGCCTGCGGCACGCCACCCAGGCCGAACATGTCGTTCTGTCCCGCTTCGTGCGCACGCGCGGTCTGATCGCCCAGCTGCATCGCGCGCGGCAGACTGTCCAGGAGCGTCGCGCGATTCGGGCCGATGGTGTCCATGCTGCCGGAACGGATCAGCGCCTCCAGCGTGCGTCGATTGATGCGCGTCAGATCGGTGCGCCGGCACAGTTCGGCCAGACTGCGATAGGGTCCGTGGGCCTCACGCTGGGCGATCAGGGCGGCGACGGCGCCCTGCCCGACGCCCTTCACGGCGCCCAGTCCATAGCGGATGGTCTTCGCATCCGCCACCGCGAACTCGTGCCGCGAACTGTTCACATCCGGCGGCAGCACGGCCAATGACAGCTGCTTGCACTCATCGATCAGCGAGACCACCTTGTCGGTGTGATCCATGTCCGCGGACAGCACCGCGGCCATGAATGCCGCCGTGTGATGGGTCTTCAGATACGCGGTCTGGTACGACAGCACCGCATAGGCGGCCGAGTGCGACTTGTTGAAGCCGTAGCCGGCGAATTTTTCCATCAGGTCGAAGATATGCGCCGCCTGGGCTTCGGGCACGCCGCGCGCGACCGCGCCGCTCACGAAGATCGAACGCTGCTGCGCCATCTCCTCGGCCTTCTTCTTGCCCATGGCCCGGCGCAGCAGATCCGCGCCGCCGAGCGTGTAGCCGGCAAGGATCTGCGCGATCTGCATCACCTGCTCCTGGTACAGGATGACGCCATAGGTGGAGGCCAGCGCCGGCTTCAGGTCCGGATGCAGGTAGTCGATGACCCCGGCCACCGGTTCGCGCTTGCGGGTGATGAAATCGTCCACCATGCCCGATTCGAGCGGACCGGGACGAAACAGGGCGACCAGCGCGACGATATCCTCGAAGCAATCCGGTTTCAGACGCCGGATCAGGTCGCGCATGCCGCGCGATTCGAGCTGGAACACCGCCGTGGTGCGGCCGGATCTGAGCAGTGCGTACGTGGCGGCATCACCGACGGGCAGTGCATTCATGGCGACGGGCGGTTCACCGGCCTGGGCCCGTGCCTGATTGATGATCGCCAGCGCCCGATCGATGATGGTGAGGGTGCGCAGCCCCAGGAAGTCGAATTTCACCAGGCCCGCGGCTTCGACATCGTCCTTGTCGAACTGCGTCACGACGCTCGCCGAGCCGGCTTCGCAGTACAGCGGTGCGAAATCCGTCAGCACCGAAGGTGCAATGACCACGCCCCCGGCATGGGTACCGGCATTGCGCGTGAGGCCTTCCAGCGCGCGCGCCAGGTCGATGAGATTGTGGATCTCATCTTCGGTGTCGTAGAGGCGCCGCAGTTCCGGTTCCTTGGTCAGCGCATCATCGAGCGTGATCCCCAGTTCGAACGGGATCAGCTTCGCGATCCGATCGACGAAGCCGTAGCCCAGGCCGAGCACACGGCCGACATCGCGCACGACCGCCTTGGCGGCCATGGTGCCGTAGGTAATGATCTGCGAGACCCGATCACGGCCGTATTTCTGCGCCACGTAGTCGATGACGCGGTCGCGCCCATCCATGCAGAAGTCGACATCGAAGTCCGGCATCGAGACGCGCTCCGGATTCAAGAAGCGCTCGAACAGCAGGTCATGTTCGATCGGATCGAGATCCGTGATCTCCAGGCAGTAGGCGACCAGGGAACCGGCGCCGGACCCGCGTCCGGGTCCCACCGGCACCGCATTCTGGCGCGCCCAGCGGATGAAGTCGGCCACGATCAGGAAGTAGCCCGCGAAGCCCATCTGGCAGATGACCTTCAGCTCCATATCCAGCCGCGCGCGATAGCCCGGCGGCCGCGCGTTTTCGGGCGTACTCGCCTGGCGCGCCGCCAGCCCCGCCACTGACTCACTTTCGAGAAACTGCTCGGTCGTCATTCCGGCCGGCACCGGGTAATCCGGCAGGCGCGGGTGACCCAGGTCCAGCACCAGGTTGCAGCGCCGGGCGATCTGCACGGTGTTGGCGACGGCTTCGGGAAGGTCGCTGAACAGTGCGCACATCTGCTCCGGGGTGCGCAGGAACTGCTGCGGTGTGTACTCCTTCGGGCGTGCCGGATCCGTCAGCAGATGGCCGCCCTGGATGCAGACCCGCGCTTCGTGCGTTTCAAAATCGGTGGCAGCCAGGAAGCGCACATCGTTGGTGGCGACGATCGGCACGCCGCGCGCAGCCGCCAGCTCCACGGCCGCGGCGATGTATTTTTCCTCATCGGGCCGCCCCAGGCGCTGCAGCTCAATATAAAAACGATCACCGCACCGGGCCCGCCAGAACTCCAGCTGCGCCTGAGCATCGGCAGGTCGGCCATTCACCAGTGCGCAGCCGATGTCCCCCGCGGCGCCGCCGGATAGCGCGATCAGGCCGGTGAGCGACTCGGTGGTCAACCAGCTGCGCTCAACCATCGGCGGACCGCTCTTCTGGCCCTCGAGGTATGCGCGGGTCACGAGGCGCGTGACGTTGCGGTAGCCTTCCTGGTTCTGACACAACAGGGTCAGGCGCGAACTGCCGCGGCGTTCGGCCGCCTCGGCCACCAGCAAGTCGACGCCGATGATGGGTTTGACACCCTGGCTGAGCGCCTCGCGATAGAACTTCACCATCGCGAACAGGTTGTACTGGTCAGTCACCGCAACGGCCGGCATGCCGGCGCTCGCGGTCGCAGCCAGCAGCTGCGGCACGCGCAAGATGCTGTCCACCAGTGAGAACTCGGTGTGCAGCCTTAAGTGAACGAACTGCGCCTTCATGTCACATCGATTCTACCGGTACCGCTGTGTGTGGGGCCGCTACCGGCCCGAAACTGCGTCGGTGAATGGCGCACGCGGCGTGGCGCACCAACGCCGCCAGATGATCCGCCGTCCCATAGCCCTTGTGCACTGCCATACCATACCCGGGATAGACGACGTCCAGCCTGCGCATGACGGCGTCGCGATGAGTTTTCGCCAGAATCGAGGCAGCGCTGATCGCCGGTTCGCTGCAATCGCCGCGGATGATCGCGCGCACCGCGCAGTGCGGGGCGATATCCCCCAGGCACGGCAGCCGATTGCCGTCCACGAGGATGCCACACGGGGTGACGGTAAGGCCCAGCAGCGCGCGGCGCATGGCCAGGTGCGTCGCCTCCAGAATGTTCAGGGTGTCGATTTCATGGCACTCCGACCAGCCCACCGCCCAGCACAGGGCGCGCTCGCGGATCCGTACGGCCAGGATCTCGCGCCGGTCAGGCGTGAGCTGCTTGGAGTCCTTCAAACCCGTGATGCGGCGACGCGGATCCAGGATCACCGCCGCCGCGACGACCGGGCCGGCCAAGGGTCCGCGGCCAGCTTCATCGACCCCCGCAATCAGCAGCTCAAGCACGATACGTACCGCGCTCGTGCACAAGTTCCAGAATTGCCTGCGCCGCGCGCTCGGCGGCGCCAACCCGCAGTTGCTGATGCACCTTGAGGAACTCCGCCTCGAGCACGGCACGACCCGGCACATCGTCGAGCTGCTGCAGCAGCGCGCGGCCCAAATCCTCGCCGTTGACGCTCTCCTGCAGGAACTCCGGCACCAGCGACTTCCCGGTCAGAAGATTGGGTTGGGAAAAATGTCTGACTTTCACCAACCCCATACCGCGCAGCAAAAAGGCGGTGAGCGCGTTGAAGCGGTAGGCCGCGACCATCGGACGACGGACCAGGAGCGTTTCGAGCGTGGCGGTTCCGGAGGCCACCAGAACCGCATCGGCGGCGATCATCGAGGGCTGCGCCTGACCCTCGAACAGCTGCACCTCAAGATCCGGCGCCACCCGCGCGCGCTGCATCGCGAAGATGTTGCGGACACCGGGCGAGGCCATGGGCGCGACAAACTTCACCTCCGGCCGCTGCCCGCGCAGCCACAGCGCGGCGCGCAGGAAGTCCGCACCCAGCCGCCGCACCTCCCCCAGCCGGCTGCCCGGCAGCAGCGCGATGACCGTGGCCTGCGGCGTCAGGCCCAGCGCCCGGCGCGCCGCGGCGCGGTCGGTGTACAGCGGTATCTGGTCGGCCAGCGGGTGGCCGACGAATTGCGCGCGCACGCCATGTGAGGCGTAGAAATCACTCTCGAACGGAAACAGGCACAGCACCAGGTCACAGGCGGCCGCGATGGTGCGCACCCGCCCCTGGCGCCAGGCCCATACCTGCGGGCTCACGTACTGGACGGTGGGAATACCCCTGGTGCGCAGCTGCGCCTCGAGCCCGATGTTGAACGCTGGCGCATCGATGCCGACGAAAACATGCGGCCGTGCGGCACTGAAGTCGCGCACCAGCCGGCGGCGCAGCGCCAACAGCCGCGGCAGGTGCACCAGTGGTTCGATGAGGCCCATGACCGCAAGTTCATGCGAATCGGCCCATGCCGCACATCCCGCACTGCGCATCATGGGCCCCGCGATCCCGAAGGCGCGCACCTCACCCACGCGGGCGCGCAGCGCCGCGAGCAACGCCGCACCCAGGGTGTCGCCGGAGGATTCGCCGGCAACCAGGCCGATCACCAGCGGGTCAGACATGCTTGATCCCAACTGCCCGTCAGCGCACCAGGCTGCGCGTCGAAGCATCGATGAACGCCAGCAACGGCTGCACTTCGGCATTGTCGCGGGCGAGTTGCGTGAGCCGCTCGATGGCGTCCACCAGTTTCAGGTCCGAGCGGTAAAGAATGCGATAGGCAAGGCGCAGATTGCGGATCTGCTCGGGCGTATAGCCGCGGCGCTTGAGCCCTTCGGAATTGATCGAATTCGGTTTGGCAGGATTACCGGCGATCATGACGTACGGGGGCAGATCACGCGTCAGTATCGCTCCGCCCGCAACGAAGGCGTGCGCTCCGACCTTGCAGAACTGGTGAATGGCGGACAGTCCACCAAGTTGCACCCAATCCCCGATCTGCACGTGTCCGCCCATGGTGGCGCAGTTGGCCATGATCACCTTGTTGCCGATGTCGCAGTCATGCGCGACATGACTGTACGCCATGAACAGACCGTCCGAGCCGATGCTGGTGAGACCGCGGCCGCTGGCCGTGCCCCGGTTCATGGTGCAGAATTCGCGAAATACGTTGCGATCGCCGATCGTGAGCTGGGTCGGCTCGCCCTTGTACTTCTTGTCCTGGGGCGCCGCGCCGATCGATGCAAACTGGAAGATCTGGTTGTCTTCGCCGATGCGGGTCGGTCCCTCGATGACGGCATGCGCACCGACCGTGGTACGCGCTGCGATGATGACATCCGCTCCGATTACCGCGAACGGTCCCACCGTCACACCCTCGCCGAGCTGCGCGCGCGACGAGATGAGTGCATGCGAATCGATCATGCGCCGGCCGTCACTTCGACACCTCAGGCGCCACCATCATGTCGGCGCTTGCCACCTCGGCGCCGCCGACGGAGGCAGTGCTTGAGAAGCGCCAGATGCCCTTGAAGCTGCGCGTCAGCTCGACGACGAGAATCAGCTGGTCACCGGGCTCGACCGGCTTGCGAAAGCGCGCCTTGTCGATACCTACAAAATAGAACTTGGTGTCCGCATCCGGCACCACGCCGCTGGTGACGAAGGCGAGGATGCCCGCGGTCTGCGCCAGCGCCTCGATGATCATCACGCCCGGCATGACGGGGCGCTGCGGAAAATGGCCCATGAAGTACGGTTCGTTGAAGGTCACGTTCTTCAGGGCACGAATGCTGCGCCCGGCGTGGCACTCCAGGACCCGGTCCACCATCAGGAACGGGTAGCGGTGCGGCAGCAGCTTCAGAATACTATGTATGTCCAACTGTGCGACTTCAGTCATCTTTGCCGTCATCTTTGTTGTCGTCTTTGCTTTGGCGTTTGAACCGGGCGACCATCCGGCGCCAGGTGCGCGCATCCTCAAACGGAATGCCGCTGGAGTATACGCCGGGCTTCGGAATTGAATGGCTGATCATCGAAAAGCCGGTGATGATCACATCATCAGCGATCTGCAGGTGCCCGCCAATGGCGCAGGCGCCACCGATCTGGCAACGCTCCCCGACGACCGTGCTGCCGGAAATCCCGGTGCAACCGGCAATGGCCGTGTGGGCTCCCAGCTGCACGTTGTGACCGATCTGAATCAGGTTATCGAGCTTGACCCCCTGACCTATCACCGTGTCGCCGATGGCGCCGCGATCAATGGTGGTATTGGCGCCGATCTCCACATCCGCGCCGATGCGGACACTGCCGACCTGCGGGACTTTCACCCAGGTACCGCGCTCGGGCGCGAAGCCGAAACCATCACTGCCGACCACGCACCCCGGATGCAGGATCGATCCGGCGCCGACACTGACCCCCGCGCACAGCGTGACCCGCGCCACCAGCCGCACCTGCGCGCCGATCACCACATCGGCGCCGATCACGCAATGCGGACCAATCATCGTCCCGGCACCGATGCGGGCACGCGCACCAATGACGGCCAGGGCGCCCACGCAGGCCTGCGCATCGACCTGCGCGTCCGCCGCCACGACGGCGCTGGGATGAATCCCCGGCACGAGCGGCGCTGATGGATAAAGCAGCGCGGCAATCCGCGCATAGGTCGCGCGCGGATTCACCGCAATGAGGGTGGCGACCGGAGCTTCACCGGCGAAGCGTGCCTCCAGTACCACGGCGGCGGCCCGGGTGTGCGCCAGCGCCGCCCGGTGGCGGGCTTCTGCCAGGAACGTGACGGCGCGGGGATGCGCCTCGGCCAAAGTGGCTACACTGTCAACTTCGCGCAGTGGATCGCCGCGCAGCTCACATCCCAAGCGGACCGCAAGCTCGCCGAGAGTGACAACCATGCAGCTGCCTCATGCGGGCCCCGCCGAGGCCCGCCGGGTTATTTACTTGGCGGCCGGCTTCGGCGCGGCGGGTGCAGCCTTCGAACTGGCGGCCTGCAAGGTCGCGAGTACCTGCGGGGTGATGTCCACCGCGGGAGTTGCATAGATGACGCCGTCCGCGATGACGAGATCGTAATTCTGCGCCTTCGCGTAATTGCGAACCTTCTCGATCAGGGACTTCTGCAGCGTTGACAGTTCTTCATTGCGGCGCGTATTCAAATCGTCCTGCGCCTCGCTTTGTTTGCGCTGCAACTCACGCTCGCCGTCGCGGATGTCCTTGTCCTCGCGCTCGCGCTGATCGTCGCTCATGGTCGCGCCGTCCTTGCTCAGCTTGTCCGCGCGCGTCTTCAGCGACTGTTGCAGGGTCTGCAGTTCACGCTGCCGAGGCATGAACTCATTGCTCAGCTTATCCGCGACGACTTTTGCATCCGGGGATTGCTGCAGCAGCGCATTGTAATTTACATAACCAATTTTCAGCTCCGCCCATGCCGGCGCTGCCGCCAGGACCATGGTCGCAGCCGAACCCAAAATCAAAGACCTGACGACGCCCTTCACGATGCTCCTCTTGTGGGCAAAGCCCAATTTAGTACTGCGGATCATAGCGGAAATCGCCTTAGAACGCCTGGCCAACGGAGAACTGGAAGCGCTCCGTATTATCGCCCCAGGTGACGCCGTCCAACTCGCGCTGCGCATTCAGCGGCACCGCCAGGCTGAACCGGAACAGGCCCAGCGGCGCCAGCCACTGCACCGCGATGCCGACTGATTCCTTCAGGCGGCTGACAGCGAAATTATAGTTCTCCTTGGTCAGGATCGACGGGTCATTGAGATCTGCTTCCGTGACGTTGCCGATGCTGTATTCGGGATTGCTCGGGGTGCCCGGCGGCGCATAGAACTGCGGGGACTTGCTGGTCGAGAACACATTGCCCACGTCGATGAACAGACTCACCCGCGCGCTCGAGGCAATCTTGGCCGGCAACGGCAGGATGAGTTCGGAGCGCGCCAGGACATTCAGGTTGCCACCGTACGGATTGCCGTACTGATCCTTTGGACCCAGATAGCTTTCCTGGTAGCCGCGCACGGAGTCCGGGCCACCACCGTAGAACAGTTCGTAGGGCGGCACACTGGGGTCGACGCAATACGCCGCCGTGGTCGCGGTTGCCGCGTGGCACTTGGTCTTGCCCAATCCCGCGCCGTATCCCAAATCGCCGGTGAAGGCAAAGGTGAATCCCTTGAACAGCGGAATGTATTTGACGAACTCGTAGTTCACCTTGTAGTACGACACGCCCGTCAGCGGCGGGGTGTAGCTGACGGTGAGGGCCTGGTGCAGGCCGCGATCCGGGAAGATACCGCGATTGCGCGAGTCGTAGCTCCACCCGGAGACCAGCTGCGCGACCGCGAAGCGCGTGCCGTCAATCTGGTAGTAGCCGTTCACGTAAGTGCCCGTGGTCGGGTCAAAGATCAGGCCGGTAGCCTGTCCGGTGTACGTGTGGCCGTTGTTCTGCACCCATTGCAGCGACTGCAGCGCGCTGCTGTTCTCGATCGCGACCAGCTGCACACCCTGCAGGTTCAGTCCGACATTCATGAACTGATACTCGGACAACGGATAGCCGAAGCTTTCGCCCAGGCTCAGGATCTTGGTCGAGAAGTCCGAAGAGGACGAAGTGAACTGCGAGGTGTCGCGATAGCTGAACGAATAGGTGCGCGTCAGGTTATCAACGGTGGTGTACGGATTGGTCTCGGTAATGCCATAGACCTTGTTGAATTCGCCGGCCTCGAGGTTGACGGATACGCGTTGACCGCTACCGAGCCAGTTGGCATCCGTGTAATTGCCGTTGAGCTGGAACTTGTAGGTCTCCGAATAGCCGACGCCGCCGGAGATCGAAGCGCCCGGGCCTTCCTCGATCTTGTAGGCGACGTCCACCTGATCCGACGAACCCGGAACCGGCGTGGTTTCCTCGTCGACCTTGGTGATGTAGGGCAAGCGCTGCAGACGCTGCTTGGATCGGTCCAGGGCGACATTTGACAGCCAGCCACCCTCGAGGATGCGCATCTCGCGACGCAGCACCTCGTCATTGATGCGCTTGGTGCCGTTGAAGATAATGTTGCGCACATAGACCCGGTTGCCCGGATCCACGAAGAACGTCAGCGCCACGATACCGGTGGCCTTGTCGGTGGTCGGCACCGGATCGACTTTCGCGAACGCATAGCCGTCCTGCCCGAGGCGGTTCTGGATCAGCTCCTGCGTGGTGGTCACCCATTTGCGCGAATAGATCTGGCCGGGCTGCACCAGCAGCAGCGCCTCGAGCTGTTCCTTCGGTATCGGAAAACTGCCCGCGAGCTTGACGTCGCCCACCTTGTAGATGCCACCCTCCTCGATGTTGACGGTGATGAAGATGTCGTCCTTTTCGGGCGCGATGGCCACCTGGGTCGAATCGATCTGGAAATTCGCATAGCCGCGGTCCATGTAGAACGAGCGGATCTTCTCCAGATCACCGTCCAGCGACTCACTCGAGTAGCGGTCATCCTGCTTGTACCAGGACAGCCAGTTCGGAACCTGCAGTTCGAGGCCCTTGTCGATCTCCTTGTCCGTGAAGACGTGGTTACCGACGATGTTGATGGTGCGGATCTTGGCGCGCGTGCCTTCGGTGATGGTGATCTTGATCTTCACCCGGTTGCCCGAATCGTCCTCGACCTTCTCGTCGATCTTCACCGCGTACTTGCCGCGGCTGAAGTACTGGTCGGTGAGGTAGCCCTTGACCTCCTCCAGCACCGAGCGATCGAAGGTCTTGCCGGCCGCCAGACCGACGCTGCGCAGCGACTTCTGCAGATCCTCGGTCTTGATGTCCTTGTTGCCGGTGATCTCGAAGCTCTCGATGGCCGGTCGCTCGACCACCAGCACCACCAGCGTGCCGCCGTCGCGGCGCATCTGCACGTCACGGAAGAATCCGGTGTTGTACAGCGAACGGACCGCTTCGCGCACGCGTCCGGGCGTCACGTGATCGCCGATGTTCACCGGCAGGTAGTTATAGACCGTGCCCTCGGAAATGCGCTGCAGCCCTTCGATGCGAATGTTGGTCACCAAGAAATCGGCGGCCACGGTTTCCGGTGGCTCATCGGGGTTCGCCAGCACGAGCGAGCGGGCGGGCGGACCCTGCGTCTGGGCCGAACATACTGCCGAACCCGCGCACAGTGCGAGGGTGATCACCAATCCAAATCGCTTCATGAACAGATTGCCGGCCCGCGTGTTGTTGGAAATATGTGGGGGGCGCCGCGTCGCGAAGGCTCTCTCAGATCGCCTATGCATGAATGGACCTCGACACTCCGCCGCGATTACGGCAGAACTCAACGGCCAGCTCACGCGCTTCGGCGTCTGCCTGCAGGACATCCTCGAGGCTGCGGATCTCCCCCCCGGCAGCCCTGGCCCCATCGGCCTTCGAAAGTACACACTCAATGACCGCGGGTATGTCCGGAAAGTTCAATCGGCGCTCCAGGAAAGCAGTGACGGCGACTTCATTCGCCGCATTGAGAATGGCAGGCGCCAGCCCACCAGTGTCCGCTACAGCCCGAGCCAGAGCAAGACAGGGGAAGCGAGTCGCATCCGGCGCCAGGAAATCCAGCTGCCGGGTGCGGATCAGATCCAGAAAGTCCGCACCGGCTTCGATCCGCTCCGGCCATGCCATGCCGTAGGCGATCGGGGTGCGCATGTCCGGGCAGGCCAGCTGGGCCAGCACCGAGCCGTCGATGTACTCGACCATGGAATGCACCACGCTTTGCGGATGCACCACGATCTCGACCCGGCCGGGCCCCACACCGAACATGAAACACGCCTCGATGAGTTCCAGACCCTTGTTCATCAGCGAGGCGGAATCCACGGAAATCTTGCGGCCCATCACCCAGTTCGGGTGCTTGCAGGCCTGATCCGGCGTCGCGGTCGCGATGGCCTCGAGGGGCCAATCGCGAAACGGCCCACCGGAGGCGGTGAGCAATATGCGCCGCACACCACGCGGCGCCGCTCCGGGCCTGGCGTCATGTGGCAGGCATTGGAAGATCGCGTTGTGCTCGCTGTCGATGGGCAGCAGCTCGCAGCCCGAGGCGTGCACTGCCGCCATCAGCAAAGGACCCGCCATGACCAGCGATTCCTTGTTCGCCAGCAGCAGGCGCTTGCCGCTGCGGGCCGCGGCCAGCGTCGAGCGCAGTCCGGCGGCACCGACGATGGCGGCCATGACCTGGTCCACCTCGGGCAGCGTCGCCAGGGTCTCCAGGGCTGTCGGGCCGGTGAGCACCCGGGTGGCCAGTCCCAGCCCCTGCAGGCGCTGCTCCAGATCCTGCGCGGCGGCCGGATCCGTGAGCGCTGCCACGGCGGGCCGGAACTGCTGGATCTGCTGCAGCAGCAGCTCCACGTTGCGGTGCGCGCCCAGCGCCACCGCCCGGTACCGGTCCGGGTGGCGCGCAATCACATCCAGGGTGTTGACCCCGACGGACCCGGTGGCGCCGAGGACCGCAACGCCCTTCATCGGACCACTCCCAGCACCAGCAGGCCCAGCAGCAGCATCGGCATGGCACTCGTCAGACTGTCGATTCGATCCATGACTCCGCCATGTCCGGGAAACAGGGTGCCGCTGTCCTTCAGGCCCGCGAAGCGCTTGAGCAGGCTCTCGGTCAGGTCACCCACGATCGAGAATGCCACGACCACGAGGCACACGGGCACCAGCTGCAACGCCGACAGAGCAAACCACCAGCTGCCCCAAAGGGCAACCAATGCGGCAAACGCCAGGCCGCCCGCGACACCTTCCCAGGTCTTCCCGGGCGACACCTGCGGTGCCAGCTTCGTGCGACCGAAACTGCGCCCGGCAAAATAGGCCCCGACATCGGCGGCCCACACCAGGCATAGCGCAAACAGCAGCCACTGCGCCCCGCGCGGGACATCGACGCGCAGCCGCACCAGCGCCATCCAGGCCGGAGCCAGGGCCAGAATGCCGGCCAGGGCCGCTGACCAGGCCGCGACACGATGCGGGGCCACGGTCACCCACAGCAACGCGGCGACCCACCACAGCAGGGCCACGACCAGCACCCCCAGGCGCCCCGCGGCATTCTCGGTCAGCTGCCAAACGATCAGCAGGCAGGCCGCGACCGCTACGACATACAAAGCGCGACCCGACCAGGTCCGCAACCGCAGGAACGCCGACCACTCCCAGGCACCCGCCAGAACCGCGGCGGTCATCGCAATCCAGGTGGCAGATGGCGGCAGCCACAGCAGCACCACCAGCAGCAGCCCGATGAGGACAGCGGCCGTCAGGATTCGGGTTCTAAGCACTCGTGGGACTCCGCGCCTGTTCCGGCGTACGCCCGTAGCGCCGCTCGCGCGCGCCAAAGAAAGTCAGCGCGGCATCCAGTTCGCCGGCATCGAAATCCGGCCACAGGCAATCGGTGAAGTACAACTCGGTGTAGGCGAGATTCCACAGCAGAAAGTTGCTGATGCGGTGCTCCCCACCGGTGCGGATGAACAGGTCGGGGTCCGGCAGGTCGGCCAGCGCCAGCGCCGCTGCCACCTGCTCTTCGGTGATGTCAGCCGCGCGCAGTGAGCCGGCAGCGCATTTCGCGGCCACCTGACGCACGGCGCCGGTAATGTCCCAGCGGCCGCCATAGCTCATCGCAATATTCAGCGACAATCTCCCGTTGGCCGCGGTTCGCGCCTCGGCGGCGGCGAGATAGGCCTGCAGGCGCACGCTCAGGCGCTGGCGGTCGCCGATGAAGCGCAGTCGCACACCATTGCCGTGCAGTGCGTCGACTTCCTGGTCGAGTGCGTCGACGAACAGGCCCATCAGTAGCGACACCTCTTCCGCCGGCCGGGACCAGTTTTCACTGGAGAATGCGAAAACCGTGAGCGCCCCGATACCGCGGGCCGTGCACGTTTGCACGCAAGCACGCAAGGCGCTGATGCCGGCCTGGTGGCCAGCGTGCCGCGGCAGTTTCCGCGCAGCGGCCCAGCGGCCGTTGCCGTCCATGATGATCGCCACATGACGGGGGAGATTCACGCTCATGCAGGTCGATCAGACCTGCATGATCTCCTTTTCCTTGGCGCTGAGCATCTGATCGATGTCGGCGACATGCTTGTCCGTCAGCTTCTGGATTTCGGTTTCCGCGCGCCGCTCGTCATCCTGGGAGACGAGCTTGTCCTTCAGCGCTTCCTTGATGTCGGACATCACGTCGCGCCGCACGTTGCGCACCGCGACGCGCGCGCCTTCGGCATCCTGGCGGATCACCTTGGTGAACTCGCGGCGCCGCTCCTCGGTGAGCGGCGGCATCGGAATGCGAATGATCGTGCCGGCGGTCATCGGGTTCAGCCCCAAGTCCGATTTATGAATGGCCTTCTCGATCGGTTGCACCATGCCCTTCTCCCACGGGGAGACCACCAGCGTGCGACCGTCTTCGACCGCGATGCTGGCCACCTGCTGCAGCGGCACGTCCGAGCCGTAATAGTCGACCTTCAGATGTTCGATCAGGCTCGGATGCGCGCGACCGGTGCGCATCTTCTTCAGATCCGCCTGAAACTGGGTCACGCACTTGCCCATGCGGGTTACTGCGTCTTTCTTGATGTCATCGAGCATGGTTGCCCCTATTCGAATGTGACAGCCGTACCAATTTCCTCACCACGCGCGATGCGGGTCAGGTCGCCCGGATTGTTCAGGTTGAAGACACGCAGCGGCAGGCGATTGTCACGGCACATGACGATGGCCGTGGCATCCATGACGTTCAGACGGTCCTGCAGCACCTTGTCGAAGGTCAGCTGCGTATACCGCTGGGCAGCGGGGTTGCGCACCGGATCATCAGAATACACGCCGTCGACCTTGGTGGCCTTCAGCAGCACGTCGGCGTTGATCTCGATGGCCCGCAGCGAGGCCGCGGTATCGGTCGTAAAGAACGGGTTGCCGGTGCCAGCGGCGAAAATCACCACGCGGCCCTTTTCCAGATGCCGAATGGCGCGCCGACGGATGTAGTCCTCGCACACCTGGTTGATGCGGATCGCTGACATGACCCGCGACTGCATGCCGGAACTCTCGAGCGCATCCTGCATCGCGACCGCGTTCATGACCGTGGCCAGCATACCCATGTGATCGGCCGTCACGCGATCCATGCCGGCGCGCGCGAGCCCGGCGCCGCGAAAGATATTGCCGCCGCCGACGACCACCGCGACCTGCGTGCCCATCTGCACGATGTCCTGGATCTCCCCGGCTATGCGCTTGAGCATGAGCGGATCGATGCCGTAGTCGGCACTCCCCAGCAGGGCTTCGCCGGACAGCTTCACCGTGATGCGGGAATATCGGGACCGCGTGCTGTCGCTCATGTGGTCTTCACCCTCGTACATGAAGAAGACCCCGCCGTGGCGGGGTCTTCTTTCCAGCCCTTACTTCTGGTCGGACGGATCGAAGCTCTTGACCTGCGCCATCACTTCGGCGACGAAGTCGTCCTGCTTCTTTTCTATGCCGGCTCCCACCTCGAAGCGCTCGAAGCCCTTGACCGTCGCCTTGGCGCCCTTCAGCAGCTTCTCGATGGTCTGGTCGGGATCCTTCACGAAGGCCTGTCCGGACAGCGTGATCTCGCCCAGTGATTTGCGCAGCCGGCCTTCGACCATCTTGGCAACGATTTCCGGCGGCTTGCCTTCGCTCTGGGCCTGATCCGTCAGGAACGCGCGCTCCTTGGCCACGACATCCGCGGGCACATCCGCCATGGTGACGTACTTCGGATTGCTCGCGGCGACGTGCATGGCGACATCATGCGCCAGCACCGGATCACCGCCCTCGACTGCCACGAGGGCGCCGATGCGGGTGCCATGCACATAGGCGCTGACGTGGCCGGCGCAGGTCAGTACGGCGAAGCGTCGCACGCTGATTTTCTCGCCAATCTTGGCCACGAGCGCCCGACACCGGTCCTCGATGCTGTCACCGCCATCCAGCCGCTGCTGCAGCAGCAGCTCGAGCGAGGGCGGCCGTGCCTGCAGGGCCTTGGTGGCCACCGCCTGCGCGAACGCGGCGAAGTCGCCGCCACGTGCCACGAAATCGGTCTCGCAGTTCACTTCCACCATGGCGGCCGCATGGCCGTCGGCGGAACGTTCGATGACGATGACGCCTTCGGCGGCAACGCGAGCGGCTTTCTTGTCAGCCTTCGCCAGGCCCTGCTTGCGCATGAGCTCGGCGGCGGCGTCCATGTCGCCCTGCGTCTCCACCAGCGCTTTCTTGCACTCCATCATGCCAGCGCCCGTGCGCTCACGAAGCTGCTTCACTGCATCTGCTGTGATGTTCATAAGGATTCCACGCAAAGGCCCCGGGCCGGTTGGCGCCGGGGCGCCTCTTCAATGAACTTCTAAGCGGCAGAGCCGGTGTCGCCTTCAGCGGCGGCCGGACTCTCCGGCGCACTTTCCGCGCTGCCCGCAGCCTGCGGTCGACGGCGAACGACACCCCCACGACCCGCGGGCGCGGCAGCCTCGGTGGTGGCGGCGGCAGCCGCCGCCGGCGCCTCGGCGCCATCATCCAGATCATCGAGGTCAGCAGCCGACTCGTCACCGACCTCGGGCGCCTTGGCCGGCAGGCGGCGACGGACCGGCGCCTTCTTGTTGCGCACCGGAGCCTGTGGCTTCGGACGGGGCTTGCCGCTCTTGCGACGCGGCTGGCCCGCCTCATCCAGCTCCACGAATTCATCTTCGCCGACGGCCACCTGGGGCACCGAGGCCTTGCCCTCCAGCACCGAGTCGGCAATGCCCGAGGCATACAGCATGATGGCGCGCATCGCGTCGTCGTTGCCCGGGATCACATAGTCGATGCCGTCGGGGCTGCAATTCGTATCGACGACCGCAACCACCGGGATGCCCAGCTTCTTGGCCTCATGAATCGCGATTTTCTCGTGACCCACATCGATCACGAACATCACATCGGGAAGCGACTCCATGTTCTTGATGCCGCCGAGGCTACGCTCAAGCTTGTCCATTTCGCGGCGCAGCTGCGTGGCTTCTTTCTTGCCACGCTTGTCGAGCGCGCCGCTGACCTGCAGTTCGGTAATCTCGGCCAGTCGCTTGATGGACTGCCGGATCGTCTTGAAATTGGTGAGCATGCCCCCCAGCCAACGCTGGTTCACATAGGGCATTCCGCTACGGCTGGCCTCCTTCTGGACGGCGTCACGCGCGGAGCGCTTCGTACCTACGAACAGCACCTTGCCGCCATCCGCGACGGTGCCCTTGATGAAGGCGGAAGCCTGCACATACAGAGGCTGGGTCTTCTCAAGGTTGATAATATGGATCTTGTTACGCTCGCCAAAGATGAAAGGGGCCATCTTCGGGTTCCAGAAACGGGTCTGATGTCCGAAATGGACACCCGCTTCCAGCATCTGTCTCATGGACACGCCGGTCATACGAACTCCTGCACTGTAGGGTTGATCCTTGCGCGTATCCCTGGTGGCCACCCGAACGTCTTAAGCTCTGGGCACCCAGCCACCGGGTTAGCGATACGCGTATGGAATTTCTCGTCGTTGCCAACGAGGGCCGCGCTTTATACCATGAACGTCCCGTAGGAACAATGTGTTACGGGTTACCTAGTTACTACAGATAATGCATATCACCATCAAGTCCCCTGAAGAGCAGCAGAAGATGCGCGAAGCCGGTCGGCTCGCGGCCGAGGTCCTCGACATGATCGGCCCCCACGTCGTGCCCGGGGTGACGACGGAGGAGCTGGACCGGGTGTGCTACGAGCACATCGTCAACGTTCAGGGCACCATCCCGGCGAACCTGAATTACCGGGGCTTTCCGAAGACCATCTGCTCCTCGGTCAACCACGTGGTCTGTCACGGGATCCCGAATGACCGCAAACTGAAGACCGGCGACATCATCAACATCGATGTCACCGTCATCAAGGATGGCTTCCATGGCGATACCAGCCGCATGTACTACGTGGGCAAGCCCCCGGTGGCGGCCCAGCGGCTGACCGAGGTGTGCTTCGAGGCCATGTGGCGCGGCATCCGTACCGTCAAGCCGGGCACGCGCCTCGGGGACATCGGGCATGCCATCCAGGAATACGTCGAATCCTTGAGTTTCTCGGTGGTGCGTGAGTACTGCGGCCATGGCATCGGACGCATTTACCACGAAGATCCGCAGATCCTGCACTATGGGGAATCAGGCACCGGCCTGGAGCTGCAGCAGGGGATGACCTTTACAGTGGAACCGATGGTGAATGCCGGCAAACGGCACGTGCGCCTGTTGCCGGATGGCTGGACCGTGGTGACCAAGGACCATTCCCTGTCGGCCCAGTGGGAACACACTTGCCTGGTCACAGCGACCGGTGTGGATGTCCTGACCTTGGGCGCGGCGGACCACCATTGAGTGAGCCCCTTGAAGAACTGCTGCCCGAGGCGGTCAGCGCGCCCCCCTGGGCACTGCTCGCGCGCCTTCCGGCACAGCTGGCCGCCCACCCCGGCTCGCGCGAGGAATACCGCCGCCAGCTCGCGCAGGGCCACGAAGATCTGAAGGCGCGCTTCCTCGCCGAAGAGCCGGTCGAGGCCCTGGTTCATGCCCGGGCGGCGCTCATCGACACCGTGCTGCGCCAGGCTTGGTCCGAACACCTGGGCGGTGATGATCGGCACTGGGCGCTGGTCGCCGTCGGTGGCTACGGCCGCGGCGAACTGCACCCCTGCTCCGATATCGACATCCTGCTGCTGGTGTCGCAGCCGCCGGATGCTGCCGAACGCTCGCAGGTCGAACGCCTCATAGCCTTTCTCTGGGACATCGGCCTGGAGGTCGGCCACAGCGTCCGCACGGTGGCCGAATGCGTGCAGGAGAGCGCCGCCGATGTCAGCGTCATGACGACGCTGCTCGAAGCGCGCCTGCTGCATGGTGATGACGCGTTGCTCGCGGCGATGAATGTCGCGTTGAGCCCGCCGGGCATCTGGCCGGAAAAGGAATTCTTCGAAGCGAAGCTCAAGGAACAGGCGGCGCGGCACCTGAAGGCCAATGACACGGCCTACAACCTCGAGCCCAACGTCAAGACCGGCCCGGGCGGACTGCGCGACATCCAGACGATCGGCTGGGTGGCGAAGCGTCATTTCGGCGCCGAGTCACTCGACGGCCTGGCGCGGCGCGGCTTCGTGACGGCGAGCGAACTGCGCCGACTCAAACAGGCGCAGTCGTTCCTGTGGAAGGTGCGCTTCGGACTGCATATCGTCACGGGCCGGCGCGAAGACCGGCTGCTGTTTGATCACCAGCTGAAACTGTCGCAGACCTTTGGCTACGAGGATGCGACCTACACGCTGGCGGTCGAGCAGTTCATGCAGCGCTACTACCGCACCGTCATGGATGCAAGCCTGCTCAATGAACTGCTGCTGCAGCTGTTCCGCGAGGCGATCCTGAGCAATGAGGAGGACATCCGGCCGCTGAACGCGCGCTTCCAGGTGCGCAACGGTTCGCTGGAGGCGCGGCGCGATGATGTCTTTGCACGCACCCCTTCGGCGCTGCTGGAGCTGTTCGTGCTGTTGCAGCAGAATCCCGACATCAAGGGCGTGCGCGCCTCGACCATGCGTGCGGTGACGCGCAGCCTGTGGCTCATCGATGAGGAGTTCCGCCAGAACCCGCGTCATCACCGGCTGTTCATGGACATTCTGCGTGCGCCCGTCGGCGTGACCCACGAACTGCGCCGCATGAACAATTATGAGGTGCTCGGGCGCTACATTCCGGCCTTCGGCCGCATCGTCGGCCGCATGCAGTACGATCTGTTCCACGCCTATACCGTGGATGCGCATACGCTGTTCGTGCTCAGCAATCTGCGGCGCTGGGCGATTCCCCGCTACGACCACGAGCTGCCGGCGCTGTCGCGCCTGATGCAGCAGCTGCCGAAACCCGAAATCGCATATCTCGCAGCGCTGTTTCATGACATCGCCAAGGGGCGCGGCGGCGATCACTCCGAACTGGGGTCGGTGGATGCGGAAGCGTTCTGCCTGGAGCAGGGACTGTCGCGCTACGACGCACGCCTGGTCGCGTGGCTGGTGCGCAACCACCTGGAGCTGTCGGTGACGGCGCAGAAACAGGACATCACCGACCCGGAAGTGGTGAGCGCGTTCGCGCGCAGGGTCGGTGACGAGACCCATCTGGACCATCTGTACGTGCTGACCTGCGCCGACGTGCGCGGCACCAATCCGAAACTGTGGAATTCCTGGAAGGCGTCGCTCTTTCATGAGTTCTACGAACGCGTCAAGCGCGCCTTGCGCCGCGGGCTCGAAAGTCCGATCGACCAGGAAGAACTGATCCGCGAGACCCAGGCAGCGGCGCGGCAGCTGCTGATCGGATATGGGATTGCCGCGGAGGACATCGAGAAGCTGTGGGCGCGCTTCTCGCAGCAGTACTTCCTGCAATACACCCCCGAGGAAGTCGCCTGGCACACCCGCCTGCTCATCGAGCGTCAGCCCGGTCCCGGTGAGACGCTGGTGGCGATCGAGCCGCGCAGCGTCCGCGGCACCACCGCGGTGCTCGCCTTCGCGCCCGAGGGCATCCAGGGCTTCGCGCGCACCACCGCGGTGCTCGATCAGCTCGGACTCAATATCGTCGATGCACGCATCTCGCCCACGGACGATGGATTCACGCTGGGCCTGTACCACATCCTCGAAGACGACGGCGCGCCCATCACCGACCAGGATCGCCAGACCGAGATCGAGTTTGCCGTACTGCGCGCCCTGCAGCGCGCCGATGCGAGCATGCCGGTGGTTTCACGCCGCGCGCCGCGCCAGGCGCGCATGTTCAACACACCCACGCAGGTCACGATCAGCGTCGATGATCGCAACCAGCGCTCGGTGCTCGAACTGATCGCGGGCGACCGCCCCGGTCTGCTGTGTGATGTCGGCAAGGTGCTGATGCAGCAGCACATCGAACTGCGCAAGGCGAAGATCATGACCGTCGGGGAACGCGCCGAGGATGTGTTCTACGTGACCGACCTGCAGCACCGACCCTTGAATGAGGAGGCGGCACAGCGCATGAAGGAGCACCTGCTGCAGGCGCTGGATCAGCGGCCGACATAATGAATCCTCGGCTCGGGTCGCTCCACACCTACCCCTTCGAGAAGCTCGGCAAGCTGCTGGCCGGAGCGGTCGCGCCCGCACAGCTGCCAGCCATTGCGCTCTCCATCGGTGAGCCCCAGCACGAGCCCCCGCCGTTCGTACTCGAGGCGCTGCGACAGGGCGTCGACCGGTTGGGTGCCTATCCAGCCACTGCCGGATCCATGGAATTGCGCAGCAGCGCCGCGCGCTGGCTCGAACGGCGCTTCACGCTGCGCGCCGGCAGCGTGGATGCCGCGACGATGGTGCTGCCCGTCAACGGCACGCGCGAGGCACTGTTTGCCCTGGTGCAGGCCGTGGTCGATCCCGGCAACGCGCCCATCGTCATCACGCCGAACCCGTTCTATCAAATCTATGAGGGTGCGGCGCTGCTGGCCGGAGCGACGCCTTATTATCTGAATGCCACCGCCGACACGCAGTTTGCGCCCGACCTCGATTCGATTCCGAAGGCGGTGCTGGATTGCACGCAGGTGCTGTTCCTGTGCAGTCCCGGCAATCCGACCGGCGCCGTGCTGCATGAAAACTACCTGGGCCACGCCTTGGACCTCGCCGAGCGCCATGATTTCATCGTCGCTGCCGATGAGTGTTATGCGGAGATCTTTGCCGATGAGGCCGCCCCGCCGCCGAGCCTGCTTGAGGTCGCGCAGGCTACCGGCCGCGACCGCTTCGAGCGCTGTATCGTGTTCCACAGTCTCTCCAAGCGCTCCAGCGTGCCGGGCCTGCGTTCCGGCTTCGTGGCGGGCGATCCGCAGCTGATGCGGAAGTTCCTGCTGTACCGCACCTATCAGGGCGGCGCGATGTCGCCGATGGTGCAGATGGCAAGTCGCGTGGCCTGGGACGATGACGCGCATGTGCGGGTCAATCGCCAGCTGTACCGGGAAAAGTTCGAACGCGTGCTGCCGATTCTCTCCCCGGTACTGGACGTACGGCGGCCCGACGGCGCGTTCTATCTGTGGGTCGATGTGGGCGGCGACGATGAACGCTTCACACGCGAGCTCTTCGCCCGGCAGAATGTCACCGTATTGCCCGGTAGCTACCTCGCGCGCACCACCGACCAGGGCAATCCGGGCGCGGGCCGGATACGCCTCTCGCTGACCGCGACCGTGGAGGACTGCGTGACCGCCGCCACGCGGATCCGGGACTTCATCAGCGGCCGCTAAGGACCCCATGAGCGATACACAGAAACTTCAGACATTGATTGAAGCCGCGTTCGAAAAGCGCGCCGAGATCACCCCCAAGAACATCGCGCGCGAACTCTTCGATGCCATCGAGACCACCATCGACCTGCTCGATCGCGGCAAGCTGCGCGTGGCCGAAAAGCGCAACGGCGAATGGGTCGTGCACCAATGGTTGAAGAAGGCGGTGCTGCTGTACTTCCGCGCCCGCGAAAATGAGGTCATCGACGCGGGCTATTCCCGGTTCTACGACAAGGTCCCGCTCAAATACGCCAATTATGCGGCCGCGCAGTTCCGCGATGACGGCGCACGCGTGGTGCCGCACGCCGTCGTGCGCAAGGGCGCCTACGTGGGGTCCAACGCCGTGCTGATGCCCAGCTACGTCAACATCGGCGCCTACGTCGACTCGGGCAGCATGATCGATACGTGGGTGACCGTGGGCTCCTGCGCGCAGATCGGCAAGAACGTGCATCTTTCCGGTGGCGTGGGCATCGGTGGCGTGCTCGAGCCGCTGCAGGCCAATCCGACCATCATTGAAGATGATTGCTTCATCGGCGCCCGCTCGGAAATCGTCGAGGGCGTGATCGTGGAGGCCGGCTCGGTCATTGCGATGGGCGTCTTCATCAGTCAGAGCACCAAGATCTATGACCGCACGACGGGCGCGGTGCTGCAGGGACGCGTGCCGGCCGGCTCGGTGGTCGTTTCCGGCAGCCTGCCCAGCGCCGATGGCCGCTATTCGCTGTACTGCGCGGTGATCGTCAAGAAGGTCGATGCCCAGACCCGGGCGAAGACCTCCATCAACGAACTGCTGCGCGCCGCGGAGTGATTCGAAGACTCTGCATCATCCCTGCTATGCCGCGGATGGGTGCAACCTGTCATGCAGGAATGCACTTTGTAACCACAGTGATACCGCCACGCGACTGACCGTGTAACTGCCAGTCCCTAGGATCTGTTCCATTCGGACAATCCTAACAAGGGACTCTTCATGCGTAATCGTTCTTGGCTGCTCGCCGCCGTCGCGGTCAGTCTGCCAATGGGTAGCGCCCTCGCTCAGCAAACCGCCCCTCCCGCCACCGATCAGGTCAACGCCTTGCTGAAACGGCTGGATGAGCAGGAACAGCGCATCAAGGCGCTGGAGCAGAAACTGCAGGACCGGAGCGCCGCAACCACGGATACTGCCAGCACCCCCAGCGCACCACCTGCCGGTGCCAATACCGCGCCACCCGCGCCGCAGTCCAATCTGTCCTCAGGGACCAAGGTGAATGCGAGTCCTGACGGTTATTCTCTTTCGTCCGCTGATGGCTCCAACGTCGTTCGATTCCGCGGCAACATCGCCTTCGACGGGCGCTGGTATTCCGATGACACTACGCCGAACAGTCAGGACACATGGCTGTTCCGCAAGGTACGCCCCTACTTTGAAGGTACGCTCGATGACATCTACGACTTTAGGTTGATGCCTGATTTCGCGGGCGGCAAGACCGTGTTGGTCGATGCCTACGCGGCCGCGCGCTTTACGGAATGGTTTGTCCTGCAGGCCGGCAAATTCAAGGCACCCGTCGGCCTGGAACGGCTGCAGCCGGACCAGTACGACCGATTCATCGAACTCGGGCTACCCAGCACCCTGATGCCCAATCGTGACCTCGGCGTCCAGGTTGGCGGAGACTTGTTTCAGGGTGGCATTGGGTATGCCGTCGGTTTGTTTGATGGCGATCTGGATGGGCAGAGCACGGACGCGAATCCAACCCCCGACACGACCAGCACCGGCAAGAAGGACTGGGAAGGACGGGTGTTTTTCCAGCCTTTCGTGGTCGCCGACAGCGCGTACCTGCGCGGGCTGGGATTCGGAATGAGTGGAACCTATTCGAACTTCATTGGCAGCCCCACGAATCCGTTCATCCCCTCATACAAGACGCCCGGACAGCAGCCATTGTTCGCGTATCGGGCGGCGACCGCGGCGGCGCCGAATAGTGGAACTTACGCAAGCGGCCAGCGCAGCCGCTGGTCGCCGCAAGCGTACTATTATGCGGGCAGTTTCGGCCTTCTTGCCGAGTACGTGGAGTCATCACAGGGCGTGGCCAGGCAGGCCAGCACACAGCTGCGCCGCGCCGGTCGCATGGAAAATTCGTCATGGCAGGTGCAGGCGGCCTACTTCCTGACCGGTGAGCGCGAGGCGTACAACAGTTTGACGCCCCTATCGACCTTCCAACCGGGCAGATCCGGATTTGGCGCACTGGAGGTCGTCGCCCGCTACCAGGAGCTGCACTTTGACAGTGATGCATTCACCGGTGGCTCGACCTCCTTTGCCGATCCCACGACCGTGGCCCGCGAGGCTCGCGACTTGGGTGTCGGCCTGAACTGGTACCTGAACCAGAACCTTCGCTGGATGTTTGATTTCGATCGGACGCAGTTTGAAGGCGGTTCCGCAACCGGTAATCGGCCCGATGAGAGGGCGTTCCTGATGCAGATACAGATGACCTTCTGAGCATGAAGGCTTTTTTAGTGCGGCTGCGTCAAGCCGCTAAAATGAGCGGTATATGGGGCGATCCGGCATCCGTGCCGCGCCAAAACGGAGATCTTGGAATGAAAGCTGGAACTTTAAGTTTGCTGGCACTTTCGCTGGCAACGAGCCTGACCACCCTATCCGGATGTGCGCTCTCGGCGCCTGTGCTGGTGGGCGCAGTCGGTCCTGCCGGTCCGGTGACCAGTCACGAACCACAGGGCAAGCTCGTGGTATACAGCGCCACCACCGTCTACACGACAGAGCAGTCGCGGTACGCATTGCACACCTCCTACACCTTGTACGATGACAAGGGGGTACAGCTGCAAACGGTCAAGAATCGCGCCGGTCTGTTCGCAGCGCAACCCGTTACGCTGACACTGGCAGCGGGTCATTATCGGGTCCGTGCCCTGACGTCCACTTCAGGGCCGGTGGTTGTGCCAGTGGTGGTCGCGCCCGGGCGCACTACAACGGTATACCTTGACGACACGCGCATTCCGACTGATCTGCAGGCCAGCACCGATGAGGTAAAACTTCCCGACGGCCGGGTCGTCGGTTGGCGCGCTCCCTAGGTGCTGCGGGGCCCGTGCGGCTCCCGGCCCTGTTGCGGACCGTTACAAAAATCCTTCCGGCGCGTCCGTATTCGCTGGAATACTTGTGCCGCATGGAACAGTCGCCGCACATCCTGTTCGTTGAGGACGACCCCGATATCAGGAGTCTGGTAGCCGATTTTCTTGAGCGCAACGGCTACCGGGTCACCGCAGCCAAGGACGGACGGGAAATGGACCGGCTGCTGGGGGTGAGCCGGATCGACCTGCTGATACTCGACATTATGTTGCCGAAGGAAGACGGCCTGTCACTGTGCCGTCGCGTTCGTGCCAACAGCTCCGTGCCGATCATCATGCTGACCGCGCGAGCCAGCGAAGTGGATCGGGTTGTCGGGCTGGAGATCGGCGCCGATGATTATCTGACCAAACCGTTCGGAACCCATGAGTTGCTGGCACGTATCCGGGCATTGCTGCGACGCGTGCAATCTGTCGTGCGCACGCCGCAGACGCGGCAACGGTCGGTCCTGCTGTTTGCCGGCTGGAAGCTGGACGTGGGCTCCCGGCGCCTGACCTCTGCCGACGGCGCCCAAGTACCGCTGACAGGTGGCGAGTTTGAACTGCTGGCGGCTTTCTGCGATCGCCCCAACCGGGTTCTCACGCGCGACCAACTGCTCGATCTGACCCGCGGCCGCAATCCAACCGCGTTTGACCGCAGTATCGATATCCAAGTCAGCCGGTTGCGACGTAAGATAGAAGCCGACCCGAAAGACCCGATGCTCATCCAGACGGTGCGTTCCGGAGGCTATATTTTCACTGCCGAGGTCACCGCTGCGTGAAACGACTGCTGCGCTGGCTGGTGCCGGCCGGCTCTCGCGGTCAGGTGGCAGCGATCCTGATCGTAGGGGTAGTGCTCTCGCAAGTGCTCGCGGGCGTCCTCTACGTGGTGACATTGCCGCAATGGCAGCGCGTGCTGCGGCCGGATCTGGCCATCAGCAAGATAGAAATGGTCGTGCACCTGCTCGAGGCGGTGCCAGCCGCCGATCGGCCTTTCTTCGCCACCTTGTGGAATGAACCTCAGTTCCAGGTGCGCTACAAGCCCGCCGTCGCGGCGCTGCCGCCACCGCAAGGGCAATCCGACCTGACCCTGCGCTCGCAACTGCTCGCCACGCTGCGCAAGAGCCCAGCATCGGTGCACGTCATCGTGCGCAATGACATGCTGGGCGGGAATGCAAAGCTCATCACGGTATTGTTGCAGGGCGGTGGCGAGTTGCAAATACTGACCCCCGTGGGACTTGAGATACGGGTCGGATTGCTCGAGGAACTCGCCACAATTGTATTTCTGATATTTGCGACCGCCGGATTGTGGTTCTGGGTCACGCGCACGATCAATCAACCATTGGACCGATTCGGCCGCGCCGCCGAACGAGTTGGCGTCGATGTACATTCCCCCCCGCTGGCCGTGCATGGTCCGCTGCAGTTGCAACGCGCGATCCGCGCATTCAATGAAATGCAAGTACGCCTGCAACGGCTGCTGACGGACAGAACGCTCATGCTCGGCGCGATCAGTCACGATCTGGGCACTCCCCTGACACGCCTGCGGCTCCGCGTCGAAACGGACCGCGCCAACGACGAAGCGAAGATGTTGGCCGACATTGAGGCCATGCAGATCATGCTCGGCTCAGCGCTGTCGTTTGTCCGCGGCGTTGATGATGCCGAGCCGCGCGAAGTCGTGGATCTGGATTCGCTGCTGCAGACGGTCTGTGATCTGGTTTCCGATCTGGGAGGCGACGTCACGTACGGGGCGCCAACTCGCAGCAACTATTACTGCAAGCCGCAGGCGATGCTGCGAGCGCTGACCAATGTCGTGACCAATGCCGCCAAATACGGCGAGCACGCCTCAGTTACGCTGCAGCGCATTCCGGAGGCCGGCTTTGTCATCGAGATCCAGGATGACGGTCCAGGCATTCCGAATAGTGAAAAGAGCAAGGTTTTCGAACCTTTCTACCGAACGGACGAGGCGCGCGAATCCGATCGCCAGGGGATGGGATTGGGCCTGTCCATTGCCCGCTCCATCATCCTCGCGCACGGCGGCACGATCGAGCTGTTCGACCGCGAACCGCGCGGTCTGAATGTGCACATATTTCTGCCTGCAACCGCACTTCCGGGAGCAAACCTCTCCGCGCCCTGATTCGGGGCCACCCGGCGTGGTGAATTCTGTAACTGAGTGTTTCAGCTGCCGCAAAGGGACACGGTACGGTGCAATTTCAGCACTCGAACCGGCCCGACGCGCGGCATCATGCATCCTCGAATTCCAGAGTGACAGCCCATGTGGATCATTCGTACCGCCCTGCGCAATCCCTACACGTTCTTCGTGATGGCGATCGTGATCGTTCTGTTTGGTTCCCTGGCGGCACTGCGCACCCCGGTCGACATCCTGCCGGACATCAATCTGCCCGTAATCAGCATCGTCTGGACTTATGTGGGCATGCCGCCTGCCGACATGTCCAACCGCATCATCACGTATTACGAACGCCAGATGACCACGGCGGTCACCGGCATCGAGCACATCGAGTCGCAGTCACTGCCTGGTGTCGGCGTGGTAAAGGTCTTCTTCCACCCCGACGTCAATGTCAATACCGCCTTGAGTGAGGTCATTGGCATATCGCAAACGGTGCTCAAGCGGCTGCCGCCCGGCATCACCCCGCCGCAAATCCTGAGCTACAACGCCTCCAGTGTCCCGGTTCTGCAGCTGGCCCTGTCCGGCAAGAGCCTCACCGACCAGCAGCTCTACGACCTGTCCAACAATTTCATCCGTCCGCGGCTCGCCGAAGTCGAGGGCGCCGCCGTACCCTCACCCTACGGTGGCAAGAACCGCCAGGTGCAGGTGGATCTGGATCCGGCAGCGCTGCACGAGAAGAACCTCACGCCTGAGGATGTGGTCAACGCCATTCAACTGCAAAATCTGCTGTTGCCGGCGGGTACCGAGAAAATCGGCAAGCTCGAGTACGAGGTGCTGCTCAATGCCAGCACCGACACCCTGAATGCGCTCAATGATCTGCCGATCAAGCGCGTCGATGGCACAGTGGTGTATCTGCGCGACGTCGCACACGTGCGCGACGGCTATTCACCGCAACAGAACATGGTGCGCGTCAACGGCCTGCATTCCGTGCTCACGACGATTCAGAAGAACGGTTCGGTTTCGACGCTGAGCATCATCAGGCAGGTCAAGGACCTGCTGCCGCTGATCAAGGCCGGCGCCCCTGCGGGGCTGCATATCGGACTGGTGGGAGATCAATCGATCTTCGTCAAGGCGGCCGTCACCGGCGTGGCCCGCGAGGGCATCATCGCCGCCATCCTCACAGCCTTGATGATACTGCTGTTCCTGGGAAGCCTGCGTTCGACCTTGATCATCACGCTGGCGATCCCGCTGGCGGTTCTGACATCGATCCTGTTCCTGTCCATGCTCGGCCAGACCATCAACGTCATGACCCTCGGTGGGCTCGCGCTGGCCGTGGGGATCCTGGTCGATGACGCGACCGTCACGATCGAAAACATCAACTGGCATCTGGAGCAGGGCAAGCCCGTGCAGCAGGCCGTCCTCGACGGCGGCCAGCAGATCATCATCCCCGCATTGTTCTCCTTTCTTTCCATCAGCATCGTGTTCGTGCCGATGTTTTACCTGTCCGGTGTGGCGCGTTACCTGTTCGTGCCGATGGCTGAAGCGGTGGTGTTCGCCCTGCTGGGCTCTTTCGTACTGTCGCGCACGCTGGTCCCGGTGCTGGCAAAGCTGCTGCTCACGAACCACGATCCTGGCATCGCCGGTGCCACCCATGGTGTTCCCGCGCAGCCGCGGAGCGGCAATGTCCTGGTCCGGTTCCAACGCCGTTTTGAGCGCGGGGTCGCTGATGCCAGGCTGCTCTACGCGCAGGTGCTCAGGCTTGCGATGGGTCGACGTGCCCTGTTCATGAGCGTGTTCCTGGCATTCGTTATAGCTTCTGTTCTCGTGCTCGCGCCTTGGCTTGGCGAGAATTTCTTCCCATCCGTCGATTCGGGAGAGATCAAATTGCACGTGCGTGCGCTACCCGGCACGCGCATCGAGGAGACGGCCCGGCTGTGCGACCAGATTGAAAACACGATCCGCCAGCTCATTCCGGCGAGCCAGCTTGATGGCATGATCGACAATATCGGCCTGCCAATCAGCGGCATCAACATCACCTACAGCAATTCGGCTCCGATCGGACCGGCGGACGCCGATATCCTGATCAATCTCAAGGGCAACCATGCCCCCACCGATGACTACGTCAAACTGCTGCGCGAACGACTGCCGCGCCTGTATCCGGAGGCCACCTACGCATTCCTGCCGGCTGACATCGTCAGCCAGATATTGAACTTCGGGCTGCCGGCGCCGATCGACGTGCAGGTGGTGGGTTTCAAGCGTGACGAGAACGCGCGTTATGCGCAGGAGCTGCTCAACAAGCTGCGCCACGTATCCGGGATCGCGGACCTGCGAATGCAACAGACCTTCGACCAGCCCGTGCTCAACGTCAAGGTCGATCGCATTCGCGCAACGCAGGTCGGGCTGACCCAGCGCGATATCGCGAACAGCATGTTGGTGACGCTCTCCGGTAGCGCGCAGGTATCGCCCAATTTCTGGGTCAACCCGGACAACAAGGTGTCGTATCCGCTCGTTGCGCAAACTCCGCAATATCGGATCGATACGCTGTCGGATCTGGAGAACATCCCGGTAAGCGGGGCTTCCGGGGGGACCCCGCAGTTGCTGGGAGGTCTGGCGACGATCACGCAAAGCCGCGCCGAAGGGGTGGTCTCGCACTACGACGTCCAGCCCACCATGGACCTGTACGCGACGGTGCAGGGCCGCGACCTTGGCGCTGTCGCCTCCGATATCAACGCCATTGTCAAACAGACCGCCGGCCAGCTGCCGGCCGGCTCGACGGTCGCGGTTCGCGGTCAGGTGCAGACCATGAACGAATCCTACGAGGGGCTGCTGCTCGGGATCGCCGGTGCATTCGTGCTCATCTACCTGCTGCTGGTCGTGGACTTTCAGTCCTGGCGCGATCCGTTCGTCGTGGTGTGCGCGCTGCCTGCCGCGCTCGCCGGCATCACCTGGATACTGTTCGTGACCGGCACGACACTTTCGGTGCCGGCACTGACCGGCGCGATGATGGCAATGGGCGTGGGCACCGCGAACAGCATCCTGGTGGTCAGCTTTGCCAGGGAACAGCTCGCGCTCGGCCACGACCCCATAGCCGCGGCCATCGAGGCCGGAACGACGCGATTCCGGCCCGTACTGATGACCGCTTTGGCCATGATCATTGGGATGATTCCGATGGCCCTGGCGTTGGGTGAAGGCGGCGAACAGAATGCGCCGCTCGGCCGCGCCGTCATCGGCGGACTGCTGTTCGCGACGGTCGCCACACTGTTTCTGGTGCCGGTCATTTTCAGCCTGATGCATCGAAACGATGTGGCTAACGGCGGCGGCGGCGCCTTACATGCTTAATCCCAAAGGATTCGATCCATCATGACAGAGCCCGAGACCTCACCGTTGCAACGCCGCCTGCGCCGCACGCTGCTCTTCGGCGCGATCGGGGTGTGCGTCATCATCCTTTTGGGGATTGGCCTGCGCCTGCGCGCACAGGCCCAGGTGAAGCGCTGGACCGAGACGCAGGCCATCCCGACGGTGGACATCGTCTCGCCACAGGCTGCCGCGCAGATGCAGGAACTGGTGCTGCCCGGTACCTTGAACGCCTTCATCGATGCACCCATCTACGCTCGCGTCGATGGCTACCTGAAGGACTGGTATGTGGACATCGGGGCACACGTCCACGCCGGGCAACCCCTGGCAGATATCGAGACGCCGGAACTGGATCAGCAGATCCATCAGGTCGAAGCTGATCTGGCGACCGCAAAGGCCCACGACGATCTGGACCGGATCACGGCCGAGCGCTGGAAGAAGATGCTGGCCGCGCAGTCCGTATCCCAGCAGGAAGCGGATGAGAAGGCAGCGGCCTATTCGGTCAGCCAGTCCAACGTGAATGCGGCGCAGGCCAATCTGGAGCGCCTCAAGGCACTCGCGGCCTTCAAACACGTGGTCGCGCCATTCGACGGGATCGTGACGGCGCGCAACACGGACAAAGGCGATCTCATCAACGCCGGCGCCGGCGGCAAGGGTAATGAGCTGTTCCGGGTTGCCGATGAGCACGAGGCCCGGGTCTACGTCGATGTCCCGCAAACCGATGCCGGGAAGATCAAGGTGGGGCTTGCGGCGCAGCTTGAGCTGCCCGAGAACCCGGGCGTAAAGGTGCCGGCAAAAGTAGCCGACATTTCGGAAGCCGTCAGCGTTGCCTCGCGAACCATGCAAGTTGAGCTGCTCGCGGACAATCCGGACCACCTCCTGCTCCCGGGTGATTACGTCGAGGTGCATTTCCAGATCCCGGCCCCGCTGCACGTGCTGGAACTGCCCACCACCGCATTGATCTTCCGCAAGGAGGGTCTGCAGGTCGCAACCGTCGACGGTGGCAATCACATCGTGCTCAAGCCCATCCAGATCGCACAGGAGCGCGGCGCCGTGGTCAACGTGAAGCTGGGAGTCACACCACAGGATCGCGTGGTCGACAGCCCCCCTGATTCCATCATCAACGGCGAACTGGTGCGGATCGCACAGCGATGAGGCGCTGGCACAGATTTGCGTCACTGGCGTGCCTGCCGCTGGCGGCCTGCACCCTGATGCCGCGCTATCAGCCGCCGGCCAATCCCGCTCCCGCGCACTATCAGCAATTTGACGCTTCCGGAAACTGCGGGCCCTCCGGTACCGCGCCTCCAGGCGGATCCGCAACCCCCACGGACGCACCGGCCACGTGCGTGTGGGGCCCCGCGCATCCTTCCGATCAGCTCCCGCGCAGCGACTGGTGGCACGAGTTTGCCGATTCCACCCTGGATGCACTGGAAGCGAAAATCGATGTCGCGAATCCGGATCTTGCAGCGGCACTGGATCGCTACCAACAGGCGCGCGCGCTGGAGGGCGAGGCGCGCAGTGCGCTGTTCCCCACCCTGTCCGCGCAGGCCTACTCGAATACCGACCGTCAATCGGACAACCGTCCGCTGCGCTCCGCGTCGCAGCCGGATTCCTATCATGACGATCTCATCGGCGGAACGCTGAACTACGAGATTGACCTCTGGGGCCGGGTGCGCAGTGCGGTGGCCGCCGGTGCGGCGCAGACCCAGGCGTTGTCCGCGGACCTGGAATCGGTGCGCCTGGCCCTGCACGCACGACTGGCGCTTGACTACATCGACCTGCGCGGTCAGGACGCTCAGCGCGCCTTGCTCGAGGAAGCCGTCACCGACTACGGCCGCGCGGTCGACATGACCAATACGCGCTTTCAGGGCGGGATTTCCTCTGAACTTGACCTGGCGCAAGCCCAGACACAACTTGAGACGGCGCGCGCCGCACTGACCGATGTGATCGACCGGCGCGCGCTGCTGGAGCATGCGATTGCAGCTCTGACCGGCTCCATTGCATCCACGTTCACAATCGCCAGGGGCAATCTGACACTGCAGTACCCCAATGTGCCGGTCGCCCTGCCGGCAACGCTGCTCGAGCGTCGCCCGGATGTGGCGGCGGCCGAACGTACCATGGCGACCTTCAATGCGCAGATCGGAATCGCCCGCGCCGCGTTCTTTCCGCGCATTTCCCTGGCTGCGCTCGCGGGGCTGCAAAGCACTCAGGCCGCAGGACTTTTGGGCGCACCGAACCGCTTCTGGGCGATCGGACCACAGGCCGCGCTGACGCTGTTTGATGGCGGCTACCGCCGCGCGGTCGTTGCGGCGGCCCGGGCGCAGTTCGATGAGGCTACCAACCAATATCGCGCGTCCGTCCTAACGGCATTCCAGCAGGTGGAGGATGCGCTGGCCCAGAATCGACTGCTGCAGCAGGAGCACGACCAGCAGCAGGCCGCACGCGTCGCCGCCGAGCGGGCGCTCGCGCTGTCACTGAATCGATATGAGAACGGTGCTGTCAACTACCTGCAGGTCGTGTCCGCGCAGATCGCCGCATTGCAGGCCCAACGCGCTACGCTCGACCTGCAGTCACGCGAACTGGAAGCGAGTGTGAATCTGGTACGCGCGCTCGGTGGCGGCTGGCAGGCGGACTGGCCGATCGCAACGGCACGTACAGCCCTGAGGTAAACCATGGCACTCAAGGATCTGCTGGTCCAGGTGGATCAGACCGAGGGCGCGCTGGTGCGGCTGCGACTGGCGGCGGATCTCGCTCGACGTAATGGCAGCCGGCTGACTGCGCTATTCGTCCGGGAACTCGATCCGCAGCAGGTGCATGCGCAGAGCATGGGCGAGTTCGGGCTGGTTTCCGCTGCGGACATGAACCGCGACAGCCGCCGGAATGTGCAGACCGCCGATGAGATCGCGCAAGGGCTGGCGCGCGAGCTTGACGCGCTCAAGCTAAAATTTGCGCTGGCGGTTGAATTGCAAAGCGTTGAAGGCAGCGCAGCGAGTGTCGTGCCCCAGCACGCGCGCTTCGCCGATCTTTGTATCCTGAGCCAGCAAACCCGCGGCGATGCCGTGTCACCCGGCTACACCTTCTCCGAGGAAGTTCTCTTCAGTGCCGGTCGGCCCGTGATTTTTATCCCCGCTGGCGGCACCTATGCCACGCTCGGGCGCCATATTCTGTTTGCCTGGAACTCCAGCCGTGCCTGCGCACGCGCCCTGAACGACGCGCTGCCTCTGATCGAGCAAGCCGAGCGCATCACGGTGCTGGCAATCAACCCAGCTCAATACATGGAGCGCTACGGGGCCCTCGCGCCGGAGCAGATCGTGGAGCATATCAGGCGCCATAATCCGGCCGCTGCGGGAATCCGGCTGGACAATGTTCCGCGACAATCCATTGCCGCTGTCATCCAGTCCGAGGCAGGCCGTGTAGGCGCTGATCTCATCGTCGCGGGTGCCTTCGGGCACCCCAAACTTTGGGAACAGGTGATGGGCGGTGTCACACGTGATCTGCTGGCGAGCATGACCCTGCCGATTCTCATGTCGTATTGAAGCGCGCAGCGGCCTGCCAGCTCGAAGCTAAAAAACAACAAGATGGGAATTGCCGAATTCCCACCGCCCGGTGCCCCCGAATCTGGCGTTGGCGCGCACTGCAGCGGGTGCGCGGAACACGGTAAATCCCTGCAGCGCAGCAGTTCTGACACAGAACTGTCACATGTGCGCAATCTGGATGTCATACGAATGAATCACAGTTGCGGCGCTGAAACTAACGGTCAGGAAGGATACCGACTCATGAGATTGCCCAGCGCTAACGCCCCCCGTTCCAATTCCGTCGCAGCGGTCATTGCCCTGGTACTCGGCGTGGCGTCCGCGCCGCAGGTGATGGCGCAGAGCGCCCCCGACACCTCGGCCGCGCCGGCGCCTAGCACCAATCCGGCCCTGCAGGCAGGACCTGTCACCTTACTGTTCGGGGGCTTCACCGAACTGGCGACCATCTATCGCAACAAGGACGAAAGCACCGACGTGGGCTCGAGTTTCGGCGGCGTACCGATGGGCAATACGGAACAGAGCAACCTCTCTGAATTCCGTGAAAGCGCCCGCCAGAGCCGTCTGTCCATCCTCGCCCAGACCCATGACATGGGCGGCTACAAGCTCGAAACCTGGTTCGAGATGGACTTCCTGGGCGCCGCACCCACCGCGAACTCCAACGAGAGCAACAGTTACACGCCGCGAATGCGCAACATCTATGGCCGCTTCATCAGCGACTCGGGCTGGTACGTCATGGGCGGTCAGAATTGGAGTCTCGTAACACTGGAAAAGAAGGGAATGGATCCGCGCGATGAGGATGCGCCACTGACCATCGACGCGCAGTACGTCGCGGGCTTCAGCTGGACCCGTAATCCACAGATGCGCTTCGTGGACAAGGTTGCTGACGGCTTGTGGCTCGGCCTCTCGCTGGAGAGCCCGCAAGCCACCGGCATCGTCAACACCAACAGTCTCGTCGGTGGCGGCATCAAAGGAACGCTACCGGCCTCCCCCACCACCGGCTTCGCGGGCACGGGTCAGCTCGGCAATGGCGGCGGCACCTGCACGGCCGCCACGACCACCACCACGACGACGACCACTACCAGCGGTACTGCAACGTCCACCTCCACCTCGAGCACCACCTGCAGCGTCGGCGGTTCCAACTTCTCGACCGATGTCGCCCCTGATGTCGTGGCGAAAGTTGCTGCAGACCCAGGCTACGGCCACTACGAACTGTTTGGTCTGGCGCGCTGGTTCCGTTCAGCGATCGCGCCCGACAGCCAGACCACCATGGGAGGTGGAGTCGGGGCTGGCGCGATCCTGCCTTTGGTTCCGAACATCCTGAGCTTCCAACTCAGTGGCCTCGTCGGCAAGGGCATTGGCCGCTACGGCTCGGCGTCGCTGAACGATGTGGTCGTGAAGCCTGATGGCCAACTGGCACCCGTCCAGGAATACCAGGTCCTGGCCGGGTTGATCTATACGCCGAACCCGTCATGGCAAGCCTACCTCTACGCCGGCCGCGAGCAACAGAGCAAAACTCTCTACCAGTACGGCACGGCGACCGCTGGCCCCTACTGGTATGGCTTAGGAATCCCGAACCTGAACAACAGCGGCTGCTACACCTTGAATGGCACCTGCTCCGGCCAGAACCAGAAGGTGGACGAAGTCACGGGTGGATTCTGGTGGAAGTTCTACCGCGGCGCGCTCGGCAACGCGCAATTCGGACTGCAGGCCGGATATATCCAGCGCACGCTGTTCGAAGCCACCGGCGGCGCACCGGCTGCCGGAATGTTCGAAGGAATGGCTTCCTTCCGCATCTACCCGTACCAGAAGTAGTCGCAACCGCCAAACCCATCGTCCTGACACGCGCAGGACGATGGGTGGCGCGCGGTGCCATAACTTTGACATAAGAGATTTCAAACTATATATGTAAGCTCGTTGTATACATTAGGATACAAGGGAGCTTATCGATGAGTGCTGAAAACCGCGGCGGCAACGGCCGCTTTCGTTCGGTGTTGCTGGCCGGCACGGGCTTGGGGATTCTGCAGGCCCATTCGGCCTACGCCGACGATCAGAAGGCCGACGCAGCGACTACTCGCGGCTCCGTGGAGGAAGTCTACGTCCTGGGGGAAAAGGACGCGTACAAGGTCGACGCCTCCAGCCTGTCCAAGCTGACCACGCCGATAGCGGATACGCCCCAATCGATCGCCACCGTCACCCAGCAGGTCATGCAGGACCGCGCCGTGAACGATCTCAATGCGGCCCTGCGCAACGTTCCCGGAATTACCATCGGCGCGGGTGAGTTCAGGTCCCTCGGCAATTCGCCGACCATTCGTGGATTCAGCGCCCGCACGGATATGTTTCTGGACGGAATCCGTGACTACGGCGACTACTTTCGCGATCCGTTCAACCTGGAGGCCATCGAGGTGCTCGAGGGTCCCTCGGGGATTCTCTTCGGACGCGGGTCGACCGGTGGCGTGATCGAACAGGCCAGCAAGCTGCCGAGGCTGCAGGAGGCCATCTCCGGCGTGCTCGCCGGCGGCACCGACGATACCCGTCGCGCGACCATCGATGTGAACGAACCCCTGTCCGGCGTGGGCGCGGGTGCCGCCCTCAGAGTCAATGCGATGGGCATCAAAGCGGACGTGACCGATCGTGACGTCGTTCAGGATTCGCGCTGGGGATTCGCGCCCGGTATCTCCTTCGGCCTGGGAACACCGACGCGGGTGACGCTGGCCTACTATCATCAGTACAACGATGACATCCCGGACTACGGGCTGCCGTATTTCGGCACCACTCCGGCCGCCGTCCCGGAGCAGAATTTCTACGGGTTCCGCAGCGATTTCATGCGCACTCGCACGGATATCGCCAGCTTCAAGGTGGACCATGATTTCTCCGATTCGTTCACGCTCGAGAATCAGCTGCGCTACGCCAGCTATGGCCGCGACTTCCGCTTCAGCGAGCCGTTGCTTGCGACGACGCTGCCGTTGACGACGCCGCTGTCGGCGGTGAATGTCACGCGTAACGTCAACGCGGGGAAAAGCGTTGACACGCTGCTCTGGGACCAGTTCTTCGGGACCGTGCGCTTCCAGACCGGAGATGTTCACAATGCCGCGGTCATCGGCGTCGAGGGCGGCCACGAGAAGGCTGCGCCGATTTTCTACAACTTCAGCGGCGTGCCCACCACACCGCTGCTGGACCCGAACGAGAACCAGGCATTTACGGGCAATGAGTTTCCCCGCTACGCAACGCACCTGAGTGCCGACAGCGTTGCGCCATTCGTCATGAACACGGCAACGCTCGACAACTGGCAGGCGATACTCGGCATCCGCTGGGACCGTTTCGACGTTGACTACAACGACGTCAACTATTCGACCACCGTGCCCGGCGCAGTGACGAAGACGGACCACATCCCGCATACGGACGCAGACTTCAGCTATCGCGCCGCGCTCTCGTACAAGATCACGCCCCACGGCAATGCTTATTTCTCCTTTGGCACATCCTTTGATCCCTCCGCCGAGGACCTGTCATTGATCAGCAGTTCGCGATCGTTTTCGCTGAACAATGCCAATCTGGACCCCGAGAAAAACAAGACTTTCGAACTGGGTACGAAATGGGATCTGCTCCAGGAGAAACTGATCCTGAGCGGCGCGATCTTCCGGCTCGAAAAGGACAATGCCCGCGTCCCGGATCCCGACAACCCGGTGCTGAACATTCTCGCGGGCAGCCAGCAGGTGGACGGCGGCGAAGTGCGTGCCGAAGGCAACTTGACCTCGAATTGGCAGATTCTCGGCGGGTACAGCTACCTGGACAGCAAGGTGACGCAGACTGCCAAGGGCGCCGCGCCGGTTGGCGCGCCGCTCATGAACACACCGAAGCATGCCTTCACGACCTGGACCACGTACCGGCTGGGTGAACGACTGGAGTTCGGCG
>DATAVA010000068.1:0-2899 GCA_036267975.1 Steroidobacteraceae bacterium | reverse complement strand
TGTCCAGGGCTCCGGCACATTCTCGCCGACGCCGGTGTCACTGAACCACCGATGCTTGACTGGTTTCATATCGGAATGAGGCTTCAACACCTCCACCAAATCGCGGATGGGCTGGCGGCTGGTGATCCCGTGCACGCGGCGGCGAAGGCCGTGATCATCACGGAGGTGGACCGGTTGCACTGGCGGATCTGGAATGGGACAGCCAAGAACGCGCGCAAGAGCGTCGATCGCATCCGCAGGGTCATGCACCATTTCCGGGGTGAGCCGAATACCCGGAAATCCATCGCGCCATCGCGAAAGCTTTGGACGGCATTGCGGGAACTGGACAGCTATTTGACCGGCCAGAGCGCCTGGCTGGTGAACTACGCCCAACGCCACCGCGCGGGCTTGCGTGTTGGAACCTCGATCACTGAAGGAACGGCGAATTTCCTGGTGAACCGCCGGATGAACAAAAGACAGCAAATGCGCTGGTCACGACGCGGCGCGAACCTGCTGCTTCAAGTTCGGTCTGCGGTCTACAATGGTACACTTGCTTCCGAATTCGGGCAAAGATTCCATCCAGCCGACGACACATTCCCGCCAACCGCCATTGCCGCCTGACCCCCAGTTTCGCGGCGGTCCCTCTGGCAGTTTGCCAAGTGCATGATACAACGCGGTTTCCGTCACGTGGAACGTGCGGAAACCGTGGGATTTTCGCATGGTCAGTTTAGCCTTGTTGTTGAGACCCTCGACGATGCCGCTGGAGAACGCCTTCCTGGCACGGAAGTAGTTCAGGATCAGCGCACGGTGCGAGCGTAGCGTTCTGGCGATCTTCTTCATCGGCTCGATGCGAGAGCGCATGACCTGACGGCACCACTCATCAAGGAACTTGCCGGCCCAGCTCGGCGATTCATACTCCCAGAATTGCTGGAAATCCTCCTTCAGGAGATAGGCCCGGACGGTCCGCAGGTTGTAGCGCAGCAGATCGCGCAGGCGGAAGCGCTGAGGCTCGGTCAGGTTGGCCTTGCGCTTCAGCACGCACCAACGCGTCTTCTTCAAGATCGGTTCGTAGCCGTCCTGCGCCAGCCGGCGCGCCTCGGCAGCTCGTACCTCGTTCAACGCCGCGTTCATCTTGGCGACGATGTGGAAGCGGTCGAGGACGTGGATGGCATGGCTGCACCGCTCGCGGATCACCCGCAGGTAGGGCTGCCACATGTCCGAGCAAACAAACTCGATGCGTCCAGCCAACTCCTCGCCGATCACGGTGAAGAACTGCCCGAAGCTCTCCACGGTCCGCTCCTGGCCGATCCACAGCAGGCGCGTGCATTGCTGCTCGATTTGGTAGACCGGAGTCAGGTACTTGTGTCCCTTGGCGTACTGGATCTCGTCGACGCCGATCGCCACGATCGGGCCCAGTTGCCGATGCTCGAGCCCCCACTGCACGACATACTCGACCGATTGGCAGACCTTGTCCCAGGTGGTGCGAAACGAGTCGGCGGTCTCCTGCCAGGACAACTTCCGCGCCCAGTGCGCCAGGAACAGCATATAGGCCTTGGTCAGCTGGTGTTTGCCGATACCCCAAGGGACTGCTTCGATGCGCACACCGCAGGCCCGGCAATCCACCCGCCGCATATGGTATAGCAACACCACCAAGCAGCCCCACAACGGCACAAATTCGAACCGACGCAGCGATAGGTGATCATAGGCTGACGCCGGCCTATGACAGCCCGAGCACACCGGTTTCGAGCCGCGTCGCGGGCGCACCGTGATCTCGATCGTTTGGGCTGCTGCGCAAAGCCGCGCCTTCTCGTAAGCGAAGCCGGGAAAATGCTGGTAGTGATTCAGCAGGGAGATCAGCCGCACGGCAGCAGGATCCAAATGAATTGGGCGAACAAGCAGCCTACCAGCGCAACAGGCAGGCGCCGACCCCTTCCAGGCCTACTGTTCGGACCTCGATCAGTGGCGACGCAGTTGGTCATACGAAGCAGGCGACATTCCGGCTGGTCAGCAAATGCTATAATGCTTTCGGCCGTTCCTGCACCACCTGCTGAGCTTGCATCTGTCGCGCAAGACCTCGCGCCAGCACCGCGACAACATCTGGATTCTCGGCGGTGAGGTCATCAGCAGGTTGCAGCAGGACGGCGGCCTTCGGCGGCGGCCGATCGATCAGGTCGTACTCGACCTCGTCAGAGACGACGGTGGACCGCGGCTCTCCCATGGCCAGTCGGAAGTCTAGCAACGCTCCTTTGACGTAATCTGCCGCAAGCTCTTTCGCTTCCTGACAACCTCCGACATCAGCAGCGACCACACGCAAAGCCCACCGCCCACGACGAACTGACCGCGTCATTGAGGGCATGAAGGCCAAGCTCTCGGCCGCGCGTGTCGCGGTCAAGCCCCGAAGCCGCGAAGCGGTGCACCGAAGGTGCAGGGCTTGACCGCGATCCGCGTGGCCGAGACACAATGGGTCGTGCCGTCCGGTGAGCCGCTGCCAATCAATCCCGTACGCCCTGGACACCCACCACCGCCGCTCTAGCGCTCGATATTGCCACCAGAGGACCCACAGTTTCCGCCGAGGAACCTAAATTGAAGCCATGCAAATATGGTTTTGTACAGATCGTGCGATCCGGGGGGATGATACCATCTGAAACCCAGGTTACTGTGACAATGCCCGGCCGGGCGATACATTCTGAGAAACGGTTTGTGACCCATTCGTCACTTGGCATCTGGCGGGTTACGTGCAGATGAACGATGTATCGACGCTTATCCTGCCAGTCCCATACTTGGTGGACGATGCGCCGTCGATCCGCGTCGAGGACCATGGCGGCCGGCGTTATAGTAGGACGTTGATCCGTCAATGGCCCATAATCACGAAGATTAACGAGGAGTGTTCCTCCTGCACGAAGCCGATCATCCATCGCGC
>DATAVA010000067.1:0-5127 GCA_036267975.1 Steroidobacteraceae bacterium | reverse complement strand
AAAGCCTGGGTCTGTTCAGCGGCGGCGGTGTGGTCGGCTCCATCGGCGGCGCATTCCTCATGGGACTGTGGGGCTCGCGCGGCGTGGGAACCGTCGCGGCCTTCATCGGCGCAGTGGCCACGGCCGCCATCGGCGTGCTGCTCGTGGCGCACGGTGATGTAACGACCCTGCTGCTCGCCTCCTGCTTCATCGGCGGCGCCGTGGTCAATGGCATGCAGTCCTATCTCTATGCCGTGGCCGCGCATTCCTATCCGACCGAGTTCCGCGGCGCGGCGATCGGGGTGGCGCAGGCCTTTTCGCGCTTCGGCGGCCTGCTCTCCGCCACCGTCCCGCAGGTCTATTTCACGATGAAGCCGGTACCGTCCATCGACCGCTTCTTCTGGTTCGTAGCCGTGTGCGCGCTGGTGACCACGGTGAGCTACTTCCTGATTCCATCGCACATTCCGCCCCGCGGCGGGGAACAGCAAGCATTGGACGCCGCAGCGGCCGGACGCACTGCCGCGGCCGCTGCACCGTAGGAGACGCAGGGGCGCTCAGGCCCCGCCGTGATAGCCGCCCTGGAAGGTGGAATACACCTTTTCCTGCGTGGTGATGAATTCCAGCAGCGCCGGCCGACCTTCCCGGGTCGCCGCAATGCCGTTGCGCAGCGCCTGCACGATCTGCCCCGGCTCGGTGACGCGCTCGCCGTAGCCGCCCAGTGCCTTGGCGAATTCGCTGTAATTTCCCGAGATATCGGTGGAGCGGAACTTCTCCTTCGACACGGCCATCACCTTGAACTCCATGGCCATCGAGAAGTTGTTGAACAGGATCGACAGGATCGGAATGTTGCTGCGCACGCAGGTCTCGAAGTCCATCCCGGTCATGCCGATGGCCGCGTCACCCCAGAAATTGACGCACAGCCGGTCGGGACGGGCCACCTTGGCACCCATGGCCAACGCCAGCCCATAGCCTAAGTGAGTGGATTTGCCCCAGCCGATGTACGACAGCGGCGTCACCGACTTCCAGAACGGCGACAGCTCATCGCGCGGGCTGCCGGCATCGTGGGTGACGATGGTATTGGCCACATCGGTGAGGTGCAGGAATTCCCAGATCACGCGGTACGGCTGCAGGGGCTTTTCCGCACTCGTCAGTCGCGGCAGCCACTCCTTCCACCACGGCTCATTGAGTTCCTTGATGCGCGACTGGACCTGCGCAGTGAGGCCGCGTGGTTTTTTCAGCCGCTCCGTGAGCGCCTCGTGCAGCATGCCCAGCGCCAGCTTCGAATCCCCCACCAGCGGGTGATCCGTGCCGATGTTCTTGTCTATATCCATCGGCTCATTCGTGTTGTGAATGAACGTCTTGTTCCGGGTTGGAAACTTGATCCCGAAGTTGGTGGCCGAGAAGCTCGCGCCCGCCCCAAACACCAGGTCGGACTCTTCTACATAGGCCGCCACGGCGCGCGGCATCGCCACGCCACCGGAACCCAGTGACAATGCATGCGTTTCGGGGAAGGCACTCTTGCCCTCCAGACTGGTCGTGACCGGCGCTTCGAGCAGCTCCGCGACGGCCTTGAGCTCATCCCATGCCTTGGCGTAGTGCACGCCCTGCCCTGCATAAATCAGCGGATTCTTGGCCTTGATCAGGGCCGCTGCGGCCGCATCGATGGCCCGGTGATCCGGAGCACTCAGTGCGCGCCGACGGGGCGTGTAGTCGATTTCACCGGGCACTTCGACATTCCACAGGTCGGTCGGTATTTCGATCAGTACCGGGCCCGGCCGGCCGTTGCGCGCGAAACTGAATGCACGGCGCAGCGCCGGCACCAGCTGCTCGGGCGTGTTCACCGTTTCGGCATGCTTGGTGACATGCTGGAAGTTGAGCACGGCGTTGAAGTTCGGCTTGGAAAAAGCGATGTTGCGCGGATAGCCACCGGGAATCACGACCAGCGGCACGGCTTCGGACCAGGCCTGCGCGATGGCGCCAAAGGCGTTCTCGATGCCCGGACCGACCTGGCAGCAGAACACACCCACCTTGTCACCCGAGGTCATGCGGCTCATGGCATCGGCCATGTGCACTCCGACGCGCTCCTGGCGCACGACGATGGGGCGGATGTTGGCCGCGGCGGCGGACTCGGTCAGCGGATTGAGTGGATAGGTGAAAAGCACGTCCACGCCTTCGCGCTTGAGGATTTCGGCAGTCACTTGGGCAACATTCATCGTTCGGTCCTAAGCAGAAAAGGCCGCGCATACATACCCGTTCCGCCCCCCAAACACAATCGGGGCCGGAGCCGGGCGTGCGTGCGTGCGTGGCCGCCCGGTGCGGCGAGTCTGAAATTGATATAATTAAGGATCCTGAACCTTGACGAATATTATGTCCACCGCTGACCAAACCAGATCCACCGCTGCCCCGGCGGGCGTCGTTGTGCGCGCCGCCCTCGAGCCGCGTTTTGCTGAAATTCTCACCCCCGAGGCCCTCGCGTTCGTCGCGGCACTGCATCGAAAATTCGATGCCCGGCGCATCGAGCTGCTGCAGGCCCGCACTGCACGCCAGGCGCGTATATCCGCCGGTGAGTTGCCGGATTTTCTGCCGCAGACTCGCCCGGTCCGGGAGACCGACTGGCGTGTGGCGCAGATTCCGGCCGATCTGCTCAACCGCCGGGTGGAAATCACCGGCCCGGTGGATCGCAAGATGATCATCAACGCCTTGAATTCCGGCGCCAATGTGTTCATGGCGGACTTCGAGGATGCGAACTCTCCGACCTGGCGCAATAACCTCGAGGGCCAGCTCAACCTCGCCGATCGCTGGCAGCGCAGCATTGATTTCAAGGACATCGCCACCGGCAAGCAGTACGCGTTGAACCCGACGCCCGCGGTGCTGATGGTGCGTCCGCGCGGTTGGCACCTGATGGAGCCGGGGGTGACGGTCGATGGCGCAGCGGTCGCCGGGGGTCTGTTTGATTTCGGGCTCTACTTCTTCCACAACGTGCGGGCCCAGCTGGCCAAGGGCACGGGGCCGTACTTCTACCTGCCCAAGCTCGAGAGCCACCTGGAGGCGCGGCTGTGGAATGAGGTCTTCGTATTTGCGCAGCAACAGCTCGGTATTCCGAATGGCACCATCAAGGTCACGGTGCTGATCGAGACACTGCCGGCCGCATTCGAAATGGACGAAATCCTCTTTGAACTGCGGGACCACATGGCCGGCCTGAACTGCGGCCGCTGGGATTACATGTTCTCCTTCATCAAGAAGCTGCGTGCCAACGAGGCCTACGTGCTGCCCGACCGCTCGCAGGTCGTGATGGGCAAGGCCTTCCTGCGCGCCTACTCATTGCTGCTGATCAAGACCTGTCACCGCCGCGGCGCCTTCGCCATGGGCGGCATGGCCGCCCAGATTCCCAATCGCCGTGACCCGAAGGCCAACGAGGCCGCCTTAGCCCGCGTTCGCGCCGACAAGGAGCGCGAAGCCGGCGACGGACATGACGGCACCTGGGTGGCGCATCCGGACCTCGTACCCGTTGCGCGCGAAGTGTTCGACCGCCTCATGCCCCAGGCCAACCAGCTCACGCGGATGCGTGAGGACGTGAATATCGGTCAGGCGGACCTTCTGGAAGTGCACCAGGGCACCAAGACCGAGGGTGGTCTGCGCGAGAACATCCGGGTCGGCGTGCAGTACATCGAAGCGTGGCTGCGCGGCAAGGGGGCGGTGCCGCTGTACAACCTGATGGAAGACGCCGCGACGGCGGAAATCAGCCGTGCACAGGTGTGGCAGTGGATCCACTACGGCATCAGGCTGGAGGGCGGCACCGTCGCCACGCCGGAGCTGCTCACCCGTCTCATCACCGAGGAAATGGAGCGCGTGCGCAACGAAGTGGGTGCCGAGGCTTACGACGGCGGTCGTTTCCGCGAAGCGATACAGCTGTTCCGCGAGCTGTCATTGGCGGCGGACTTTGAGGACTTCCTCACCGTGCCGGCCATGGGTCTGCTGCGCCCTACTGGATCCGCGTGACCCGCACCCAGTTCTTGGCCCCCGTCTGGGCCGTCCACATGCGGTAGTCGCCCGACATCAGACCTTTCTCTACGTTCACGTCATAGCCGGCATGGAAGAACATGGTGATCTGGGTGCCTTCCTGGAGCCAGATCTGGCCGTTGGCGAGGACGATCAGGAACATCTTCGGGCGCACCTCCTTGATCGAACTGATGGTCGACTGCATGACTTTGTCTGACGCAGACGGTGCCGGGCGCTTGGAACTCTTCAGGGTATCTTCGCCAAACTTCATCTCAGCCGATGGTGGCGGTGGTGGCGGTGGCGTGACCACCGACGCTACGATGGACGGTTGGGTGATGGTGCTGGGCGCCGTGGGCACCGCCGGGGTCGCCACGACGACCCCGAGCGCCGCCATCTGCGTGTCATAGCACTGCAGCCGTTCGGTCGGAGCCTGCATCCGGGCGCAGGCGCGCAGGCTCTCTGGAGGAGTCTGTGCGCTGGCGATCTCACCGGTGCCCACAAGACAAATCGCCAGCGCAAGCAATACGGGAGTGTGTTTCATCGGCTGATTATACGGGTCGCATCGGCACGCAGCGACCCGTGAACGCGTAAAAAAAAGCGGCGGACCGAGGGCCCGCCGCCAGTTTGCTAGCGATCAGGAGTTGCTTAGAACTGCGCCTTGCCCCCCAGGAAGAAGGTGCGGCCGTACACATCGTAGAAGCCGGCGTTGGTCGTACCCGCGCCATCGTTCGGCAGACTGTACGAGATGGGGTTCTGGCAACCACGGGCCTTGGCCGTTGCACTGCACACTGCCCCCAGGTTCGTACCCACCGGGAAACCGGTGGTCGCCCCCGTGATGGCCGGATCCTTGTCCATCAGGTTGTTGATGCCACCGCGCAGCGAGAACGTCTTGTTGATGGTCCAGCTGAACGACAGATCGAACGCATTCCAGGCGGCAGCCGCGATGGTGGTGTCCGGAGAGTAGCTGTAGATCGAGCCGGCGCCGCCCTGGCCGACCCTGTTGTCATTGGCAATGACGGCCTGCTGCTGAGCATGGCTGACGGTGTTGACCGAGGGCAGGAACCTCCAGCGCAGATTGACGCTGACCGATGGCAGGACATAACCGACGCTCATGTTCAGGCGATATCCGTACGCGCCACCGTTGGTGCC
>DATAVA010000066.1:0-82166 GCA_036267975.1 Steroidobacteraceae bacterium | reverse complement strand
TGCGTGCGGCTGACGCGATCATCCACCGTGATGTTCTGTACCGGCTCCATGAACAGGCTGATGCCCTCCACCTGAGCGACCTTCGGGGCGAGCCGGCTGATGATTGCCGTGGCGCTGCCCTTGCGTTGGTTCAGCGGCTTGAGGTTGATCGACATGCGTCCGCTGTTGACCGTGGTATTCGTACCATCCGCACCGATGAACGAGGACAGGCTGGCGACGGCCGGATCCGCCAGGATGACCTTGGCCAGCTGCTGCTGCTTCTGCGCCATCGCCGTGAAGCCAATGCTGGGGGCGGCCTGCGAGATGCCCTGGATGACGCCGGTGTCCTGGACCGGGAAGAAACCCTTCGGGATGAAGATGTACATGAGCACGGTGAGCGCCAGCGTCCCCAACGCCACCAGCAGCGTGGCGCGCTGGTAGCTCAAGACGAACTTCAGTGTGCGTGCATAGAAGCCGATGACGTTCTCGAACACGCGCTCCGATGCCCGCAGCAGCCGCCCCTGGTCTTCAGGGCGATGACGCTTGAGGATCCGGGCACTCATCATGGGTGTCAGCGTCAACGACACGATGGCTGAAAAGGCGATCGTCACGGCCAGGGTGACGGCGAACTCGCGGAACAGCCGTCCCACCACATCCCCCATGAACAGCAGCGGAATCAGCACCGCCATGAGTGCAATCGTCAACGACAGGATGGTGAATCCGATCTGTTCGGCGCCCTTCAGCGCCGCCTGCATGGGCGCTTCTCCCTGTTCCACGTAACGCGAGATGTTCTCGATCATGACGATGGCGTCGTCCACCACGAAACCGGTCGAAATGGTCAGCGCCATCAGCGACAGGTTGTCCAGGCTGTAGCCCAGCACGTACATCAGCGCGAAAGTGCCTACCAGCGACAGCGGTACCGAGACCGCCGGAATGATGGTCGCCGACACACTGCGCAGGAAGATGAAGATCACCAGCACGACCAGAACCACGGCCAGCAGCAGCTCGAACTCCACATCCGCGATCGAAGCCTTGATGCCAACGGTCAGATCCGTGAGCGTCGTGACCGTGATGCCGCGGGGCAGATTCACGATCAGCTGCGGCAGCAGCTCCTGGATGGACTTGACCACCTCGATGGTGTTGGCACCGGACTGGCGCTGGATATTGAGAATGACCGCCGGGGTCTGATCCATCCATGCGGCCTGAAAATTGTTCTCCACGCCATCGACGACATTCGCGACGTCATGCAGCATGACCGGCGCACCGTTGCGGTAGGCCACGACCACGTCGCGATAGTCCTTGCTGGTCTGCAGCTGGTCATTGGCGTCGATCTGATAACCCTGGCGCGGCCCATCGAAATTGCCCTTGGCCGCGTTGACGCTGGCACCCGCCAGTGCCGCCCGCAGGTCCTCCAGGTTGATGCCATAGGCCGACAGCGCATCCGGATTGGCCTGGATGCGCACCGCCGGCTTCTGTCCGCCGCTGATGGTGACCAGTCCTACTCCGCTCAGCTGTGAGATCTTCGGCGCCAGGCGCGTGTCGACCAGGTCTTCCACCTGCGAGAGCGGCATGGAGTTGGAAGTGATGGCCAGGGTGAGCACCGGAGCGTCGGCCGGATTGGTCTTGCTGTAGGTGGGCGGCGCCGGCAATGAGGATGGCAGCAGGCTTTGCGATGCGTTGATGGCCGCCTGCACCTCCTGCTCGGCGATATCGATGTTCAGTGACAGCGCGAACTGCAGCACGACGACCGATATGCCCGCGGAGCTGTTCGAGGTCATCTGCGAAAGACCCTGCATCTCGCCGAACTGACGCTCGAGAGGCGCCGTGACGGTCGTGGCCATCACATCGGGACTGGCGCCGGGGTAGTAGGTGACCACCTGAATGGTCGGATAATCGACTTCCGGCAACGCCGATCTCGGCAACTGCGTATAGCCCACCACGCCAATCAGGAAAATCGCCGCCATCAGCAAGGCGGTCGCAACCGGCCGCAGGATGAACGGACGCGACGGATTCACGACTTTGCCGCAGCAGTGGTCGCCGTTACCCGGCTCTTGTCCTGCAGCTTCTCGAAGCTGCTGTTGGCCACCACATCCCCGGGATTGATGCCGTCCACCTGGGTGACGTCGCCCTCGGTCACGCCCGGCTTCACGGTGCGCATCGTGGCGATGTTGTTCTGAATGACGAACACGAACGAGGCGCGGCCATTTTGCTGAATGGCCGATGTCGGAATCAGTGTCACCCCGTGCAGCGTATTCACCAGCAGCCGCGTGTTGACGAACTGGTTGGGGAAAAGTGCGTCATTCTTGTTGTCGAAGGTGGCGCGTGCCTTGACGGTGCCGGTGGTCGTATCGATCTGGTTATCGAGCGCCGTGAGTACTCCGGATCCGAGAGTTTTCTGGCCGCCGCGGTCCAAGGCGGCGACGCTCAATTTGGCCTGGGCCCGCAGCCGCGCCAGTACCGGACCGAGGCTGTCTTCCGGAAGCGTGAAGACCACGGTGATGGGCTCCAGCTGCGTGATCACCGCCAGCGCCGTCGTGCCGGTTGCCTGCACGACATTGCCCGGGTCCACCAGGCGCAGGCCGACCTGGCCGGTGATGGGGGCGGTGATGTGGCAGTAGGCGAGCTGCAACTGATCATAGTCGACGGCACCATGATCGTTCTTGACCGTCCCTTCCGTTTGCTGGACCAGCTTTTCCTGGTCCGCGACGGTCTGTTCGGCAATCGCATTGCGGGCCAGCGCCGCACGGTAGCGCGTGAGATCCAGCTGCGCCTGCGCCAGGATGCCCTCATCCCGCTGCAGCGTACCCTGCCCCTGGAGCAGCGTTGCGCGGTAGGGTCGCGGATCGATGTCAATCAGCGGATCCCCCTTTTTGACGCGCTGATCCTCCTGGTAATTCACCGCCACGATCATGCCGTTGACCTGGCTCGTGATCGAACTGGTGTAGACCGGCGTGACCGTGCCGATGGCTTCGAGGTAGATGCCGATATCGCCCTTGACCGCCGTGGCGGTCGTGACGGTCACCCCCGGGGCCGCGCGCTCGGCGGCCGCTTTTTCGGCGGCCTCATGCTGGCGCCACCAGATCCAGCCGCCGATGATCAGCACCAGGACAACGACGAGGAGAATGAGGGTGCGCAGCTTCATGAATTCAATCCGAGGGTAGTAAGCCTGGTGAGGCTACACCTGCGCGATTTCCGGAGGTTTTCGGTGTCATTAACAGAGTTTCATGCCAGCGTCCGCTTCTTCACGCACCAGCCGGGCGACCAGGCGGCTGAAAAGCGTGACGCCGCGATCGTGGGCGGTAGGCATGACGACGGGGTCGGCCGTTTGATCGATCACCCGTTGCTGCGCCTCAATCATGATCTTGTCCTCACCGAAGGCCTGAGCCGCTACGGTCATTAGCAGATCGCGCAGCGCCGCATCGCCATGCTGCCGATGCGGTCCCCAGGAAAAGAAGTAGCGTGCAGTGCGATCCGCGGTCGGCGTCACCGCCTGACTGGTGAAGGTCACCCCACGCAATGCTCGCGAATAGTCCGGACGCTCGTAACTGCATTGGGCCGCGGTACCCAGTTTGAAACTGCCCGACCACATCAATAGCACGCCTGGGATCAAAAAGTCGTAAGCGGACCAGCTGTCCGACAGCTCGTCCGTGCCGCGTCCGACCGGTCCCTTGGTGGCGGTTATCCACCTTTCAAACCTGACGCCGCGCTCCAACGCGGTCAGTTTGGGGCGATCCTCCGCGAAACTCGGGCCGGCGCCGAAGCTGTTCGCGTGCACGTAGGTCAGGTGACTGAAGTCGAGCAGATTGTCATTGATGTAGCGGGCCTCGGCCTGGTAGTCCAGTTGGCCATGTCCGAGTATCCATTCCGGGTCATCGAGGCCGACGGCGGCGGGGACCAACGCCTCATCGGCTCGCGCCGGATCGCCCATCCAAACCCAGATCCAGCTGTGTCGTTCAATCACCGGATAGCTGCGTACGCGCGCGTCCGGTGGTATCACCTCCTGTCCCGGGATCTGCACGCACTGACCCTGCGTGTCATAGAGCAGCCCGTGATACATGCACCGCAGCCCCTCGGCTTCACAACGGCCCAAGGACAGAGGTGCCAACCGGTGTACGCAGCGATCCGCGAGCGCGACGACTTTGTGCGCGGTACGCCACAACACGATGGGCTCACCGAGGATGCGGATCGCACTCAATTTGTTTTGTTCGAGATCCACACTCCAGGCGCCCACATACCAGGCGTTTCGCACATACTTCATGAGCCCACCCCGATCACGGCTGAACATGGTTCAAGATTGGCCCATGTATAGTCGACACCCAAGGCTCGAGCAAGAGGAACGCACCTTCTGTGAAAATTCACAAACGCCAGGTCATCGACGTGGCGCTCGATTTGCTGGACGAGCAGGGCCTTAAGGAATTGCAGATGCGTGCCGTCGCCGGTCGCCTGAACGTGCAGGCCTCGGCGCTGTACTGGCATGTGCGCAACAAGGGCGAACTGCTCAGCTTGATGTCTTCGCATTTCTACGAGTCGGCGCTGGCGACCGTCCCCAGCGGACTTGCGTGGCGTGACTGGCTGCTGACCTACGGCCACGCACTGCGCAAGTCTTTGTTGGGACATCGTGACTCGGCCCAGCTGTGCGCCATCGCGACCCCGCTGGATGAGGATCCGCACACCGCCACCGAACGCCTCACCCGAGAACTGGTGCTCGCAGGCCTGAATCGCCACGTGGCGCTGTCCTACCAGTCCTCGGTCATCTCGCTGGTGCTGGGTTGGTGCATCTATCAGCAAAGCAAGACCGTGCACGAGTTTCTCGTCAGCCTCATCGGCTTCGACGAGAGTTTCACGACCGGCCTGACGGCGATGGTGGCCGGTTTTCCCTGAACGCTGAAGCTACTTCGCGGGCTGCGATCCGCCCGCGGCCGGCTTCGCCCCGTCCTGGTGCTCGGCGGCGTCGTGGCCCTTGGCAGTACTCGGCAGGTTCGCGTTCAGATTCGGCAGGCACTCGACCTCCGGCACGTCACTGTAGTCCTCGCGGATGAAGTGCTTGGTGTTGTGCCACTCGCCTTTCCAGTTCTTCGGATCGGTCATGGTGTACTGGATTTCGAGTGTCTTACCCTTGTCCTGCAGACGATACCGCTCGACGATCTCGAACTGGTCGGAGATCGGCAGCCCCCGATCAATCCAGTGCTGGTTGGGCTCCAGGTACTTGGTGCTGACCACCAGGCTGTCCCCCTCCCAATGCCCGATGGACTCACCGTTGTAAGTCAGGATCGCGATATCCGGGTCGGTGTGCGGACGGCCATCCAGATAGATGACGCGATAACTGTTGGTGAACCCGAAGATCATGTGTATCGAGGTGGGCAGCTGGATGATGTTCGTGGGCCACACCCGCGTCATGATCATGGGCATGCCGGCCGGGAAGCAGTCACCGATGCTGTCGCGATAAGGTTTGTGGGCTGCCGCCGCCGCGGCCGCTTCGACCATGGCTTGCTTCGCCGGTGCGTAGAACTCCGGGTACGGCGGGCCGAACATGAAGTCCGCAAATCCGTGGCGCAGATTCACGAACCACGTGCCGGTCATGTCGAACGGTGGTTTCGGCCGCGCCTTGTGCAGGTTCTGCGGTGCCAGCGCGCCGTAGTAACCGTCGTGCTTGTGGGCGAGATCATCTTCCTGCTTCTGGCTCAATCCCGGGCGCGCCGCATCCTGCGCGATGCTGAAGTTGCCCGTCAGTAGCAGTAGCGCAGCGCCGAGCGCGACGCGCAGGTTTCGGCCGGAGGTTCGCATCGTTCGCCCCTTCTCGTTGATTTTCTAAGGTGAGCCGTGAAAGCGCTCAGCGCTGTTGTTCGCCGCCGAGAACCTTGCCATCCGCCAGCACGATCGAGACATACTGGCCGCCCGGCGTACCGTCCCGCAGCGGTCGAACCGTCACGGTCACCTTGTCGCCGGGCTTCAGCGTCGTGCGCTTCCAGCCATCACGCACAAGATTGTTGGGGCTGTTCATCTCTACCGCCCACACTTCCGAGGCGCCGCCGGGTTTATCGACATTCACCTTGAAATTGGCGTGTGGATTGCTCCAGTTGAAATCGATGATGGTCCCGGTGATATCGACCTTGCGGGCGATATCAAACATCGCCCCGGAGTGATGCGCAAAGGCGGGGGTGAGAATGCCCATCAGACTGACAAGGATGCTGACGGTGGCAATACGGATGCGATGCATGGGGTTTTCCTTGTGAACCGGTCGGCAATGGTATCGCCGCATGAGTTGCCGATGCAACCGGCCTGATGGGTGGCTCATTTCCCGGTCACCGGGTTCACATAGTGAAACGGCATCAGGAATGAGCGCGGATACATTTCGAAGTGCACGGTGGGCGGCGCATCCGGCGGATTGCTCGCGGTGACCCCCGGCGCGTCGCGTGCCGGCAGATCCTTCCAGCCTAAATCATAGGGTGCGAAGTAGGTGTTCACGACGTGGTCGGAATTGATGCGCCAGATGCCGTCGCGCTTGACATAGGTGTTCTCGTAGATGCCGCCCATCCAGGTGCCATTCTTGCCGTAATTGCCCATCATGCTGAACGCGCGCGAGCGCATTTTCGCCGTCTGGCCGTCACTGGCAACATCGATGACCGGCTGGAACTGCATATGGTTGTGCAGGACCCCATCATCCAGCCCCTGCTGTCCGTACAGGTTGAGGTTGCGACGCACGGCGGCCTTGCCCGCGTACACGCCACGCAGGGCAATCTCGATGGTGCCATCCGGCGCCCACAGATCCGCCAGCGCATCCCACTCCAGCGTGGCCAGGTAGTAGCCGTACATCGCGTGCAGGTTTTCGATGATGGCCGCATCCTGCAGCAGCCCCAGGCGATGCTGCAGACTCGCGGCGGTCGCCGCCATCGCATCCGGCGTTGCGCCCACTGCCGCGAGGTCGGCAGCCGTGGGTGTCCAGGATGACACCCGCGCGGCACCCGTCACCGGGTTGGGGTAGTCAAATGGCGCCGGAACCGGCGCGCGCAGCGGCGCAGCCGCGCGGCGATCCGGCTTCAGGACCGATTCCATGCGCGAGGAAATCGCTACGCTTTTCTCCCAGCCTGCCTCGTATGGCGTATACAGCGTCGGATACAAGTGCAGGCGCTGGATCTTCCACACGCCATCACGCTTCACATACTCATTCTCGTAAACGCCGACGCCCCATTCGTGGAATTGCCCGGCCTGTGCAATCTGCGCAAACAGATGCCAGCGGGCGCGTGCCGTGACGCCGTCGGCGCTCACGTGCACGATGGGTTGCAGCTGCATGTTGTCGTAGAGGCGCCCGGCGACCGGGCCCTCCGGACCAATGCCGCGCAGGTAGGCCAGGACATGCGCCTTGCCTATGTAGGCGCCGCGCCCCGCCAATTCGACCTCGCCATCAGCGGCGAACAGATCCGCGGCCTGACTCCACAGTCCCTTGTCGAGGTAGTACCCGTAAATGCGCTGCAGTTTCTCGATCTGGTTCTGATCCTCGAGCAACTGCACGTCATGAGCGAGGCGGGCAAGCTGCTGCCGCAGCTGCGTGTCATGCCATGCGACGTCCGCAACGGTGCCGACGCTGCCCTGCTCACCGTCCGTCCGCAGGCTCGGCGCCTGGTTCTTGAAATGAAAGTGCGGAACATGTGCACCGGGCCACACCTTGTACCGCTCGGTCGGTGGCGCATCCGGCGGCAGCGAGTTCGGCGCATAGTGACCGCCATTCACGTCCGGGTTGCGCGCCCAGCCGCCCTCGCCGTACGGGGTCATCAGCGTCTGGTACCAATGCAGCGCGCTGATCTTCCAGACCCCGGCCTCCTTCACGTACTCGTTCTCGTAGGGACCCTCGCCCCACCACGCACCCTTGTCATTACCCGCCAGGATGACCGCGCGCCAGGTGCCCTTGGCATGCAGGCCATCGGGCGCCAGGTTGATGACCGGCATCAGCTGCAGGTATTGATTGACCTGCCCCGGCGCCAGGCCGAGGTGTCCGCCACCCACGGTGATGAAGTACTGGCGCACCCGCGCCTGGCCGCGGTACACGCCATCCAAGCCGATTTCGAGCGTGGCATTGCGCGCGAACAGATCCGCGACCTGGTCCCACTGCCCGATATCGATGTAGTAACCGTAGGCGCGCTGCAGACGTTTGATGTCATCGATGTCGCGCAATGCTACCGCCTGGGTCTGCAAGGCTGCGACGTGGTGCGGCAGCGGCGCGGCATTAACCATGCAGGCCCACGCACCGGCCAATGCTGCAGCCACCAAACCGGCGCGGCGCCGCGTGCAATCCATCGCTTTCATTGTCGATTTTCCCCGGAGTCCGGGCCCTCGAATCCATGACTGGTCCTCATCTTACCGGGACGTGGCGCGGTTGCCTGGAACAGCAGCAGTGCCAGTCCGCAGGCCGGCCAAGGCTGGGTCAGCGCCAGGCGCCGGGGCTGGATGAGATCGGTTGGAGCGCGATACCCGCAGGAACGGTGGGCTAGACCGAAGTCTTCTCGGTGTTCGGGGCTTTTTCGCCCGCGGTGGCCTTGTCGCGCTCCTGGACGGGCAGCTGGCGCGCTTCCACCGGCGGCGGCGGGGCGTCGGCTTCGCGTTCGCCCTCCTTCATGGATTCCTTGAACCCGCGCACGGCCTGGCCGAGATCAGAGCCTATCGTGCGCAGCTTCTTCGTGCCGAAAACCACGAGGACGACCAGCAGGACGATGAGCAGATGCTTGGGGGAGAATAGATCCACGTCGGTTGAAGCCTCTAAAAGCCTGACTTTGCATCATACGCCTTTGCATTCGGCGCCGCCGAGCGGTGCAGCACGCCGCCCTTTCAAGCCTACGCCCTATGCCCTGCGAAGGGGCGCAATCACCTTTGCAAGTTTACCTTAAGAATCAACATAAGCGTGCCGATACCTAAGACACTGCCTTGAGTATACCACCCACTTTTCGCCAAAAATGATTTGACATTGTTTTTCGTAATATGGGGCGTATATTCGGCAATGAAACCGGGACGATGCAGGATTTACTTGTCAAATAACACCAGATCGCCAGCGTTGCCGTAACTGTCGAAGCTTTCGGCACACGCCAGGCGTCCCAAGCAGAGGTCGCGATGAGCACAACGTGGGAGAAGTTTCAGGGCGCCACCCTTTCCCTGGCGCGGTCGGGTTCGCTCAAGGATCGCCTGACCGATGCCTACCGCAACCACCTGTCTGCGGTCGCCGAGGATGAACTGCCGCGCGAGATCCGCGAGCAGTTCCACAATGTGCGTTGCTCCCTGACGCGCGAACAACCACAGCGCGGCGAAGATGCCATTCGCGCCACGGTACGCAAGATGTCCAGCCACGAAGCCGAGAACATCGCCGAGACGGTGGTGCAGATGCTGTCGGTGATGGCCCGCTCACCGCAACCCGTGCGCCCGGTCGCCCCCACCCCTTTGTACCTGCTCGAAGCGTAACCGACGCGGCCGTGTCGGCCGTGAGCGGCATTTATCAGTCGAGTTTGAACTCGATGGTTTCCCAGCGATTGGTTTCCTCGTGCCGCGCCTGGCGCTTGATGGCATCCACCAGTGCCCGCCCGTCCCAGTCCACCAGTTCGCTGGCCATATCGGTCAGTGCCTTCGGCACCGGCGCCGCGCTGCCGAAATTCTTCATCAGTACGACGGGCTTGTTGCAGGCCTGTGCAAACACCATCTGAAATTGCAGCAGATCGCGTGCACCTTCCGCAAGACTCGGCAGCGCGATCACCACTTCGGCCGGTGCAATCTGCTTGCGCAGACTTTCGCGCAGCGCTTCCTTGTCGCCGGCCGGCATGTGATCGGGCGTACTGCAGTTCTTGTAGAAGAAGTTATTTGAGCTTTCCAGGTACTCGAATACCCGCAGGTAATCGTCACTATTGGTCCAGTCGTGAGTGACGAATAGTTGAATAGGCTGGGCTTGCGACATGGCTTGCGCGGCGTGGATGCTTGTCAGCGCAGTCTGGCACAGCGGGCCGCCGGCCGCAAAACCCGCTGCCTTGAGAGTACAATCCGGAGCCTTCAGCATCTTGAAAGGCATAAAGAGCGGCAGCCGTTGCGTCTGGTCGTTTACAACATTCGTTACGCGACGGGCACCGGTGTCGCTTTTCATCTGCCACTGCCGGGCATGGGGTACCTGCGTCCCAATCGGCGCGTGCTCGCCGGTATCACCGAGTTCCTGCGCATCGAGAAGCCCGATGTCGTGGGCCTGATCGAGGTGGATACCGGCTCGATCCGCTCGGGCATGGTCAATCAGGTCGAGCATATCGCCCGGCAGCTGGGGCATTTCTCGACCTACGAATGCAAGTACGGCGTCGAGTCGCTGAACCAGTTCCTGCCCATCGTGCGCAAGCAGGCGAATGCCTTCCTCGCGGCGCCGACCGTCCCCGGCGGGCGCTTTCACTATTTCGACACCGGCATCAAGCGCCTCATCATCGAATTGGAACTGGATGAGGTATGCGTGTTCCTGGTGCATCTGTCGCTGAAGTACCGGCATCGCCAGTACCAGCTGCGCTCCTTGCACGACCTGATCATCAAATCAAACAAGCCGGTGATCGTCGCGGGTGATTTCAATACCTTCTGGGGCAATCACGAAATCTACCTGTTCATGCGTGCCGCGGGACTGCGCAGTGCCAACACCCTCGAACTGCCCTCCTTCCCCTCGCGCGTCCCGCGCGTGGAGCTGGACTTCATCCTGGTCAGCGCCGAGATTGAGGTGACTGATTTCCGGGTGCCGGATGTGCGCTTCTCCGACCATCGTCCGCTGATCTGCGATTTCAACGTCCACCACGGCGCAGTGCATCGCGACAGCGCCGCATGAAGCGAAAAAGAACATGAGCAATTCAGCCTGGAAAATGGACCGCGACAGCCAAGGCATCGCCTGGCTGACTCTCGACAAACCGGAAACTTCCGCCAACACGCTTTCGCAGCAAGTCATGCGCGAGCTGGATGCATTGCTGCAGTCCCTGGCGAGGTCCCCGCCCCGCGGAGTCATCATCCGCTCCGGCAAACCCTCAGGGTTCATTGCCGGTGCCGACATCAACGAGTTCACGACGCTCGCCAACGCGGCTGCCGGTTACCAGCTTACGCGGGCCGGACAGGTCACCTTCGGGCGTCTCGAACGACTGCCTTGCCCCACGGTGGCCGCCATTCATGGCTTTGCCCTGGGCGGCGGCCTGGAACTGGCGCTGGCCTGTCGCTATCGCGTGGCGGTGGGCGATGAGCGGCTGCAACTGGGCCTGCCGGAGGTGCAGCTGGGTATCCACCCCGGCTTCGGCGGCAGCGTTCGCGCCGTGCGGCTGCTCGGAGTGCGACCGGCGATGCAGCTCATGCTCACGGGGCGGCCGGTGCGTGCCGACAAGGCCGCGCGCATCGGTCTGGTCGACCGATTGGTGAGCGCAGGGGAGCTGGAGGAGGCCGCACGCGCGATGGTGCTGCAGGCCCCCGCACCGCATCGCCCCCCGCTGCTCGAACGGCTGCTGAGCCTCGGCCCGGTGCGCCCGTTCATCAAGCCCGCGCTGATACGGCAGGTCGCCGCCAAGGCGCCGCGCGCGCACTATCCCGCCCCCTACGCCATGATTGACCTGTGGGCCCGCAACGGCGCCCACGGCGAGACCGCGTTCGAGGCCGAGGCACGCTCGATTGCGGCCATGTTCGAAACGCCGACCTCGCACAACCTCATTCGCGTCTTCCTGCTGCAGGATCGGCTCAAGGCCCAGAGCACCAAGGCCGCTGCGTCCGTCACGGCGATTCATGTCATCGGCGCCGGTGTCATGGGTGGGGACATCGCCGCCTGGTGCGCGCTACGCGGTTTCAACGTCACGTTGCAGGACCGGGCGCTCGAGTACATCGAGCCGGCACTGAAGCGCGCGGCGGACCTGTTCGAGAAGCGTCTGCGCGATCCGGAAAAGATTGCCGCCGGCCGCGCGCGGCTGCGCGCCGATGTCGCGGGACTCGGCGTCGCCGATGCTGATGTGGTCATCGAGGCCATATTCGAAAACCTGGACGCCAAGCGTGCGCTGTATGCGAGCCTGGAGCCGCGCATGAAGCCCACGGCGCTGCTGGCGACCAATACCTCGAGTCTGCAGCTCGAGCCGCTGGCCGAGCAGCTCGCCCAGCCCGAGCGCCTGGTCGGGTTGCACTTTTTCAATCCCGTCGCGCAGATGCCGCTGGTGGAAGTGGTGTGTGGCGCACAGACTTCCGCGCAAGCGCAGGAACTGGGCGTGGCCTTCACCCGCCGCCTCGACAAGCTCCCGATCGTGTGTCGCAGCGCGCCGGGCTTCGTGGTCAATCGGGTCCTGATGCCCTATCTGCACGAGGCCATGCAGCTGGCCGAGGAAGGCGTGCCGCTGGCCGCGATCGATGCCGCCGCCACCGATTTCGGAATGCCGGTCGGGCCCATCGAGCTGGCCGACGTGGTGGGCCTGGATGTCGCCACGGAGGTCGGCGAAATCATCGCCCGCGAGCTGGGCCGGCCCGCGCCGACTCATCCGCAGCTCGCGCAGCTGGTTGCCGATGGCAAGCTCGGCCGCAAGAAGGGCGTGGGCTTCTACACCTGGCACGAAGGCCACCCGACCAAGCCGCCCGCGACCACCGCGGCCCCATCCGATGCCGCCGATCGGATGCTGCTCGCGCTGGTGAATGAGTCGGTCGCCTGTCTGCGCGCGGGCGTGGTGGCCGATGCGGATCTGCTGGATGCCGCGGTGATCTTCGGCACCGGCTTTGCGCCTTTTCGCGGTGGACCGATCGCCTACGCGCGCGCGCGTGGCATCCCCGAGTGTGTGCGTCGCCTGACCGATCTGGCCACGCGACATGGCGAACGGTTCCGGCCCGATCCGGGCTGGGAGCTGCTCGAACAGGGCTTGCAAACCGTGAACGGCGTACCAGGCCCGCTGTGATGCTGTGCTACCATCAAAAGCTTAGCCGCAGAGCGTGTCATCACCCATTGATCAGCCGTGCCAATGACCGAGGAACGTGAAGCCAGCGTTCAGGTACTCAAGACCTTCGCACCGCTGGATGGCCTGAAACGCGAGAACATTGCCGCGCTGGCGAAGAAAGTCAGCATTCGCACCATGTCGGCGGGCCGCTACCTGTTCAAGGAAGGCGATACCGACAAGCGCAAAGTCTGGCTGGTGAGCGGCATGGTCGAACTGCGCGAGGGCGAGCGCACGGTCGGCATGATCCGCGGTGGCACGGCCGATGCGCGCAATCCGCTCTCCCCGACCCTGCCGCGCAGCGTCAGCGCGCGCGCGGTGGATGAAATTTCCTATCTCACCATCGACAGCGAACTGCTCGATGTAATGATCACGTGGGACCAGACCGGGACCTATGAGGTCGAGGAACTGCAGACGCAGGCGAACGGCGGCATCAACGGCGATGACTGGATGACGACGCTGCTGCAGACGCGTTCGTTCCATCGCATCCCGCCGGCGAATATCCAGGCGATCTTCATGCGCATGCAGCGCGTTCCGTACCGGGCCGGCGATGTGATCATCAAGCAGGGCGATGAAGGTGATTTCTTTTACGTCATCGTCAAGGGCCAATGCGTGGTGACGCGCGAGACCCCATTGAACCGTGACGGCATCAAGCTGGCCGAGCTGAGCGTCGGCGATACCTTCGGCGAAGAGGCGCTGATCGCCGAAGCGAAGCGCAATGCCACCATCACCATGCAGACCGATGGGGTGCTGATGCGGCTGGCCAAGGATGATTTCCGCGAGCTGATGAACGAGCCGCTGCTGCAGTGGGCCAACTACGACCAGGCCCGCGACATCGTCGCGCGCGGCGGACGCTGGCTGGACGTGCGCCTGCCCAGCGAGCATCAGAACATGAGCATCGAGGGATCCTTGAACATCCCGCTGTACTTCATCCGGCTGAAGCTCTCGACGCTGGATCCGAAGACGCCCTACGTGGTGTATTGCGACACGGGACGCCGCAGTTCGGCGGCCGCTTACATCCTCGTGGAACGCGGCTTCGATGCCTATGTCCTGCGCGGCGGCCTGACGACCGGCGCGGTCGGACTGCACCAGTCCCGCTAGCCCTTACGGCGACGGCGGCTCCACGCCGCGCAGCGCCGCCACGGTCACCACCGCAAATCGCGTGTAGAGCTGCGCCAGTGAGCTGCCTTCGGCCGCGGTGGCGCGGCTGGTGATGCGCACCCGGGCGTGCACGTCGAACGGCGGTTGCGCCGCAGCCGCGGCGCCTTGCACCTGCACCATCGCGTTCAGCATCACATTACGGTAGGTGAAGCCCAGGATCCGGGTGTTGCTGGCCAGCTCGTTGGTGAAGTTCTCCACGGTGATGGCCAAGGAGCGATGGACGCTGGCCGAGGCGGGTGCGTAGAGCTGGTGGACCTGCAGCTCGTGTTCGACGGCCACGGCCACCGCATCCGGGGTAAGCCGGGCGTCGGTGACCGCCAGCTGCTGCGCTTCATCGCTGAAGGTCACCGTCACCGCGCTCACAGGGCCGAACGGTGCCGCGGGCGCCACCTGCGGTGCGTCGCGCGGCGAGTCCGCAGCGGTGAGCCTGCCCGCCGTACACGCACACAGTCCCACCACCGCGAGTGTGATGGCGGTCGCGGCAAAAATTATTGGGGTTCGCATCGGGGCGACCACTACATCGTATGGGTCGCTTTGTCACCGGAGAGTGCTCCGGCCAGATAGGTCTCGATTTTTTTCTGGGTCTGGCCGCGATCCTGCTCGCTGAACTGCACGCCGATGCCGGCGGTGCGCTTGCCCTGTGCGCCCTTGGGCGTCACCCAGATCACCCGCCCCGCCACCGGCAGCTTCTCATCCTCGCCCATCAGGTTCAGCAGCATGAACACCTCATCGCCCAGGCGGTAGTTGCTGTTGGTCGGGATGAACAGCCCGCCATTGCGCACAAAGGGCATGTACGCCAGATACAAGGCGCTTTTGTCCTTGATCGTGAGGGTGAGAAGTCCGGGTTTTGGTCCCATTGCCGTGTTGGTGTGTTTAGACAGTCAGTGAGCGTAACAGGCTCTCCAGCACCAGCGAACGATTCACCGGGGTCGCCAGGGCCGCCCGCAGGGCACGCAGCTGCTCCAGCAGATCGAAAAGCTGAGGGGCATTTGACCCCGGATCAAGGCGACCCGGGTGCGCACCATCCCGCATTTCCATGGAATATGTCCCGGCGCCCAAGGCCCGGCGGATACGTTCCGTGAGCCAGTTCTCAAGACAGGCCAGGCGCAGGCCAAGTTCAGTGCGGCCCCAGCTGTCGGCCAGCTGCGCCGCATCCGCACGCCGGGCGAGAAGGTCACCCAACCCCGTGACGGTTTCATCGCGGATCTGCAGCACCGCCCGCGGGTCCAGTTCCGCGGCCAGCAGCGGCGCGTTGCCGATCACATCCAGCACCGCCCCCCACGGACCCTCGCCTGCGAATTGCGCCAGCCAGTTCAGCGCCGGTTCGCGCTCCGGTGCGCGGATCCGCAGTCGTTGGCAGCGGCTGCGGATGGTCGCCGGCAACCGCGACGGCTGCTGCGCGACCAGCATCAGCACGGTGCGCGCGGGCGGCTCTTCAAGTGTCTTGAGCAGGGCATTGGCGGCATTCCAGTTCAGCGCATCGGCCGGATCGATCAGCGCGACCTTGTATCCGCCCTGGTAACTGGCGAGGGCCAGGTGGGCGGACAGTTCGCGCGCCTGCTCCACCCGGATCTGCTTGGAGTCATCGACGAGCCCGACGCGCGTGAAGTCCGGGTGACGGTTCTCGCGCACGCTGGTGCAGCCGGCACAATCACCACAGGGACCCGCAGGCGTCGGCGCCAGGCACAACAGCAATTGCGCCATCCACAACGCCAGCCGATCACCACCGGCCCCCGGCACGTCCTGAATCAGCAATGCGTGCGCTACCCGATCGTGCCGGACGGCCGCAGCGAGCTGCGCCCGCGCCGGTTCGAGCCACGCCGCCGCCGCGACGGACCGGGTCACAGCAAGGCCTCCAGTGCCGCGGCCACGGCAGCCTGCACGAGCGGCAGTTCACGTCCGGCGTCCACGATGCGGAAGCGCTGGCTGTCGGCGCGCGCGATATTCAGGTACGCGGCGCGGACGCGCTCAAAGAACGGCCCGCGTTCCTGCTCGAACCGGTCGGTGCGTCCGGGGCGCGCCCGTGCGCGCGCCAGACCCGTCGCCACCGGCAGGTCCAGCAGCAGGGTCAGATCGGGCGCCAGGTCCGCATGTACCAGCGTCGCGAGCGCTTCGATGCACGCCGGATCAAGGCCACGGCCCGCGCCCTGATAGGCGCGCGTGGCGTCAGTGAAGCGGTCGCAGATGACCCACTCGCCGCGCGCGAGCGCCGGGCGAATCAGATTCGCCAGGTGGATGCTGCGTGCCGCGAACATGAGCAGCAGCTCGGCGGCGGGCGGCAGCGCCTCACCATCCGCTTCGAGCACCAGCGCGCGCACGCGCTCCGCCAGCGGCGTGCCGCCCGGTTCGCGCGTGAGCACCGCGGGTAGATTGCGCGCACTCAGCCAATCGAGGATGAAACGTGCCACGGTAGACTTGCCCGCGCCCTCGATGCCTTCGAGCGTGATGAAGCGTGCGGAACTCATGGATGGGTAACCGCGCCGCGCAGCTTCTGCAGATAGTGTTGAACGGCCAGGTTGTGCTCGGCCAGGGTCGCCGAAAAATGGTGGCCGCCCTGCCCATCGCCAGTCGCGACGAAATACAGGTCACCGGTTTCCTCCGGCCGCACCACCGCCAGCAATGCGGCGCGGCCCGGCAGCGCGATGGGCGTAGGCGGCAGGCCGGCGCGGGTGTAGGTGTTATAGGGCGTATCCATGGTCAGGTCGCGTTCGTGAATGTGGCCGTCGTAGGCGGAGCCCAACCCGTAGATCACGGTCGGGTCGGACTGCAGGCGCATGCCGATGCGCAGCCGCGCCATGAACACTCCGGCAATGCGTGGTCGCTCCGCCGCCAGGCCGGTTTCCTTCTCGACCATGGAAGCGAGCGTCAACGCCTGATCGGGTGACTGCAGCGGCAGGTCCGCGGCGCGCATGCTCCAGGCCTCGATGAGGGCATCACGCATCTTGCCATAGGCGAGCTTGAGAATTTCCAAATCGGTGGTGCCCGAGGCGAACCGGTAGGTGTCGGGGAAAAAGCGCCCTTCCGGATTTTCTCCAGGGTGGCCCATTGCAGCCATGACTTCGGCGTCGCTGCGGCCCTTGAGCAGAGAATGCACGTGCGGGTTGTCTTCCAGCTCACGCCGCAGGTCACTGAAGCGCGTGCCCTCGACGACCGTCAGTTGTTCGAGGATCACCCGCCCCGCCTCGAGCATTTCGATGACCTCACCGGGACTGGCATGGGCATCGACTTCGTAATCGCCGGCCTTGATGGTCAGCGTGCGGCCCGTCAGTCGCAGATAAAGCTGGGTGCATGCGGCGCATTGCAGCGCCCCCGCATTCTGCAGCCTGATGAGGACCCCGCGCACGCTCAAGCCCGGGGAGACCGTCACGCGCAGTGCTGCCGTGGCCGGTCCCGGCGCTTCGAACTGCAGCGCCAGCCATACGCGCCCGACCACCGCCGCCCCGATCAGCAGCACCACCAGCAGCAGTGGAATCCAGATGGCCTTACGCATGCGGCGCCTCAAGCAGCGGCCGCAGCCACTGCTGCAGTTGACGCGTCACCGGACCGCGCGCCAGAGCGCGCCCGTCCAGTACGCGCACCGGCCAGATTCCAATACGCGCATTGGTCAGAAAGATCTCCTCTGCCGCCGCCAGCGCGGCCGCATCCAGCGTCGTCTGCGTGACCGCAACGCCCCCGCTCTGCGCCGCGTTGATCACCACCCGGCGCATGACGCCGCGGATCCCGGCGTGGGTGATTGCAGGAGTCATGAGGCGACCATCCGTGACCAGGAACACATTGCTCATCGTGCCCGAGACGAGCCATCCGGAGCTACTGAAGAGCAGCGCTTCCTGGATGAGCGGATCCGTCCATTCGGCGCGGATCAGGACCTGCTCCAGGCGGTTCAGGTGCTTCAGACCCGCCAGCAGTGGATTCTCGCCCAAGCGCCCCACGGCAGTGCGCACGACCACGCCATGCTCCCACAGCTGCGGATCCTCCGGCGCCCACCGATACTGCAACAGCACGGTATGCGCCCGTTCATCGCCCCTGGCGCCATAGCCGCGCGCCGTCGCGCTGCCACGGGTGAGGATGAGCTTGATGATACTGCGGGGTTGGGTGGCGGCAAGTTCACCGATCCGCGCAGCGAGGCCCGGAAAATCCTCATAACGGATACTCAACCGCGCGCAGCCCTCGGCCAGACGCTGCAAGTGCAGCTCAAGGAAAGTGGGCCGCGCATCGCGGCAGGCGATCGTCTCGAACAGGCCGTCACCGTAATGCAGCCCGCGATCCAGGACGCTGAGTGCCGTGGCCGGTTGGCCATCGACCAGGGCCACGAGGGGATCGGTATTCATGCGAACACGGCCAGCATGCCGCGAGCCTTGGCGCGGGTCTCGTTGAGTTCGCGCTCCGGATCCGAATCCGCAACGATGCCACCGCCGGTGCGCAGCGTGATCTGCGCGCGCTCGAGCGTCATGGTGCGAATCAGGATGTTAAGGTCCATTTCGCCACCGGGCGTCAGATAGCCGAGCGATCCGTAGAATGCGCCACGTCCCTCCCCCTCGAGCTCCGCGATGATCTGCATGCAGCGGAATTTCGGGCACCCCGTGATGGTGCCACCAGGAAACACCGCCCGCAGCGCCCCGATGGGCGTCACGCCCGCGCGCAGACGACCCTGGACGTTCGAGACGATGTGGTGCACATGCGCGTAGGTCTCCGTGACCATCAGCTCGTTCACGACCACGGTACCGGCCTCGCACACGCGCCCCAGGTCATTGCGCTCCAGGTCGATGAGCATGATGTGCTCGGCCCGCTCCTTGGGGTGCGCGACCAGCGCTGCAGCTTCCGGTGCGTCCTCGCCCGGCCGCAGCGTGCGCGGTCGGGTACCGGCGATGGGACGGGTGTCCACATCCCGGCCGCTGACCCGCAGCAGTCGTTCGGGCGAAGAGCTCAGTACGCTCACGCCCTCCCACTGCAGCAGCGCCGCGAACGGCGCCGGATTGCGCGCGCGCAGCCGCTCGTACAGCAGCGCCGTGTCCAATGCCTGCGTGTACGGCTTCGAGCCGGGTGCGGCCGCGGGCCGCACGTGCCACGGCCGCGACAGGTTTGCCTGATAGATATCACCGGCCCGGATGTATTCCTGGGCGCGCAGTACCCGCGCGATGTACAGCGCGGGATCCTCCTCGGTCACGAGGAATGCAGGTTCCACCGCAGCGCCGGCCGCGGGCAACGATGCTGCCGTGGGGAGCGCTGCCAGCTGCCGGGCATCATTCACGACCTGCTCCAGCAGGCCTTCTGATCCGCCTTCGGCGACCGCCCAGACGGTGTCGCTGGCCAGCACATGCACCAGGGCGCAGGGCGTGCGCAGTGCAAACGCCGTCCACGGCAGCGGCGTCGGCGGCAGAACCAGATGCGGTTCGATATCGGCGGCCAGCTCGTACCCCAGGTAGATGATCCAACCCGGTGCGAACGGCACGCCGGTTTGACGGGCGATGTGCAGGTCCGAGTGCTGCGCGCCGGTGACGCCGCCGCTGTGCTGCCACCAGATCTGCAGTGCATCCAGAAAATTTCCTGCGCGCGGCTCAACCCCGCGGCCGTGTACACGGCCGTCGGCGCTGCTCCACAGGACCGCCGTGGGCTGCGCCGCCAGCATCGTGACCTTTCCCAAGGGGCCGGCGACCGCGCTTTCGAGCAGCGCCGGATAGCGTTCAGGATGGGTGCTCGCCAGGCGTCGCAGTACCGCGGGCGGCACATCCAGCTGCCGAGCCTGCGGGTTCACGCTTCAGCCGCTGAAGCGGCGGAAGATGAGGGTACCGTTGGTGCCGCCGAACCCGAAGGAGTTCGACAGCGCCACGTCGATGGGCATCTGCCGCGCAGTGTTGGGTACGAAATCCAGATCGCATTCCGGATCCGGAGTGCGGTAATTGATGGTGGGCGGCGCGACATTGTCGCGGATCGCCAGAATGCTGAAGATCGCCTCCAGCACCCCGGCGGCGCCGAGCAGATGGCCGGTCATGGACTTGGTCGAACTGACCGCGACCTGGTACGCGTGCGCGCCGAAAGCGGCCTTGATGGCCGCGGTTTCGGCCTTGTCACCCAATTCGGTCGACGTCGCGTGGGCATTGATGTACTGCACCTGTTGCGCGCTCATGGCCGCATCGCGCAGCGCATTCGTCATGGCCAGTGCCGCACCCGCGCCATTCTCGGGCGGCGCGGTGATGTGGTACGCATCGCTGCTCATGCCGAAGCCGGCCATTTCGGCGTAGATCGTCGCGCCGCGGGCCCGCGCATGTTCCAGCTCTTCGAGCACGACCGCGCCACCGCCGTCGCTGAGCACGAAACCGTCGCGATCCTTATCCCACGGGCGGCTCGCCTCCTGCGGCGAATCGTTGCGGCTCGAGAGCGCCTTGGCCTGCGCGAAGCTCGCCAGACCGCACACGGTCGTGGCCATCTCGGAGCCTCCCGCGATGATCATGTCGGCATCCCCGTACTGGATGGCGCGCATGCCGAAGCCGATGGCATGGGTCGAGGTCGTGCAGGCGCTGACCACCCCGAGGTTCGGGCCCTTCAGACCGAATCTGATCGACAGGTGCCCGGCGATCATGTTGATGATCGTGGCCGGCACGAAGAAGGGGGAGATCCGGCGCGGGTTGTGTGCCTTCAGGTACTCGCCGTATTCGCTTTCGATGGTGCCGAGGCCGCCGATGCCGGCCCCCATGATGGCGCCGCAGCGGCCCGCGTCGCTCTTGGCGACATCGAAGCCGGAATCAAGCATGGCCTGAATGCCGGCGGCCACTCCGTAGTGCATGAAATCATCCATGCGCCGTGCTTCTTTCGCGGAGATGTATGCGGCCAGGTCGAAGTCACGCACCTGTCCGCCGATGCGCACCGGAAAGGCGGACACGTCAAACCGCGTGATGGGGCCGATGCCGCTGCGCCCATTCAAAATGGCATCCCAGGCCGTCGGCACGGTGCTGCCAACCGGGGAAACCATACCCATACCTGTTACAACGACGCGACGTTTACTCACTCGCAGCCCCGGAACTCAACCCAATTGAACAGTTCTTTGCAACGATCGAAAACGCGTCGCGCGGGCGGCCGCGATGGCCACCGTCGTTGGCACGCGTGGCCCAGCGGCTATGCCTTGCTGCGACGCTCGTTGATGTAGTCGATGGCCTGTTGAACCGTCGTGATCTTCTCGGCGTCCTCGTCCGGAATCTCGATTTCGAACTCCTCTTCGAGAGCCATGACCAGTTCGACCGTGTCCAGCGAGTCCGCGCCCAGATCGTCGACGAACGAGGCGTCATTGGTGACCTGTTCAGCCTTGACGCCCAGTTGCTCCGCGACGATGGCCTTTACCTGCTGCTCAACGGTGCTCATTACGCGATTGTCCTTGTTAAGAATGGTCTCATGCGCCAGCCGATGGTCGGCGGCACGGGCGCGGTATTGTAGGGGAACACCCCCCCGTCTGCCAGCACGGCAAAGCGAGCGGGAGTGATTGTTTTTTCAGGCGAAACACCCAGGGCGAAGCGCCGCCACCCGAAACCGGTGCGAGTGGCGTCCGCGAATGTGGCTATTTTCCAACGGCGCCGCACCGAAGCACGGCTGGCGCCCTTACGGCATGTAGAGGCCGCCATTGACATGCAGTGTCTCGCCGGTGATGTACCCGGCCTGCGGCGATGCCAGGAACAGTACCGCTGATGCAACATCTTCGGCCGCACCGAGCCGCGCCATGGGGATACGGGTCGCCAGGGCGGCCCGCTGCTCGTCGGTGAGGGCCCGGGTCATGTCCGTGTCGATGAATCCCGGCGCCACCGCATTCACCGTAATGCCACGCGAGGCGACCTCCTGGGCCAGCGATTTGGTGAATCCCAGTACTCCGGCCTTGGCTGCGGAGTAATTGACCTGGCCGGGATTGCCCGTCACCCCAACGATGGAGGTGATATTGATGATGCGCCCGCGGCGCTCTTTCATCATGCGCCGCAACACACCCTTGGACAGCCGGTACACCGCGGTCAGATTGGTCGTGATGACCTGATTCCAGTCATCGGCTTTCATGCGCAGCAACAGCCCGTCGCGGGTGATGGCCGCATTGTTGACCAGGATGCTGGGCATGCTCTGGGTTGCTTCGAGCTGCGCGAGCAGTGCGTCGATGGATGCGTCGCTCGACACATCCAGTACCGCCCCGCGCCCGTTCAAGCCATGGGTCGCAAAAGTGGCCGTCAGCTCAGCGGCGCCCGCCTCGCTCGTGGCGGTACCGATCACGCGCGCGCCGGCGGCGGCCAGACCGACGGCAATGGCGCGGCCGATGCCCCGCGATCCCCCCGTGACCAGCACCACATCGTTATCAAACATGTTCAAAACTCCTTGGCCACAGCACGCTCAGGCACGGGTCGCGGCCAGCGCCGCGGCAAATGTCGCACGATCCTCGAGCGGCAGACAGGCCAGATCCGCGCGCTTCTCGATGCGGCGATTGAGTCCACAGAGGACTTTTCCGGGGCCGCACTCGATGATCTGCGCCGGGCCGTTCGCGAGCAGCGCGCGCACCGTGTCCTGCCAGCGCACCGGGCTGACCAGCTGTGCTACCAGCAGTTGACGAATGTCATCGGGCTGCGAATGCGCGCGCGCGTCTACGGCGCTCACGTAGGGGATGGCGGGTTGGACCAGGTGCACGGCGTGCAGGCGCACGGCCAGGCGCTGCGCGGCCGGCGCCATGAGGCTGCAATGCGAGGGCACGCTCAAGGGCAGCGGCAGCGCCCGCTTGGCCCCGGCCGCCTTCGCGATCTCGATCGCCCGCGCGACGGCGGTGCGGGTGCCGGCGATGACGACCTGTCCCGGCGCGTTGAAATTCACGGCTGCGACCACCTCACCTTGTGCGGCGTCGCTACAGCTTGCCGCGACCTGTTCGTCTGACAACCCGAGGATGGCGGCCATGGCGCCCGTGCCGGCGGGAACTGCCTCCTGCATGGCCTGACCGCGAAAGCGCACCAGGTCGGCGCCCTCGGCCAGGGACAGGGCACCGGCGCATACCAGCGCCGTGAATTCGCCGAGGCTATGGCCACTGAGCTGCGCCGGGTCTGCCCCGCCCTGTGCCTTCCACAGCCGCCACAGCGCCACGCCGGCCGTGAGCATGGCCGGTTGGGTGAATTCCGTGCCGTTGAGCCGTTCAGCCGGGCCCTGCTGCGTCAGCGCCCACAGGTCGTAGCCGAGTGCGGTGCTGGCCTCGGCGAATGCCGCCTGGACCTCGCTCTCGGCGGCGAAATCGCTGAGCATGCCAATGGACTGCGACCCCTGGCCCGGAAAAACAAAAGCAAATGACATGGGTGTCCCGCGAAGGCGGCCAAAGGACGCGATTATACCGGCTTGCTGAAGCGGCGCAGGAGCAGCGCGGCCAGCGCGCCGCAGACCGCCCCGTACAGGTGGGCATCCACAATCACTGACCCGCCCGCGGTCAGGGGCAGCGCTCCCTGCGCCTGCTCATACACCAGCTTGCCGATCAGGAACAGCGCCAGGATCCAGCCATCCGGTTCGCGGCGCCACAGGTGTGCACAGGTGCCCGCGGCCAGCACGCCGTGGAGCACGCCGGAGGAACCCACGTACCACTGCGTGGTCGAAGACAGCAGCCATAGTCCGGCATCGACGCCGAGCGCCGACAACCCAATGATCAGCAGCCAGTGCCACGGGGAATAGTCCGTGGCGAACAGCGCCCACATCAGTGCCAGACCGGCAATATCCAGCAGCGCATGCTCGTAACCCAGGTGAATCACATGTGCCGTCAGCAATCGCCACCATTGGCCGGCCTCCAGGGCCTGCCGCTCGTAGCGCAGCAGCGCCTCGGCCGCAGCCCCGCCGCTTTGGATGAGCAGCAGCGTTACGCAGATGCCCAGCAGCAGCGCGCCGCGCCAGCCGTCGCAATTGAGCGACTTTCCCAAACGGTGCAGCCGTTCGCGCTGGTATGACCCATTCATTTGTTATGATCCGGCGCCATTCGCTGCACCCCTCACCTCGCGGGTAATATCATGCGCATGTTTTCCCCAGCTTCGAGTTCGGTTCCCCGCGCCAGCGGCTTCACGCTCATCGAGATCATGATCGTCGTGGTCATCATGGGGCTGCTCGCGGCGATCATTGTGCCCAATGTCATCAGCAAAGTCGGCGAAGCGCGCGTCGCCAAGACCCGGCAGGACATCCAGGCCATCGGCACCTCGCTCACCATGTACCGCCTCGACAACTTCAAGTATCCGACCACCGACCAGGGCCTGAAGGCCCTCATCCAGCAACCCGCGGATCCCACGATCCGCAACTGGCGCAAAGGTGGCTACGTCTCTGAAGGATCGTTGAAGGACCCCTGGGGCAACGACTATCAGTATGTTTATCCCGGCACGCACGGCCGCGAATACGACCTCTACTCTTTTGGCGCCGACGGCCAGGAAGGTGGCGAAGGGGAAGACGCGGACGTGGGCAATTGGAACCTGGATGCCAAGCCCGGGACCAGTCAGGGTGCCCAACAATAACCCCCAGGCACCGCGCAGCGGCGGCTTCACGCTGGTCGAGATCCTGGTGGTGGTCGTCATCATCGGCATCATTACCGTCGGCGCCATGCTGTCGCTGTCGTTCGTCGGGCCGGACCGCGAGCTGCACACCGAGGGCGACCGGCTCGCGGACCTGATGAACTACGCCCAGGAACAGGGCGAGCTGCAGACCCGGGAACTGGGCCTTTACTGCACCGACCACAGCTATCAGTTCCTCGCCTTCGACGCGCGCCGCAATCTGTGGGTGCCGATCACGGACGACGATGCGCTGCGGGCCCGCACTCTGCCTGATGCGGTCAAGCTGCAGCTGGATGTCGAGGGCCGTGAAGTGGTGCTGGCGTCCCCGGCCGACGAACAGAAAAAGAAGATCGCGCCGCAGGATCTGCAGCCGCACGTGATGATCTTCTCCAACGGCGATCTCACCTCGTTTCGCGTCACGCTCGAGCGTGAAGGCACCGACCAGACCGTCACACTGGTGCCGGACCATCAGGGCAAGATCATGGTCCAGGTTCCCAAGGATCACGTCACGTGAGAGGGCAACACGGCTTCACGCTCATCGAGGTGCTGATTGCCCTGGTCATCGTGGCCCTCGGGATGTCGGCGCTGCTCGAAACCCTGGGGTCGGCCGCAGACACCTCCACCTGGCTGCGCGACAAGACCTTTGCGCAGTGGATCGGATTCAATCAGCTGGCGACGCTGCGCCTGTCGGGAACGATGCCGACCAATGGAACCACCGACGGGGAACTCGACTATGCCGGCCGCCACTGGCGCTGGCGCCAGGTGGTCAGCAGTGACCTGGGCATACCGGGTGTCTTCCGCATCGACGTGAAGGTGGAGCCGGCCGATACCTCCAGCGTCGATGAGCAAGGCTGGATGACGACCGTCACCGGCGCGATGGGCGATGCGGTAGCGCCGTCGCAGTCGCAGTCCCTGTACCAGGACCCGGCGCTGCCCGGGACCATCAGTTCGGCGCCGGCTTCGAGCCAGCCGGCTCCCTCCAGCGCGCCCTCGACCTTCTTTGCGCCGACCGCGCCGCCTGCGCCTGCGCCTGCGCCTGCGGGTGTCACGCAATGATGTCGCGAACCGCAGGCGCGCGCGCAGGTGGGTTCACGCTCATCGAACTGCTCGTGGCGCTGTTCATCACCGCCATCATCTTCAGCGTCGGTTACGGCGGCATCGATCAGGCCCTGCGCAATCACGCGCAGCTCAAGGAGCATCAGGCACGGTTGACCGAGGTGCAGAACGCCGTTCGGGTCATGGTGCAGGACTTCTCCGAACTTGCGGCGCGCCCCATTCGCGATCAGCTCGGACAAAATTGGCTGGCCAGCATCAGCAGCCAGACGAGCGATACCAGTTCATCCTCCAGCACCAGCACCACTGCGGCGGCGCCGGACACGCAGGAGGATGACACCGAACCCCTGGGCGATGATGGCAACCCCGACCTGGTCGCCTTCACGCGGGCCGGGTGGGCCAATCCGGCCGGCATTCAGCGCTCAACCCTGGAGCGGGTGTCCTACCGGTTCGCCAATGGCACCTTGCGGCGCATGCACTGGACGGTGCTGGATGGCACGGAGGCCAGCCAGCCGGTGCGTCGCGACCTGCTCACTCACGTCAAATCGGTGGCCTTTCGTTTCATGAACGACCAGCGTGAATGGGTGAATCAATGGCCGGCCCTGGGCGACAGCAGCCTGCGCAGCCGGCCATTTGCGGTCGAGATCACTCTGGAACTGCAAGACTGGGGACATATCGTGCGCGTCATCGAGGTGCCCTCGTGAGGCGACAACGCGGCATTGCGCTGATCACCGCGATTCTGCTGGTAGCGCTCGCCACCATCCTCGCGGCGACCATCGGCTATGAAAATGCGATGAGCGCCCGCCGCGGTACCGCCACCTTCGCGTTCGATCAGAGTCTGGAGGTCGGCAAGGCCGCCGAGGCCATTGCGGCGTTCGCGCTGCGCTTCTCGCGCCAGCAAAGTCCCACCGTCACCTACAAGGGGCAGCCCTGGTCCACGCCCTACGGACCGCTCGACCTGGTGCCGGGGGTGACCCTGGAGGCGTGGCTTGACGACACCCAGGGGCGCTTCAATCTCAACAATCTGGTGAATGCCGACGGCACCACCAATCCGGATGCCGTGGCGGTGTTCGAGAATCTATTGACCATTCTCGGACTGGAACCAACCTGGGCGCCGCTGATGGCCGACTGGATTGACTCCGACACCTTGCCGAACAATCCCAACGGCGCCGAAGACAGCGTCTACCTGTCGCAGACGCCGCCCTATCGCGCTGCGAATATGCTGATCACCACTCCCAGCGAGATTCTCGCGCTTCCCGGCTTCGGCCGCGATCGTTATCTGAAACTCGAACCCTACATCACCGCCCTGCCCCGCAGCGTCCCCATCAACCTGTGTGACGCGAGCATGGCCGTGCTCAATGCGCTGGGGCCGCCCGGCACGATCAACGTCTCGGATGCCGCCGCCATGGCCCAGAGCCGCGCCGAAGGCTGTTGGCCCACCCTGCAGGAATTCAATGCCTTCTTCAGCACCGACAGCGCTGCGCAACAGAAAGCCGATGCCATGGTGGCGACCCAGTCCAGCTATTTCACCCTCACGAGCATCGTGAGCATTGGCACCACGCAGTTCGCCTTGTACAGTTTGCTGTTTCAGGATGGCAGCTTGCGCGTGCGCTCCATTCAGCGCAGCTTTACGATGGACTGACGCATGGCAGACTGGTTACTCATCAGATTTTCAAAGGATCCGGGCAGCGTCGATTACCTGACGTGTGACGGGGCGGGTCGAATTGTGGAGCCCCTGCGCCGCGGCCCGGTGGCGGCAGCGGCGCGCGATGCCGCCGGCAAGCGCATCTGCGCCCTGGCGCCGGCCAGCGATGTATTGCTGACCGAAGCGGAAGTTCCCGCCAAATCCGGGACCCGCTTCCAGCAGGTCGTGCCCTATGCGCTCGAGGAGCAGGTGGCGCAGGACATCGAGTCGCTGCTGTTCGCAGTCGGCCGACGTGCCGGTGATTCGACGCGTATCCCGGTTGCGGTCGTGTCGCGTGCGCTGCTCGATGATTGGCTGGGCCAGTTGCGTGATGCGGGGCTGAAGCCCGAATGCCTGTACGCAGACAGCAGCCTCGTTCCCGAAAATCCGGGTCAGGCGGTACTGGTGCTCAGTGACGACAGCGTGCTGCTGCGCGCCCCTGGCGCGGCGCCGGTCACCTTGCCGCTCGCGGCGCTCGCCGAAGCGCTCGACCTGCTGCGCCCGGCGCCGGACGCAGTGGCCGAATTCGGCGGCAACGGCCTGGTGGTGTATGCGGGGGAAGCCGAATGGCAGCAGTGCGGCGCCAGTATCGAAGCCGAGCGCGAGCACTTCGAGGCGCTGTCGGTGCAGCTGCTGCCCGATGGACCATTGGGCTTGTTCGCGCAGTCGCTGCCCGGCACGACCGCCATCAATCTGCTGCAGGGACCCTATGCACCGGTTTCGCCTCTGGCCGGGGGCCTGAAGGCCTGGCGCATCGCCGCCGCCCTGCTGCTGGGGCTGCTGGTCCTGCATGGCATCGGCGGCGCCACGCAATTGCTGATGCTCAAACGCACCGAACACCGGCTTGACCAGTCGATCAGTGAAACCTTTGAACAGGCGATGCCCGGTGAGCACAACACTTCCAATGCCCGCCGCCGCATGGAGGGACGCTTGGCAAGCCTGCAGGGCAGCACCGACAGTTCGGGCCTGCTGGCGATGCTCTCTGCCGTCGCGCAGGCGCGCAACGGCGCAGATGGCACGGCCCTGCAGGCACTCAGCTATCGGGCCGGACTGCTGGAGCTGCAGGTGACCGCCCCGGGCGCCAATGCCCTGGACCATATCGTGCAGCAGTTGCGCAGCCACGGCTGGCAGGCGGATCTCACCTCCGGAACCTCCAGCAGCGGCGCCTACCAGGGCCGCATCCAGATGAAACCGGGAACCTGAGCATGGATAACTGCGTCGCCTGGTTCAAAGCCCAAAGCCCGCGTGACCAGCGCCTGGCCATGGCCGCCGCGGCCATCCTTTTGATCATTCTGGTTTTCGGCATCTTCATTCCGCTCGACACCAGCGTGTCGCGCGCACATGCACGGGTGCAGCGCAAGCAGGCGGATCTGGTGTGGATGCGCTCGGTTGCGCCGCAACTGGCGACCGCGGGCTCCGCGGTCACGGCGCCCGCATCGCAACGCTCGCTGATCGTCGTGATCGACACCTCCGCGCGTGAGTCCGGCCTGGGATCAGCCCTGAACAGCAGCGAACCCAGCGGCCCCGGTGCCCTGCGCGTGCGCCTGGACAAGGCACCCTTCGATACCCTGGTGCAGTGGCTGGCGCAGCTTTCGCGACAGAACGGCATCCATGTCGAGTCTGCGAGCATTGACGCCGCGGGGCCCCCCGGCCTGGTCAATACCGGCATCGTGTTGCGCACTGCCAGCCAGGACTGAAGGACTTTGCGACGCGCGCTCATGCTGGCGGTCATCGGCTTCGTGCTGGTGCTGATCGTGCGCTGGCCGGCGCGCTGGAGCAGCCTGCTGTTGCCGCATGATGTCCATTGTCAGCATCTGGACGGCACGGCATGGAGCGGCACCTGCACCGGCTTCACCAACGGCGTCGCTTCACTGGGCGATCTGAGCTGGGACCTGCACCCGCTGCAGCTGTTGCGCGGCCGCCTGGGAATGCACGTGGATTTGACGAATCAGGCCGTTTATCTGCGCGGCAATGTAGCGCTCGGGTTTGGCGGCGCCGTGCACGCCACGGATGTGTCCGTGGATGTGCCGCTCACCAGCGCCCTGGTGTCATCGCTCCCCGCCGGTGCACACGCCCGGCTGAGCGGCAAGCTGGCGCGTATCGAGTGGACCGGCAAATACCTGGCCGAATTGCAAGGCGAGCTGGACGTCCAGGATTTCGTCGGCCCCCAGGGCGCAGCCTTCGGAAGCTACCAGGCGCTCTTTGGCCCGAGCTCCGGATCCGATATGCCGAAAGCCGTGGTGCACGACACCGGCGGCCCGCTGGCGCTGGATGCAACCTTGCAGCTGAATCGCGATCCGGGCTACGTGCTCGCGGGGCGGATCGCAGCACGGCCCTCCGCTTCCCCCGATCTCGCCGATAGCCTCAAGTACTTCGGATCCCCGGACGCGGCGGGTCGCCGGCCGTTCTCGGTGATGGGAACTTTCTAGGCGGCAGGTCCGCTCCAGAACAACTGGCGCGCCGGCAGATAGACAGCGGCCCGCGCGGGCGCATCGCCGAGCGCGCTGGCCAGCTGAAGCTGCTGGGCCAGACGCACTTCGAAGGCCGCCGTCAGCGCCGCATCCGGGGCCGACGCGGCGTCGGTCTGCTGCGGCAGCGGTGCGATATCAATGAGCCAGCGCGTACCCGCCGCATCCTTGAAGCTCAGGTCGGCCCGCACACTGGTGAGCCGTCCGGCAAACATGCCCGTCAACGGCAAGGGCACTTCAGCCGCGCTGCCCGCAGCGGTAAGACTGCTGAATATCCACTGCAGGCGTGGATCATCCAGGCACGACTGCAACAGTTCGACGGCCTGCGCAGTGCGCTCCGACATCTCGGCTGGCAGGCAACCCAGGCGCTGCAGCCGCCGTTGCACCTGTTGCGCCAGCTCACCGCCGTCGCGCGCCGGCACGCGCCGGCGGCGCGCCAGGCTGCGCAGCACCTCGCACACGACCTGTTCGACCGGACTTCCCGCAGCGCTTCGCACCGGCTCGTACGAGGCAATCGGCAGCATGGGGGGCTGCGGTCCCGGCGGCAGTTGCGGCAGGGTCCAGTCGCCGGCCAGGCGCTCCAGGGTCGGCACGCTCAGCGGCGCTGACGGTGCCGACAGACCCGCATCACTGAGCAATTGCGCCCGCTGTGGAAATGCGTCTCCAAGCGCGGGCCACAGCCGGTGCAGCAAGGTACCGGCGCGTGGTGCCGGCGCCGGCTTTTCCTCGGTCGGATCTTCCAGCTGTCCAAACAGGTGCAGCTGCAGACGCGCGCGCGTGGCCGCCACGTACAGCAGTCGCGTCGCCTCATTGCGCTCACGCAGATTCTGCAGGCGGGTCACATAGTGTCCAAGCGCGGTGGGGCCCGCAGCCGCGGCCGGCGGCACCGCGACCATCAGCAGATCACTGCCGCCGCCCGCGCGCGGCAAATCCAGCCATTGCAGCAAGGTCCGCACGTTGCCCCGCCGCTGGCGCCCCAGTCCCGGCAGGATCACATGATCGAATTCCAGGCCCTTGGCGTGGTGAATGGTCATGATCTGCACCGCCTGGTCAGAGCGCGACGGATGGGTCGCGTACAGACGTTTCAGCCGTTGCGGCAGCTGTTGTGGTCCGCTCCAGTCCGGCTCCTGCGACCATTGCGCCAGGGCCGCGAAGAACGCCCGTGCATGCACCAGGTCCTGCTCGTGCGCGCAGGCCGCCGGACCGCCCAGCCGCAGCCACGCCGACTCGATGCGCCGCGCGAGGCTCTCGCGGCCGTTGGCATAGGTGTGCTGACTTTCCTCAAAGCTCACCGCCAGCACGGCGTGCAGGCGTCGCACTTTGCTGTGCGCCTGCGCATCGAGTGCGGCCAGTGCCTGCGGGTCACACAGCCGCGCCCACAGCGTGGCCCGCCGATCGCTGCCGGCGAGCAGGCTGATCTGCCGCAGATCAAGGCCGCACCACGGCGCACGCAGGATCGCAAGCCACGCCGTGCGATCCCCGAGATGATCCACAGCGAGTGTCAGGGCCGTGAGGTCCCGCACGATGCTCAACTGCTGCAGTGACACCAGATCAACGCCCGCGACTTCGATCTGCGCGGCCGTCAAGGCTGCGACGATAGGCCCGGCGTGCGCGCGCGTGCTCACCAGCACGGCGATGCTCGCCGCCGGCTGCGCCGCACGAAGATCTGCAACGACGCGCACGATCCCCTCGGCCTCCCCCGCCCAATCCCCCGGCAGCACGCGGTGCAGCTGCACGGCGCCGCAGTGCTGGCCGGCGCGCGCCGCGATGCTCGGTACGTAGGCGACGGCGCTGGTGCGCGGGTCATCCGCCTGCGGGAAACAGCGCGCAAACACCGAGTTGTTCCACTGCACCACTTCGGGCGCGCTGCGAAAATTGCCATACAGGGTCAGCGGCTCGAGCGCGATGCCGCCGATTCCCAGGTCGCGGGCGCTGAGAAAACTGCCCACCTCGGCCTCGCGAAAGCCGTAGATGGACTGCATCGGATCCCCCACCAGGAACAACGTGCGACCGTCACCGGCTTGCCAGCCCGCGGTGAGTTGCACGAGCAGGCGCGTCTGCTCGAGCGAGGTGTCCTGGAATTCATCGACCAGGATGTGGCGGATATGGTTGTCCAGGCGCAGCGCCAGTTCCGTCGGATCATCGACGCTGCCGAGTGCCGCGCTTGCCGCCTGTGCGATGGCCGGATAATCGACCCGGCCCAGCTCACCGAAAACGAGCGTCAGTTCGGCGACCGCCAGTTCCAGCAGGCGCGCCAGTGCTCCCAGGACCTGCGTTTCATCTTCACTGAGCCGCGGGTCGGGCAGTTCGCGGATTTCATCGAGAAATTCGAGCGCACCGCGGCGCTCAGCAAGCTGCGCGAGCCACTCGCTCGCGCGGCGCTTGAGCGGCGCATCCGCCGGCGCAAACCCCTGCTGCACGGTCAGACGCTTGCGCCATTCGCCCTTCTGGGTGAGCGCCAGCATCGCCAGGGCCTGCCACTGGGAAAGGCTCGGCGCCGCCGCCGCAGCGGTCGCATCGCGCAGTTCACACCACGGGCCGGCAGCCGCGCCCTGCGCCTGAAGATGCCGGGCGGTCGCCGCGCCGATGCTCAGGCCCTCCTGCAACAGGGTTGCCGTAAACAGCTGCCGGCCGCGCGCCAGCTGCGCCTGCACCACCGCCGCGAGACTCGCGCGTACTCGCGCCGCCAGTTGTACCGCGGCGTTCCCGACCAGGTAGGGCAGCCAGTGCGCGCGCCTGGCCAGCATCTGCGCGATCAGCGTCTCGCAGCGGGAAAAATCATTTTCCATCCGTTCAAACAGCAGCTGCACGGCCGGGCGCAGCCCGGCCTCCGCCTGGGCATCGAGCAATGCGCGGCGGGCCGCGATCTGGTACGCCGTCTGCGGTTGCGCCAGCACCTCCAGCGCGCCGCTGCCGCCCGCGGCCAGCGGCATCTGTAGCGCCAACGCCCGATTCAGCGCGTCCACGGTCTGGATGCGCAGACGGTTTGGATTTTCCTCGAGACGCCAGCCGCGGGCCTGCGAGCGCAGCCGTACCGCCTGCGCGAGATGCTCGAGGTGCTGCGCGCGCGGGTCCGCCGCGGCAGCGCTCCTGCGTTTGAGAACCTGCGCGATGCGCAACGCCATCTCCGCGGCCGCCTTGCGCGTGAACGTGATGGCCAGTATCTCCTCGGGCGTGTGTGCCTGCGCCAGCAGCACCAGCAACCTCTCGATAAGCACCGTCGTCTTGCCCGAGCCGGCCGGAGCCTGCAGGATCACGCTGCGGGCCGGATCCACGGCGCGCAGCCGGGCCTGCGCATCGGCTTCAAGTTCGCCGCTCATGGCGCGGCACCGTTATCTTCCTCATCAGGATCCTCGCCGCAGGCCGCGATGTCGGCGATGCGGCAGAAAGCGTGCAGGTGGCAGTAGTCACAGGCGCCGTCCATGGGATCAACGCGGGCCTGCCCGCGCACAAAATCCCCCGCCAGTCGCGCCACCTGCTGGCGCCACCCCGCCAATTGCGTGGTCCAATCCTCTGCCGCATTCACCCCCGGCAAGCGGCTGTCCTGATCCCCGATGCCCTTGAACACCACGGCCTTCGGATCCAGGTGTGCGACGGCCAGTGCGCTGACCGGCACGCCGGCCGCCTGCAGATACACCAGCAACTGCGGGTGCGTCGTGCGTTCGACATCCCAGTCCGCACTCACGGCACGGCCTGATTTGTAGTCGAGGATCGCGTGGCTGCCATCCTCCAGCCGGTCCACACGATCGATGCGGACGTCGATGAGCGCCCCGCCGATCGCGAGGCGATGGGCCGTCTCCAGTTCCTGGATAGCGAACGGCGCGCGCGTGGCCTCGAGCGCGCACAGCGAGCGAATCACCCGTCCGGCGCGTCCCAGTTCGCGGCTGATGGCCGCGCGCCGCAATTCGAGCAGGCCGGTGGCGTCCGCGGCGCCGGAAAACGCCTCGTCTGCGGCGCCGTCCGGGTCGGCGCCGTGCAGAATTTCGTCGGCGGCCTGGGCAGTGCACGCTTCGATGTGAAGCTCGAGGCTGGCATCGGCACGCGCGACGGCCAGTGCCGCAGAGTCACCCAATCTTTGCCACAGCAGTTCCAGCGCCCGATGCAGCAGGCGGCCGCGCTCGCGCGCCGTGATTCCCGGCAGCGGTGACTCCAGAGCATCTGCGCCGAGGCGCAGTTGCGCATAAGCGCGAAACGGACAGCGGCTTTGCAGTTCGAGCGCCCGCGTCCCCGCCGGTAACGGTACCGCGGCAGGCCAGGCGAGGCCCGGCTCGTCTTCATAGCGCTCGACCCGGCGCGCCGCGCGGATGATGCGCGCCGGTTCGGCGCCGAATCCGGATGGGGTTCCAAAGGGGTGTTGCGCATAGGGCGCGAGCAGCGGTGAAGGCGCGAGTTCCTGATCCTCGGCGTGCGCCGGAGCGCTGACGATGAACTCGCGGCTGCTGCGCGCCAGCGTTGCCAGCGCCTGCTGCGCCTGCTCGACCAGCGCGCCGGCATCGGCCGCGACGATTCCGGCCTGGCGCTGCAGCGCTGCCGGAATGAAGGGATCAAAGACGGCAGGCGCCGGTATCGCGCCGGCATGCAGCCCACTGACCCAGATGCCGTCATAGCGCAGGATCGGATCGGCGAAGGATGCGGTGAGGGTGACGGCTGCATCGCCGCTCGCCGGCTCGAAGCGCGCGCGCGTCAGCAATTGCGCGAACAGCGTCAGGGCCTCAACCGCATTGAACTGACCGAGTGCGGCGGGCAGCGCGGCGCACTCCTGAAGCAACTCATCGAGGCGCTGCAGTACCTGCTGGGTGTGACTGCGGCGCTGCCGGGCTGCGTGCGCGGTGAGCCCTAGCAGCGCCAGCACCCGGCCAAAACGCTCGCTCCACTGCCCAAGCGTCGCGCGCGATCCGCCGAGCGCATCGAGCGCCCGCGTGATGAGTGCGGCAACCGCATCCGCAGGCGCGAGCAGCGCCGGCGGTGCGGCACGCAACGCCTGCAACAGCTGGCGCGCGTTCAGCCGCGGGGGCACCACACCACGCAGCCACACATCCAGCTGCGCGCGCTGTGCGGCATCCGGCTGCCACCACCCGGCGCCGCGCAACCATTGCGACAGTTCCGACAGTTCGACGGCCTGCGTCATCACCTGCAGTGCACGCAGGCCGTCGCTGACGGGCGCATAACTGCGCAGCGGCGCTGCGCCTTCGAGCGCGAACACCGCCTCATCCGGTGCCGTCGCCCCGCGGTACAGGTATCCCGGATCAAGGGCAGCATCGAATACCCGGCGCACCTCGCCGTGGCGCCGCTGCAGCTGCGGCACGATCACCAGCAGTCGCGCGGTGGGCGTTGCGCGCAGGCGCTCGGCGCACCACTGCGCCGCGCAGGCCAGCTCTTCGCAGGCATCCCGCGCATGCGCGATGCGCGGCGCGGCGGCCGCAAACCCTGCACGGTACTCGCGCGCCGCCGTACCGCGCTGCGCCCAGGCCGCCAGCAGCGCGCGCCGCGCGGGGGTATGAAACGCAAATCCGGCGAGGCCCGGAGCGCGCGCGGGTGGGTCGCGCGCCAGCTGCTCAAGGGCGCTCCAGGGAGCCGCTGCCGACAGCTCGCGCAGGCGTGCGTCCATGGCCGCGAGTGATTCGGCGAGCAGCGTGGCCTCCGGCGTGCCGGCCTGCAGCAGCGCCGCAGGGGCAATGCGCCATTCGAACAGCAACGTCGCCGACTGCCGGACGGCTTCCGCCAATCCGGCGGCGGTCGGCAGCGCCTGGCGTGCTGCGGCTTCGGCCACCGCCTCGCGCCACAGCAGCCACTCCTCGCTCGCGCCCAGTGGGCGCAGCGGGTGCCCTTCGGGAGCGAGGCGGCGCTGGCCGCGCAGCCAGCCATTCAGACTGTGGACATCCGGGGTTCGAAAGGCGCGGTGGCCGGCGGCAAGCTGCTGGGCGGCGAAGCCCAGGCGCAGCGCGGCGGCGCGTTGCGCCGTCGGGACGAGAAGCGTCTGACCGGCGCTGAGGGCGGCCTCGAGATGGGGCGCAAGTTCCAGCAACGCGACCCCGTGTTGAACTAACGAGCTTCAGCCAAAGCGCTTGTCGACGCGAACCACCTTCTGCTCGGCGCTGCGCGGCGCGGCGGCGTACCCGGCCAGCACTTCCTCAATGCGCGCGAACACGGTGCGTAGAACGACCGAATCCGGCAGGTTCGTGATGCGAAAGTGAGTACGGTACGGCACGTTGAAGCTTACACCCGGCGCCACCAGCACGTGCTTCTGCTCGAGCAGATCCAGGGCGAAGCGCTGGTCATCGAAACCGGGCAGCTCCGCCGTGTCGACCTCGATGAAGGCATACATGGCGCCCGGCGGCGGCGCGAGGCGCAGGAAGCGGCTGTGTTCGACCGCACTGAGGATGGCACGGCGCGACTCGTAGAGCCGCCCACCGGGCATGATGAGCTCGCGAATGCTCTGATACCCGCCCAGTGCGCTCTGCACGGCCCACTGCGCCGGCACGTTGCTGCACAGGCGCAACGAACTCAACAGCTCCAGCGCCGCCAGATATTCCCCCGCGCCCTTGAGGCGCCCGGAGAACACTGCCCAGCCGACCCGGTAGCCACAGGCGCGATACACCTTGGACAGCCCGGACAGCGTCACGCACAGCGTGTCGCGCACCAGCGTTGCCAATGGCACGAACTCCGCGCCGTCGTACAGCATCTGGTCGTAGATCTCGTCGGTGAAGACCACCAGGCCGTGGCGCTCGGCGAGCGCGGCGATCTGCTCCAGCACGGCCCGCGGGTACACCGCGCCGGTGGGATTGTTCGGATTGATCACGACAATGGCGCGGGTGCGCGGCGTGATCATGGCTTCGATCGCCTGCGGATCGGGCACGAAGCCGTTTTCCGGGTGACACGGATAGTGCACGGCGCGCCCGCGATTGAGGGTTACCGCCGCCGTCCACAACGGATAGTCGGGGCTTGGCACGAGGACCTCGTCGCCCTCGTTCAGCAGCGCGCGCAGCACCAGATCGATCAGTTCGCTCACGCCATTGCCAATGAACACGTCATCCACGGTCACGCCCTGAACGCCACGCGCCTGCTGGTGCATGACAATCGCTTCGCGCGCCGGAAAGATCCCCTTCTGGTGCGAATAGCCTTCAGAATTGGCCAGGTTCTCGATCATCGCCAGCCGCAGGATTTCGGGTGTCCGGAAACCGAACGCGCCGGGATTGCCGATGTTCAGCGAGACGATCTCGTACCCCTGGCGCTCCATTTCATGCGCCCGGCGGGCGAGCTTGCCCCGAATCTCGTAACGGACGTGGCGCAGGCCCTCACTGGGGCGGATGGTGGTAACCGGGGGGGGTGTTGGGTTCTGGGTCATACCGCGGAGAATAGCGTTTTCGGGCGGGCGATGCACGGACGCATGTCTCCAAACGGCAACGCCACCATGGGGTTGGACAGCGGGCGCTACGCTTCCTACACTTCGCGCCCTCGGCGAGTTTTCACCTGCAGGTATTTCAGTCTCATGGATTCGACACGCCCCATACGCGCCCTGATTCGCGGCCTCGAGACACTGTCAGTACTCAACCGTCGTAATGGCGCCACGGTCTCCGAAGTTACCGGCGAGATCAAGCTGCCCCGTACCACCACTTACCGCATTCTGGAGACCTTGCGCGAGGCGGGGTATGTCTACCGCGACCTTGCCGATGACCGCTACCGCCTGACACTGATGGTGCGCAGCCTGGCGGATGGTTTCGATGATGAGGACTGGATAACCCAGATCGGCCGGCCCTGCATCAATGAGCTGTGCCGGGATATCGTGTGGCCGGTGACGCTGTTGTCGCCCTCGGGGACCTCCATGCTGATCCGTGACACCACCGATCACGCCAGTCCCCTGGCGGTGGAGCGCTTCAACGCCGGCTTCCGCCTGCCCCTGCTGATGAGCGCATCGGGGCGCGTGTACCTGGCCTTCTGCCAGGCCGAACATCGCGATGCGCTGCTGGATATCCTCAGCCGCTCCACCCGCGAGGAGGACAAGCTCGCCCGCAGCCGCCCCGAGGTCGAAAAGATCCTCGAGGAAACCCGCGAGCTTGGCTACGCGACTTCGGTGCGCACCCGGCGGATTTCCGAGGAAGTGGCGATGTCCGTGCCGGTCCTGATCGGTGAGCGGGTTCTCGCCACCATTGCCGTGCGTTTCTCCGCCAGCGCCGTGCCACTGCGACTGGCCGTGGAGCGCTTCGTCCCGAAGCTGTTCGACACGGCAAACGTCATTCGCCAGCGCTTCAGCGCCGCGCATCCCCCTGTATGAGGAGCCGGCCATGAGACGCATCCTGGTCGGAATCAAACGGGTCGTGGACTACAACGTACGCATCCGTCTGAAGCCCGACGGCACCGGCATCGTCACGGATGGCGTGAAAATGAGCATCAATCCGTTTGACGAAATCGCCCTCGAAGAGGCGCTGCGCATGCGTGAGCGCGGCGCGGCCGAGGAAGTGATTGCCGTCAGCATCGGTACCAGCGACGCCCAGCAGCAGCTGCGCACGGCACTGGCGATGGGCGCCGACCGCGGCATACTCGTGGAAGCGCCGGGCGGCGGCACGCCGCTGGAGCCGCTGGCGGCCGCCAACGTGCTGCTGAAACTGGTGGAGCGCGAGCAACCTATGCTGGTCATTCTCGGCAAGCAGGCCATCGATGATGACAACAGCCAGACGGGTCAGATCCTGGCCGCGTTGTGGGATCGACCGCAGGCCACGTTCGCCTCCAAGGTCGAACTGACGGGTGACACGGCCCGGGTGACGCGTGAAGTCGATGCGGGACTGGAGACGCTCGAAGTCGATCTGCCCGCGGTACTGACTACGGACCTGCGCCTGAATGAGCCGCGCTACGTGAAACTGCCGGACATCATGAAGGCGAAGAAGAAGCCGCTGGAGATCCTGCCGGTGACAAGCCTCGGGGTCGCACTCACCCCCAAGACCTCGGTGGTTCGTTTTGAATCGCCACCGCAGCGCCAGAAAGGCGTGATGGTCAAGGACGCCGCCGAACTGGTGGCGGCCCTGCACGCCAAGGGGCTCGTATGAGCCGTATTCTCATCGTTGCCGAACACGACGGCGCGCACCTGAACCCCGGCACCGCCAAGTGCGTGACCTGCGCGGCCGCCCTGGCCGGTGCCTCCGTCACGGTGGTCGTGCTGGCCCGCGATCCGGCTGCCGTCGCGGCGCAGGCGGCGGCACTCACCGGGGTCGCACAGGTGCTGGCCGTCGCGAACCCCGCCAACGAACATCCGATGGCCGCCGTACTGGCGCCGCAGGTAGCCGCCCTGGCCAAGGATTTCTCCCACGTGCTGGGACCCGCCACGACCTTCGGCAAGGACCTGATGCCGCGGATCGCCGCGTTGCTGGGCGCGCCACAGATCAGTGATGTCATGGCCATCGAGAGCGCCACGCGCTTCCGGCGGCCCGTCTATGCGGGCAACGCCATTGTCACGGTCGAGGTGGCCGCTGGGGTACAGATCGTGGCAACGGTGCGCACCGCCTCGTTTGCGGCAGCCGCCAGTGCCGGCAGCGCCCCAATCGAGGCGGTGACCCCCGCCATCACCCTGCCCACCCACACCCGCTTTGTGTCCGTCTCGGCGCCCAGCTCGGACCGCCCCGACCTGCAGACCGCGCGGCGGGTCGTATCGGGGGGACGTGCGCTGGGCAGCGCCGAAGGGTTCAAGCTCATGTTTACCCTGGCGGACAAGCTGGGTGCCGCGGTCGGCGCCTCGCGGGCCGCCGTCGATGCAGGGTTTGCGCCCAATGAGCTGCAGGTCGGCCAGACCGGCAAGATCATCGCCCCGGAGCTGTATATCGCGATTGGCATTTCCGGCGCGATCCAGCATCTCACCGGCATCAAGGACGCCCGCACCATCGTCGCCATCAACAAGGACCCCGAGGCACCCATATTTGAGGTGGCGGACTACGGTCTGGTCGGCGATCTGTTCGAGATCGTTCCGGAGCTGGGCAGGCTGCTGAAATAGCTTACAGCGCGGCCAGCACGTGCTCGGCGGAGGAAACCTTGAACTCCCCGCCCGCCTCCACGAACACCTGCCGGGCAACGCCATCCTCGACGATGATGGCAAAGCGCTGACTGCGCTCGCCCATGCCGAAGCCACGTCCATCCAGGACCAGTCCGAGCGCACGGGCATAGTCACCGTTGCCGTCAGCGAGCATCAGGACCTTGTCGCCGACATTGGAGTGCTTGCCCCAGGCGCCCATGACGAACACATCGTTCACGGCGAAACAGGCAATGGTATCCACGCCCTTCGCCTTGATCTGATCCGCCAGCTGCACGAATCCGGGCAAATGCTTGGCATCGCAGGTGGGTGTGAACGCGCCGGGTACGGCGAACAGGACCACCTTCTTGCCCTTGAACAGCTCCTCGGTGGTCAGGTCGCGACGACCGTCGGCCGTGGCCGCCTTGAAGGTCCCGGAGGGCATCCGCTCGCCAGCTTTAATGGTCATGTGTGCGACTCTCAGCCGGCCCGCGCGTGCAGGGTCCACAGGTCGGCCAGACGCACCAGCACCGGATCACCCTTGACCATCTTGAAAGTCTTCACTGCTGCGTCCTTGTCGCCGGACTTCAACTGGGCAATACCCAGCAACAGTCGGGCATCGCTCGCATCCGCCGTCGTGGTGCCTTTGGCCAGGCCCGCCGAAATATCTTTGGTTGCCTTGGCGTAATCACCGTAACCGAAGTAGCCGATACCCACACCCACCAGCTTGTCGCCGGTGGCGGCATTGCCCGCGTCCGCCTCGGTCTTGGCCAAGGTCGGCTGATCGGTCGCCGCCTGTTTCTTGGCCGAGTCCAGCAGGTGCGTGTTGCGGTTCTGATCGGCCTTGTCGGTAAATGCGTTGGCGGCAAAACCCTTGTTCAACACCGCAACAGCCTCACCCGGTGATCCGGTGGCCAGTGCCAGCTGTGCCATTTCAGCATAGTCCGCGCCACGCTTGAGGACGCCGACATCGGCCGACAGCCGGTAGACCTGCAGCAGCTCCTTGTCGCTCAGCTTGCCGTGGTACAGGGTGTCCATCAGATTCGACCAGTAATCCGGCATCGGATGGTAGGTCACCAGCAATTCGAGGTAGTGTGTCTGGCCCGCGTCATCATCCAGTTTGGTGGAGGAGTCATAGCCCATCCGCAGGACTTCCTCGCTCGGCGACTGGCCCGCCTTGATCTGGTCGTCGACCATGCCATGAACGAACTTCTCGGTGCCCTTGTAATCCTTCTTCAGATAGTAGGCCTGAGCAACCACCAACTGCACCTGAGGCGTTCCGTAGCCATCGCGGATGGCCCGGGTGCCGTACTGGATGGCCTTGTCGTAATTCATCAGCTGGTTGTTCAGGATCGCCGCCGTGATGACGCGCTTTTTCAGCTCATCGGGCGGCATGAACCTCGAGGCGATGATATTTTCCAGTGCCGCGTCGGCCTCTGGATAGCGCTTCAGCCCGGCGTAGGCATTGACGGACAGCTCGTTCACGACGTACTCGTCGTACTCGTTTTTCTTGGGGTTGGCCTTGACCTTGTCCAGGTACGTAATGGCTTCCTCGTACTTCTTGTCCTGCACCGCCTGGTTCGCCGCCTTCAGATCCTTGCCAGCGGCGATGCTGACCTGTGCCTTGGGCGGCGGAGAGTCTTCCGCCAGCACGGACATTGCACTTCCGAGACCAACTGCCACGGCCGCGGCCAGGGCAATTTTCGATACTTTGTTCATATGTTCTATAACCAGATGAATTACTGACTGAACTCAGCCACATTGACGAAACCGATCTTCCTCATGTGGTTGCGCTGCGCGGCGGCCAGCACCTTTGCGACCACGTCATACTTGGCGCGCCGATCAGGCCGCAGATGAATTTCCGGCTGCGGATCCTTCACCGCATCACTCTGGAAATAACCTTCCAAAGTACGCATGTTGGGAACCGTGTTGCCGTCCCAGACGATCGTGCCATCGGAGTAGATCTCGAGATCGACGGTCTCCGGCTGAACCTGCTGCGGGGGTGGAGGCGGAGCATTGGGATTCGGCATGTCCAGCTTCACGGCATGGTTCATGACGGGCAGTGTGAGGATCAACATGACGACGAGCACCAGCATCACGTCGATCAACGGCGTGGTGTTGATGTCGCACATCGCTTCGCCGTCGCCGGCTTCGCCTACTGACATTGACATGGTCGAATATCTCCTTAGGGCCTAGCGCACTTGCGTCGCGTCGGCGATGCTTTCCGCCAGGGAGGCCGCATCAGGCTGGGTGATGAACCCGACTTTGACAATTCCGCCGCGCTGGATCGCATATAGGACCCGGCCGACGGACTGGAACAACGCGTCCTTGTCCGCCCACAGATGAATTTCAGGCTGTGGCTTTACCACGGCCTTTTGCTCGATCTTGGTCAGCAACTCATGCTGATCGGCCAACTTGGCATTGTTCCAATAGATATCGCCATTGGCCGTCACGGAGATCACGATATTCTCGGGCTTGGTCTGCGTCGCGACATTGGCCGCATCCGGCAGATTCACATGGATCCGCTTGTTGATCACCGGGACGGTGATCAAAAAGATGATCAGCAGCACGAGCATCACATCGACCAGCGGGGTCGTGTTGATTGTGGAGTTGAGGGGCTGATCCTCGCCATCCAACTGTACGTTCATTGACATATCGGGTTACCTGCCGCGAAAAAGCCGGGGCTTGCGCCCCGGCGGGTATGCGATTGCGCCGACGCGAATCGCAGTTACTTGCGGACAGCGGCAGCCGGGGCAGCGGCGGCGGCCGGACGACTGGTGCCGTCGGCGCCACCGACACGGGCGCCGCCTACCAGGTAGGCATGCACGTCAGCCGCAAAGTTCCGCAGATTTTCCTGCAGGTTCTTGTTGCGCCCGACGAGCCAGTTGTAACCGATCACCGCCGGCACGGCGACGAACAGACCGATGGCGGTCATCATCAGCGCCTCGCCGACCGGTCCGGCAACGCGATCAATGCTGGGCTGGCCCGACACGCCGATGGCGATCAGTGCCTTGATGATGCCGACGACCGTACCGAAGAGGCCGATGAACGGGGCAGTGGAACCAACGGTGGCCAGGAAGCCCAGGCCCCCCTGCAGTGCACCGTTTACGTTCGATACCGAGCGCTGCAGCGACATGGTGATCCACTCGTGCAAGTCGATGCGGTCCGTCAGGCGCCCGTCGTGATGGGCCGCGGCGCGCAGGCCCTCTTCGACGATCGCACGATAGGGGTCGTTCTTCTTCAGACGCTCGACGCCGTCCTTCAGCGAGGGCGAAGTCCAGAAGGTCTTCTCCACCGCCTTGTATGAGGCGGCCAGCTTATGCTGGTCCCACAACTTGGTCAGCATGATGTACCAGGACAAAAAGGACATCACAGCCAGAAGGGCCAATACTCCGTGTGACAGCGGATCATGGTTGGTGATCAGTGACATCGGTCCGTATGCGTTGGCGGATGCTGCGGCGGCGGTTGTTGCGGCGTTTTCCATAGTTTCCTCGTCTGAGATCGGCAGGATGCCCCTGAACGGGCGCTCCTGGGTGAACTTGTTGTTGGGTCAGTCCTTCACTTCAGGACGAACGAGACCTTCAAGGGCACGCAGCCCCCGATTGGCTTGCCGTCCGATGTCGCGGGCTTCATCCGGACATGAGTGCCCCACTTGATGGCGGCCTCATCCAGTCGCGTGGAACCCGAGCTCTTCTCCAGCGTCGGCGTCCCGGCGACGCTGCCATTGGCGGCGGCGCACAACTTGATGACGGCGGAGCCCGTCTCATTCATGCGGATCGACGTGGGCGGATAATAGTCATCCGTCGACGGTGAATGCTTGATGTCCAGTGAGGCCGGCACGACGACCGCCGGCCGCGGCGGCGCCGGCGGCGGTGCCTCGACGTGCTTGGTCGTCACGTTGGTGATCGCGGTCGTCTGGCTCTCAACCGGAATATTGATGGTGACATCCGGCGGTGGAATCTCCACCGGCGGGCGCTCCATCTTCGGTGGCGGCGGCGGCGGCGGCGTATCGCGCTGCTTCACGTCCTGAACGATGGTGGTCTCCAGCGGCGGAGCCACGACATGGATGATGCGCGTTGCCAGACCTGATGCGAACAGATAGATCAGCCCGATATGGATGACGATAATCGCGACCAAAAACAGCGCGCGCTGGGAAAAGAACGAAGTGTCGTGTCTTGCGTAGGCAGCCATACTCGTTATCGTAATGTCGTTACCGATCCAACTGACGGGCAGATTGTCGAGCCTCGAAACGTAAACACGTTTGGCGCTGCACGCAAGCCCGTCCCGGACCAAATTTTCGAACCGTCAGTACTTGCACTGCCGGCCGGTTGTGTTCTGGTGCCCTATCGCCTCGTTGATCAGGCATCGGGCACAGGTCCGAAACGCATTCCCCCGGGTTTTTCAAGAAAACTTATCAACGACCGGTCGCTGATAACACAACTGTAACTGTCGCCACGCACACTGACAACTAGATAAACACAATGTGCTGCGCCTTCAGCGTCGGTCCGGACCCGTTCCGGTCACGGCACCGTCCGAGGCGCTGCCGACCAGACTCGCGTATTTTGCGAGCACGCCGGTCGTCGCATAGGGTTTGGGGGCGCGCCAGGCCGCCCGTCGGCGCCGCCACTCCGCTGCCGACAACTGCGCGTGGATGGCTTGTTTCACAGCGTCAATCGTCACGAGGTCCCCGGTGCGCAGCAGACCGATGGGGCCGCCGACGGCGGCCTCCGGAGCGATATGTCCAACGACAAATCCGTGGCTACCGCCCGAAAAGCGCCCATCGGTGATCAGCGCCACGTGGCCGCCGAGACCGCGCCCCATGAGTGCACCGGTGGGGCTGAGCATCTCGCGCATACCCGGTCCTCCCTTCGGCCCTTCATAGCGGATCACGACCACATCACCGGCGCGCACCGTACCGTTGAGGATGGCGGCCGTCGCGCGCTCTTCGCCGTCAAAAACGCGGGCGCGGCCCTGGAAAGTCAGGCCCTCCTTACCCGTGATCTTAGCCACGGCACCGGCCGGGGCCACGTTGCCCTTCATGACAATCAGGTGGCTGTCCTTCTTGATGGGATCGGAGAAGGAGTGAACTACATCTTGACCTTTGGGATAAGGACCTGTGGCGGCGAGGTTCTGCGCCAGGGTCTGTCCGGTCACGGTGAGGCAATCGCCATGCAGCAGGTCCGCATCGAGCAGCATTTTCATCAGCGGTTGGATGCCGCCGATCGCGATCAGCTCCGACATGAGGTAGCGGCCACTGGGCCGTACATCGGCCAGTACCGGCACGCGGCGGCCGATGCGGCTGAAATCCTCGAGCCGCAGCTTGACGCGTGCTTCATGGGCAATCGCCAGCAGATGCAGAACGGCGTTCGTCGACCCGCCCAGGGCGATGCTCACCGTAATCGCATTTTCAAACGCCTTGCGGGTCAGGATGTCGCGCGGCCGGAGGCCGGATTCGATGAGCCGCACGACCGCGACGCCGGCGCGCTCGCAGTCGAGGCGCTTGGCAGCACTCACGGCCTCCTGCGCCGAACTTCCGGGCAGTGACAGTCCCAAGGCTTCGATGGCCGACGCCATGGTGTTGGCCGTGTACATGCCACCGCAGCTGCCCGGACCCGGGATCGCCGTGCGCTCGATTTCCAGCAGCTGGGCGTCATTCATGGTGCCCGCGGCGTGGGCCCCCACCGCCTCGAACACCGAAATGATGTCGCGGCGCTGCACCCCGGGCCGGATGGTGCCGCCATAGACGAACACGGCAGGCCGGTTCATGCGCGCCATGGCCATGGCGCAAGCGGGCATATTCTTATCGCAGCCGCCCACCGCGACAAAACCATCGAAGCCTTCCGCGCCCACCACGGTCTCGATCGAATCCGCGATGACTTCACGCGATACCAGCGAATACCGCATTCCGGGTGAACCCATCGAAATGCCGTCCGACACCGTAATGGTGTTGAACAGGACGCTCTTGCCGCCCGCCGCGTCGACGCCTGCGGCGGCGGCCCGGGCGAGTTCGGCGATGTGCATATTGCAGGGCGTCAGATTGGCCCAGGTGGAGGCAATCCCGACCTGCGGTTTCGTGAAGTCCCCGTCCCCGAAGCCCACGGCGCGCAGCATGGCGCGCGATGGCGCCTGCTTGGCGCCGTCGACCACCAGGCGCGAATAACGGCGCGGATCGTGGGCGGTGCGGTTCTTTGCTTTGGATTTCGTAGCCATGAGTTCCTTCATCCGAATCGCTGGCGAACCAGATAGTAGAGCGCGCGCACGCATTGCGCCTCGGCACCCACGGGACGGCCGGGCCGTTCCTTCGGATTCCAGGCATAAAGATCCACGTGCAGCCAGGCGCGCGAAGTTGTTACAAATCGCTTCAGAAACAGCGCCGCAATGATCGATCCGGCGAATGCGCCGGTCGAGACATTGCCGATGTCGGCGATGCGGCTGCTGAATTCGTCATCGTAGCCTGCCCAGAGCGGCATGGGCCACAGCGGGTCATGCGTGGCCTCTCCGGCGGCGCGTGCGCCCGACAGCAGCGCCTCGTCCGGGCTGTAGGCGGCCGGTAGTTCCGGCCCGAGCGCGGTCCTTGCGGCGCCGGTGAGCGTCGCCAGATCAATCAGCAGATCGGGCGCTTCCGCGTCCGCCTCGGCCAGCGCGTCGGCCAGGATCAGCCGCCCTTCGGCGTCGGTATTGCCGATCTCGACGGTCAGACCCTTGCGCGAGCGCAGGACGTCACCGGGACGATAAGACAGTGCATCGACGCTGTTTTCCACACACGGCAGCAACACGCGCAGCTGGATCGGCGCGTTGAGGCTCATCAGCAAACTGGCCAGGGCCAGCGCACAGGCCGCCCCACCCATGTCCTTTTTCATGAGCAGCATCGCGGCACCCGGTTTCAGGTCGAGGCCCCCGCTGTCGAAACAGACGCCCTTGCCGACCAGCGTCACGCGCGGGGCGTCGGCCGCACCCCAGCGCAGGTCGACCAGGCACGGCTCACGCGCACTTCCCGCACCCACGGCCCGAATCAGTGGAAACCCCTGGGTGTCGAGTTCGGTACCCACCAGCACCCGGCAGCGGGCACCGAATCGGGCTGCCAGGTCGAATCCTGCCTGCGCCAGTTCAGCGGGTCCCAGGTCATTGGCCGGGGTATTGATCAGGTCGCGCGCCAGCGTGGTGGCCTGCGCCGCCGCACGTACATAGGGAATGTCAGCACCCGGCGGGGCGATGAGCGCGGCGCGGGGCGCGTTACCTGCGCTGCGATAACGGGTGATCCGGTAACTGCCGATCAACCAGCCCAGGGCGAACTGGGTGGCGGCCTGCGCCGCCAACGGGGTGGCCACCCGATAATGCTCGCCCGGCAGCCGGTCGCTCAGACCGGCGGCATGCCACAGGGTCAGGTCGTCGATCTCCCGCAGCGGCCCCAGCCCCACGATGGCACCGCCGATGTGCCCCGCTTCCCCCGGCAGCACCAGTACACGCTGCCGCTCGGCCTGGAAATTGTTGGCGTGCAGCCAATTCGCCACGGTGGCGGGCTGCTGCGCCAACCACGGCGCGAGGCTCGCCTCGCTGAGCAACCACAGGGGTCGCGCCGCAGGACTCGCCTCGGTCAACAGCAGGTCTTGACTCATGAGAACTCCAAAAACGCCGATTCGATTGACAATTTTGCACGAATTTGCTGACATTCGAGGTCCACGTTGCAGTGTCTGAATTCGCCGATGATCACCACCGCTGAACAATGCAGCCCTGACCGGATGCCGGTATCGGTTCCGCTCGTGCTGCTTGCGGGAAGCACCCGGTGCGGGTCATTCGCGGGCGCTTAAGGGAAAAGCGCATCACGAACACCAGGACCCCGCACCGGCCCCTAACCAGGGCGGGTGCGGGGTTTTTTATGCGCCCGGCATTTTGGCCGTATGGCGCGTGTCCAGCAGCTTAGGGAGCGTAGTGATGAAGTTGTATTCGCAGAAGGACGTGAACAAGAAGGCGCTGCGCGGCGCGCGCATCGCCGTGCTCGGCTACGGCAGCCAGGGCCGCGCCCATGCGCTGAATCTCAAGGACAGTGGCTTCGATGTCGTCGCCGGCGTCCGCAAGGGTGGCGCGAGCTGGAAGAAGGCCAAGAAGGACGGCCTGGAAGTCGCCGAGCCCGCGAAGGCCGTGGCCGCTGCCGACCTGATCGCGATGCTGGTGCCGGACCTGGCTCAGGAAGCGCTGTACGGTGCAGTGATCGACTCCGTCAAGAAAGGCGCCACCCTGCTCTTCGCCCATGGCTTCAATGTTCATTTCAAGCTCATCAAGCCGCGCCGTGATCTGGACGTGGTGCTCATCGCCCCGAAAGGTCCCGGTGATCTGGTCCGCCGCCAATATCAGCAGGGTCGCGGCGTGCCGTGTCTGATCGCCATCGCGCAGGACGCTACGGGCAATGCCCACGCGCGCGCCCTCGCCTATGCCCACGGCATTGGCGGTACGCGCGGCGGCGTGCTCGATACCACGTTCGCGGAGGAGACCGAGACGGATCTGTTCGGCGAGCAGGCCGTGCTGTGTGGCGGCGCCACGGAGCTGGTGGTCAAGGGCTTCGAGACACTGGTCGAGGCCGGCTATCAGCCCGAGGTTGCCTATTACGAGTGCCTGCATGAGCTGAAGCTCATCGTCGACCTGCTGCATGAAGGCGGCATCACCAAGATGCACCAGTTCATCTCGGACACGGCCAAGTACGGCGACCTGACGCGCGGTCCGCGCGTGGTCAATGAAAAGACCAAGAACGAGATGCGCAAGATCCTCAAGGAAATCCAGACCGGCAAGTTCGCCCGCCAGTGGATCGAGGAGAACAGGTCCGGTCAGAAGGAGTATCGCAAGATGCTCAAGCAGGACATGGACCGGCAGATCGAAAGGGTCGGCGCCACCTTGCGCGCCAAGATGCCCTGGCTTAACGATCGGCGCGCGTAAAGGACCCACGCCAACTACATGCCCACCGATCCCGAACGGGTCATCATCTTCGATACCACGCTGCGCGACGGCGAGCTGGCACCGGGCTGCGGGATGACGCGGCCGGAGAAACTGCGGGTGGCGCGCGCGCTCGCGGGGCTGGGCGTGGATGTGATCGAAGCGGGCTATCCGAGCGCCTCGCAGGATGACTGGGACAGCGTCCGCGCGGTCGCCAGCGAAGTGCGCGGGCCGGTTATCTGCGCACTCGCCCGCTGCACGCGCGCTGAAATCGAAGGGGCCGTCGGCGCGTTGCAGACGGCGGCCCGCAGCCGTGTGCATGTGTTCCTCGGCACCAGTCCCGTATATCGCGAACACAAACTGCGCCTGACGCCCGCGCAGGTGATCAGCGCCGCCATCGAGGGCGTGTCGATCGCGCGTGAACACTGCGGTGATGTGGAATTCTCACCTGAAGATGCGTCCCGTACCGAACTGGAATTTCTGGCGGAAGTCATCGAACGGGTCATTGCCGCCGGCGCGACCACCATCAACATTCCGGACACGGTCGGCCACGCGGTGCCGGACGAGTTCTCCGAACTGTTCCGTTACCTGCGCAAGAACGTGCGTGGCATCGAGCAGGTCGTACTGTCGGTGCACTGCCATGATGATCTCGGGATGGCCGTCGCCAACAGCCTCACGGCCGTGGTCGCCGGCGCGCGGCAGATCGAATGCACCATCAACGGCATCGGCGAACGCGCCGGTAACTGTTCACTGGAAGAGGTGGTGATGGCCCTGCGCACGCGCGCGGCCTTCTTCAATCTCACCACCAATGTCCGCTCGACGCGGCTGTACCCGGTGTCGCGCCTGGTATCGAACATCACCGGCGTGCTCATTCCACGCAACAAGGCGGTGGTGGGCGAGAACGCCATCCTGCAGGAAGACGTGGGTCTGCCGCGCAGCGTCCTGGTGCTGGGCAAGGACAGTGGCCCGGAGGCCCTGCGCGGCCGCATCGAGGCGTTGGGCTTTGAACTGGACGCTGCCCAGTTCGCGCGCGTTCACGCGCAGTTCGTGGAGCTGGCGCTGCGCAAGAAGGCGCTCTTCGATGGCGACATCGAGGCACTCGTGCTGCGGGCCGAGGGCGGTGGTGGCGGGCCTTGGGAACTCACGCAGCTGCGGATCGAATCCAGCAGCGGTGCCGAGGGCGCGCGGGCGACGATCGATCTGAAGCATCGCGATGGGCGCGCGATCGCGCAGACCTCGCGCGGGGATGGCCCCGTGGATGCCTCGTTCCTGGCGCTGACCGCGGCCACCGGCATCGCGGTGACGCTGCGCACGTTCGAGGTGCGCGCCGTCACCGGCGGGCAGGATGCCCAGGGTGAAGCCGTGGTCCACGTGGAGTATCACAACCGCACCTACCGCGGCGCCAGCGCCAGCACCGACATTGTCGAGGCCGGCACGCGCGCGCTGCTCGACGTCATCAATCGCATTGAGCTGACCCGCGCGGCGCCGCCGCGCGGGTAGGCCGACATCCAGGATCAAACATGCCCAAGACCATGTTCCAGAAGGTTTGGGAGCAGCACGAAGTGGCTCCCGAGACGGCCGACGCGCCCGCGGTACTGTTCATCGACCTGCACCTGATTCACGAGGTCACCACCCCGCAGGCCTTCGAGGTGCTGCGCCAGCGCGGCCTGTCCGTGCGGCGCAAGGATCTGACGCTCGCGACCATGGATCACTCCACCCCGACGCGCACCGAGCAGGTGTTCGGCGGCGTGCCGGTGGTCCAGTCGGCCGCTGCCCGGCAGGTCGCGCAGCTGGAGCGCAATTGCGCCGCGGCCGGCATCGAACTGCTGAACATGCACAGCGACCTGCGCGGCATCGTGCACATCATCGGGCCGGAGCTGGGTCTGACGCGTCCGGGTCGCACCATCGTGTGTGGCGACAGTCACACGAGCACGCACGGCGCCTTCGGCGCACTGGCCTTCGGCATTGGCACCACCGAGGTGGGGCATGTCTTTGCGACCCAATGCATCCTGCAGCGCAAGCCGCAGACCTTTGCCATCAACGTGAACCAGAAACTGCAGGCCGGCGTCACGGCCAAGGACCTGGTGCTGGCCATCATCGGGCAGATCGGCGTCGAGGGTGGCACCGGTCATGTGCTCGAATATCGCGGCGAAGGGATTCGTGCCCTGAACATGGAGGAGCGCATGACGGTGTGCAATATGTCCATCGAGGCAGGGGCCCGCGCCGGCATGATCGCGCCGGATGAAACGACGTTCAGTTATCTGTCGGACCGGCCCCGCTCCCCCAGCGGGGCCGCCTGGGAACGCGCCGTGGAACGCTGGCGCGCATTGCCGACGGACCCGGGCGCCGCCTTTGATCGCGAGCACACTTTGGATGCGGCGCAGCTGACGCCGATGATCAGCTATGGCACGCATCCGGGCATGGTCATTCCCATCAACGGATCGGTACCGGACCGCAAAGGCGACCCGGTGTTTGACAAGGCCCTCGCCTACATGGGGTTCCAGGCCGGTCAGGCCATCCGTGATCAGCCCGTGAATGTCGTGTTCATCGGCAGCTGCACCAATGGCCGCCTCAGCGACCTGCGCAGCGCTGCACAGGTGCTGCGCGGTCACCGGATCGCGAGCACGGTGCGCATGCTCGTGGTTCCGGGCTCACAGCAGGTCAAGGCCGCAGCGGAGGCCGAAGGATTGGATCAGATCTTCATCGCTGCCGGTGCCGACTGGCGCGAGTCGGGCTGTTCGATGTGCATCGGCATGAACGGTGACACCGTCGCACGCGGTGAGTATTCGGTGAGCACGAGCAATCGCAACTTTGAAGGCCGTCAGGGCGCCGGTGCGCGCACCCTGCTCGCGAGTCCCCTGACCGCGGCAGCCAGTGCCATTCGCGGCCGGGTCACCGATCCGCGTGAGCTGATGTAGGGACGACGATAATGGAAAAGATCACGACCATCCGCTCGCGCACGGTGGTGCTGCCGGGCAGCAACATCGACACCGACCAGATCATTCCGGCGCGCTTTCTCACCACGACCACGCGCAGCGGTCTGGGCAAGCAGCTGTTCTCCGACTGGCGCTATGCGCCCGATGGCAGCCCGAACGCCGACTTCATCCTGAACCAGCCCGCGGCCGCCGGCTGCCAGGTACTGGTCGCGGGGCGCAACTTCGGCTGCGGTTCCTCGCGCGAACATGCGCCCTGGGCGTTGCTCGATTACGGCTTCCGCGCCGTCATCAGCACCGAGATCGCCGACATTTTCCGCAACAATTCGCTGATGAACGGGCTGCTGCCGATCGTGGTCGATGAGGGCACGAGCCGCTGGCTCATCGGCAATCCCGGCAGCGAGGTCACCATCGACCTGGCGGGCACGAACCTGCAGCTGCCCAATGGCGCCAACATCGGGTTCGCCATCGATCCGTTCGCGCGGTACTGCCTGCTCAATGGCGTCGACGAGCTCGGTTTCCTGCTGCAGCAGCAGGAGCGGATCGCCGTCTACGAAGCGCGCACCAAGGACAACTGAGTCATGAAGGCATCGATTACGGTACTGGGGGGCGATGGCATCGGCCCGGAAGTCGCCGCAGAAGGCGTGCGCTGTCTCACCACGGTGGCGCAACGCTTCGGGCATCAGTTCGCGCTCACGCCGCAGCCCTTCGGGGGCGCGGCCATCGAGCTCACGGGCGAGCCGCTGCCGCCATCAACCCTCGAGTCGTGCCTGGCCAGCGACGCAATTTTGCTGGGGGCCATCGGCGGTCCGAAATGGTCGGCGCCGGATGCGAAAGTGCGTCCGGAAAGCGGACTGCTCGGCCTGCGCAAGGCGCTGGGGACCTTTGCGAACCTGCGCCCCGTCACCATCCACCCTGCCCTGCGCCACGCCTCGACCCTGCGCCCGGAAGTCCTCGACGGGGTCGACCTGATGTTCGTGCGCGAACTCACCGGAGGTATCTACTTCGGCGAGAAGACCCGCAGCCGCGATAAGGCGACGGATCTTTGTACCTATACGGTGGGCGAGGTCGAGCGGGTGACGCGGGTGGCCTGCCAGCTGGCGCGCGCACGACGCGGCAAGGTGACCTCGATCGACAAATCGAACGTGCTGGAGACATCGCGCCTGTGGCGCGAGGTGTGCACACGGGTGGCGCGCACCGAGTTTCCGGGTATTCAGCTCGAACACATCCTGGTCGATGCCGCGGCCATGCACCTGATCCGCCGGCCGCGCGATTTTGATGTGCTGCTGACCGAAAACATGTTCGGCGACATCCTCACGGATGAAGCTTCGATGCTCGCCGGTTCCCTGGGGCTGCTGCCCTCCGCCTCGTTGGGTGACGGCAGCCGCGGGCTGTACGAGCCGATCCATGGATCGGCCCCGGACATCGCGGGCAAGGGCATCGCCAATCCTTATGGCACCCTGATGAGCGTGGCGCTGCTGTTGCGCCACTCACTGCAGCTGCACGAGGAAGCGGCGCTGGTCGAGAAAGCCATCGCGCAGGCCATCACCGAAGGCGCCTGCACGCCGGATATCGCCGCGCCCGGCAGCCGTACGTACAGCACGCGCGAAGTCGGCGAGCGCGTCGCCGCGATCCTCGCAGCCTAGCGCGTCGCCGCGCGTGCGCGCTCCAGACCCGCTGCGAAATCATCGCGCAGGTCCTCATATGCTTCGATTCCGACCGACAGGCGCAGCAGACCCTCCGTGAGGCCCGCGCGCTGCCGCGCCTGCGGATCCATGGCCGCGTGGGTCATGGTGGCCGGGTGCGCGATCAGGCTCTCGACCCCACCGAGGCTCTCGGCGAGGGAGAAGTACTTCAGCTGCGATACCAGCGCGCGCACCGCGTCGTGCCCGCCGGCGATCTCCAGCGTCACGACGGCGCCGAACCCCTGTTGCTGCCGGGCTGCGACCTCGTGCCCCGGATGTTCCGGCAGACCGGGATAAAACACGCGCTTCACGCCCGGCTGCGACTGCAGCCAGTGCGCGAGGCGGCCCGCATTGCGCCCATGGTGGTCCAGGCGCGCATTCAAGGTCCGCAGTCCGCGCAAAGTCAGATAGCTGTCGAAGGCCGCGCCGGTGAGACCCATGCAGTTCGCCCACCAGCCCAACTGCTCGTGCAGTTCCGCGGTGGCCGCAATCACCGCGCCGCCGACGACATCGCTGTGTCCATTGAGATACTTGGTCGTGGAGTGCACGACGATGTCCGCGCCCAGCGCCAGTGGCTTCTGCCACAGCGGCGAGAGAAAGGTATTGTCGACCCCGATCAGCGCGCCGGCCGCGTGGCCCAGCTCGGCGAAGTGCGCAATGTCGGTGATGCGCAGCAATGGATTGCTGGGCGTTTCGATCCACAGCAACGCCGCCGGCTGCGACAATGCCGCGCGCACGGCCGCCATGTCGCCGAAGTCCACGAAGTCGCACACGAGTTCGCCGCGGCGCTGCCACGCTTCAAACAGCCGATACGTACCGGCGTAGCAATCGTGCGGCGCGACGATGCGCGCGCCGATGGGCAGCAGCTGCCCGACCAGCGTGATCGCGGCCATGCCGGTGGCGAGAATCGTCGCGCCGACGCCACCTTCCAGATCCGCCAGCGCCTTGCCGAGCAGGTCACGGGTGGGATTGCCGCTGCGCGAGTAGTCGTAGGGGCGCTTGTCCGCAAAGGCGCGGAAAGCATAGGTCGTGGAGAGGTGAATGGGCGGTACCACCGCGCCCGTATCGGCATCGCTCTCCAGACCGGCGCGCACCGCCTGAGTCACGGCATCCGGTTTCAGACTCATCCCGCACCGCCCAGTACGTTCGCAAAAATTCCACGCAACTGATCTGTCTCCTTCAGGAAGGCATCGTGTCCGAATACCGAGGAAATCTCGTGCAGGCGGCCTTGCTGGAGCCGCGCGACCATGGCGCGCAGGTCCGACAGCGGCACCAGACGATCCTCACGGATGCCCACCACGGTAGTCGGCACGAAAATGCGCGCGACATCCACGCGATGCAGGTCGATGGACTCGGACAGGCACAGGAATGATTCGGGACAGTGCCGGGCCGCGTAGTCGCGGCCGCGCGCGGCCAGATACTGTTCCACCGGAAACTCGAAGCGCCCGTCGATGAACTGCGCAGGTCCGTCGAAGCGCGCCGCGAACTCCTCCGCGGATCGATAGGTGGTCATCGCCAGCGCCCGCGCCAGCTCCATGCCCAGCTCCGGCCGGCCGCTCTCGATGCCGAAGCGGACCATGCGCCGCTGGGTACTGCGCCAGGCGCTGGACATCGGATGGGCGCGATCCGGGGCGCCGACCACCAGCAGATTGGCCACGCGGTCCGGAAAGCGTTCCGCGAACGCGAGGCCCACCATGCCACCGTAGGACCCGCCGGCAATGGCACGCAGTGCGTCGATACCCAGTGCGTCCAGCAGCTGTTCGAGCATGCGCGCCTGGTCGTAGGTCGAAATGCTGGGGAAATCGGTCGCGCCGGCGACCGGCCCGGTGGTCTCGCCACTCCCCCCCAGGAAATCAAAACTCAGGATCCGCCACCGATCACTGTCGAGGGGCTTGGCCGGTCCGGCGATTTCGGCCCACCAGCCCACCCGCGGATCAGCGGTGAGGCACACCCGGCGATGCGCCGAAATGCCGCCCAGCGCGCACACCACCGGCGCACCCTCCGGCCCCGTCATGCGCCAGGCGACGCGTACGTCGGTGAGCTCCCCATGATGATGCAGCGCACGGGCGCCGGCCAGTTCCAGGACGCCCTCGCGAATCGCGGGAGACGCCACCGGGGTCGGCGCGTGCAGGGGCGTCACGCGCGCGGCACGCGTGCCTATAGATAGAACCTCAACTTTGCCAGTCATCTTGGGCGCTCCGCCGACCAGGGCTCGTAAAACAACCGATACCCCTGCGGAACACCCGCGCCGATCGGGCGGGTGAATCGGGTCCATCCCGCACCGCGCTGCACGCGGCTCGGGCCACTCCGATCGCTCATCTACCGCCCCGCTTTTTAAGTGCGGGTCGCAGGAGTTGGCACCTTCCCGAGCTGGTTAGGCTCGGCGGTTGCCCCGGCGTCGAAGGGCCTTTTCCCTCAGCCGGTCTCGATGAGCAGGTGAAGTCTAGGCGGGGTCGCGCGGCAGCGTCAAGGCCACAGGCGCACGGATGCGCGCCGGGCACCCTCGGCCAGGGAGGCCAGCTTGGCATAGGAGATTTCGGCATCCATTTTGCCGATGCCGGCAAAAGTACCGAATCCGCAATCGGTACCGGCCAGGACCCGCTCCCGACCCACGATGTCCGCGAACACGCAGATACGCTGAGCGATGAGTTCGGGGTGCTCGACATAATTCGAGGTACTGGTCAGCAGGCCCGGCACCAGCACCTTGTCGTCCGGGATCTTCGCGCGACTCCAGGTGAGCCATTCGTGGGCGTGGCGTGGATTCGCTGCCTCGAAGAGCAGGGCCGAAGGTTTCGCCTTGAAGATGATCGGCAGTATTTTCGCCACGTCGATGTCGTGGTCGTGCGGGCCTTCATAGTTGCCCCAGCACACGTGCATGCGCAGTTGGTCGGCCGCAACATTGCGCAGCGCCTCGTTGAGCGCCTCGACGTGGAAATTCGCCCGGTGCAGGAACTGCGCCTCACTCAGATCCTGGAAACCGGTGTGCTGCGCCATTGCCAGATCCGGGCAGTCGATCTGCAGCACGATGCCGGCCGCGGCGATCGCCTCGTATTCCTCGCGCATGGCGTTGGCGATGGCTTCGACGTATGCCTCATGCGTTGGGTAGTACTCATTGGGCTGGAATGCTGCCACCACACCCGGGGAGGCCGCGTTCATGAACACCTCCGCGCAGCCATGACGCTGCTGCGCGGCGCGCAGGTGCGCGATGTCCTGGTGCACGGATTCGCGGTCGACCCGCGCGATGGGTCCGGTGCAGGCCTGACGCTTGAAAGCCTGCTTGCCGGCGAAAATGGCCATGCGGGCCCGGAATTCCGCATAGGGCTGCAGGTCGAGGGCGATCTGCCGCGGCCGATCCCCGGCAAAGCCCGACAGCCGCTCCTTGATGTAGGTCGCGTAGCTGATTTTCGACACTTCCCCGTCACTGACGATGTCGATGCCCGCCTGCACCTGGCGCGCCACTACCGCATCGACCGCGGCGCTCATCACGACATCGAACGCCGCGGGGTCATAGGCGGTGCGGTTTTCCCGGGCCATCAGCATCTCGACCACCGCCGGGGGCCTGGGCATGCTGCCAACGTGGGTGGTGAGGATCCGTGCGGTACTGAGTCGCATCAGCCGATTATAGCCTTCTGGCGCGCGGCCGTCTGTGTTAATGTATTAGCGTACTGTTACGTTGAAACGAGCCGCCAGCCCCATGAAAAGCCATCTCAATGTGTCCTCCAGCCAGGAAGCACTGGCCGAGCGCAACCTGTTCGCCGCGGTCGCCTCGTTGCGCAGCGCCGATGAGTGCCGGGCGTTCTTTCGTGACCTGTGCACGCCGGCCGAGATCCAGGCGATGGCCGACCGCTGGGCAGTCGTGGACTGGCTGAAGCGCGGCGTCCCCTACCGCGAGATCAACCGGCTTACGGGCGTCAGTGTCACCACCATCAGTCGCGTGGCGCGCTGCCTCGCCGACGGCAACGGCGGCTACTCGCTGGTGCTGCGGCGTGCCCGCAGCTCCCGCCGCAACGATTCGGCCCGCCGCGTGGAGGCGGCCCGTCATGGATAAAGACACCCGGCTGAAACTGGCCGTCCAGAAATCCGGACGGCTGACCGACCCGTCCCTGGATCTGCTCAGCCGCTGCGGCCTGAAGCTCTCGCGGGGCAAGGATCAGCTGATGGGCTTTGGCGAGAACATGCCGCTGGATGTGCTGTTCGTGCGCGATGACGACATCCCGGATCTGGTCCAGGAGGATGTGTGTGACCTCGGACTGGTGGGCCTCAACGTGCTCGAAGAGAGCCGCCTGGAACTTGCCTCGCGCGGGCAGCCGGCGCTGTTCCAGAGCGTGCGCAACCTGGATTTTGGCCGCTGCCGCCTGGCGCTGGCCGTACCCGACGGGGTGCAGTTCAGCGGTCCGCAGTGGCTGCAGGGCAAGCGCATCGCCACCACCTATCCATACATGCTCGCCCGCTTTCTGAAGCAGCATGAACTGGCGGCGGAGATCGTGGTGCTCTCGGGCGCCGTGGAGATTGCACCGCGCCTGGGGCGCGCCGATGCGGTGTGCGACCTGGTATCGACCGGCTCGACGCTGCAGGCCAATCACCTGCGCGAAGTCTTCACCGTCCTGGAAAGTCACGCCGTACTGATCCGCACGCCGCTGCCGTTGGCGCCCACCAAGGACGAATGGGCCGAACGGCTGCTGATGCGCATCGATGGCGTGCAGCAGGTCAAGGAGAGCAAGTACATCATGCTGCACGCCCCACGCTCGGCGCTGCCGCAGATCCGGCTGCTGCTGCCGGGCAGCGAGTCGCCCACCATCATTCCACTCGAAGGGCACCCGGACCGGGTCGTCGTGCATGCGGTATGCCGCGAGAACGTATTCTGGGAAACCCTCGAGAGTCTGAAGAAGGCCGGAGCCAGTGCGATGCTGGTGCTCCCGGTCGAGAAGATGCTGGTGTGACGATGCGCATTCTGTATTGGCAGGAACTCGATACGGCACAGCGTCGCGCGGCGCTGGCCCGCCCGGCATTTGCCGCGCGCGCCGATATCGCCGCGGATGTGGCGCGCCTCATCGGCCAGGTGCGTGCCGAGGGCGATGCCGCCTTGCTGGCCCTCACCGAGCGTTTCGATGGCGTGCGCCTGGACGCCCTCAGCGTCAGTGCCGCGGAATTTGCCGCGGCCCGTGCGAAACTGACCGCGGTACAGATCGCCGCGCTGGAGCGCGCGCTCGGCAACGTCGACAGATTCCATGCCGCCCAGCAGCTGCCGCCGCTGTCATTGGAAACCAGTCCCGGGGTGCGTTGTGAGCGCGTGGTGCGGGCGATCGGTGCCGTGGGCCTGTACGTGCCGGCTGGCTCCGCGCCCCTGCCCTCCGCCGTGATCATGCTGGCGGTGCCGGCGCGCCTGGCGGGGTGTCCGCAGCGCGTGCTGTGCACGCCGCCGGCCGGCGGCGGTGGCGCCAATCCGGCGGTGCTGGTCGCCGCGCAGCTGTGCGGGATCGACACCGTATTCAAGGTCGGTGGCGCCCAGGCGATCGCGGCGCTGGCGTATGGCACCCGCACCATCCCCAAGGTCGACAAGATATTCGGTCCCGGCAACGCCTGGGTGACCGCGGCCAAACAACAGGTCGCCGCCGATCCGGATGGCGCCGCGGTAGACATGCCCGCCGGCCCTTCCGAAGTCCTCGTCATCGCCGATGACAGTGCGCGACCGGCCTTTGTGGCCGCGGACCTGCTGGCGCAGGCCGAACACGACCCGCAGTCCCAGGCCATTCTGCTCACGCCCTCGGCACAGCTCGCCGGCCAGGTGCTGAGCGAGGTGACGCGACAGATGGCCGGATTGTCGCGCCGCGCGATACTCGTGAAGTCCATCGCCGCCAGCCGCTGCATCGTCGTGCCGGATCTCGCGACAGCCATCCAGGTCTGCAACGACTATGCACCGGAACATCTGCTGCTGCAGATCCACGAGCCGCGCGCCTGCCTGAGCCAGATCCGCAACGCCGGCTCGATTTTCCTCGGCGACTGGTCTCCGGAGCCGCTGGGCGATTACTGCTCCGGCACCAATCACGTGCTGCCGACCTACGGCTATGCGCGCGCCTACAGCGGGCTGTCTTTGCTGGATTTCAGCAAGCGCATCACGGTGCAGGAGCTCACGCCCGACGGGCTGCGCGACCTCGGTCCGGTGGCGGCGACGCTGGCGCACCTGGAAGGACTGGACGCGCATGCCGCAGCGGTCGAATGCCGGCTGGCCGCATTGGAGAGCCCCTCGTGAGCGCACCTTCGCCCACCTCGATTGCGCGTCCGGACATCCTCACGCTCGCGCCCTACGAACATGCGTTGTGGGATCCGACACTGGAGCGACTGCATGCGAATGAGCTGCCATGGCGCAGCAGCGGCGATGCGAGCACGGCCGGGCTGAACCGCTATCCGGAGCCGCAGCCGCGCGACCTCGTCGGGCAGCTGGCAGGCCTGTATGAACAGCCCACGGGCAATGTGCTCGTGACCCGCGGCAGCGATGAGGCCATCGACCTTCTGACGCGCGCCTTCTGTCGCGCCGGAACCGACCAGGTGCTGGTGTGCCCGCCCACCTTCGGCATGTATGCGGTGGCCGCCGCGGTCCAGGGCGCCGGCGTGGTACGCGTGCCGCTGCGCGCAACGCAGGGCTTTGGCTACGATGCGGCTGCGGTCCTGGCCGCCTGCACACCCACCGTGAAGCTCGTGTACGTGTGCTCGCCCAACAATCCCACCGGCAATCTCATTCCGGAGCAGGTCATCCTGGACCTCGCCGCCGCCCTGGCGGGCCGCGCGCTGCTGGTCGTGGATGAGGCCTACATCGAATTCGCGGGCGTGTCGAGCTGCGCGCAGCACCTGGCCGAGCAGCCCTGGCTGGTGGTCCTGCGCACCTTGTCCAAGGCCTATGGTCTGGCCGGCGCCCGCTGCGGTGTGGTGCTCGCGCATGCCGACATCATTGCGCTGCTGCGCCGGATCATCGAGCCTTACAACATGGCGCAGCTGAGCGTCGAGGCGGTGCAGCGCGCCCTGCAACCGGTCGCGCGCGCCGTCACCCACGAATGCGTGGCCCTGATCCAGAACGAACGCGAACAGCTCGCCGCCGCCTTGCGCGCCAGCGATGCGGTGGTCCGGGTCTGGCCCAGTGCCGCGAATTTCCTGCTGGTCGAATTCAAGGACCCGCAGCGCGCCTTCGAGCAGGCGCGCGCGGCCGGCCTGCTGATACGTGACGTGCGTCGCCAGCCCGCGCTGGAGCGGGCCCTGCGGCTCACCGTCGGGACGCCGGAACAGAACCAGCGATTGCGCGCGGCCCTCGTGGACTCACGGTGACACCATGAACGCACCGACACCGGTTCTCTTCATCGATCATGACGGCACGCTGGTCGAAGAGCCCGCGGACCAGCAGCTCGACGCTGTGGAGAAGATCCGCTTCATGCCCGGCGTTTTCGCGGCGCTCAACGAGCTGGTGGCTGCCGGCTATCGGCTGGTCATCGTCTCCAACCAGGACGGGCTGGGCACTCCCGCGCATCCCAGCGCCCGTTTCGAACCGGCACATCAGTTCATCCTGGAGGCCTTCCGCTCGCAGGGCGTGCAGTTCGAGAAGGTATTCATCTGCCCGCACCTGGCGGCGCAGGAGTGTGACTGCCGCAAGCCGCGTACCGGGCTGGTGCGCGAGTTCCTGCGCGAGGGCCAGGTGAACCGGGCCGCGAGCGCGGTGATCGGCGATCGCGATACGGACCTGGAACTGGCGCGCAACCTCGGTATCCGCGGTCTTAAGGTGCGTGTTGGCGGTACCGCCGCTGAAACCTGGCCGGCGATCGTGCACGAGCTGACCGCGCGACGCGCCAGCCTCGAACGCGTCACCAAGGAAACGCGCATTGCCGTTGCCGTGGACCTGGATGCGACCGCCCCGGTGAGCATTGCCACGGGCATCGGCTTCTTTGACCACATGCTCGAACAGCTCGCCAAGCACGGCGGCTTCGCGATGACCCTCAGCTGCCGCGGTGATCTGGCGGTCGACGAACATCACACCGTGGAGGATTGTGCGCTGGCGATCGGTGAAGTCCTGCGCCAGGCACTGGGGCGCAAGCTCGGCATCAACCGCTATGGTTTCCTGCTGCCCATGGATGAGGCGCGCACCCAGGTGGCCATCGATCTTTCGGGCCGCGCGTTCGCGGTATTCGAAGGCCGCTTCGGGCGCGAGGAAGTGGGCGGTCTCGCGACCGAACTGGTGCCGCATTTCTTTCGCTCGCTGGCCGACAGCCTCGGGGCCGCGATCCATATCAGTGTCACCGGTGATAACTCGCATCACATGATCGAGGCGTGTTTCAAGGGCACCGGCCGTGCGCTGCGCCAGGCTTTCCGCCGCGAGGGGCGCGAGCTGCCCAGCACCAAGGGCGTGCTGTGACGATCGACGTCGCCATCATCGACAGCGGCGGCGCGAACCTCGCATCATTGCAATTCGCCCTGGAGCGGCTGGGTGCGCAGGCCGAAGTCACCAGCGATCTGGAGGTGATCAGCGCGGCCCCGCGGGTGCTGCTGCCCGGCGTGGGCTCGGCGCTCGCCGCCATGCAGCGTCTGAATGCCAGCGGCGTCGCGGCGCACCTGCCACGGCTCAAGCAGCCCGTGCTGGGTATCTGCCTGGGGATGCAGCTGCTGTTTGCGAAGTCCGAGGAAGGTCCGGCGCAGTGCCTGTGTCTGCTGCCGCAGACCGTACGCAAGCTCACGCCCGCGCCGGGCCGACCGGTGCCGCACATGGGCTGGAACCGCCTCCACATCGTGCAGCAGGATCCGCTGCTCGAGGGTGTCGCCGAAGGGGAATTCCTGTATTTCGTGCACAGCTACGCCGCGCCGCTGGGCCCGGCGACGCTGGCGAGCGCCGAATACGGCGCGCCCATCGCCGCGGTGGTGCGCAAGGACAACTTCTGGGGCACGCAGTTTCATCCCGAGCGCTCCACCAAGGCCGGCGCGCGCATTCTTGCCAACTTCCTGAGGCTCACCTGACGTGCTGCTGATTCCCGCCATCGATCTGCGCAACGGGCGCTGCGTGCGCCTGTTCAAGGGTGACTTTGCCGCCGAAACGCGCTACGAGTTTGAACCGCACGAGCTGCTGCAGCGCTACCGCGACATCGGTGCGACCTGGCTGCACGTCGTGGATCTGGACGGCGCCCGCGACGGCACCTTGGCCAATCGCAGCATTGTCGTCAGTCTCGCCTCGCAGTCCGCGGTGAAGATTCAGGTCGGCGGCGGCGTGCGCTCCGTCGCGGTCATCGATGATCTGTTGCGCAACGGCGTCGCGCGCGTGGTCATCGGCAGTCTTGCGGTCGAGAAGCCGCAGCAAGTGATCGGGTGGCTGAATCAATTCGGACCGGCGCGTGTGTGTCTCGCCTTCGACATCCGCAACGATGCGGCCGCAGTTCCGCGGGTGCACACCCGCGGCTGGACGCAGGGCGGCGATTCGAGTCTGTGGCAGGCGCTTGAACCCTTTGTGCGCCACGGACTGCAGCATGTGCTGTGCACCGACATCGACCGGGACGGCGCCCTGACCGGTCCGAGTCTGGAGCTCTATCGTGAAGGCCTGCGGCGCTATCCGCAGATTTCCTGGCAGGCCTCCGGTGGCGTGCGCGATGCCGCGGACCTCGCGGCGCTCGCGCAACTGGGCATGGCGGCGGCGGTCAGCGGCAAGGCCTTGCTGGAAGAGCGCATGACCGCCGAGGAGCTGCGACCATTCTTGCCAAACGCATAATTCCCTGCCTGGATGTGCGCGACGGTCAGGTCGTCAAGGGCGTGCGTTTCCGCGATCACAAGGTCGTGGGCGACATCCTGGAGCTCGCGGCCCGCTATCGCGATGAAGGCGCCGATGAGCTGGTGTTCTACGACATCACCGCAAGTCCCGAAGGCCGATCGGTGGACCGCGGCTGGGTAAACAAAGTCGCGCGCGTGCTCGACATCCCGTTCTGCGTGGCCGGTGGCATCCGCTCCGTGGCCGATGCGGAGGCGGTGCTCAATGCCGGCGCCGAAAAAGTCTCGGTCAATTCCCCGGCCCTGGCCAATCCCGACCTCATCAATGAACTGAGTGAGCGCTTCGGCGCACAGTGCGTGGTGGTCGGGATCGACAGCCAGACATTGCCGAAGGGCTATGGCGTCTACCAGTTCACGGGTGATCCGGACCGGTCGTGCGACTCGGGTCGGGACACGCTGTCGTGGGTGCGTGAAGTCCAGGATCGTGGCGCCGGTGAGATCGTGCTCAACTGCATGGCCAGCGATGGCGTGCGGCGTGGTTACGACATCACCCAGTTGCGTGCGGTGCGCAGGATCTGTCGCGTGCCGCTGATTGCATCCGGCGGCGCGGGTCTGCCGGACCACTTCCGCGACGCGTTCGAGCAGGCCGGCGTGGATGCCACGCTCGCCGCCAGTGTGTTCCATTCCGGCGCCATCGCCATTCGGGATCTGAAGGCCGGCCTGCTGGTCGCCGGCATCGAGGTGCGTCCGTGGCCGTAACGTCCGACCCCACTGATCTGTCTCGGCTGGATTTCGGCACGGGCGCGGGCCTGCTGCCTGCCATCATCCAGGATGCCGACACCGGCGCCGTCCTCATGCTGGGATACATGAATGCCGCGGCGCTTGCGGCGACGCAGGCGCGCGGACGGGTGGTGTTCTACAGCCGCAGCCGCCAGGTGCTGTGGGAAAAAGGCGAGACCTCCGGCCACACTCTCCAGGTCGAGGCCATCCGTATCGACTGCGACGCCGACACCCTGCTGATCACCGCGCGTCCCCTCGGACCTACCTGCCACGAGGGCACGCGTACCTGTTTCGGAGAGCGCGCGCTGACCGGTGCCACCCGCCTCGGATTTCTCGCGCAACTGTCAGGCATCATCGCGCAGCGCAGTCACGAATCCGCACCAGGCAGCTACACCGCCAAACTCCTCGCGGGCGGACTCCCACGCATGGCGCAGAAGATCGGCGAGGAAGGCGTCGAAGTGGCGCTGGCCGCCGTCGCGCAGGCTGATGACAAGCTGATCGGCGAGTCGGCTGACCTGCTGTTTCACCTGATGGTGCTGCTGCAAGCGCGCAATCTGCAGCTCGAAGCGGTGGTCACGGAGCTTGCGGCGCGACATGCGGCACGCGCAGATCCTGGATGATCCCTCCGTACTGCGCGATCTCCTCCTCGTGCGGCAGGTCCCGCCACGGTTCGCGCAACCCCTCCTCATACCAGCTCTGCAGCGTCGCAAGCTGCAGTATCCGCGTCCGATAGGCTTGCGCGGCCGGATCCATCTGCAGTCCATACGTCTGCAGGCGAAATGCCACGGGTGCGAAGAATGCATCAACGGCGCTAAAGGCCGATCCAGCCAGGAACGGTCCGCCGAAGTGGTCCAGACCATCCTTCCAGAGCGCGCCGATGCGCGCCAGATCGGCGCTCAGCGCCGCGGTCACGACGTGCAGCCGCACCCGAACGCCGCAGCTCATCGAACAGCGCGTGCGCAGTTCGCCGAATCCGGCATGCATTTCGGCACACGCACTGCGCGCCCAGGCGCGCGCGTCGGTGGCTTCGGGCCACACGCCCGCGTGCCGCTCAGCCAGGTACTCGACGATCGCCAATGACTCCCACACCGTGATGTCGCCGTCGACCAGGCATGGCACCTTGCCATTCGGCGCGATGCGCCGGAAGGCGGACCACTCGGCCGCGCGATGAAATGGAATCAGGTTTTCCGTGAACGGGATCTGCAGTTCGCGCAGCAGCACCCACGGCCGCAGCGACCAGGAGGAGTAGTTCTTGTTGGCGATATGCAGTGTGTACACAGGCCGTTACTCTACTGCGCGCTCAGCTCATCCGCGCGATGCTGCGCTTCAGCCGCTTCACCATTGCGGTTGCGCGACTTCAGCGACTCGGCGATCAGGTGCCAGGAGGCGGACTGGGCATGCGGATCACCCGTCGCCAGTTGCAACGCCTTGTGACCGATGCCACCGGCCTGTTCGAAGTGACCGGCTGCCTCATGGATCTCGCCAAGCTCAATCCATAGCAGCGGATTGTCCGGCTCGATGCGCAAGGCGCGCTCGATACTGCTGATGGCCAATTGCGTATCTCCCCCCGCGGCTTGCCGATGCGCCTGGGCCACGAGCGCCGTTGCCGCCGCACCCAGATGGAACTGCCGCACCGTCGGCGGCGGGGCCGTCACGGGGGGCGGCACGGGGGACGGCGCCGGCGTGACGGTATCAGGAGCGGTGGGATTGGCAGGAGTCACAGGTCCCGTGGCGGCGCGCGGCGCCGGATGCACCGGTTGGCGTTCGGGAGTCGTCACCGGCTCGCGGAAGATCACGCAGCCGCTCAACTGGCATCCGAGCACGACGAGCAGGAACAGTCGCCTCATAATCGCGAACTACCTCAATGGTGGGTAATGCCCTGCAACCACCGGCCCGCCCGGTCCAGCAGCGTCGGTGCGGGCTTGGCGCCGGGCGCCTGTGCTCCGAACAGGGTGCAGCCTGGCGGCGCAATGGGCGGCGTAAAGCTCAATGGCACATACACCGTCACGGGCTCTGGCGCGCAACTCGCCGCGGGCTGATACCCGGTATTAAAATCAATGCTAACCGGATGCAGAGTATCTGGCATGACACTCGACACGGATGTAGGACCCATTGCCGTCAGCAACCGATCCCACACGCCCAGGGCGCCCGCCGAGCCGGTCAACCCCGTGACGCGATCATCATCGTAGCCCACCCACACCACCGCCACCGCGTTGCCCGAGAAGCCGGCAAACCAGCTGTCGCGCAGGTCAGAGGAGGTACCGGACTTGCCGGCCACGACCACTCCCGTCGGCAGTATCGACTGGGCAGCCACGCCCGTGCCGCGCTGCATCACCTGCTCCATCATCATCTGGACCGCGAATACCGCATCCGGCTGCGCGACCGGCGCCACGTCAAGATTGAACGCCTTGAGGGCCTTGCCGTCGGCTCCCAGCACCGCGCGCACCGCGCGCAGATTGGTCTTGAATCCGCCATTGGCCAGTCCGGTGTACAACTGCGCGACATCCAGGGGCGTGAGCTCGTAAGTACCCAGCAGCAAAGAGGGAATACGCGGCGGATCCTCCTCGATGCCAAAACGCTGCAACGAGTGCCGCACCGTATCCAGGCCGATATCCATCCCCAGATTGATGGTAGCGAGATTCAGTGAGCGCGCCAGGCCCTTCACCATCGGGACGGGCCCGTTGATGTCGTGCTCGAAGTTCCCCGGCGTCCAATCCGCGGCGCCCGGAATCTTGATGTCCACCGGTACGTCCTGAATGATGCTGGCGGCGTTGTAGCGACCGGTCTCGATCGCGGCCAGGTACACGAACGGCTTCACCAGTGAGCCGATCGGCCGGCGCGCGTCGAGGGCGCGATTGAAGCCATCGAAGCCCGCCTCGCGACCGCCGACCACCGCGGTGACATCCCCGCTCTGCGGCGTGGTCACGACCACCGAGCCCTCGAGCGGGTTGCCCTTGGTTTTGTGCAGCTTGTCCAGCCGGGTCAGTTCGCGGTCGAGGATCTTCTCGGCCAACTCCTGAGTGCGCGGATCGAGGTTGGTGAACACCGATAATCCCGCCTCGGTAAGATCCTGTTCGCGGTAGTCGCGACGCAGGGTGCGGCGCACCAGGTCCAGGTATGCAGGGTAGTAGCCGCCCGAGCCGCGTCCCATGACGCCCAGCGGCCGCGACTGCGCCGACTGCGCATCGTCGGCAGAGATTATTTTCTGTTCCGCCATCAGCCCCAACACCACATTGCGGCGCTTGAGGGCCCGATCCGGGTGCCGGCGCGGATCGTAGTAAGACGGCCCACGCGCCACCGCCACCAGCGTCGCGACCTGCGCCAGGTCCAGTTCGACGAGCGGTTTGCCGAAATAGAACTGGCTGGCGAGTCCGAACCCGCGGATCGCGCGATCGCCATCCTGACCGAGCTGAATCTCATTGATGTATGCCGTCATGATGTCGGTCTTGCTGAAGTGCCGTTCCAGCAGCACGGCCATGATGGCCTCGCGGATCTTGCGGCCCGCCGTGCGCCGTGAATCCAGGAAGTAGTTCTTGACCAGCTGCTGGGTGAGCGTGCTGCCACCCTGCTCGAATTGCCGCGAACGTGCGTCCACCCAGATCGCGCGCAGCACCCCCATCGGATCGATGCCGATATGGGTATCGAAATTGCGGTCCTCCACGGCCTTCAGCGCCGCGGGCAGCATCGGCGGCACCTGCTCGGGGGTGACGACGATGCGATCCTCGCCGTGGATCGGAAAGATGCTGCCGATGAGCAGCGGCTCGAAGCGCGCAATGGCCACTTCCTTGCCCGTGGCATCGGTCAGCCCCGCAATGCCGGCGCCGTTCGAGGCGACGTTCAGCACGGTTGCGGGCCGCACTTCATCGGCGAAACGTGCGGCACGCAGATTGATCTGGAAGCGGTCGCCCTGCCGCGAGTAGCTGCCGGGTCGGTCCGCGTGATCCGCGCGCCGGTACTGCAGGCGCAGCAATTCATGTTCGAGGTCAGGGGCGGACAGCGCCTCGCCCACGTACAATTCCAGCGGCGCGGCGTACACCTGCGCGGGCAGCGTCCAGCGCCGGCCCTCGAACTGGGTGGTGACGATGCGGTCCAGGTGCGCCACATACACTACGAGTGCCACGACACCCAGCAGTACGATCGCCAGCAGGTAGCGCCAAACCTTCAGATACAAATCTCCTCGGCCGGTTCACGCAAGGTGTAGCGCGAGCTCATGGCGTGGCCATACGCGCCGGCATTCGCGACCAGCATTACATCACCGGCGAGACTCGGCGGCAGCATGCGATCGTGTCCGAGGATATCCCCGCTCTCGCAGATCGGCCCTACGACCGTGGCCAGCACGGTCGCCGGATCATCCAGCCGGGTCAGATTCACAATTTCATGGTACGCGCCATACAACGCCGGCCGGATCAACGAGTTCATGCCGGTGGCCACGCCGATATAGGTCGTGTCGCCCTTCGATTTCAGCTGGGTGACCCGCGCCAGCAGTACTCCGGCCTGCGCTACCAGGTAGCGCCCGGGTTCCAACCAGAACGACAGGTGCGGATGCACTTCCTGGACGCGGGCCAGCGCCGCATCGAGCTTCGCCAGATCGAATTCGGCCTGGCCGGCGCGCTCGGGGACGCCCAGGCCTCCGCCCACATCCACGACCTTCACATCCGGGAAGCGGCGCGCCAGCTCAGTGAGCAACTCCGCGGTCTGCTCCCAGTTGGTGACTTCGAGAATGCCGCTGCCGCTGTGCGAGTGCAGGCCGACCACCCGGGCCCCTGCGGCCCGGACGGACTCGGCCAACTCGTCGATCTGCGTGACGGGGACGCCGAACTTGGAGTGCTCGCCGCCGGTGCGCACATGGCGATGATGGCCGCGGCCCACACCGCCATCGATGCGCACGAAGATGTCCTTGCCCGCGAATACTTTTGGCCAGTTCTCGATCGCGAACACACTGTCGAGCGTCACCTGTACGCCCTGCTCGAAGGCCCAGCTGTACTCATCGCGGCCGATGAAGTTCGGAGTGTAGAGAATGCGGCTGCGATCAATCTGCGGTACCGCGGCAAGCAGGTGCTCGATTTCGCCACGTGACACGCAATCGAAGTCCAGTCCCTGCTCCTGAAACAACTGCAGCACTTCGGGATGTGGATTGGCCTTCATGGCATACAGCACCCGCGCTGCCGACTTCACGCTCTTCAGGGCGCGGGCGGTATTTGCCAAAGTGGCGCGGTCGTAGACATAGGCGCAGTCGCGCCCGTCCATCACCCGCTGCAGGTCCTGACGGCGCAACTTCCACCAGGGCACCTTGGCGACGGGGCTTCGATCCTGACCCTGCGGCTTGAACAGCTGGTCCCAGGTCGGTCCCAGCGCACGGTCGGCACGTGAGCGCGGAATCAACAGTTCGTGCAGCTGATCGACCAGCCGATCCCCCTGGTTTTCATCCACGACGAACGTGAAGTTCAGATCATTGGCAGCCTGGCTCACCAGGTAGACCTGCTGCTCGGCGAACAGTTCGAAAGCCTCACCCAGCTGATGCAGGATGCCGCGGATGTTGCGTCCCACGAGACTGACCGAAGCGCACGGTCCGATGGCGCGAGCACGGCACAGCCCCGACAGCGCGCTGATCAGTGCGTCGAGCTGCGCGCTGTCGAGCGTATTGGCCGCCGGATCCAACGACACCGTGACATTGGTTTCCGAAGTGGAAACGAGGTCCACCGACATGCCGTGGTCCTTGAAGATCTGGAAGGCATCGGCGAGGAAGCCGACCTGGTGCCACATGCCCGGGCTGTCGAGTGCAATCAGGGTGATGCCTTTCTTGATGCACACCGCCTTGACCTGCGCACCGCTATCGCCGGCATCGGCACTGAGCACCGTGCCTGGCAGGTCCGGCACCTGCGTTGCGAGCACGTGCAGCGGGATCTGGTACTGGCGCGCCGGCAGGATGCAGCGCGGGTGCAGGACCTTCGCGCCGCTGCTGGCAATTTCCTGAGCCTCATCGTAGTGCAGTGAGCGCAGCTGGCGCGCACTGGGGGTCGAGCGCGGATTGGCGCTGAACATGCCCGGCACATCAGTCCAGATCTCGAGCCGCTCGGCGCTGAGCTTGGCGGCGAGATACGCCGCGGAAGTATCCGAACCGCCGCGCCCGAGCAGCACCGTGTTGCCATCGGCATCACTGGCGATGAATCCTTGGGTGATCACGACCTTGCCCAAGCCGTTGAGCTCCTCACGGAAAGCCTCATCGGGAGTGAAGATGCAGGTCGCATTCAGCACCGATGCCTTCGCGGAACCACCACGACGTTCATCGGCCTTCAGCACCGTGCGCGCATCCAGCCAGTGTGCATCCAGGCCTTGCGCCTTGAGGAAGTGTGCGCCGAGTTCGGTGGCCATGAGTTCGCCCGTGGCCATGACACGCGCGCGGGTCTTGTCACTCAATTCGCCGACCAGGGCCACTCCGGCACTGATCTGGCCCAGTTCCTGGAACTGGCGCTCCAGCTGCGCGCTGATCGGGATCTGCAGTTCCGCAGCCAAACGCCGATGCCGCGCCTCGATGGCCGCGAGGACTTCCGCGTGCGTCCCATGCAGGGCCGACTCGATCAGCTTTTCAAGCTTGTCAGTGGTGCCGGTGACCGCCGAATGAACGATCAGTACGCGCGCGCCCGTGTCCAGGCGCGTGCGCGCGATCTGCGCGATGTTGCGCCAGTTGGCCAGTGAGGAAACACTGGTACCACCGAACTTCAGAACGACCCATTGCGGAAAACTGCGCGCCACGATGCGATGCCCTCGCTATGGGCTGTGCTTGTCTGGGAATGCGTTTAAGGCAAGTGATAAGGGTACCGGGGCCGGTCCCGGCTGCACGCGCTATCCCTCATCATCGAAGATGTCGCGCAGGTCCTTCTCGAGCTTGCGATCTGCGAGCACCTCTTCGAGCTTGCTCCACGCGGCTTTGCCGCGCTTGCCCTGAGTGCGCACGCGTTTGTCCACGCGGTCCAGAATGCGGTCGTAATCGGTACCGTCTTCGGGTGCGTTATTGAGGAATTCGTCGTCTAGATCGAAGGTTTCGTTATCTCGCTCTGACATCGCTGAAGGCTAGAATTTTCACGTAAAAACAACGACTTATACCCAAAAGGTTAACCCTGTGGGTGCGCGAACTATAACGGATCCGCGCAGCCTTTCAACCGTTTTTGAGGCAAATTTTGTCGCTGGCATGCCAGTCGGGGGGCATACCGTCAAGTGCCCGGCGGCCCAAAGGCCGTGAGGCGCGGCCTGTCGTGTACGCAGGTTCGTTCTTTTTAGATACCTGATCGGGTACTTTGCTGGCGCGTTCGCGCTTTATTGCGTCACCCAGCGACTGCTTTCGGTGGCCGGCGGCGCGACCTGCGTCGTGGCCGTCGTGGTCGTGGTGGCCGGCGGAGCTGCGGGAGCTGCGGGGGCAGCGGGAGTGGCTGCGGGCGCCGGCGCATCGGTATCGGCCTGCAGGCCCACCAGCACCGGAATGCCATTGGCGGTCTTTAGCGTGTCGATGGCGATGTCCCAATTCACGGCGGTGGTGGAATTGCCGAGCACTTCATTCAAGAGTGCCTCGAAATTGCTCAGCACCGGCGCGACGGTCTGCCCCTGGGCATCGACTGGCGGGTGCGCCTCGAGCAGCAAGTCGCCGTTCACGAAGGCCACTTTGAGCGGCACATTGATCAGGTAAACCTTCATGCCGACGGGCACCGTCGGGAACAGCGCCGCGACATCTTCCGGGTACATGCGGATGCAGCCGTGGGTCACGGCCATGCCGACCGCCAGCGGATTATTGGTGCCGTGAATGAGGTAGTCGCCGGGATGGATAGCCAGACGCATCGCGAACAGCCCCAGGGGGTTGTCCGGGCCCGACTTGATGATGCCCTTGGGCAAGGGATCGCCGTTGGCGAGATGTTCGGCACGCACCGACGCGGGCGGATTCCAAGTCGGGTTCACCTCCTTGGAAACGACATGGGTCAGTCCCATGGGAGTCTGCCAATCCATCTTGCCGATGCTCACCGGGTAGGTGACGACCGTGGGCGTGTGGCCCTTGCGCGGCTTCGGAAAGTAATAAATACGATGTTCGGGAATGTTGACGATGATGCCGTCGCGCGGGCCGGGCGGTAGAATGTGCCGACCGGGAATCACGATGTCCGTGCCCTCTCCCGGCAGCCAGGGGTCCACCTTCGGGTTGGCCCGGGCGATCTCCTCGTAGCCCAGACCGTACTGGCGCGCAATTTCCACCAGCGTGTCGGAGTAATGCGTTTTGATATGGAGGTCTTCGCCGACCACCTGCACCGATGGATCGGGGAGGTCGTAGACGGCAGCGTGCGCAAGCCGCGCGGCGGGGATGGTCACAGCGAGCAGCAGAAGCGGGATCAACTTTTTCATTGCATTCGTGGGGGTAATCCTTTACTCCCGCATTCTACCCCCTTTCTACCCAATGCCCATGACGCAGCCTCTGCCCCGCGCTTTTTTTGCCCGAAACGCCGTCGAAGTGGCCCAGGAACTGCTCGGCATGCAGCTGGTGATCCGTCGGCCCAGCGGCCTGGCGATCGGGCGCATCGTGGAGACCGAGGCTTATCAGGGGCCTGACGATCTGGCCGCCCACAGCGTCGGCGGCCGACGCACGGCGCGCACCGAAGTCATGTATGGCCCGGCAGGGCACGCTTATGTCTACCTGATCTACGGGATCTGGAACTGCCTGAACGTGGTCGTGGCGCAGCGGGGCACACCGCACGCCGTGCTGCTGCGGGCGGTCGAGCCGGTGGCGGCGATCACGACGCCCAGCTGGGGGCCCGGCCTGCTGTGTCGCGCGTTCGCCATCGACCGCTCGCACAACGGGGTGGACCTGCGCGGTTCGCAATTGTGGATCCAGGCGCCGGAAATAGCGCGCCCCGTACGCATGGGTACAGGCCCGCGCATCGGCGTGGCCTATGCGGGCGCGTGGGCGCAGCGTCCCTGGCGCTTCTTCGACCAGGACTCACCGTATGTTTCGACACTGTCGGCAGCGGCACGACGGCGCGCGCTGGCCGGCCTTGCGCCGGCTCAGATCCAGGTCTGAGTGTCCCCGCGACCCGCGCCGCCCCAGCCGAGAATCTGCCGTTCCTGCAACAGCGCGACGACACGCGCGGCGCTGCGCTCAAGACTTTCCTGCAGCGTATCGAGGCGCAAGTCCGGGTTCTCCGGCACCTCGTAAGGTGAATCGATGCCGGTGAAGTTCTTGATCAGCCCCGCCTTGGCGCGCGCATACAGGCCCTTCGGATCGCGGCGTATGCACTCCTCGAGCGGCGTATCGACAAATACTTCGATGAACTCCCCCTCCGGCACCAGCTCGCGCACCATGGTGCGCTCGGCGCGGAACGGGGAGATGAAGGAGCACAGCACGATCATGCCTGCGTCGGTGAACAAACGCGCAACCTCCCCGACGCGCCGGACATTCTCGACGCGGTCGGCGTCGGTGAAGCCCAGGTCGCGATTCAGTCCATGGCGCACGTTGTCCCCGTCCAGCAGGTAGGTGTGCGCGCCGCCGGCATGCAGTTCCTTCTCGACCAGGTTCGCAATGGTGGACTTGCCCGAACCCGAAAGACCCGTGAACCACAGGATCACGGGCTTGTGACCATTGCGATGCACGCGGGCGACCTTGTCGACCGACAGGCTCTGCCGGTGCACATTGGTGGCGCGCCGCAGCCCGAAGGAAATCATGCCGGCCCCGGCCGTCGCGTTCGTGAAGCGGTCGATCAGGATGAAGGCGCCGGTTTCGCGATTCTCGAGATAAGGATCGAGCGCGACCGGTGTCGCGGTTGCCAGGTTGCACAGGCCGATCTCATTGAGGCCGAGAGTCTTGGCCGCAATATGCTCCAGCGTGTTCACATCCACCTTGTGCTTCAGGGTCGTCACCCGCGCCGGTACGAAGCGGGTGCCGATGCGCATGAGATAGGAGCGCCCGGGCAGCATCGCATCCTCAGCCATCCACAGCAGGTGCGCCGCGAACTGGTCGACGACCTCGGGACGCGCTTCGGGACGCGCCAGTACGTCGCCGCGGGCAACGTCGACCTCATCGGCGAGCACCAGCGTCACCGCATCCCCGGCCTGCGCCTCGGGCAGGTCACCATCCGCGGTGACGATGCGAGTGATCCGCGACTCCTTGCCGGAGGCGGCCACGACGACGGGCTCACCGCTGCGGATGCTGCCCGAGGCCACCGTGCCCGAAAAACCCCGGAAATCGAGATTCGGACGGTTGACCCACTGCACCGGGAAGCGGAAGGGTTTGTCGAGCAGCCCCGACTCCACATCCAATGCCTCCAGATATTCCAGCAGCGTCGGGCCCGCGAACCATTTCAGCTGCTCCGAGCGGCCGCTGACGTTATCGCCGAATCGGGCCGACATCGGAATGGCAGTGATCGAGCTGAAACCGAGCGTCTTCGCGAAGCCGAGATAGTCGCCCACGATGTGATGGAAGGCGGCCGCCGAATAGTCCACCAGGTCGATCTTGTTGATGGCGACGACGACATGGCGGATCCCCAGCAATGAACAGATATAGCTGTGACGTCGGGTCTGCGTGAGCACGCCCTTGCGGGCATCGATCAGGATGACCGCGGCATCGCTGTTGGAGGCACCCGTGGCCATGTTGCGGGTGTACTGCTCATGCCCGGGTGTGTCCGCAACGATGAAGGAGCGCCGCGGCGTGCTGAAGAATCGGTAGGCCACATCAATGGTGATGCCCTGCTCGCGCTCGGCCTCCAGCCCGTCGACCAGCAGCGCCAGGTCGATGTCTTCACCGGTGGTGCCGTGCTTGCGACTGTCGCGGGCAAGGGTTGCGAGCTGGTCCTCGAGAATCAGCTTGGAGTCGAACAGCAGCCGGCCGATCAGTGTCGACTTGCCGTCATCCACCGAGCCGCAGGTCAGGAAGCGCAACAGGCTCTTCTCGCTCTCCATCAAAAATATCCTTCGCGCTTCTTGCGTTCCATGGAGGCCGCCTCGTCGCTGTCGATCAGGCGTCCGGAGCGCTCCGAAGTGCGGGCGGCGAGCATCTCATCGATGATGGCATCGAGTGTGGTCGCGGTACTGTCGATGGCCGCCGACAGCGGATAATCACCGAGGGAGCGGAAGCGCACACTGCGCATCTCCTCCTGCTCGCCCGGCAACAGCGGCATGCGGTCATCGTCGCGCATGATGAGCATGCCATCGCGCCTCACGACCGGTCGGGGCGCTGCAAAGTACAGGGGCACCACCGGAATGTCTTCGGCGCGCGTGTACTGCCAGATATCGAGTTCGGTCCAATTCGACAGCGGGAACACCCGGATGGTCTCGCCTTTGGTCAGACGGGTGTTATACAGCTGCCACAATTCCGGGCGTTGACTGCGTGGCTCCCAGGTATGTCCGGCCGATCGCACCGAAAAAATCCGCTCCTTGGCGCGACTTTTTTCCTCATCACGGCGCGCGCCACCGAAGGCGGCATCGAACCCATACTGGTCGAGTGCCTGCTTCAACGCCTCGGTCTTCATGACCTGCGTGTGCACCTGCGAGCCCGAACGGATCGGATTGATGCCCCGCGCCACGCCATCCTGGTTGGTATAGGCCAGCAGCTTGAAGCCGTAGCGCGCCACGATCATGTCGCGATGACGGATCATGTCGCGGAATTTCCACCCCGTATCGACGTGCAACAGCGGAAACGGCGGCTTCGAGGGAAAGAAGGCCTTGAGCGCCAGGTGCAGCATCACCCCGGAGTCCTTGCCGATCGAATAGAGCATCACGGGGTTGGCGAATTCAGCGGCGACCTCGCGCATGATGCCGATGGACTCGGCCTCCAGCCGTTTCAGGTGTGCTGCGAGTGCCGGTTTGGATTTGTTCACTGTCATGACCTTGTCGTTCATGCCGCAAGCGCATGCGGCACGAAGGCGCCGCTGGCCACGAACCAGGGATTGCGATACTGCGGCTTGCCGTAGCCCAGGGGCTGCGCGTCCGGCCCGAACACCTGGCCGCCGGCGGCGAGCAGCACCGCATGCCCGGCGGCGGTGTCCCATTCCATCGTTGGACCCAGGCGCGGATACAGATCCGCCTCACCTGCGGCCACCAGACAGAATTTCAGCGACGAACCGACGGCCACCAGCTCGGCGATGTGGTAGCGCGCCAGATAGGCATCGGTCTGCGGCGTGCGGTGCGAACGAGACGCCACTGCGATGAGGCCGGCGGCGGGGAGCTCGCGCACCCGGATGGCCGCGAAATCGGCGCCCGCTGTCGTGTCCGGATCGAGCCACGCGCGGCGTGCGCTCCGCGTCGCGACATTCCCCGCGAACAGCTGACCCTTGGCGGGCGCGTACACGACGCCGAGTGCCGGCGCCGCGTGCCGTATCAGGGCGATATTGACCGTGAAGTCGCCGCGCCTCTGGATGAACTCCTTCGTGCCGTCCAGCGGATCGACCAAAAAGAACTCCGTCGCGACCGCCGGAATATGCCCGGCTGCGGCCTGCTCCTCGGCGACCACTGCGATACCGGGCGCATGGCTGCGCAGGGCCCTGAGGATGATCTCCTCAGCCACGTGGTCCGCGGCCGTGACCGGGGAATCATCGCTTTTGGTATGGACCGCGAAAGTCCCATGGTAAATCCGGTTCGCGGCCTGTCCGGCCTCGCGGGCGGCATCGATCATAGCTGCGAGTAACAAACTGTCTGACATTCAAATGAGCGTTTGGGTCAATACAAGCGGGGGCCGGAAGTGTACACATGCCATTGCATGGTGAGGTGCGGCAGCGCTCCCGGTGTAAGACTTGTTCGGTATGAGCATATAAGTTATATGATTATTCAATGACTTACGATGTGCTTGAATAAAGGACATCATATGCAACGGACCCATTGGAACGGAACATCGGCCTATCACCGCAGTCAAAAGATGCAAGCACCGGTCAACGGCGGCACAGATTGTCGCGTTTTGCGTCTTTAAGCGTACGGAACGCTATTGGAAATGAATCATGATGCTTAAAGATCCCCTCTTCAGTCATGTCCGCATCCTGGCGGCGATCGCCACGAGTGCGCTGCTATCGGCCTGCGTGGCCGGGCCGCCGCCCCCGGCGCCGCCACCACCGCCGCCGAACGTCACGGTGTACGCGTATCCGCAGCAGGGTCAGACACCTCAGCAGCAGGATCGGGACCATTACGAATGTTCCACGTGGGCAACGCAGCAGAGTGGCTTCAATCCCAGCGCGCCGAATGTGCCGCCTCATGAGCGCGTTCGCGTCGTCGGTGGACCTGCGCCCGGATCCGGCGTCGCGGTGGGCGCGGTGACCGGCGGCATTCTGGGCGCGGCCGTGTCCAATCCGCGCAATGCCGGTGCGGGGCTGCTGCTGGGCGCGCTGTTGGGCGGCGCGATCGGCGCGGGCGCCGAGGCGTCCGCAGATGCGCAGGCGCAGGGCGCGGCGAATGCCAGCGCCGATGCCCACATGCAGGCCCAGGCCGCGCAGATCGAGCGCAAGGCCTCGGACTACCGTCGCGCGCTGGGTGCCTGCCTCGAAGGCCGTGGCTACAGCATCAAATAACAGGAATTCAAGATGACTCCCACTCCCTCCATGATTCGTGCCGCCGCGCTGACCACGCTCGGTGTCACTGCGATCCTGTTCAGTGGCATCGTCAGTGCCGATTCGCGCGACGAACACGAAGGCGGACGGCACGGCCCCCCGGCCGCGCATGGTCCGGCAGCGCCGCACCAGCACTTCGATGCGCGCTTCAGTCACAACCATGCGTATTACGATCGCGGCTACGTCGTGCGTGATCTGCCGCGAGACCGCCTCCTGATCAACCACGGTCACGACCGCTTCTTCTATGCGGGCGGCGTCTGGTATGCGCCGCGGGGCGGCAGCTTCGTGGTCGTGGCGCCGCCGATCGGCGTGTTCGTACCGGTGCTGCCGCCCTTCTACTCCACCGTCTGGTTCGGCGGCGCACCGTACTACTACGCGAATGATACGTACTACATGTGGGACGCGCCGGACCACGGCTACGAGGTCGTCGACCCGCCCTCCGGTGCGGCGGATGCGGCGCCCGACGCGGATGCCCCGCCGCCCCCGACCACCACCCAGCTGTTCATCTATCCACGCAACGGCCAAAGCGCCGACCAGCAGTCGAAGGACAAGTACGAGTGTCACGCCTGGGCGACGAACCAGACCGGGTTTGATCCCACCGCTGCGGGTGGCAAGGTGTCGCCGGATCAGTTCAATGCGAAGAGCACGGATTACTACCGGGCCATGGGCGCCTGTCTGCAGGGTCGCGGTTACAGCGTCGAGTAGTCCACCTCGGTCTCGCGTCAGCCAAACTGGCGCGAGACATCATTGAACAGCGCCACCCCGAGCAGCAGCACCAGCAGCGCGATACCGACCTGCTGGCCGAATATCTGCGTGCGCTCGCTCAAGGGTTTGCCCTTGATCCATTCCGCCGCCTGGAACACGATCTGGCCGCCGTCCAGCAGCGGGATCGGCAGCAGGTTGAACAGTGCAATGGCCAGCGAGATCAGGACCATGAACTCCAGGAATGACTCCGGGCCGGCCTGCGCGGATTCGCCGGCGTATTGGGCGATGCTCAGCGGACCACTGAGGTTCTTCACCGACACCTCGCCGAGCACCATCCGATAAAGCAGCTCGCTCTGGGTGGCCGTGAGGGTCCAGGCGTCATCACAGGCGCTGACCAGTGCAGCGCCGGGCGACAGGTCCTTGTGTACAAACATGCCCGGCGGCAGCCTGCCGCCGATGGTGCTGCCGATGCCGATGCGGCCGATCATCCGGCCCGTATCATCGCGGATCGCAGTGACGGGCACCCGAGCCGTGTGCGTCACGCCGGCGCGCTGATACTGCACGGTGATGGTCCTGCCGACGGCCGCTGCGACGATCCGTGAGACGTCGGCCCAATCACTGACCGGCGTCGCATCGACGGCGACGATGCGATCTCCCTTGCGCAGGCCCGCGCGCTCGGCATTGCCGCCGCGCGTGACTTCGCCCAGCAGCGTCGGCCGCGGCGCTTCCTGGAATTCGAAACCCAGGCCCGACATCAGCATCGCCGGCTCGGTCAGCTGGCGGCGAGCGGCCGGATCAGGCACGGACAGGACGAGGGTATGGACCTGACCATTGGCCGAACGCACCGCCACGCGCGCTTGGCCGTGACCCAGGATGGTATCCAGCAGATCGAACATGACATCGCGCGAATCGGGTATCGGCTTGTCATCGATGGCCAGGATTTCATCGCCGCGGGACATGCCGCTGCGGGCGGCGATCGATGCCGGCTGGACCTCCCCGACGATGGGCTTCACCGCGTCAATACCGGAAACCCAGCGCATGCCCCACAGCACGAGGATGGCGAACAGCACGTTGAAGCCCGGCCCGGCGAACAGCACCAGGATGCGCTGCCAGGGGGGCTTGCGGGTGAACGAGCGGGCCAGGAATTCCGGCGGCACCGGGCCTTCGCGTTCATCGAGCATTTTCACGTAGCCGCCCATCGGAATGGGCGCAATCACCAGCTCGGTCCCATCCTTGCCCAGCACCCGCCGCCAGATCGGCTTGCCGAAGCCGATGGAAAAGCGCAGCACTTTGAACCCGAGGCTGCGCGCCACGCAGAAGTGTCCGTACTCATGCACGATCACCAGGAAGCCGACTGCAATCACGTACCACAGCGCATACCAAACCACATTCATCCGCTCAAGCTCCAGCCGGTTTCATGACGCATTGTAGCCTTAGTGGCTGCCGGGACCGCGGGCTTCAAGGTCCCGGCAATCCTTCCGCGAGGGTGATACAGCTGAGGCGCTGGCTGGCCAGGACTGCCAGCAATCCGGGCAGTACCGCGAGAATCACCGGGGTCCCGTCCGCTGCGCGGGCAGCGCAGCCATCATGCAGTAACAGGATGTCGCCGGCCTTGAGGTTGCGGGTGAGCCGCGCGAGCACGGCCTCAGCATCCGCGTTCACCGTGTCGTAACCGCGTCGCGTCCAGCTCGCCAGCTGCAAGCCCAGCTCGGCCAGACAAGGCTGCAGGAAAGGATTACGCAGCCCCGCGGGCGCGCGGAAGAAACGTGGCACCGCCTGGCAGACGGCCTGGATGCTGGCCTGCGCCAGAACGATCTCGCGGCGCATGGCCGCGGGTCCGAACAGCGAAAACACGTGGCGATGATGCTCACTGTGGTTGCCGATTTCGTGGCCTTCACGGGCAATGCGTCGGGCCAGTTCAGGATGTTGCGTGACCCGCTCACCGATACAGAAGAAGGTGGCACGCACCTGGTGCCGCGCCAGCAGGTCCAGCACCGCCGGTGTGACGTCAGGATCGGGGCCATCATCAATGGTCAGCGCCACGGTGTGCTGCCCGCCAGGCAAGCGGGTCCAGTTCGGGCCCAGCAGCCGGCTGCGCGGCAGCAGGCTCCCCAGTACCAGCAACACGTGGGCCGCGACCAGGACCAGCAGGCTCCAGGGCCACAGCCGCCAATTCGCGACGACTGCGGCCATCGCGGCTGCATGCAGCACCACGCACAGTTTCAACCACGGGGTCGGCAACAGCCGGTCCAGCCGTGCCCCCAGACCCTGCGCTCGCATGCTGCCCTCGTGCTCCATGTGCGGATCATGCCTGTTCAAAAGGGAAAATGTTCTTTTCAAAATATCGGCTTTGTAGCGAAATGTTGCAGTGCGCGACTATTTGTCCGTTTACTACCACTAATATTTATATGGCTGTATAACCATTCGTTACGTTGCAGCACAATAGGATCCATATTGCTCATTTAAGGTCACAGCGTGACGGGGACGTATACCCCCGGAAGCCGCCCTTCAGCCATCGCCGCGAGTCTTTCCGTGGCAAGGGATAATAATTATCTAACTTGCTGATTATGCGATTTTTTTGGCGCAGGAAGCCGCCTGCCGTTGTGTGCGCCGCGCGCGTCCACACAACCCGTCTATTCCATCGGGAAGCATTCCTATTCAGCCCGTCTTTCGCGACTGGCGAACAGAACTCGTCGAGCCTTCTTGCTTATGCTTGTGTTGTATACACCGCGTCTTTTATTAACCACAATCGGTTGCGGTGCGGCCGACGTCCCACTAGATTAGCGACCTGAAGTAGCCGGGAGTTCGACGCTGCAACGTCGCGCTCCCACAACACATCTGTAAAAGGGGTTCACATGGTCTCAGCACGCCAAGCCGTCGCGGCGATACTCCGTGGCGCGAGCACGCAATTCGCACGCACCGCAAATTCAGCCAAGCTCACCTCGTCCGCTGGGATGCTCTGCATGCTGACGGCATCGCTGTGCTGGTCCACGCACGCGCTCGCCCAGCAAGCGCCGCCGGCCGACGCCAGCACCAGCACCAGCACGGGAACCGGCGATCAGCCGTTGCAGGAAGTCACGGTTACCGGTTCACGCATCAGACGCACCACCGACTTCAACACTCCGACGCCGACGACCGTCGTCGACACCACCACCATGGAGAATCTGGGGCTGATCAATGTCGGCCAGGCCGCACTGTTGTCCCCCGCGAACGTCTCGACCTTCACTCCGGCCAATACCGGCAATTCCAATTTCTTCACCGGTTCGTACATCCCGGATCTGCGCGGCCTCAATCCGTACTTCGGCAGCCGCACGCTGTTGTTGATCGATGGCCAGCGCGCCGTCAACAGCAACCAGGGAGACAGTTTTGATTTGAACCTGATCCCGCAAATACTCGTCTCGCGCATCGATACCGTAACGGGCGGTGCGTCGGCGGCCTACGGCTCGGGCGCCATCGCGGGCGTGGAGAACGTCATCCTCGACAGCAAGCTCGAGGGCGGCAAGATCGTGGGGGACTTTGACGAGACCTCGCACAGCGACGGACGCGACCGGCATCTCGGCGCCGCGTACGGGCATAGCCTGTTCGATAACCGGATCCACTTCCTGATTGGTGGCGAATACGAGAATTCGGATGCCGTCGGCTGCGAGCAGACGCGCAGCTGGTGCGCACAGAACCAGGGCGCCTACGTGACAGGAACCACCCCGCCCGCCAGCGGGTCGGCCGACATCATTGCCTACGGGTCCAACATCCGCTCGAATTTCAATAGCCAAAGCGGCGTTCTGTATACATTGGGCGCCTTCGGAGGCGCCCTGCCGGGCGGTCCGCAGCCCGTCACGCTAAGCTCGGATGGCTCCTTCACCCAGCCTTACTCGGTCGGCTCCCCGCAGGTCTCCTTCGCGGATCCGGTACAGGGCGGCCAGGGAGTACCGATCTATCAGTACGCGAATCTGGCAGCTCCCGTGAATCGGGGCACCGGGATGGCCAGCCTCAGCGGAGCGATCACGGACTATCTCAATTTCAAGACGAATTTCCTGCTGGCACGCGAGGAGACCA
>DATAVA010000065.1:0-52880 GCA_036267975.1 Steroidobacteraceae bacterium | reverse complement strand
GGGTGTGCGAGGCGAAGTCGCGCGCCGCGCTGACCTCGGTGAGGGTGTCGCGCACCGTCTGCGGCGTTTTCGGATCGGCCACGACCTGGCTGATGGGGCGCCGGTCCGCCAGGATCTGCGCCTGGCCGCGTACGGCCTGCAGAAGGTACAGGCTGCCGCACCCCGACAGGAGGCCTACCCCCGCCAGCAGCAGCACGATCCTCAGGAGCTTGCGACTCTCGGTTAACATGAGTCCGTGCAAGTGTACTTGGTAGGCGGTGCGGTTCGTGATCGTCTGCTCGGCCGCGCGGTCGGCGAGCGGGACTGGGTGGTCGTGGGCGCGACCCCTGGGGAGCTCACCGCCTTGGGCTACACGCCGGTGGGCAAGGACTTCCCGGTCTTCCTGCATCCGCAATCGAAGGAGGAATATGCCCTGGCCCGCCAGGAGCGCAAGGTGGCCCCCGGCTATCACGGCTTCACCACCGTGTTTTCTCCGCAGGTCACGCTCGAGGAGGATCTGAAGCGGCGCGATCTGACCATCAATGCCATGGCCGAGGATGCCGCCGGTCACATCGTGGACCCCTACGGCGGGCAGCGCGACCTTGGAGCGCGGCTGCTGCGCCACGTGTCCGCGGCGTTCGTCGAGGATCCGGTGCGCGTGCTGCGCGTCGCGCGCTTCGCCGCCCGCCTCGCAGATCTCGGCTTCCGCATCGCGCCGGAAACGGCGGCGCTGATGGCGCACATGACGGCCAGCGGCGAGATTGCCGCCCTCACCCCCGAACGGGTGTGGCGGGAAACGGCGCGGGCGCTGCTCGAACCGCATCCGGAAGTGTTCTTCGAAATCCTGCATCAGTGCGGCGCGCTGGCCGTGCTCATGCCCGAGCTCGCCGCGCTCGACGGCGTCCCGCAGCCGCCGAAGTGGCATCCGGAAGTGGATACCTTTGTCCACGTCATGCTCGCGCTGGCAATGGCCGCGCAGCAGGGCGCCGGTTTGACGGTACGCTACGCCGTGCTGCTGCACGATCTGGGCAAGGCGCTGACGCCGAAGGAGCTGTGGCCCGCCCATCATCAGCATGAAGAGCGCGGCAGCGCGCCGATCGAGGCGCTCTCGCAGCGCCTGCGGGCGCCGAACGAATGTCGCGAACTTGCACTGCTGGCCGCACGCCACCACACCCTGGTGCATCGCGCGCTGGAGCTGCGGGCCGCAACCCTCATGCAGCTGCTCGCGCAAACTGATGCGTTCCGGCGCCCGCAGCGTTTTGCCGAACTGCTGCAGGCCTGCGAGTGCGATGCGCGCGGCCGCACGGGACTGCAGTCGCGGCCTTATCCGCAGGCGCACTATCTGCGGCAGGTACTGGCGGCGGCAACGGCCGTGAGCCTTGCGCCCGACGCGCGCGCGGGACTGGCCGGTCCGCAGATCGGCGCAGCCCTGCAGCAGCGGCGGCTGGCCGCGGTCGCCGACGTGCGCGCGCGATTCGCTACAGCGAATCGCGCAGATCCTGAAACCTGAAGCAGTCCAGGGGCGCGTCGATCCCGCGGCCCAACGCCAGGAGTTTGAACGCCTCGCCCATCTCCCCGGGCAGCAGCAGGCGCCGCGCTTCCCCTGCCAGCCGCGCCTGCTCGTGCGTATCACGGGCCTGCGCGAGGAATTCGTCGATGCCGGTGCCGAGCAGGAACGCCGCCTGGGTGCACAGGCCCAACACCCCAAGGCCACTGCTGTGCCCGGCCAGCGCCACGCGCGTGAAATCGACCCAGGCCGTGATGTCCTGCACACCGACGTTCACGAAGGGATCAAAGTGCGCGCGATGTTTGTAATGACAGATGAGCGTTCCGGTATCGCGATCGGGCTGGTAGTACTGCGCGCGTGGCAGGCCATAATCAAACAGCAGCAGCGCGCCGCGTTCGAGGCAGGCGGAAAGACCTGCCACCCACGGATCCACGCGCGTGCACAGCTCTGACACATAGCCCGGCGGCAACGGCACCGGTAACGCGTCGTTCAGTTCCTGCACGGCCGCCGTGAGCACCGCACCGGCCGCGCGGCGCGCCCAACCCAGCGTGCCATCGGCCGCAGCGCTCACCCCCAGTGCCTCCACCGTCGCATCGCCCACCACGAATCTGTGGCACGGCAGCGCGTCCAGAACTTCATTGGCCAGGATGACGCCGCGCAGCGGCCGCGCCGGCAATTGCTGTATCCAGCGGATCCGCGACTGCAGCGCCTCGGGCAATGTTGCCAGGTGCCGCCGCTGGCGCTGCGCCAGATCCGCGCTGACTTCGAGGATGTCGTAATGCGTGGGCAGGGCATCGCTTGCCGCCAGCTCGCGCAGGATCGTGGCCGCCATGCTGCCGGTGCCGGCCCCTAATTCCAGAACACTGTCACCGCCGCTCGCGCGCAGGATCTGCGCGCACTGGCGTGCCACGCAGCGGCCGAACAGCGCGGAGATTTCCGGGGCGGTCGTGAAGTCACCGGCAGCGCCGAGCTTGGTGCTGCCGGCGCTGTAATAGCCCAGCCCCGGTGCATACAACGCCAGCTCCATGAACGTTTCGAAATCGATGCAGTCCGCGCTGGCACGGATGCGGCGGATGATCTGCGCGCGCAGCGCCGCCGAATGCGCGGCTTCAGCTTCATTCAGGGCAGGGAGCATAATGCGGGTCTATGACCCAAACCCTGGCCGGGCAGACCGTATTGATTACCGGCGGTGCGCGCCGTCTGGGAGCCGCGACCGCGCATGCGCTGCATGCGGCCGGTGCCAATGTCGTGATCCATCATCTGACCTCCACGCAGGAGGCCGGCACGCTGATCGAAGCACTCAATCAATCCCGCGCGAACTCGGCGACCGCGGTGCAGGCGGACCTGCTGGATGTCGCGCGGCTGCCGGGGCTGATCGCAGCGGCGGTGAGTCGCTTCGGTCGACTCGACATCCTGGTCAACAATGCCTCGACGTTCTATCCGACGCCGATCGGCGCCATCTCCGGCGGCCAATTCGACGATCTGATCGGCACGAACCTGCGCGCGCCGCTGTTCCTCGCCCAGGCGGCCGCGCCGGAACTGCGGCGGCGGCGCGGGCTGATCCTGAACATGGTCGACATCCACGGCATGAAACCCCTGAAGGACTATCCCGTGTACAGCAGCGCGAAGGCCGCCTTGATCATGCTCACCAAGGCGCTGGCCCGCGAACTGGCGCCGGACGTGCGCGTGAACGGCATCGCCCCCGGCCCGGTCATGTGGCCCGCCGACCTCGACGCGGCGATGCAGGCGCAGATCATCGACAAGACATTGCTGAAGCGCGCGGGTGAACCGCAGGATATCGGCAAGGCGGCGCTGTACTTCGCGACCATGGCGCCCTACGTCACCGGTCAGATCCTCGCCGTCGACGGCGGGCGCAGCCAGTGCGGCTAGGCGCACTCAACCCACCGTCGCGGCGGGGCGCACGGCGATCATCTCGTGATCCTTGGACTTGAGGCCGGCCCATAAGCGCGCGATGGTGCGGCCGGCGGTCGGATGCCGCAGCTGCGGGGCGATGTCCGCCAGCGGCCCGAGCATGTACGGACGCAGCAGCAGGTCGGGACGCGGCAGCGTCAGTTGTGGCTCCCGCAGCACCAGGTCGCCATACAGCAGTATGTCCAGATCCATGGCGCGCGCCGCCCATTTGGGGGCATCGCGCGGTCGCCCGCAGTGCGTCTCGACTTCGCGCAGTCGTGCTTGCGTGTCATGCGCGCTCAATGCGGTCTCGAATCCGAAGACGAAATTGATGAAGTCCTCGCCGCGGAAGCCCACCGCGGCGTTGCGGTACCAGGGCGAGACCTGCAGCGCGCCGAAAATGCCGGCAAGCTCGGCTTGCGCGCGCGTGAGGTTCGCCTGCGGCTCGATGTTGCTGCCAGCGGCGACATAGACGCGGGCCATTTCAGGTGAGGTCCGCGCGCGTGCGCTCGAGGCTGACACCGACGTCGCGCGAGGCGCGGATCGCGCCACGCTTGTTGATCGTCAGTTTCACCCACGGCACGTCGAACTCCCTGAGTATGAGCAACGCGGTGTGGTGGGCGAGGCTTTCCACCAGCTTGAACTCGGATGCGGCCACGTAGGCGCTCACGGCCCGGGACAGGCGCTTGTAGTCCAGCGTCGCTTCGACATCATCGCTGAGCGCGGCGCGGCGACAGTCGATGGGCGCCTCGATATCGAGGTACACGGTCTGTTTGACCAGCCGCTCCCAGTCGAGAAAGCCGATGATGCACTCGACCCCAAGCTCGCGCAGGAAGACTTTGTCGGTGGTTTGGTTGATGCTCATCTAGGCCGCAGCTTCGGTGGAGGTGATGGGGGGAAGCGAATCGAGTGCCCATTGGGCGCGGGCGCCGATGGCAAGATCATCGTGCTGGCCGGCGCGCAGCCGCGCGAGGCCCGCCACCGCAATCATCGCCGCATTGTCGGTGCAGAATTCCGGGCGCGGATAATAGGCTCGGCCGCCGCGTCCGGCCAGCAGCCGTGTCAGCCTCTCGCGCAGATGCCGGTTGGCACCGACACCGCCGCTGACGGTGAGCACATTGCAGTCGGTCACCTCGAGCGCGCGCACCGCCTTCACGCACAGGCACTCGACGATGGCCTCCTGCACGCCGCGGGCGACATCGGCGCGCAGCGTGTCATCGAGCACCCGGTCGCGCACCGCGTGCAGCACGGCGGTCTTGAGGCCCGAGAAACTGAATTCGAGGCCCGGCCGGTCCAGCATCGGCCGCGGAAAGACGAAGGCACCGGGCCGACCCTGGGCGGCGCGGCGCGCCAGCTCGGGGCCGCCCGGATACGGCAGGCCGAGGAGCTTGGCCGTCTTGTCGAAGGCCTCCCCGGCCGCATCGTCACGAGTCTCCCCCAACAGCCGATAGGCGCCGATGCGCTGCACGTCGATCAGCATGGTGTGGCCACCGGAGACCAGCAACGCCACATGCGGAAAGGGCGGCGGGTCGCTCTCCAGCAGCGGCGCCAGCAGGTGCCCCTCCAGGTGATGGACGCCGAGCGCCGGCACTCCCCAGGCAAAGGCCAGCGAGCGCGCCAGGGCCGCGCCCGTCAGCAGCGCCCCGACCAGCCCGGGTCCGGCGGTGTAGGCAATGCCGTCCAGATCACGCGGCGCCGCTGCCGCCTGGGCCAGGACTTCGCGCAGCAGCGGCAGCAGCCGCTGCACGTGCTCGCGGGAGGCCAGTTCCGGCACCACCCCGCCATAGATCCGGTGCAGTTCGATCTGGCTGAATACCGCGTGCGCGAGCAGCCCGCGCTCGCTGTCGAGCACGGCGGCAGCGCTTTCGTCACAGGAGGATTCGAGGGCGAGGATTTTCACCGCCGCAAGTTTAGTGGTGGATTGCCCGGGAAATCTTTGCCTTTTGCAGCACGGGTCTTTAGAATCGCCAGCCCGATCCTGCTACCTGAACCGGCAAATCGCCGATAGATCAAGGACTTGAGGTTCTAATGCCGAGCGTTCGCGTCCGTGAGAATGAGTATTTCGATGCGGCCCTGCGCCGTTTCAAGCGCGCCTGCGAAAAAGCCGGGATCCTCACCGAGCTGCGCCGCCGTGAATTCTATGAAAAGCCGACGCAGGAGCGTAAGCGCAAGAAGGCGGCGGCCATCAAGCGCCACATGAAGCGCGTGTCCCGCGACGGCATGCGCGTTTCGCGCTGAAGGTTGCCGTGACGCTGAAGGAACGCATCACTGAGGACATGAAGGCCTCGATGCGCTCCGGCGACAAGGAGCGACTGGCCGGCATCCGCCTGGTACTGGCCGCGATCAAGCAGCGCGAAGTGGATGAACGCATCCAGCTGGATGACACCCAGGTGCTCGCCGTGCTGGACAAGATGATCAAGCAGCGCCGCGAGTCCATCACCCAGTTCGAGGCCGGCGCCCGCGCGGACCTCGTGGCCAAGGAGTCTGCGGAACTGGCGGTATTGCAGAGCTACCTGCCCGCGCAGCTCGCCGAGGCCGAAGTCGAAAGCCTGATCCGCGCCGCCATTGCCAGCGCCGGGGCGACCTCCATGAAAGACATGGGGAAGGTCATGGCAGCGGTCAAGCCTCAGGTTCAGGGGCGCACCGACATGGGCGCGCTGAGCGCCCGCATCAAGAGTCTGCTCAGCACCTGAGCCGGCATGGGCCGGATTCCGCAGAGCTTCATCGACGAGCTCATTGAGCGCACCAACATCGTCGAGGTGATCGGCCTGCGGGTGCCGCTGAAGAAGGCCGGCCGCGAGTACCGCGCCTGCTGCCCGTTTCACAGTGAGAAGACCCCCTCGTTCTGGGTCAGTCCCGAAAAGCAGTTCTATCACTGCTTCGGCTGTGGCGCCCACGGCACGGTGCTGGGCTTCCTGATCGAGCACGATCGGCTGCCGTTCCCGGAAGCGGTCGAGGAACTGGCGCAGGGGCTGGGCCTGACCGTGCCGCATGAGGGCGGCGCCGCACCCGCCCCGAAGCGCAACGACTCGCTGTTCGATCTGATGGAGAAGGTCGCGCGCTTCTACGCGACCACCCTGGAATCGAACCCAGGGGCGCGGGACTACCTGGCGCGCCGCGGACTGACACCGCAGACCCTCAAACGCTTTGATATCGGCTACGCCCCGGACTCCTGGAACGAGGTGCTGCGGCGCTTCGGGGCGAACGATGAGGCGCGCCGCCAGTTGAGTGAATGCGGTCTCATCATCGAGCGCGACAGTGACGCGCCCACGGCACGCAGCGCGGAGCGCCACTATGACCGCTTCCGCGACCGCATCATGTTTCCCATCCGCGATGCCCGCGGCCGCGTCATCGCATTCGGCGGACGGGTTGTGGACAGGGGCGAGCCGAAATATCTGAACTCCCCGGAGACGGTGCTGTTCCACAAGGGCCGCGAACTGTACGGCATGTACGAAACACGCCAGAGCCGCGCACCGCTGCAGCGGCTGCTGGTGGTCGAGGGCTACATGGACGTCGTGCGCTTGCATCAGGCCGGCGTGCACTACGCGGTGGCGACGCTCGGCACCGCGACCACGGCCGATCATCTCAAGCGCGTCTTCCAGCTGGTCAGCGAGGTCGTATTCTCCTTCGATGGCGATCGCGCCGGGCGCGCCGCCGCGTGGCGCGCGCTGCAGAATGCCTTGCCCGAAGCGGTCGAAGGCCGGGAGCTGCGCTTCCTGTTCCTGCCCGAGGGCGAGGATCCGGATACGCTGGTGGGCAAGGAGGGCCGCGAAGCCTTCGAGCACCGAGTGGCCACCGAGGCGTTGCCGCTGTCCGAATACTTCGTGCGCGAACTGGGCGAGCGGGTGATGACCCGGGGCGCCGACGGTCGCGCCAAAGTGGCGCAGGCAGCCCGTCCGCTGCTGTTGCAGGTGCCCGAAGGCGTGTACCGACGGTTGCTGACCGAACGGCTGGCGCAGGCCTTCGGCTTCCAGCGCACGCCCGAAGGCATCGCCGAATTGCTGGGAATCCGTATCGGTGCGGGGACGCCTGCGGCCGAATCGCGCCAGGATGGCGCCGGGCGCGGCAGCCTGGTACGCCAGGCGGTGCGCCTGCTGCTTCATTTTCCGCAGATCGCGGCCGATATACCCGAAGCGGGCCTGCAGCGCATCCGCAGCCTCGAGGAACCCGGTATCGATGTGTTGTCCGCGTTGATCGATGAGTTGCGCATCACTCCTGCACAGTCCACCGCGCAAGTGCTGGAACGCTGGCGGGGCCGTCCCGGGGAGCCGCACCTGGCGCGTCTGGCGGGCATGGAGGCCATGGTCAAGGACGCCGCGGCCGCCAGGCGGGAACTGGAGGATGCCCTGGGACGTCTACACCAGGAGTCGGTGCGCCGACAGCTGGACCTACTATTGGAGAAAGATCGGAACCTGGGGTTGTCGAAGGAAGAAAAGCTTGAACTTCAACAGCTTATGCAGGATCTATCGCGCCAGCCACGCCCGCTCTGAAGCCGGAATGTGCTTAGAGTTTGGCAGGGCGGGCGATGTGAAATACAATCGGCGGTTTGCCCAAACGCCCCTTGAGTTGCCCGTAGCGGGGACTCACATTTAGGGCCTCATTGCATTTTTAATACGGGGTTGCACCAGCTTCACCATGACAAGTAAGCCGAAGCCCACTGCTACCAGCAAGAAGCGTCCACAACCGGAAAAGAAGCCGGCCAAGGCGGTTGCCGCCAAGGTGGTTCTCGCCAAGGTCGCGATCGCCAAGAAGGCCGCGCCCGTTGCCGACAAGGAGCGCAAGGTCGCCGCGCCCGCGCCCAAGAAGACCGCAGCGCCGCCCGTCAAGGCGCATGGCCCAGCGGCCGCGACCCTGGATGCCAAGGCCGCCGCGAAGCTGCTGGCGGAAAAGGAAAAGAAGACCCTCGCTGCCCGTCCAATGGGCATGCCCGAGGATCGCCAGTCGCAGCTGAAGCTGTTGATTGCGCGCGGCAAGGAACAAGGCTACCTGACCTACGCCCAGGTGAACGATCACCTGCCTTCCGAGATCGTCGATCCGGAGCAGATCGAAGACATCGTCAACACCATCAACGACATGGGCATCCCGGTGTTCGAGAAGGCACCGGATACAGACGCCCTGCTCGCTTCGGAGCCGTCACAGCCGGCCGATGAAGAGGCCATCGAAGAAGCCGCGGCGGCACTGGCGGCGCTGGATGCCGAGCTCGGCCGCACCACCGACCCGGTGCGCATGTACATGCGCGAAATGGGTACGGTGGAACTGCTGACCCGCGAAGGTGAAATCCGCATTGCGAAGCGCATCGAGGAAGGCCTGGATGCGGTGCGCGGCGCGCTGTCGATGTACCCGGCAACCTTCGATTTCCTGCTCAAGGCCTACGAGCCGGTCAAGGCCGGCCAGTCACGCCTCGTGGATGTGATCGTCGGCTTCATCGATCCGAATGCGCCCGATGTGATCGCACAGCCGCAGAATCCGACCAAGCTGGAACTGGTGGTGGCGGAGGAGCCGGCCGAAGGCGAGCGCGAGGAAGGCGAGGACGCGGACGCCGAAGAGGAAGCCGTCGATACCGGCCCGGATCCGGAGGAAGCCGCACGGCGCTTCGCTTCGATCCACAAGACCTTCACGCAATCGCTCAGTGCGATCGAGAAGCTCGGCGCCAAGGATCCGAAGACCCTGAAGGTGCGCAAGAAGCTCGCGGGCGAGTTCATGGAGCTGAAGCTCTCGCCGCGCATGTTCGATGCGCTCATTCTGAACCTGCGCGGGCACATCTCCGAGATCCGCCAGCTCGAGAAGGAGATCATGATCATTGCCGTGCGCGACTCGGGCATGCCACGCAAGGATTTCATCGCGACCTTCCCGAAGAATGAGACCAGCGCGCGCTGGCTGCAGAAGCACATGAAGGCGGGCAAGAAGTATTCGGCCCCGCTCACCAAGTTCAAGGAAGAGGTCGAGCGCCGCCAGAATCGCCTGGCCGTTCTGGAGACGCTGTATCACCTGTCGATCAATGATCTCAAGGAAATCAACCGCGACATCTCGATCGGTGAGGCGAAGGCGCGGCGTGCCAAGAAGGAGATGGTCGAGGCGAATCTGCGCCTCGTGATCTCGATCGCGAAGAAGTACACGAACCGCGGCCTGCAGTTCCTGGACCTGATCCAGGAAGGCAACATCGGCTTGATGAAGGCCGTCGATAAGTTCGAATACCGGCGCGGCTACAAGTTCTCGACCTATGCGACCTGGTGGATTCGCCAGGCCATCACCCGCTCGATCGCCGACCAGGCCCGCACCATCCGCATCCCGGTGCACATGATTGAGACCATCAACAAGCTCAATCGCATTTCGCGCCAGATGCTGCAGGAAATGGGCCGCGAGCCGACTCCGGAGGAGCTGGCCGTGCGCATGGAGATGCCCGAGGACAAGGTCCGCAAGGTGCTGAAGATCGCCAAGGAGCCCATCTCGATGGAGACTCCGATCGGCGATGACGAGGATTCGCACCTGGGGGACTTCATCGAGGACACGTCGGTGGCCTCGCCGATCGACCAGGCCACCTCCGAGTCGCTGCGCGAGACCACGCACTCGGTGCTTGCGCAACTCACGCCGCGCGAGGCCAAGGTGCTGCGCATGCGCTTCGGCATCGACATGAACACCGACCACACCCTCGAGGAAGTCGGCAAGCAGTTCGATGTGACGCGCGAGCGTATCCGCCAGATCGAAGCCAAGGCGCTGCGCAAGCTGCGTCATCCCAGCCGCAGCGAACAGCTGCGCAGCTTCCTGATGGATGACTGATCGGCACCGGTCTGCAGGGGATGTGACCCAGGAGACGCAAACGAAAGGCCCGGAAGCTCTCACGAACTTCCGGGCCTTTTTCCTTCAGCGGGGACTCTTCAGCCGGGGCCGTGCGGCAGGTTGTACATCAGCGTGCCGTCGGGCTTCTTCACGCTCACGTCGAAGCCGCCCTTGCGGCCATCCTTGAGCGGATGAATGATGAGCTCGACTTTCTCGCCGGTGCTCAGCGTGTGCTTGTCCCAACCCACCCGGGCCAGGTAGTTCGGGCTCATGCCCTCGATTCCATACGAATCGACGCCACCGGACGTGTTCGGTACGTCGATGTAGATGAACGTATGGGGGTTGGTCCACTGGAACTCCTTGATGGTGCCCTGCAGTGTCACGTTCTTGGCCATGTCGAACATGGCCGTGGAATGGTGCGCGCTGGCAGTGCCCGCGCCCACGGCGACAAGCCCGGCAATCGCCATCACGCCGATGCGCGGAATGTTCATTTCGGATCTCCTGAAGCTCACTTTGTTACCTGGAAGCCCGGCCGTCCCTGGTCGTCCGCACTGTCATGGTTGTTCTGTTCGCACTCGTATTCGCGCAGGTCATCCTTCACGAGCTTGTAGTAGTGCGACACGGTCCACGGCTCGGCGAGCACCTTCGGATCAGTGATGGTCTGCTGGATCTCCATCGTATCCGGGCCGGTGCGGTGGATCCGCTCCACGATGTGCATCTCGTCGCTGTGCCCCACGCCCGGTGCAATCATGCTCCAGGGCACGAAGCCGACGGTGTCCACCACCAGCGTGTCGCCCTCCCAATGGCCGATGGAGTGGCCGTTGAAGAGTTGATCAGGATCCTTCGGGTGCGGCCGCCCGTCCGTGAAGACGTGACGCAGCTGCATGTAGGCTTCGACCGCGATCGCGACCTTGCCGGGGCTGTACAGGAATTCGATGGGATAGGGTTGCGTCATCATCTGCGGCATACCGGGTGGCAGGCAGTTGGCCTGCTCGGGCTGCAGATCCTTGCCCGCTTGCTGTGCCTTCTTGTAGGCATCCAGTTTGGCCTGTGCCGCGGGCGTCAGCTTGGGAGGTCCCGGCCGCGCGGCGCTCAGCCCCCCCGCGCGCCAATTCAACTCCCAGATGCCCTGCCAGTCCGGCAGTTTGGCAATCGAGGCCCAGCTATCGCCCTGCGGACCGCTGGCCGGCGGCGCGCCAGCCTGCACGGGCACCGCAGCCATGCTGAGCAGACCCGCCAGCATCACGCCCAATGCTGCGATATTCGGTCGTAGGTTCTTCATCCGTCATCCCCAGGTTAGTTGTGCAATTTTGCGGCATCCGGGCTGGCAGCGCCACAGCCGGGCGGCAAATCGGGCATTCCAGTCCCGCACAGGACCTAGTGATTGCTCAGCGCGTATCGTATGGACAGCTGCACGTCACTTTGCGTCGCAAAAGGCGCTTCATCCGTCAACAGTGTCCGATTTGCCTGGAAGCCACGGGCGCGTACCCACTCCAGGGTGAAACGCCAATGGCTGCCCGGCTGCAGGCGATAGGCCAGCGTCAGTGCATGGCCGGCCTGGTCACCCATGGGATAGGACTGCTCCCCGCCGACCTTGAAGTCGTCATAGCGCGCGGAGAAGGTACTGGCGCCGCTGCGTTTCGACAGCAGCACGTAGCGGGTCGCGAAATCCCAGCGCAGCAGACCGAACTGCTCCGGATCGACAGCGGTCGTTCCGGCCATCCATTGCACGATCGCGGTCCAGCCCGCGGCGTTCTCGGCGCGCAGGCCGGCGGTGTTGAAGCGCGTATGCCAACCGTAGTGATCGGTGACCGGATCCTCTGCGGTCGGGTCCGCGCGATTGTCGTAGTGCAGGCCCTCGAGGGTGATGCGATCCAGGTAATGAACGTCCACGCTCACGTAGGTGCCGGCGCGATTGTCGTACTGGTGGTACTCATCGATCGGGACACTGGGGCCGCCGGGCCGACCCACCCGGCCAAACAATGAACCTTGCCAGTCCGTGATCGTGAAGCCGGAATTGACCAGCGCGGTGCCCGCGCCCTCATTCCAGCCAAAGACCCCGACTGCGGCCCCGGCATCGAAGTCATGTCCGGAGTGAGTGCCGAGCCACTCGAGTTTGAATTCCGAGCCGATGGTGCGCAGCTCCTGCGCGACCCAGCTGTTCGTGGCGGACGATGACAGGGTGTACGGGGACTCCCAGCCATCGGCGCGGTTCTCCAGCGAAATCGGTGCATAGAAAGCGCCGAACTTCACGCGTACGCGCCAGTCACCCAGCGGATACGGATGCAGTTGCAGATAGGCCTCGGTGACATCGAGCGGATTGCGGTCATGGTCACCCCAGGCCGAGGCGTCGATCCTGAACGTGAAAAGATCGCCGAGGTCCTGCGCCAGCGCCACGCGCGCGCGACCGAGCTGCAGGCCGTCGCGATTGTCACCGTAGCGCAGGACGCCGAGGCCGCCATCGGGAAACGATGTCGGCGCATCTGCTCCCACCAGGCGCATGTCGAGGGAAACGTCCCACTGCGTGGCACGGGCGCTGCTCGTGGCCAGCATGAAAGCTGCCGCGACGCTCATGACGAGACATTCGCGGCGGCGCATCAGTAGGCGTCCCAGGAGTGCGGATGGGTGTTTAGCGGTGCCGGCCGCAGCGGCCGGTCAGCGCGCAGTTCGGTCTGCACATGCTCGCCGGCATTGACCGTGATTTCCTGCTGCAGGGTCTGGGTCGCCCCTGCGAGCCGCGGACTCCATATCTCGACGCGGTACCTGCCGCGGGCGACATCCGTCTGCGCCCAGGCGCCATCCGCGGCGGTCAACCCGTAGTACGGCGCATCGGTGACCAGGATGTAGGCCAGCATGGCATCGTGGATATTGCAGCCGAGGGTCACGAGGCCCGGACGATCAAACACTTCCGGGGGATAGGGCTTGCCGCGATACAGGCCGAGTTTGAAAGGATGCGCGGAGGAGAACGAATAGACTTCGTGGCTGACCTTGTCGGTGTTGGGGAAGCTCACCTTCGAACCCACCGGAATGACGAGCAGGTCCGGTGCGAAGGCCAGATTGACCTGGTCCATGACGGCCTGGACGGGGGCGGCCGCGGGTGCGCTCGCGGCAATCACGTGCACGGTGACGACGGCACCGCGCAGCGGCTTGCCGTTCTGTTGCAGAACCCGTACTTGCAGGTCAGCCGTCCACGCCGCACTGCACGCGCCCAGGCACAACAGCAGGGCGGCGAACCGCCGCGCCCCTCCCGGGTACTTACCCCATACGCTGCCCTGTGCGTGCTGCATCGGCCCTACTCACTGCTGTGGATTCTCGCTCCTGTGGCCCACCGCACGCCTTCACACAGGTGCCTGGGACTACCATCGATCACGGCCATTTGAACGTAAGACATGGACAGTTTCCGCAACCGACTTCTCGCACTGATCATCGGACTGGTCATAACGGCGCAGAGTGTGACGCTGGTCGCAGTCCTGTGGAGCACGCGGCACGAGGCGCTGGTCGGAGCCGATGCGCAACTGCGCGACGGATCACGGGTAGTGCAGTACTACATGCAGCAGCGCGCCGAGCAGCTGTGGACCACGGTGGCAACCCTCGCAGGCGACATCGGCTTCAAGGAAGTCGTCGCCAGCCATGACGCGGCCACCATGGTGTCCGCGGCGACCCAGCATTCCCAGCAGATCGGCGCGGACCTCGTCCTGTTCCTGAACGCCAATGGCCAATTGATTGCTTCGAACGCGCCGGATCTGGTCTCCGCGCGCGCTCCGGCGGTGCACAAACTCGCCACCTCGATTGCGAGCGGTCACGAGGATGCGCACCTGGTCGTGCTCGGCGATCATCTTTATCAGTTCGTAGCCGCCCAGGTGAACGCGCCCGAGCCGATTGGCTGGGTGGTCATGGGCTTTTCGGTGAATGACGCGGTCGTCGCGGACATCCATCACCTGGTCGGCAGCCAGGTCAGCGTGTTGGCCGGCGACGGGGCGCAGCTGCGACTGGTGGCATCCACCTTGAGTCGCGCGCAACGCGCGGCCGTGGTCAGGCATCCGCAGGACAACCAGGACTATCTGACCTACGTGTCACGGCTGGGCGATGCCGACGAGTCCGTCAACGTCGTATTGCAGAAACCGATGCTCGACGTGATGGGGCCATACCGTACCCAGCGCAATGCGCTGTCCGCCATTCTCGGTATCTTCCTCGTGGCCGCCATCGTGATTGCACTGCTGCTCGGGCGCGGTGCGACGCGACCCATCGGTGAGTTGGTGTTCGCCGCCCGCCGCATCCAGACCGGCACCTACGACGAGGACGTGAAGGTGCGCGGCGGGCATGAGTTCCGCACTCTCGCGGCGACCTTCAATGCCATGCAGCAGGGCATCGCGCAACGCGAGGCGCGCATCAGCCATGACGCCCAGCATGACGCGCTCACGGGTCTGCCCAATCGCATTTTCGTCGAACGTCATCTCGAGGAGCTGCTGAATGCGGCGAGCGTGCCACCATTGGCACTGATTCTGCTCGAGGTCGCAAACCTGGGCGAAATCAGCGCCTCGCTCGGGCACAACGTAGGCGATGAGGCCTTGCGTGAAACGGCGCGTCGCCTGCGGCAGAACTGTGGCGAGCAGGACATCACCGCCCGCGTTGGTTCCGCGCAATTCCTGGTGCTCGCGCGGGGCTGCACGCCAACGCGCGCGGCCCTGCTGGCCGAGCAGCTCATCGGCTCGCTGCGCGCCGGCTTCAGCCTGCTGGCCGTGAGCCTCGATCTGCACGTCAATGCCGGCATCAGCTGCGCGCCGGATCATGGCGATTCGGCCGAAGGCCTGCTGCGCCACGTGTACGCCGCGCTCGAAGACGCCGGCGAAGCGCGTGGCCGAATTGCCAGCTACCGTCCCGGACGTGAGGAAGATCTGCGACGGCGGCTGGCTCTGGCGGGCGATCTGCCCGGCGGCATCGAACGCGATGAACTCACGCTGGTGTACCAACCGAAGTTGGACATGAAAAGTGGCCGGGTGCGCAGCCTCGAGGCGCTCGCGCGCTGGACCCATCCGCAGCTGGGCAACGTCTCGCCCGGAGAGTTTGTGCCAATTGCCGAGCAGACCGGCGGCGCGCGGCGCCTGAGCAGCTGGGCGCTCAGCGCGGCCATTCGCCAGATGGCCGCCTGGCATCGGGAGGGCATCCATATCGATGTCGCGGTGAATCTGTCCGCGCCGGATCTGCTCGATTCGAATCTGGGCGATGAAATACTCGAGACCCTGCGCCACCATGGCGTCGCCCCGACCAGCCTGATACTGGAGATCACCGAAGGCGCCGTGATGAAGGATCCGGCGCTGGCGGTGCGGAACATGCAGTTGCTCAGGATCGCCGGCGTGCGGTTTTCGCTCGACGACTTCGGCACCGGATACTCATCCTTGTCGCAGTTGAGCCGCCTGCCGCTCGATGAGCTCAAGATCGACCGCTCGTTCATCGTCCGCGCCCATGAGCGCCGGGACGATGTGACCATCATCAAATCGACCATCGAACTGGCCCACAGCATGGGACTGAAGGTGGTCGCCGAGGGAGTGGAAACGCAGGATGCGTGGAACCTGTTGCAGCGCCTGGGTTGTGATCTGGTGCAGGGCTATCTGGTGAGCCGGCCGCTGGCCGCCGCCGACACCATCGGCTTCATCGAGAAGGCGCACCGCACACTGCTCGAGTTGGAGAGCACCAATCATCGGCTGCGGGCGCTGCAGGTGTGACGCTGCCAGAATCGGCAACGCCTACTGAACCACCACCGTCCCAATCATTTCACGCACGTCGTGTTCCAGCGCATCGAGCGAGTAGGGTTTGCGCACAAAGCGCCGATGGGGTCCGGCTCGCTCAAGGTCAGGGCAGGACTGCCCCGAGGTGAGAATGATGGGCAGCAGCGGTCGGTTGACCGCTATCCAGCGCGCCAATGCGGCCCCATCCATCGCACCCGGCATGTTGATGTCGGTGAACACCAGATCGATATGGATGCCGGCATCGATCGCGGCCAGCGCCTGCCGGGCGTTTTCGGTCGCAACGACCTCAAACCCGGCAATGCGCAGGTACTCGGCCACGCAACAGCGCAGGTCCTCGCTGTCTTCGACCACCAGAATGACCGCGGGCGTTGCCACGCCGACGCCAAATGAGCCATTCTTGCGGCTCCCATAGGCATGGTAGGCGTGCCCGGCTGCGCCGGATGAACGGGGCAACCTGTCGGCTGCAGGCGATAGTTTGCTCATGGGTTCACCCTACCAGTCGTGGGCGGCGATACTGTAGGACGATCGACCCAATGCGGGGCGGAATACCGCTCATGCGTGTGCGCCCGCCGCACGGACCGATTGCTGTGCCTGTGGCTCCGTTGCGGCGGCGCCGTCACGGCGCCCCGGCGCCGCGGTAATGATCAGCTCGTGTGCCCGCTCGCGGACGGCCGCCAGCAAGGACAGCAGCTCATGTTCCGGCACCGGGTGCGCCAGCAGGAACCCCTGCAGGAACATCGAGTGCTGCCGCGCGAGGTACGCAAACTGCGCGGGTCGCTCCACGCCTTCGGCGGTGATCTGCATTCCCAGTTTCTGACACATGCCAATGATGGCCTGCGCGATCGCCGCGGAGCGCGGGCTGGTGTCGATTCGGGATATCAGCGACATGTCGAGTTTGACGCGGCTGAAGGGCAATATCTCCAACGACGCCAGCGATGAAAAGCCGGTGCCGAAGTCATCCAGTGCGACGGCGATGCCGAGCGCGCACAGTTTGTGTATGCCCTGTACGGTAACCGGGCCGGTCTGCAGCACCGACTCGGTCAACTCGATCTCGATACAGCGTGCCGGCAATTGAAACTCGGCCAGCAATGCCGCCACGCGCTCGACGAACTGGCCGTCGCTCAATTGGCGCGGCGATACGTTGATCGCAACGCGCACCTCGGGCCACCCGCCCCGGTGCCAGCCCGACGCCGCGCTCACCGCGCGGCGCAGAACCCAATCGCCGATCTCGATCGCAAGGCCGGATTCCTCGGCGACCGGCAGGAACGCGCCCGGCAGCAGCAGCTCACCGGATGGCGTACGCCAGCGAATGAGCGCCTCGACGAGTCCCACCTCAAGCGTTTCGGCGCTGATTTCAGGCTGGAAGAACAGTTCGAACTCACCCCGATCGATGGCGTGTCGCAGTCCCTGTTCGGTGGCGAACTTCGCGGCCGCGATATCCAGCAGCTCCGGTGTGAAGACGGACAGCTGGCTGCGGCCCAGGGCCTTGGCACGGAACAATGCCATGTCGGCGGCCTTCAGCAGCGCTGCGGCCTGCTGCGCATGGATCGGAAAGGCACAGGCTCCCACGCTGACACTCACGATCAGCTCGCGACCCTCGATCATCATGGCCGACTGAAACGCCGCGACGATGGCCGCCCCGATCTTACGAACCTCCGCAATCGTTCTGGCGCGCTCGACCACGACGGTAAATTCATCACCACCGAGGCGCGCGGCGAAGCCATGGGCACGGGTGAGCTGCTCCAGGCGCTGCGCCATCCCGGTGAGGACGCTGTCGCCGAATGCGTGCCCCAGGCCGTCGTTGATGTATTTGAAGTTGTCGACATCCAGGAACAGCACACCGACGCAATCACCGGAAATTCGCGCCCGTTCGAGCGCCGCATCGAGCAATGCGAACAGATGGCGCCGATTCGGCAGCCCGGTAAGCGGGTCGCGCTCGGACAGTTCCTGCAGGCGGCGGGTGCGCTCCTGGATCTTCTCTTCCAGGCCCTGCTGGTAGTTCAGACTCGCCTGCCTGGCCAGGGCGAGTTCGTCGGCCATCGTGTTGAAGGCATGGGCGAGCGAGTCGAGCTCGGTGACGCCGCCACTGGCCACGCGCACCGAATACTGACCGGCCGCTATCTGCGCGGTCGCGCCGACGAGGCGCCGCACCGGCGCCACGACGCTGAGGACGATACCGACGCACATGATGAGCATCAGCAACGCAGCCGCACCACTCGCCCACGCGACCACGCGCCGTGAGGAGGAATCTGCGGGCACGCGCGTGGTTGACTGGGTCTCGATCGCCGGTCGCGCGCGCGCGATCGCGGGCGGCGGCGTAACGGCACCCGGCACGGACGCCGCGGCGGGCACGGCCGTGTGCATGGCGGCCGGCACCATGACGCGACCCGCCTTCAGCAATGCGTCGCGCAACTGATCGCCCTGTTGCGCGAGCGCATCGGCCTCCTCCGCCAGCTCGGTCGCGAGCCGGATGGAACTCTCGCGCCGCGCGATGAGCTGGGCCAGATCGGCGCGCATCGCCTGGTACCAGGCCTCGCCCTGGCCGCGGCGGAACGCGGATTCATTGGCCGCCAGCGTTTTCTGCACGCGCTGCTCGGCAGCGCCGATGGCGGCGACCTGCACGGCCGAAAGCGGCGTTGCCGCTTCCAGCACCTCGGAGTGCTGCCGCAGACTGTCGAGGTCATCGCTAAGCTCGACGAGCGTCTGGCGCGAGACGACCCGACCGAATATGGTCCAGGCACTCGCGAGTGGCTCCTTGACGCGCACGTCCACCCGTTCCAGCAGCGCGGTGCGCTCGGTTTCGGCCGCACGCCGCGCGTCGGAGGTTTGCAGCAGTCCACTGGCTTGCGCGCTGTAGGCGCGGAATTTGCTGCGAATGTGGCCGAAGGCCGGATCCGCGCGGCCCGCCACACTCGCGGTGAGGACCGCATCGATGGCCGCGTCGAAATGGGCGGCGGTTTGCCGATAGTGCGCGACGGCCGGCGCCGATGCATCCTTCAGGCGCATCTGGCCGGCATGCTCCAAACGACCGAGCGCGCCAAACGCGTCCTCAAGCAGCACCGGTGACACGGCTGGCTCAGGCGGCGGGGCGTCGATGTGCACCGGCGCGGGAGCCGCCAGCACCACCACGGGCGCCACGGCTGCAGGGGTCGTGACACGCGTGGTGCGTTCCACCAGGATGCCCTGTTGCACGATGAGATTGGCCGCCAGGATCAAGCCGGCAACGCCGATGAAGCTTATGGCAAGTCGACCGGCGAGGCTGAGTCGAAGGCGTGCACGGAGCGCGGCAAGAACGGCGTTCATATCACGATCTAATCAGGCGCGGCCGATGCCGTGACCGTGCGCAAGTCACAGAAATCCGCTCATGCGCCACTGTCCTACAAGCTATCCGACAAGTGGCCATTTATCACTTTGGCACCCTGTCACAAAACTTTGCTCGAAACCGTGAACCCACGGCACAGCGCCGCGGAACTGTGCACTGCGTACGTTCCAGGCCTCCCCGATCACTGAGACTTCAGGACAGCCTCGGAGGGGATGTGACCTATTGGGTTTGCGGTTTAATTCTTACGGCGCTGGCAGCTGCTGCCGGTGTGTGGCTGCGACTGCGTAAGACCCGAAGCCAACGCGCGATCACGCTGATTTCGCAAGCCACCTTCGAACAGTCGCCCACGGGCGTAATCCTGCTCGATGCATCGACATTACATATCATTACCGCCAACACCGCCTTTTTACGGCAGACCGGTTATGCGGCGGCAGAATTGCTGGCAACCCCGGTGATGCGGCTGTTCGACGAGGATGCATCCGGGGAAGCGCTGATGGGCCGGCTGCGCGAGCCCACGGACCACGCGACGCTGAAAGCCACACTGCGGTGCACGGATGGAACGACGCTTGACGTCGATCTGATCGGTCACCGGGTGCGGATCGGCGAACGCCGGCTGCTGTCCTATGCCTGCCATGACGCGTCGTTGCGCACGCGATTCGAATCAAGGCTGCTCGAGAAGCAGCAGCATCTGGATCATCTGGCACACCACGACCAGCTGACCGGTCTGCCCAATCGGCTGTACCTGGCCGCGCATCTGCCGGAAGCACTGAAGCTGGCCGCGTACAACGGGCAGATCCTCGCCGTGTTGTTTCTGGATCTGGACCGGTTCAAGCACATCAACGATTCACGCGGTCACGAGACCGGGGACGAACTGCTGAAGGCCGTCGCGCAGCGCCTGCGCGATACGCTGCGTGGCGAGGACATCGTAATTCGCATGGGCGGCGACGAATTTGTCGTCATCATGAAATCCGTCCGTGACGCCGAGGATGTCAACGAAGCGGCGCAGAGAATCACTCAAACCCTTTCCAGTCCCATCGTCGTCGACGGGCGCCCCCTGATCACCACGGCGAGCATCGGCGTGAGCCTGTATCCGCGGGACGGAGCGGATATGGGCGAATTGCTGCGACACTCCGATACCGCCATGTACCAGGCCAAGGAACGCGGCCGCAACAACTGCCAGGTGTTCAGCCCCTTCATGGACCGGCGCCTCAAGCAGCGCATTGCGATCGAAACGCACCTGCGGCTCGCGCTCGAAACGCAGCAGCTGGACGTGCACTACCAGCCGATCGTCGAAATCCTGAGCAACCAGGTCGTGGCGATGGAAGCACTGCTGCGCTGGAATCATCCTTCGCACGGGTTCATTTCACCCGCGCGCTTCATCAGCATTGCCGAAGAATCCGGTCTCATCGTGCCGATCGGCGAATTTGTGCTGGAGCGAGTGCTCACGGATGCGGCGCGCTGGCGCCAGGAGGGATGCAAACTGGTCCCGATCGCCGTGAATGTCTCGGCAGCCCAGCTGCAACGCTCGAATCTGGCCGGGGTCATTCTTGATCTGACCCGGAAATTCGGTATGGAACCCACGCTCCTGCAGATTGAGCTCACCGAGGGCACCATCTTCGAGCGCCGTGAAGGCCGCAACGGCGAGCCCAACGAGGATGCGGTCACCCGGCTGCGCGACCTGGGCATCCATATCAGCATTGATGACTTCGGTACCGGGTATTCGAGTCTGTCGTATCTGAAGCGCTGGCCGGTCGACTCGATAAAGATCGACCGCAGCTTCGTGCGGGACCTGGGCTCCGATCCGAGCGATCTTGCGATCGTCGGCGCCATTATCGCGATGGCACGGCACCTGCGGATTCCGGTCATCGCCGAGGGCATCGAGGGCTGGCAGCAATTGGAGCGCCTTCGTGAGCTGGGTTGCGCTCGCGTGCAGGGGCATCTGATCGCGAAGCCGGCATCACCGGAAAAATGCACACGCTTTCTACAAGGGCGGGCCCTGGACCTGACGGATCGCAGAGGCGCCATGGAGGCGCAGGAAATCATAGTCGACTGGGCTGCGCAGGCGCGCTAATCCCGTAGTCACGCCGGCCACAGCAGCGGCGCCAGGTACTTCGCGGTGCGGCTGCGTGGATCCGCGGCAATCGTCCGGGGTGTTCCGAATGCCAGCGACGACTTGCCGGATCCGGAAATGCCCGTGAACACGACCAGCGCATCGCGCGGCAGGTCGCGGTCGATGTTGCGCAGATTGTGGGTGCGCGTACCTCTGACCCGCACCATGGCTGCGGGTGTTTGCGTTTCTGACGCCGGTTCCATCGGTCCATTATCCGGACGCAGTCCGCTGTGCTTGTCAGGAGAGCGCGTCGGGTGCTGTGAGAAGCGTCCTAGCGATCCGGAGCAACGGTCGGGGAACAGGGTGCCAGCGATTCCAGCAACGACTCTATCGTCTTCGGATCGATGGGCTTGGTGAGGTGATGGCTGAAGCCCGCGGCCTGCGATTGCCGCTGGTGCTCCTCCTCGCCCCAACCGGTGATGGCCACGAGCACTACCGAGCCACCCCAATCGCTGGCGCGGATTCTGCGCGCGACCTCATAGCCGTCGATATCGGGGAGACCGATGTCCGTCAAGACCACGTGCGGACGAAATGACTCGGCGAGCGCAAGGGCGTCGGCACCGGTATAGGCGCTTCGCACCTGGTGGCCGGACAGTTCGATCAGCATGCAACAGGAGTCGGCGACCTCCCGGTTATCATCGACCACGAGGATCTTCAGTCCGCTAGCTTGCACGGCGGCATGCTGTTCAACTGCGGCAGGCGGCTCAATCTGAGCCGCACCCAGCGGCAGACGCACCACGAATTCACTGCCGCAGCCGGGACCCGCGCTGGTGACCTCGATGGTGCCACCGTGCAGGCCGAGGATGCCATGCACGAGCGCCAGGCCGATCCCGAGGCCGCCTTCGGAATGCTCGCGTGCCCGCGGCTCCTGCCCAAACAGCGTGAAGAGGCGTGGCAGCGTCTCCGGCGCGATTCCAATGCCGGAGTCGCGGACGCAAACCACGACCAGCTCCGCCTCCCGGCTCGCCCGCAATTCGATGCGACCACCCATGTGGGTGTATTTCGCGGCATTGATCAGCAGATTGGAGAACACCTGGATGAGACGCGTCGCATCGCCCCAGATGCGCACCGGGTCCTGCGGCAGCTGTACCGACACAGTGTGCTGCTTGCCATCCAGCAGGGGCCGCGCCGCCTCGATCGCGGTAGCGAGGATCATCTGCAGATCTGCGGTACTTTTCCTCAGTTCGACTTCGCCGCGTGCAAAGCGCGAGACATCGAGCAGATCTTCCAGCAGGCGGCTCATCTGGGCGGACTGGCGCCGCATGACTCCCAGCGCATACGTTTCATGCGCGCTCGTCCGGTCGGGCTTCTCCATGGCCGCAATCGCGTAGCGGATGGGCGCGAGCAGATTGCGCAGCTCGTGCGCGAGCAGCGCGAGATACACCTCCGGACGTTGCCCGGCCGGTGAGTTCAGGTGGCGTCCATGAGCGAAGCCACGATGCCGCCGCGATAGCGGTGCAGGCGCTGCGAGGCAGTTTTGGAAACCCCCAAAACCACTGCACGTCCATCATTTTCGCTGCGCGTGCGTACCAGCACGCCTTGTTCGACCAGAGCATTCATCCTGCGATTCAAGGTAGTGCGTGCGCACAGACCCAGGGTCACGAGGTGTTTGAACGTCAAAGGCTTGCCACGCTCCTCGTGGTAACCGATCTCGATGATCAGATCGAATTCGACCAGCGAACGCGCGAATGGCAGATGCTTCCTCTCCAGCTCGCGCATCCTGCGCAGGCCCGCGAACAGGCTGGCTTCCCTTTCCTTGGTCATAACCCCCGAATCGTGGGCGGGAGCAAATGCAAAGGCAACCGGAAATAGGATCCGTTTTGGATCCAATGTCGAGCGCGGGGATGCTACTCCATGCTCACGTCATGCGCCTGGTCCGACATGCCCTGCAGCCAGGTGCTCCAGCCGGAGTTCATGCCGTACGGGCTGCGCTGCAGGATCGCCTGGATGCGATGGATCTTGCCGCCCTGCACCTTGAACAGCTCGGCGAGTTCCCAGGTCCACGGCTGCACCGGCCCCGCCACGACCGCGCGGCCATCGGGAGTCGTGAAGTGACGGGTATCACCACCCTCGTGATCAAAGAATCCGAAGGCGAAGACGATGCCGTGCTCTTCGTCCACCGCAACATAGCGCCGGTCGCGAATGCGGCTGACGAAGTGCAGCAGGCCGGACTTGAACTGCTCCATGCAGCTCCATTGCGCGGAATAGTTGCTGGAGGTCTTCGGATCCGGTCGCGTCTGCCCGGCAGGTGTCGGTGCATTGGTGGTCTGCATGCCGTTCTCGAGCCGGTTGCAGTCATCGGCGAAGGGATAGTCGCCTTTGCCATCATTCTTCTGCATGCCGGTGAAGTATTTGTTGGCGGTTGCAATCATTTCGGCTCGTGAGACCCGCTCGGCGGGCGGCACGGTGGCCAGGTAGATCGGATCGACCGTCTTGCCGTCCATCGCGAGCGCGGGTTTTTCATCGCGCACCATCAGCTCCTCGATTTCAGTGATCTGCCGGTCCTTGACACGCAGGCGCAGCGCCATCAGCACCTCCGTGCCCTTGGCCGGATCGCGATTGTCCTCCTGGATGGTTCCCAGCATGGCGACCTGCCCCGCGCGCGGATCCGTGACCAGCAGGCGGTAGTGTCCCTTGGCGTGCATGGTGCGCCACAGCCCGTCACCGATCGCGAGCTGCTGGCCGTCTTCGGTGTAGCGCACACCGGGTGCGAGCGGCACCAGTTTCGGATTGTGCGCCAGCAGCGCATCGAAGTAGCGATCGACGAACCCCTCGAGGCAGGCGCGATCACACGGCGCCGCCGCATGCGCACTCATTGCACCGGTCAGCAGCAGCGTCGTCCCCAGGTATTTGAGCCTGCGCAGATTGATCATGATCCCCTCCCGTCCGTGACTGGCGCCTATTGGCCGTTATTGATTCGGAAATTGATTTCGAGCTTGACGCCGTTCGGATCGAACACGAACAGCTGACGCATGCCGGACTTGGACACGAGATTGCGGGCCGGCGTCACGCCGTGGCGGGCCAGCCGCGCGATCACCGCGTCGAAGTCCGCGGCAGTGAAGGCGACGTGATCGAATGCGCCGGTGCTCGCTCCCGGGGCAGTCACCGGAATGTCCTTGGCCTGCGAGTGGGCGGTGTAGGTATTCCACTCGGCAATGTGGATCACCGGCGTGGCGCCGATATACATCCAGTATCCCGGGAACCCGAGCTGCGGACGAAAGCCCTGCGTCATCCCGAGCGCGTCCTGATAGAAGTCGCGTGTCGCATCGAGATCGGCGGTGAGCACCAGGTAGTGCTCCATGCCCGTGAGTGCCACGGCTTTATGGTGCCGATGATGCCGGCGGCGGTGCGCCCGATTGGCGCATGACCGTGCCGTCTGCCAGCGTCACGCTCAGGAAGCTGCCGCCACGCTCGACCCCCTTCAGCGGGTGGATCACCACGCTCACCTTGTCGCCGGGACGCAATGTGTGCTTGCTCCAGCCGCGGCGCGCGAGATAGTTCGGGCTCATGCCCTCGATGCCCCACTGCTGCGGGGCCCCTTTCGCGTCGGGGACGTCGATCCAGATCCAGCTGTGCGGATTGGTCCACTGAAAATCGCGGATCGTGCCCTGCAGCGTCACGGTCTGCGACAGGTCGAACATGGCATAGGAGTGGTGAGCGATGGCTGCCATGGGCAGCGCCGCGATCGCCACGCTGAGCCACAGTGCGGCGGTTGTCGTCCGGATTGCGATGGGTTTCATAGGTGTATTGATCGCCGCGTCAGTGAGTGAGGATGATGCCGGCCTTGCCCTTCTCGTCGGACAGGTTGCGATTGTTCTGTTCGCAGATGTACTCGGCGATATCCCAGTCACGATGGCGCGCCAGCACCTTCGTGGCCGAGAACGGCTTGGTCAGCGCCTTCGGGTCATCGATGGTCGTGACCACTTCCATCGTGTCCGGCGCCGTCAGGCGGAAGCGTTCGACGATGTGCATCTGGTCACTGTGCCGGTACCCCTGGCTGGGTCCCAACGCCGTACCCGGCGTGAAGCCCACCGAGTCCGCCACCAGCGTGTCACCTTCCCAGTGGCCGATCGAGTGGCCGTTATAGGTGAGGTCCGGGTCATCAGGATGCTTGCGGCCGTCCATGAATATGCGCCGCGTCTGGCTGTACGCCTCGATGACGATGGTGACCTTGCCCGGCGTGAACAGCAGCTCCATCGGGTAGGGCTGATTCATGATGCCCGGCATGCCGGGCGGCACGCAGTTGGCCTGGGGCGATTCCACATCCTCGCCCTTGGCCTGGGCCGCCTTGAAAGCAGCCAGCTTCTGCGCGAATTCGGGAGTCAGTGAAGGTTGCTCCGGCACACCCGCTCCCGGGCGCGAACGCGAGCCGAAGGTCACTTCCCACACGCCGCTCAGATCGGGGAGCGATCGGGACGAATCAGCCGCCGTCGCCGCATGCGCAGCCACGCCAAGCATCGGCACGAGCAGCGTGGCGACGGCGGTCATCATCCAGGTGATGCGCCGGACAGACTTTTTCAACATGGCTCCCCTCGGTGTCAGCCAATGTAAGCGCACCTGGGGTTGCCGTGGCAACCCCCCGACACCGGGGCGTCGATTTCAGGCGAAGCCGATCCAGCGACCCAGGGCGACGACAGTCACCCAGATGCACAACGATATGCCGCCGGCGAGCCTGGCGGCCAGCGGCGGCCGCGCCGGAGCCCGATCCCAGTGCGCCACCGAGCGGAAGGCGCCGATGTGGAACAGGCCCATATTGAGGGCCGCCAGTGCCAACATGCACATCTTGGCCTCGAACTGCCAGATGCCCCAGTACTTCACGGCCGAAGAGCTGAAAAGCAGCGTGCCGGTGATGGCTGCGCCCACGAAGGCCGTCCAGGTCCACGGCAGCACATCGTCGGTCAGCTCCTTTACCGAGCGGTCGCGGGAAGTGAGATTCAGCAATCGCAGGTCCACGACCATGATGGAGCCGACGACCAGTACCAGCATCAGCACGTGGATGGATTCGATGGTGGGGAACAGCCACGTCGATTCGCGCACGGCCGTGCCCCAGGAAGTGGCTTCGAGGTTGGCGAGTATCTGCTTGATCATCAACCGTGCTCGACGTAGGCGATCCAGCGACCCGCGGCCACGATACCGACCCAGACGACCAACGATACGGAGCCGAGCAGCACCGCCACCGCCCGATGACGCTCCCAATAGCCCTTGTTGCGGTGCAATACGCGCTGGAACGTCGCGGTGAGAATCAGTGCCGTCGCGAGCAGCGACATCTTGGTCCAGAACACCACGTTCTGAAGGTCACGGCCCGGCTCGGCAATAATGAGAATGGATCCGGAGCACAGCAGCACGATGACCGTCACCCATACCCACGGCAGGAATCGGTCCGCCATGGCGTGCAGACTCTGGCTGCGGCCGGCGATACCGATCAGTCGCAAGTCGAGCATCGCCATCGAGGTCATGACGATGGCGATGGAGACGATATGCACGATCTGCACCGTCGGAATCACCCAGAATGCGTTCTGGATGGCCTGGCTGAGCGAGGTGGCCGACAGCCACACGCAGAATTCTCTAATCATCATTCCCCCGGGGTCCGCGCTAGGTCCCACTGGCGCTATCGTGCCCCATAACATCCATGATAGTCAGCTAAATCACTGTTTCTGATTGCGTTATTTAACGTTAACAAATCGTGCTAGCATCGCCGCCCGCGCCCAATCCCTTGTCCACCATGTCCGACCTCCGCTCATTGCAGGCACTCGCCACCCGGATTCGTGCAACCGGCGCTCTGGGCCGTTCACAGCTCATCCAGAAGCTGTTTGATTTCCTGATCGACTGTTCGGCTACCGGCCGCGCTCCGAAGGAGACGGAAGTAGCCATCGAGGTCTTCGGGAAGGACGTTGGCTTCGACGTAGCCCAGGACGCGATGGTCCGGGTGTACGTCCACAAGCTGCGCCGCAAGCTCGAAGAATACTACTCGGCAGCCGGCCACAGCGACCCCTTTCAACTGACCATTCCGAAAGGCGCATACCGGATCGTGATCAACGACCGGGAGGCGCATGCGGTGGCCGACCTCGGGGCCGACCCCGTCCACGCAATGGCCGAAGCGGTGCCGGCGCGCGCGCGCGTGCCGGCACGGCGCTGGCTGTGGCCGACGCTCGCCGCCTCACTCGCGGTCAATCTGCTGTTTGCGGGCGCGCTGCTGTGGTACAGCCGCCATGAGCGCGCCATCGATCCGATGCTCACCAACCCGCTGTGGTCGCGCATGCTGCCGGGGGACCGTCCCCTGCTCGTGGTGTTCGGCGACTATTACATCTTCGCCGAGACCGACAAGAACATGGAGGTGCAGCGCCTGGTTCGCGAGTTCTCGATCAACTCGGCCGGTGACCTCGATCAATACCTGAAGCTGCATCCGGAATTTGCGGATCGCTACCAGGACATGCAACTGAATTACCTGCCGACTTCGGCCGCCTATGCGCTCAAGGACCTGATGCCGCTGCTGGCCGGCGCCAGTGGCCACACGCGCGTCGTGCTGGCCTCGCAACTCACCCCGCAGATGCTGAAGACCTCGAACGTCATTTATATAGGCTACCTGAGCGGCATGGGCATGCTCAGCGACCTGGTGTTCAGCGGCTCACGCTTCGATGTCGGCGAATCCTTCGACGTCCTCATCGACCGCACGACGGGCAAGCGCTACATCAGTCAGGCGGCGCTGCCGGTGCCGGGCGAGCAGACCTATCATGACTTCGGCTACTTCGCGACTTTCGCCGGACCCTCGGGCAATCAGATCATGATCATCGCGGGCACGCGCGATGTGGCCGTCATGCATACCGCTGAAAGCATCACCCATCCGGACTCCCTGCAGCAGCTCACCGCCCGCAGCGGCAACAGCCGTTCATTCGATGCGCTCTACGATGTCTTCGCCATGGACGGTACGAACCTCAACGGCACCCTGCTGCTGACCGGCAAGATCGATACCGCGCGGGTCTGGACGGATGAGGCGGCAACGGCGCCCGCGAACGCGAGCCATGCCCCCGCCACGATCGCGCCGACCGCCGGGCTGCCGTAGATGAGCCATCCGGAAAATCGCCCGCGCAAGCAGCGCTATGCGACCACCGTGAAGCGGGTGCAGCGACTCACCGCGCGCATGCTCCGCGTGGTGTTCGGCGGCCCTGCGCTTGCCGACTTCAACTGGAATGGTCCGGCGGCACATATCAAACTGATTCTGGGGTCCGACAGTGCCGAGGTGCGCGCGCCATCGCGGACCTATACGCCGCGCCATTTCGACGCCGCGACGCAGGAGCTGACGGTGGACTTTGTGCTGCACGGTGAGGGCCCGGCCTCCGCCTGGGCTTCCCAGGCACAGATCGGACAGGCCATGCTGATCGCCGGCCCCGGACGCAGCTATGCCGTGGACACGCAGGCGCAGTGGCTGCTCCTCGCCGGTGATGAGTCCGCGATACCGGCCATCGCCACCATCGTGGAGGCGGCGCCGCCGGGCATTCGCCTCGAGGTGCTGCTCGAGGTCAACGATGCCGCCGACGAGTTCGCGGTTGCGCCGCGGCGTCCCGATGTCGGCATTCGCTGGCTGCATCGCGCGCAACCCATCGTGGGCCATGGCGGCGCGGCACGCGCCGGCGTCGAACTGTTCACGGCTGTGCGTGCGTTCCAGCCACCTGCGGGCGGCGGCGGCATCTACGTCGCCTGCGAGGCCGATGCCATGCGCCGCCTCCGCCACCACCTGCTGATCGAGCGCGCGTTGCCGCCTGAGTGGGTGACCACGCGCGGCTACTGGAAGCAGGGCGCGACGGATTATCCGGACCGGGACTACGGCGAGGATGTGACCTGAGCCGGCCCTGTATGAATATTCAGCAATAAAATCAATATATTGCAGTTCGCCTTCCTGGTTTGCGCGCGAGATTGATAAACCGTAATTTGTCGCGTTACGTTTGAATCCGTAGAATTATCGATAATCGATTGCAGGGACCGGATACGCACTCATGTGGCTCGTTGAGCTGGCGCTGAAGCGCCCCTATACCTTCATCGTCCTCGCCCTGCTGTTACCCCTGCTCGGCGCCCTGACGCTCTTCGGCACGCCGCTGCGGGCGGGCATGCCGGTGGATATCTTCCCCGACATCGCCATCCCCGTCATTGCCGTCAATTTCAATTACGGCGGCATGTCACCGGATGATATTTCCGGGCGCATCACCTCGCAGATCGAGCGCTACGCGACCACCATCGTCAACGACATCGAGCATGTCGAGTCGCAGAATTACTCCGGCATCGCCGTCATCAAGCTGTTCTTCCAGCCCGGGGTGAACATCGACCTGGCGATGTCGCAGGTGACGGCTTACGGCCAAACCGTGCTCAAGCAGATGCCACCGGGCACGGTCGCGCCGCTGGTGATGAAGTACAACGCCTCCAGCGTGCCCATCCTGCAGTTGGCCATGTCCAGTGACAAACTCACCGAGGCACAGCTGTTCGACTTCGGCAACCAGGTGATCCGCTCGCAGATCGCGACCATCGCGGGCGTGTCGATTCCCTACCCGTTCGGCGGCGCGCTGCGCCAGGTGCAGATCGATCTGCGGCCCGATGCGCTGCGCGCCCAGGGCCTGACGCCCGTCGACGTCAACACGGCCATCACCAACCAGTCGCTGATCATTCCGGCCGGCACGCAGAAGATCGGCGATACCGAATACAACGTGCGCCTCAATGGCAGCACCTCGACCATCGATGCCATCAATGACCTGCCCATTCGCAGTCGCGACGGCTCCGTCACGTACGTGCGCGACGTGGCGTTCGTCCATGACGGCCATCCGCCGCAGACCAACATCGTGCGCGTGGACGGCCGGCGCGCCGTGCTGCTGTCGATCCAGAAGACCGGCTCGGCCTCGACGCTGAATATCGTCAATTCCATCAAGGAGCGGATGCCGCGCGTGCGCGAGCTGTTGCCGGACGGCGCCTCCATCGCCGCGACGGGCGACCAGTCGGTGTTCGTGCGGGCTGCGATCCGCGGGGTGGTGACCGAAGCGCTGATCGCGGCGGCTCTGACGGCCCTGATGGTGCTGCTGTTCCTGGGCAGCTGGCGCAGCACGCTCATCATTGCGATCTCGATCCCGCTGTCGATCCTGTCCTCGATCATCCTGCTCGGGGCGACCGGTGAGACCATCAATCTCATGACCCTGGGCGGCCTGGCGCTGGCGGTCGGCATTCTGGTGGACGATGCGACGGTGACCATCGAGAACATCAATCGTCATCTCGAGCAGGGCATGGAAGTCACCCCGTCCATTCTGGAAGGTTCGCGCCAGATCACGTTGCCCGCGCTGGTCTCCACCCTGTCCATCTGCATCGTGTTCGTGCCGATGTTCCTGCTGACCGGTGTCGCGCGCTATCTGTTCGTGCCCCTGGCCGAGGCGGTCGTGTTCGCGATGCTGACCTCCTACGTGCTGTCACGCACGCTGGTGCCGACCCTGTGCATGTATTGGCTGCGCACCGCCGCCGCGGAGCATGCCGCGCTCGCCAACCCGAATATGTTCCAGCGTTTCCAGCGCCGTTTCGAAGTGCGTTTCGAGTTGCTGCGCTCGCGCTATCACGAGGCGCTGAAAACCGCGCTGGCGCATGGCCGTCCTTTCATGATCGGGTTCCTGGCGCTGGCGTTCGCCTCGATGATCATCTATCCCTTCCTCGGCCGTAATTTCTTTCCCGAGGTGGATGCGGGCCAGATCCGCCTGCATATCCGCGGTCCGACCGGACACCGCGTGGAGGACACCGCAGGCCTCGTCGATCGGATCGAACTCGCCCTGCACCGTGTGATCCCGGCCAGTCAGATCGCCAGCGTCGTCGACAACATCGGCTTGCCGGTCTCGAGCCTGAATCTCACATACAGCACGTCGGGCACCGTGGGCAGCTCCGATGCGGACATATTGATCTCGCTCAAGCCAGGTCATCCGCACACCGCCGATTACGTACGCACCCTGCGCCGCGAGTTGCCGGGGGAGTTTCCCGGTACCTCCTTCGCGTTCCTGCCGGCCGATATCGTCAGCCAGATCCTGAACTTCGGTATTCCGGCGCCGATCGACATCCAGATCACGGGTCCCAGTCCGCTGAACCGCGATGTGGCCAATCGGCTGCTGGAATCAGTGCGGCATATTCCGGGCCTCGTCGATGCCCGCATCCAGGAACAGGATGATCAGCCGGAGCTGCGCGTGCAGACCGACCGCAGCCGCGCCCAGCAGCTCGGTATCACCCAGCGCGATGTCGCCAACAATCTGCTGCTCACCCTCTCCGGCAGCAGCCAGATCGCGCCCTCCTTCTGGCTCAACCCGGAAAACGGACTGCAATACCCGCTGGTGGCGCAGACGCCCCAGTACCGCATGACCTCGATGGACGACCTGCGCAACGTGCCGGTGACCTCCGGTGACAACCAGCAGATCCTCAGCGGCATTGCGAGCATCACCCGCGGCACGACCGACGCGGTCATCTACCACTACGACAGTCAGAACCTCATCGATATCTATGGGGACGTGCAGGATCGCGACCTGGGTGGCGTGGCCGATGACATCAACGCGCGGCTGCGGGCGATTGATCCCACGCTGCCGAAGGCTACGCACATCGTGCTGCGCGGCCAAGTGCAGACCATGCTCAGCTCCTACACCGGACTTGCCATCGGCGTGGTCGGCGCGATCCTGCTCGTATACCTGCTCATCGTCATCAACTTCCAGTCCTGGACCGACCCCTTCATCATCATTACCGCCCTGCCCGCGGCCATCGCCGGTATCGCCTGGATGCTGCTCATCACCGGCACGACCCTGAGCGTGCCGGCGTTGACCGGGGCCATCATGTGCGTGGGTGTGGCCACCGCCAACAGCATCCTCGTGGTGAGCTTCGCGCGCGATCGCCTGCGCGACGGTGCGACCGCGCTGCAGGCGGCGCTCGATGCCGGGTTCACCCGTTTCCGACCCGTCCTCATGACGGCGCTTGCCATGATGATGGGCATGCTGCCCATGGCCTTAGGGATGGGCGAGGGTGGCGAACAAAATGCGCCGCTGGGCCGCGCCGTGATCGGCGGACTGCTGCTGGCGACGGTGGCGACGCTGCTGTTCGTGCCGGTGGTCTTCGCCGCTCTGCACGGTCGCAAGCCCCCGGCAGACACCGCGCCCCCACCTGCTCCTGCTCTTACCTGAATCGCATCGAACCGCTACCGGACTCCACTATGCACGCAGCCAACTCGCCTCAAAGCCTGAACCATATGAAGGGTCTCGCCCGCCTCGGCATGGTAATAGCCGTGGTGGCCGTCGGCTTCGTGATCTGGAGCATCGTGTCCGCCCACCGCGCCGCCGCGCACCTGGCCACCGCCACCGACGAGGCCGCCATCGTCTCGGTGACCACCACCCATCCGCAGCCGACGGATCCGACCGGCAGTGAGCTGGTGCTACCAGGCACGGTGCAGGCCAACATCGATGCGCCGATCTACGCGCGCACCAGCGGCTACCTGAAGCGCTGGCTGGTGGACATCGGCACGCGCGTCAAGGCCGGGCAGCTGCTGGCCGAGATCGATACGCCCGAAGTGCAGCAGCAGCTGAGCCAGGCCGAGGCCGAACTTGCGAACGCGGAGGCCAACTCGAAGATCGCCGGTGTCACCGCCGAGCGCTGGGAGTCGCTGCGCAAAACCGACTCGGTCTCGCGCCAGGACGCCGATGAGAAGGCGAGCCTCGCCGATGCGAGCAAGGCGCAGCTGCAGTCCGCGCGCGCGAACCTGCAGCGGTTGCGCGACCTGTCGGGCTTCCGGCGCATTGTCGCGCCCTTCGATGGCGTCATCACCGCGCGTGACACCGACGTGGGCCGGCTCATTGCCGCCGGCGGCGGCACCGGCCCGGAACTGTTCCGTATCAGCGATGAGCGGCAGCTGCGCCTGTATGTGCGCGTACCCCAGGCCTTCGCGCCGCAGATGGGGCCGAAGACCACGGCAACCGTCACGTTTCCGGATCACCCGGGCATGACCTTCATTGCCCGCATGGACTCGACCGCGAATGCGATCGACCCGACCACCAACACCTTACTCGTGCAGCTGAAAGTCGATAACGCCAACGGCGCGCTGCTGCCCGGCGCCTATGCCGACGTGCACTTCAAGGTGCCCCCGGGCGCGCTCGGCCTGTCGCTGCAGCTGCCCGCCAATACACTGCTGTTCCGCAGCGATGGCATTCATGTGGCGACCGTCGATCCTTCCGGACTGGTGAGCCTCAAGCCCATCATCATCGGCCGCGACTATGGTTCGGCCATCGAAGTGGTCAACGGGCTCACGCCGCAGGATGTGGTCATCCTCAGTCCCCCCGACTCGCTGCTGGATCACGCTCACGTGCGCGTCGTCACGCCATCCAAGCCCGCAGCAGGTGCCTGACCGTGAAGCGCGTTGTCATGACCGGCGCGGTCGCGGCACTGCTGGGAGCCTGCTCGCTGGCACCGCCTTATGTGCCACCGAAGCTCGATCAGCAAGTGACCGTCTACAAGGAAGCCGGTGATTGGGCGCCGGCCGCACCGGCGGATGATAAGCCGCGCGCGGACTGGTGGCAGGCCTTCGGCGATGCGCACCTCGATGAACTGCAGCAGCAGCTGCGCGCCGGCAATCTGGATCTGCGCGGCGCTTTTGCGCGCTTCGAACAGGCCCGCGCGGTAGCCGGCCAGGCCCGCTCCCAGCAGTACCCGCAGCTGGAGGCGAACGCCTCGGCGATTCGCGGGCGCGCCTCGATCAATGGCCCGAACACGCTGGCCGCCGGCAAGACCGGCAATGACTTCATCACCTCGCTGGATGTGGCCTGGGAGATTGATCTGTTCGGGCGCCTGCGCAATACCACGGTGGCCGCCACCGCGCGTGCGCAGGGCAGCGCGGCGGATCTGGGTGCGCTTGATCTGTCGCTGCAGGCGGAGCTGGCCACCGACTACTTCACGCTGCGCGGGGATGATGCGACGGTGAAGCTGCTGGAGGACTCGGTCACGCAGTTCGACACTGCCTGGGAGCAGACCCGGCGTCGCTACGACACCGGCGTCTCGGCCGCCACCGATGTGGACCAGGCCGATACGCTGCGGCAGAACGCGCGGGCGCAACTGGCCGCCACGCGCCTGCAGCGCGCCCAGCTTGAGCACGCCATTGCGGTGCTGCTGGGTATCCCGCCCTCGGCGTTCACGCTGCCCGCAGCGCCCCTGGCCGCCGATCCGCCGACCTTGACGGTCGGACTGCCCTCCACGCTGCTGGAGCGCCGGCCGGATGTGGCCAGCGCTGAACGCCAAGTGGCCGCCGCGAATGCCGGCATCGGAATCGCCCGCGCCGCCTGGTTCCCGGTGTTCTCGCTGCAGGCCGCCGTCGCCGGGTTTGAAAGCACGGCGGCGGCGAGCTGGATCGGCGCGCCGAGCCGGTTCTGGTCCGTCGGTCCGGGTGGCCAGTTGCCACTGCTGGATGTCGGGGGCCGGGCAGCTTTGAACCGCCAGGCACGCGCGGCCTATGACGAGTCGGTCGATGCCTATCGCAAGACCGCGCTCACCGCCTATCGGGAAGTCGAGGACGGCCTGGTGGCGGTGCGGCGCCTGAGCGAGGAGCAGAGCGCGGATCAGGCCGCGGCCAAATCCGCGCAGAGCGCGGCCTACCACGCCGATGAACGCTATGCCGCCGGTGTCGCCGACTACGTCGAAGTCACCACCACCCACACCGCGGCGCTGGCCGCCCAGAGTGCGGCACTCGCCACGCAGGCGGCGCGCCTGAATGCGGCCGTCGCCTTGGTGCAGGCACTCGGCGGCGGCTGGACCGCTGCTCAGATGAAAGCACCGCAACTGTGATGGATACCGCTTTGAAACGCGTGTGCATGCGTGATCGCATCCGCGATGTGCTGGTGGCGCGCATCCTCGACGGCACCTATCCGGCCGGCCAGCAGCTCAAGGAACTCTCCCTGGCACGGGAGTTCAATGTCAGCCAGGCGCCGATCCGCGAGGCCTTGCGCGAACTGGAAGGCACGGGCCTCGTGACCTCCGAGCGCTACCGCGGCACGCGCGTGCGCGGCGCCGACTCGGTAGAAATGCGCGAGTCGTACGAACTGCGACTGATGATGGAGGCACGCTCCATCGAACGCGGCTTGCCATTGAGTGCGCCGATGGCCGAGAAACTGCAATCGTGCATCACGAAGATGTCGGATGCGCTCACCCGCGGTGACTCCGAGCAGTACATCGACTGGGCATTGAACTTTCACCGCAGCCTGGTCGAAATGGGTGGCAATGGCACCTTCCTGAAGCTGTGGGATTCGCTGCACTGGGACGTCCGCGGCCGGATCGCACTGCGCCGCCTGGCCGCGACCGGCACGGATCTGGCTTCGGTGGTGGCTATGCATGCACGGGTGGTGCAGTCCATGCGCGACGGCGATGCGCGCGGCGCCGTCGAAGACCTGACCTCGATTCTGCAGTTCGTGGCGTCGGTGTTCGCGACCGAATGAATCACTGGCCGAGCCGCGTCCAGAAATCCACGAATACCTGGGTCGACAGCACAAATCCGAGTACGACGTTGACCACGACGCCGGTCGTGAAGGCCCATACCCGCAATGACTGCAGCGGCGTCACCAGCGACGGTTGCACGAGCTTCCTGTAATCCGCATAGCTGAAGCCACGTGCTATCAGCGTGATGATCAGTGACGCCAACAGAAAGCCGATCACGAATTTCGGAAAGCGTTGCCAGATCTGCGCCGCGCTGGCCTTCTGCGCCCCCTGCGACTGCCAGCGGGTGCTCGCGATGATCGACAGCACGAAGGCCCATACGCCAATCCAGATATCACGTCCGATGACCTTCATGAGGGTGAAGGCATTGACCGCGGCATCCGCATTGCCCGCAATCCCGGGCACTGTCCCGGCATAGCCACCGTAGGCCTGCGCCGCGGCCAGGTGCCAAGCAGCACGATGCCGCTCTAGATGAACAGCTCCACGCGCAGGCCGGCCGCGGCCCACCGCGGCACGCCCACCGTGTTGGAGACCAGCACGAACAGCGCCAGGAAAAGCGGCGCGTCCGCCTGCAACTGGGCGGCTGCCTGTGACAGGTGACTCCATTTTTGCGGTGCGATAGCAATCCATCTGATGCTGCCGCCGGCTGCGAACAGCGCCACGGCGACGAGGATCAGGCCAATGCCGATGGCAACGGCCCACCAATCCTCGCGGTTGTTGGGGCCCGTCAGCGCTCCTACGGTCGACAAGGATCCGGCGGTGGCGCTGGCGGTTTCGGTCATGGCGGCGTCTGCCCTTCGAGCCTCAGTAGCGGCTGAGGATAGGCGCGCCTCGGGTGACAATGCAGTGACGGGGTCATATCAAATATCCATATGCTCATGCTTTTGCCGGGTCGCATTCAGCCGGCGCCGTGCTTCAGGCCGGCGACCGTCGCCATTCCCGCAATGGTCATCAGCAGCGAGCCGCCCAGGTGCAGGGCCGCTGCCGCGCAGGCCCACAGCGCCCGGTCCTGGCGCAGCAGCAGGACCACCTCGGCCGAGAAGCTTGAGAAGGTCGTCAGTCCGCCGCAGAACCCGGTGATGATGAGCAGCTTCCATTCCGGCGCGACGTGGCTGTTCAGCGCGAAGTACGCCACGGCGATGCCGACGATGTATCCCCCCACCAGGTTGGCGGCGAGCGTGCCCAGCGGCATCACCGTCGCATAGCCGTTCAGCCAGATGCCGAGGCACCAACGCAGCACACAGCCCGCGCTGCCGCCGATACAGATCGCCACTACCGCTCGCCACATGTTCACTTCCCCGAGTGCTTGAGCTGCGACGGAAAACCTTCGACGACACCGCATTCGAGGGCGACGTCGAGCAGCTCGATATCGGTGGTGACGCCGAGCTTCTGCCGGATGGTCGAATGATTGTTGGCCACGGTCTTGATGCTCAGATTCAGCAGCTGTGCGATGTCTTCATGATTCTTGCCGCCGGCGATCATGCGGAAGATAGCAAACTCCCGTACCGATAATCCCAGGGTGGGGGAGGCGTGGATATCGGCGGCGACGCGTTCGAGCCGCTGGCGTACATCCGGACTGAGCGCCATTTCGCCATCGAGCACGCTGCGTACGGCATCCACCATCAGCTGTGGATCGCTGCCCTTGGTCACATAGCCATTGGCGCCGGCACGCAACGCCTGCGTGGCGAAGGCCACTGTATCGTGCATGCTGAAAACGAGGATCGGCAGCAGCGGCCAGCGCAGTTTGAAACGCCGCAGACTCGACAGGCCGCCCAGACCCGGCATGCTCAGGTCCAGCAGTACGATATCCGGAGCGATTCGCTGCAGCAGCGCATACGCCTCCTCCCCGGAGGCCGCCTCCCCGATCACCGAGTCCCCGGGTTCCTGCTCGAGGAAGCGCCGATAACCTGCCCGCACCACGGCATGGTCATCCACCAGCACGATGCGCACCTCACCTTGCATCCGTCACTCCATTCGGCATCCACGCTGTCAGCAGCATGCCGCCCGTGGGCTGCCATAATAGCTGTAGCTCACCGCCCTGTGCGGCGACGCGTTCACGCATGCCATCGAGCCCGGTGCCACCGGTGCCGTCGGGCACGCTGCCCGCGTCCACCTCCGACTCGCCGACGCGCAGCTGCACGCGGGCGGCATCAACTTGGATCAGGATCGCGATGACCCGTGCGCGCGAATGCCGCACGGCATTGGTCAGGCATTCCTGGATCAGCCGGTAGAGGGTGATATTGAGCTGCGGCGAGAGGGTGTCGACCGGACCTTCGAACTGCAGCGAGCAGCTGAAGCGGTCTGCCATGCGCGCCTGCCAGCCGCTCATCAGGTCCTGCAGGGTGCCCTTCAGGCCGACGGTTTCCAGTTCATGCGGTCGCAGCCGGGTGAGCATGCCGCGGATCAGCGCCATGATGCTGTCGACGACCTCGCCGACACCGCGGGCGCACGTGACGACGCCGGGCAGTACCCCGCGCGCTTCGCGTTCCATGAACGCGGCATCGACTTTGATGGCCGTCAGGCACTGGCCGAGCTCATCGTGCAGTTCGCGCGCAAGCCGGCGCCGTTCTTCCTCTTCCACGGCGATCAACCGCAGGTTCAGCGTGCGGCGCTGGGCGGCGGCCGACTGCAGCGCCTGCGCGCAATGATTGAAGCTGTCCGAGATGTCATTGAGGTCCTTGACCCGGAAGTGTGGCAGCCGCGTGCCGAGCGTTCCGGCCTGCAGCTGCGAGAGTGCCGACTGGATCTGCCCCACGGGTCGCAGGCCGCGCCGGACCATGACGTAAACCGCGCCGGCCATGGCAAGAATGACCATCACCAGCAGCAGCACGTCGGACTCGACCCGTTCTTCGATCTCGCTCACCTCCGAGCGTGGATTGGCACTGACCCGCAGGGCGCCGAGCTCGCGGCCGGACCAGCTCAGCGGGTAGCGCAGCTGCACGCGCCCGCTGCCATCAGCCAGTTCGGTTGCGAGCCACCCGCCCTGGTTTGTATCCACGGCGGTGGCCGCGATCGCGCGGCCAGCGGCATCCTGCAGCGTGATCCGGACATGCCGCAGCGGCTGTGCGGCACGTACCGCCGCTGCGGCCCCCGCCAGCGCCGCTGCCGGGTCCGGCGCCGCACGGATCCGGTCTTCGACCGCCACCACCAGCGATGTGAGCTGCAGGGTGGCCTCAGTCTCCCGGTTGACATCGGGGCGCACCGAGCCCAAGGGGATCAGCACGCTGAGCAGCAGTGCTGCCAGCGTCACCGCCGCGATGCCCAGCAGCAGCCGGGTATGCAGATACATGGCAAGCCTCCCACGGACCAGGAAATCCACGGTTACGCTACACTGTTTACCAAATCACCGTTAAGAGCAGGGGCGATCGTGACCAGCACGAAAATCCGGCGGGCATCGATGCTTGCGGCGCTCGCCGTGCTGCCGATGCTCGTGTCCGTGCGCGCCATCGCGGCCACTGCCGGCTGCGATCGGGGCTGCCTGAAGTCAGTGCTTGATGCCTACCTTGCGGCCGTGATCCGCCACGACCCGGCGGCGGCACCCCTGGCCTCCGGTTATCGCCATACCGAAAACGCCATCAATATTCCCCCCGGCAAGGGCGTATGGCAGAGCGTCACCGCACTGGGCCAGGTACAACGTCGCTATCTCGATCCGGTCAGCGGCCAGGCCGCCTACTACGGCATCGTGGTGGAAGGGCAGGCGCTGGCGATCGTGACCGCACGGCTGCGCGTTGAAAACCGGACGGTAACGGAAGCGGAGTGGTACATCGCACGCGCGGGCGATCCGGGCCTGCCCGGCGCGACGCCGCCGAGTTCCTGGAATCCGCAGGGCCTCACCGCAACGCCGCCGCCCGAGCGGGTGCTGCCCCGATCGCAGCGCTTGCCGCGCGCCACCATGCTGGCCATCGTCAACAGCTATTTTGACGGCATCACCTCCCATGATGGCAGCGTCGTGCGTGCCCATCCGGGATGCAATCGCTACGAGAACGGCACCCGGGTCACGGGCCGTCGCGCTGGCGTCAACGATGACTGCGTATCGGGACTGAAGAATTTCAATCTCGCCAATGTCGCCGCGCGCCGCGTGGGCTTTGTCGATGATGAGGCCGGGGTGGTGCTGGGAATGGCGGTATTCATCCGCCATCCGGGGGCCACGCTGCCCCGCAATGCATTCAGCGAGTGGTTCTGGATCGAGGATGGAAAGATCCGCAATATCTGGACGGCGATGTACTACCCGGGTGCGGAGCGACCCGTGCCGAATTGGCCGCCGTTCGATGGGAATTTCCCGCTGCCAGCCGTTACGACGACCTCAGCCTCCTACGCGGCAGACGTTGCGGCAATCTCCGCGTTCAACGTGCAATATCTGCGGGCCATCAATGCCGGCGACATCAACGCCCTGAGCGCGCTGACGGACGAGGATCACATCGCAATCATACCCGGGCGGCCGCCGCTGGTGGGCAAGGCGGCGAATGTTGCGGCCAACGGCAGGGCATACCAGCAGTTCAACATCGCCGAGAACTGGACGCCGGTTGAAACGGTGATTGACGGTAACCTCGCCTATCAGCGTGGCACCTTCACGGTTGCCGCGACGCCAAAGTCGGGCGGCACGGCTCACCCTGTCGGCGGTACTTTCCTGCGCATCTACCGCCGCCAGCCGGATGGCTCCTGGATCATGACCCGCGACATGTTCAACACCGAGCAGCCGGCCGCGGCTGCAGCCGCGGCCGCGCCCGCGCCCTGATCAGTCGAATGTGCGCTTGAACGTGATGCCCCACTCCAGCGGGGGCGCGGGATTGCCCTGCTCGCGTCCGAAGAATGAGATCAGGCTCAGTTTGCCGTAGAAGTATTGCTTGTCGTTGAGGTTGCGACCCCAGGCGGAGACTTCCCACTTCTTGGCCATCGGCTGCCAGGTCAGGCGTGCATTGACCAGGCCATAAGCCCCCTGCGCGCCGGAGCCGCAACCGGCCGAGCCGGTCTCGGCATCGCAGCCGTTGTTGGTGACGAAGTAGATCTTCGACTGGTAGGTCCAGTCCAGCCGCGGCGTCAGCGTGCCGCCCATGATCTGCAGTCCATACTGCACCCCCACGGCGCTGGTGAACTTCGGCGTGCGCGGTGAGTAGCAGGTTTCGCCATTGCAGTTGCTGCCCGTGAACAGCAAGGTATTGCCGCCATTGGACAGCAGCAGATAGTTCACGTATCCGAACGAGGCATCGATACGCAACCGCTCGACCGGCTCGGCCTGCAGTTCGCCCTCCAAACCCCAGATGCGCGCCGTACCGGCATTTTCCTCGCGGAACCAGTTGACGCCATCGGCGTCGAGCTGCTGTGCGAAGGTCTGCTGGTTCAGGTAGCGCGAGTAGAAGAAGTCGCTGTTGAAGCGGATGGTGTTGTTCACGAACTCGGACTTCTCACCCAGTTCGGCGGTCTTGAGGTATTCAGGCGCGAACGGCACGGTCTGCAGGGCATCCGCCGGACGGGGGCTGAAGCCGCCGCCCTTGAACCCGGTGGAGTAGCGCAAATAGGTCATCAGGTCCGGGTTCCACTGGTAGTTGAACGAAATGTCGTAATCAGTATGGGTAGCCGAAGTCGGCACGTACTGTCCGTTCACATTGACGAACGGCCCGCCGTAGGGATCGAAGTTGTTGATGGTGATGGTCGCGTCCTTCTTGTCCGAGGTGTACCGCGCCCCACCCGTCACCGAGAAAGCATCGGTGAAGTGCCAGACGCCATGCGCGAAGAACGCCCAATTGGTGGTGGTCTGCGCGACATAGTCATCCTGCTCATGGATGCACACGAATGGGTTCTGCACCGTGCACGGATAGAGCACGTCGTAGCCGCGATCCGAATCATTTGCGGTGTAGTAGAAACCGCCCGTGGTCCAGTCCAGCGGCCCGGACTTGCCGGTCAGCGTCACCTCCTCGGTGAACTGCTGATGGAAGGCATCATCGTAGGTCGAATTCTCCGACAGTGGACTGCCGTCCGAATCACGGCCGTACTGGTTGCGGAACTCGCGGAACGCCGTCACCGACTTGACGCTCAAGTCGTCCGAAAACTTCCAGTCCAGGGTGCCGGCCAGGCCCCAGTGATTCAGATCATTGATGTTCGGCACGCTGCGGCCGGAGATCGGATCAGTCCCGTACTCGGAGTACCCCGAGTAGAAATTGCTGGTGATGAAGCGGCTGTCATAGGCAATGGGCTTGCCGATATACGCCGCGGGACCCGCGGTCGGCGTTCCGAAGCCGGCATAGGTCAGTGCACCCCACCCGGCATTGAGTCCATTGGTGCCGTCGATGACCGTGTACTTGTCGGCCGGACCTTCCTGGTTCTGGACCGTCAGATCGGCAATCAGGTTGAACTCGATACCGGTACCGAGCAGAAAGCGGAAGGCCGCGCGGCCTGACTGCACATTCTCGTCACCTTCGGTGCTGGTGACGCAATTCGAACCCGGGGCGATCGCCGGCTGCATGGTGCCGAGACTCCCCGCGCCATTTTCGCAGACGTAGTCGTAATTCTTGAAGTAGCCGTCGGCCTTCTTGCTCGAGAAGGAGAAACGCGCGTACAGGAAGTCATCCACCAGCGACACGTCGGCCATACCGCGGGCTTCGACGCGATTGAACTTACCGTAGGTGAGGCTCACCGAGCCGGTGTTGTCACCCTGCGGCTTTACGGAAATGAGCCGCACCGTGCCGCCTTCGGCGTTCTTGCCGAACAGGGTGCCCTGCGGACCGCGCAGGATCTCCACGCGTTCGAGGTCGAGCAGATCAAAGATTGAACCCTGCGGGCGGCCGATGTAGACATCGTCCACATAAATCGGCACGCCGGGCTCAAATGACAGGATGTTGTCGCCGAGACCCACACCGCGAATGAAGGCGGCCATGGTCGAGCCCCAGCCTGCGCCGAGCGGAGCGATCACGGCGTTGGGCACGTAGGCCCCTACGTCCGAAATATTGTCGAGGTTGCGCTCCTCCAGGGAGGCGGCCGTGATTGCGGTGATCGCAATCGGAGTGGTTTGAAGGTTTTCAGTGCGGCGCTGCGCCGACACCACGACTTCTTCGAGTTTGTCGGAGGATTGATCGGCCGTGACGAGCGCGGCAGGCGCCTGTTGGGCCAAAGCGACAGGTGCCGCCAGCGCGCCGATGAGCCCGGCGAGCAACAATGATTGGATGTGGCGTAGACGCTTACGTTCAAGGAATTGAACCATGTGCAACTGTCCCCTGTTTCAACTTCGAATCTGACTTGTTCCCGGCGAGCAACCAAACTTGCCGCAATCGTAAAAAACGGTAACATCGAAACAAGCTGGACAGAACGCCGCAAATGGCGCGATCAGCTTTCGTAAATTCAGAAGATCGACCGGTGTCGATGACATGTTGCGCAGGGGGAACGAGCGTTAACAGTCTGCTGAACCTTGGGGCATTTCTGCGAGTCGCGCGACTCGGAAGCTTCTCGAGCGTCGCTCGCGAACTACAGGTGGCACCCTCGGTAGTCACGAAGCGCATCGATCAACTCGAGCAGGAGCTGGGCACGCGTCTGGTCGTGCGTTCGACGCGCGGCCTCTCGCTCACCCCCGCCGCGTAGTCTTTGCTGCCGCGATTCGTGAGGCTGGTCGCCGAGTTTGATGAACTGTTCAAGGGCAGCGTCACCGATGAACATGCCATTGAAGGACAGCTGCGCATCAGGTCACCGACCACCCTGACCAGCGAGTTCCTCGGCGGCATCTACGGCAGGTTTTTACAGCTGCATGGCGGTGTCAATCTCGACGTTGCGCTGGTAGATCGTTCGGTCAATCCACTCGAGGAGGGTTTTGACGTCGCCATCGGCGCATTGCAGGTGTCCTATCCGAGTGTCATCGACGTGCCGATGTGTCGTTACCCGGTGGTTCTGTGCTGCGGCGCGAGTTATCTCGACAACCGCGCTGCGCCGCAGCATCCGACCGATCTCGTCGACTTTGATTGTCTGACGTCAGGGCTGTTCAGCAGCAGCTGGGTATTTGAAAGTCCCGGTGGACCGATGAGCGTCGAAGTGCATACGCGCGTTCACGTCAGCGAGGCACGCGTGCAGCGCGACATGGCGCGGCGCGGACTCGGCATCACCGTACTGCCGCTTTACCTCGCAGCGGAGGATATCCGCAGCGGACGGCTGGTAGCGCTGCTGGGTGATTATCCGCTGCAGTCGCACTGGCTGAAGGCGCTGGTCCCGCGGATGAAAATGAATCGCCCGCTGGTGCGCGAATTTGTCGCCTTCCTGAAGCATCAGCTGGCCGTTCCACCGTGGGCCCTGCAGGAGCAGCTGGCCGCCCCCGCGGCAGCCGCGCGCGTGGTGTCAGCCCACGGTCAATGAAATGGCAGGCGCGGCGCGCGCCGTGCATGACTGGCCTGCTCGTAGGCGTACGCGATACCGATCAACGTAGGCTCGCTGAAAGGGCGCCCCACGAATGACAGTCCCACGGGCAGGCCGTGGACCTGCCCCATCGGCACCGTGATATGCGGATAGCCCGCGATGGCCGGCGGGGAGATGATGCCCCCGCCCAGGATGTGGTCCCCGTTGACCAGGTCGCTCACGAAGGCTGGCCCGCCGGTCGGGGCGACCAGGGCATCGAGGTGGTCATGCGCCAGCGCCACATCCAGGCCCTGCGGGCCCGCCAGCCGCTGTACGTTCTGCCGCGCCTGCAGGTAAGTCGCATCGCTCAGCGGTCCCTTGGCCTGGGCATCCACGAGGATGTCCTGCGGAAACCAGAACAGCTCGCGCGCCGCGTGCGACTTGTTCCAGGCGATGAGTTCCGCAAGAGAATGCGGCGCGGCGCCGACGCGCGCGGCCAGATTGCGATTCAGTCCATCCTTGAACTCATAGAGCAGGGCCGTCAGCTCATCGGCGGATAATTTGTCCGCATTCGGCAACTCGACCGGGTCCACCACGATGGCGCCGCGCTCCTTCAACACCTGCAGCGCACGGTCGAATACCGCGTCGACTTCATTGTCGAAACCGGCGAGCTTCCTGACCACGCCAATGCGTTTGCCCTTGAGGGCAGCGGCGTCCAGGAACTTGCGATAGTCCGGCGGTGGCGCACCCTTCAGCGGGGCCGTCGCTGCATCATTCGGATCATATCCAGCGAGCACCGTCAGCAAGGTGGCCGCATCGGCCACGGTGCGTGCCATCGGTCCGGCCGTATCCTGTTTGCTGCTGATCGGAATGATCCCGGACCGGGACACCAGGCCGACGGTTGGCTTGATGCCGACGAGGCCGTTGAAGCTCGCGGGACACACCACCGAGCCATCGGTCTCGGTGCCCACCGCCAGCACCGTCAGGTCCGCTGCCACCGCCACGCCCGATCCGGAACTGGAGCCACAGGCGTTGCGGGTGGTGTCGTAGGGGTTGCGCGTGAGGCCGCCGCGGCCGCTCCAGCCCGAGGTGGAGCGGCTGGAACGGAAGTTGGCCCATTCGCTCAGGTTGGTCTTGGCGAGGATCAATGCGCCGCTGGCGCGCAGCCTGCTCACGATGAACGCGTCCTGCTTGGGTTTTGAATCGACCAGCGCGAGTGAGCCGGCCGTGGTCAGCATGCCATCGGCGGTTTCAATATTGTCCTTGAGCACGATGGGGACGCCGAAGAGAATTCCCGTGCGCGGCCCCGCATCCAGCCGTGCGGCCAGCGTTGTCGCATCCGGATTGACCTGGATGATCGAATGCAATGCCGGACCATGCGTATCCAGCGCCTCGATGCGCTGCAGATAATGTTGAACGATCGCGATGACCGTCGTGCGGTGCGCCATCAGCACCGCCTGCAGTTGCGCGACGCTCGGTTCGGCGGGCAATGCATCGGCTGCGCCGCACGGCGCCGTACACAGCGCCATTAGAATGAGCGTGGTGGCGGCAGCGACTCTCACTTGGATCCAACGCATCGGGCATTATATCCGCCGACCCTGTCCCGGAGCGTCCTTCATGCCGTATACCCGCGAACCCCGCATTCACCCGGTGCCCATGGCAATGCTGCGCCCCACGCAGATCACCGTCGGCATGCGTGAGGTCAAGGCCAAACGCAAATCCTGGCGCGAACATCCTGACCGCAAGAAGCCCGACTTCCTCGGCCGGCACGTGATCCCGGTGGTATGGGGACCGAAAGAGGAATTCTACGTCATCGACCACCACCATCTTTCGCTCGCACTGCACCAGGAGGGGGTGAAGCAGGTCGCCACCACGATCATGGCCGATCTGCGGCGGCTGCCGCGCGACGCGTTCTGGATCTATCTTGACAACCGCGGTTGGCTGCACCCCTTTGATGCACGCGGACGCCGCTGCAGTTACGAGGATATTCCGCGTCGCCTGTGGGATCTGGCCGATGATCCGTACCGCAGTCTCGCCGGGGAGCTGCGCCGCAGCGGCGGCTTTGCCAAGGACACCACGCCTTTCAGCGAATTTCTGTGGGCCGATTTTCTGCGGCGGCGTCTGAAACCAAAACTGCTCGAAGGGGATTTTTCGCAGGCGCTGGTGCGGGCGCTGAAGCTGGCCAAGAGTTCCGAGGCGGACTTCCTGCCCGGATGGTGCGGACCGATTGTCGGATGATGATGTTCAGACGCGTCGCGGACATCGCGGACGTGCTGGCGGCCATGTCGATCGCCGGTCTGCTGCTGCCCGAGGCCGTCGCCTATTCGGGCCTCGCGAACCTGCCGCCCCAGGCGGGAGTCATCGGGCTATTTGCCGGTCTGGTCTGTTATGGCCTGCTGGGTCGCAGTCGTTTCGCGATCGTCGCGGCGACCTCTTCGTCCGCCGCGGTCATGGCCGCCGCGACCAGCGCCCTGGGAGCCGGCGATGAGGCCGCGCGCGTGGTACTCGCGAGCATGTTGGTGCCCTGCACGGGACTGGCGTTCGTGCTGGCTGCCAGCGCGCGCCTGGGAGCTATTTCAAACCTGATCGCACGCCCCGTGCTGCGCGGCTTCGCGTTCGGTCTGGCGTTGGTCATCGCCGTCAAACAGGTTCCGGCGCTGGCCGGCCTGCACACCCACAGCGGCAACTTCTTCGCGTTGCTGCTGGAAATGGTACGCACTCTGATCGGCGCCAACCCGGCCGCATTGGCCGCGGGAATTGTGGCGCTGGCCGGCTTGTTCGCGCTCGAGCGCGCGCGGCGCGTTCCCGGCGCACTGGTCGTCATTGTCGGAGGCATCGCGGGGTCCGGCTGGCTTCGCGCGCACGGCGTGGCGCTCACCGGACCCATTCACCTGTCACTGGCGCCTTCGAGGCTTGCGATCCCGGCCCATCTGGACTGGCTGCAGCTCATCGAGTTCGCCCTGGCGCTGATGTTCATCCTGTACGCGGAGTCCTATAGCTCCATCCGCACCTTCGCGCTCAAGCACGACGACGCCGTGCAGCCGAATCGGGACCTGCTGGCATTGGGCATTGCGAATATCGTCGCAGGCCTGTTCCACGGGACGCCGGTGGGCGCCGGCTATTCGGGTACTTCGGCCAATGATGCGGCAGGTGCCCGCTCGCGCGCCGCGGGACTCGTCGCCGCCCTCATCATCCTGGTCCTGGTCCTCCTGTGCCTGCCGTTCATCGAACGCATCCCTGCGCCGGTACTGGCTGCCATCGTCATACACGCGGTTAGCAAGTCGCTGCACTTGAGTCCGATCCGCGCCTATTTCCGCTTGCGCCGCGACCGGCTGATCACGGTGATTGCGATTGTTGCGGTGCTGGTCTTCGGCATGCTGGACGGGCTGCTGTTTGCGATCGCGTTCAGTCTCGCGATGCTGCTGCGAACCCTCGCACGGCCGCGGCTGGCCGAGCTCGGACGTCTCGGCAGCCACGACTTTGTCAACGTGGAACGCTTTCCCCACACGCTGCGCAAGCCCGACGTCCTGGTGCTGCGCCCCGAGGAGCCCTTGCTGTTCGCAAATGCCGATCCGGTCATGGCACTGGCGCGGACCCGGCTGCAGGAGCGGATGAGCGTCAAACTGGTGGTATTGAGTCTTGAAGAATCCCCGGACCTGGACGCATCATCCATCGAGTGCCTTGCGGAGTTCAGCGCGTGGCTGTCCCAGCGGCATGTGGATTTGCGGCTCGCCAGGCTGAAGGATAATGCGCGCGATGCGCTGCTGCGCGCCGGAATCGTACAGCTGCCGCCCGAGTCACTGGACTATTCCAGTGTCGATGACGCGGTCAGTGGCAATGCGACTGGCATCACCTCGAATCAGACGGAGTCCTTATGAGCATGAACAATATCTATCTGGCCGTGTTCCTCGGCAGCAAGACCGGTGCGCAGCGCGCGGCGTGGGATGCGCTTTCCGAAAGTGCGCGCGCGGCGCGGCAGCAGGCAGGCATGGCGGCCTGGGGAGCATGGATGGCAAAGCATCAGGCGGCGGTCCTCGACACGGGCGGCCCCTTGGGGAAAACCAAGCAGATCACGCAGCGCGGCATCGCCGATGTGAGCAATGGCATGGGCGCGTTTGCGCTCGTGCGCGCCGAGTCTCACGAGGCCGCCGCGAAAATGTTCGAAGACCATCCGCACTTCACGATCTTTCCGGGCGACGGTGTCGAGGTCATGCCGGTACTGGCGATACCCAGCCCGCAAACCGATCCCAAATAGATGATGGCACAAAAGGTCCTGGTGACAGCGGGTGCGGGAGGTATCGGCCTGGCCATCGCCCGGGCGTTTGCCGCGAATGGCGCGCAGGTCCATGTGGTCGATATCGACGTCCCCGCGCTCGAGGCCCTCGCGAAGGAATCACCGCGCATTCATTGCAGTCGCTGCGACCTGTCCGACCGCGGTGAGATCGAACGCATGGTCCCGGCGGCAGTGGCAAAGCTCGGTGGCCTTGATGTACTGGTCAACAATGCCGGTATCGGCGGCCCGACCGGTCCGGTGGAGCACATGGATCCGGATGCCTGGGAAGCGGTACTGCAGATCAATCTGAACTGCACGTTCAATGTCACGCGTCTGGCCATTCCTCATCTGAAGAAGTCGAGCGCGGCATCCATCATCAATATGTCATCGGCCGCGGGGCGCTTCGGCTATGCGAATCGCTGTGCCTATTCGACCAGCAAGTGGGGTCTGATCGGCTTCACCAAGACCTTGGCCATGGAGCTGGGCGCGTACGGGATCCGGGTAAATGCCATTCTGCCGGCCGCCGTTGCCGGTCCCAGAATGGAACGGGTGCTGGCGGGGCGTGCCCGGATCAGCGGCCGAACGCTCGAACAGGAACGCGTCGCGACCATGGCGATGCAATCCATCAAGTCCTTTGTCGAACCGACCGACGTGGCCAATCTCGCGACGTTCCTCGCCTCCGCTGCGGGCAAGGCGATCTCCGGGCAGATGCTGCCCATCGACCACGACACCTTCACGACGGCGTCATAGTTGCCAGCAGCGCATCGAGCTCCTGTTCGCACTGGGCCGCGTTCAGGAAGCGGATGGCGTGCAACCCGACGCCCTTCGCCGCAGCGACATTGATCTGCATGTCGTCGATGAACACGGATTCGTCGGCGATGAGGCCGAAGCGCTCCAGCAGGTGCAGGTAGATCTGCGGCTCCGGCTTCATCAGCTGGATCTCGCCGGAGACGACGACGCCTGAAAAGACATCCCAGAACGTGTGCCGTTGCCGCAGATGCTCATACATCGGAGCGGGCATGTTCGACAGGCAATAGATATCGAGGCCACGCTGCCGCAGCGCTCGGACGAGCTTTATGGTCTCGGGCTTTTCAACCAGTGACTCACGCGCGGCGCGGATGATCTCGATCACGCGATCGCGGGTCTGTCCCGAGCAAACCGCGAGGCGTCCGACCAATTCGAGTTCGGTGAGGCGGCCCCGATCGAACTGCTGCCAGTCCACACCGAAGATCTTCGCGCGCAGCTGCCGGCGCAGCTGCGGCTCCGGCTCGAATGGCGTCAGCAGCAGATCCGGATTCCAGTCGAGCATGACGCCGCCCAGATCCATGACCACGTTGCGGACGGCGCTCACGGCTTATCGGCGACCCGCAGGTCGGTTTCTGGGATCCCGTTATGCGATCCCAGCTCATATTGTGGTTTTTTTGGTACGGAGCGACCCTCGGACCTCAAGTCTAGAGAGAGATTTTCGCATATTGAATACGTATGTTTCCAATTCCTGCGACATTCAAATAGCACTACGGGTCATAATGGCGGCGCATTCGAATGCTGCACCGGTCTCCTGGGAGAGCCCGAGAGTCACCGTCGAAAACTAACGCCGTGTCGTCGGGGAACACGTCGCGCGCCAGCAACAATAGCCCACGCGCGCCGCGTTCCGTGCCAGCAGACGCTCTGAAAGGGGGGGAGAGTTTATGTCCAGGTATTTGCGTGCGTCGCATCAGCAACGCCTACCTATCCGCATGCCGGACGAGCTCCATTCCGTCGATCGGAGACATTGCCGTTATTGATAGTCGTTGTGTGAATGAAACCAGTGGGGGAAGCATATGAAGAACACGTCACCGCGCAGCTCTGTTGCCAATGCCGTAAGGCGGCTACTACGCAACCGCGCGCAGCTCGCGATCGCGGTATCGGCCGGTCTTTACTGCTGCGGCGCACTTGCGCAGCAGGCGCCGGCAACGACGCCCAGCTCCGCGTCGCCGCCGGATAACGACAACGCCCTGCAGGAGGTCGTCGTCACAGCGCGGTACCGGTCCGAAAATCTTCAGCAGACGCCGATCACCATTACTGCTCTGACAGCCACAGACCTTCTGCAGCAGCAAATCGTGAACGTCAATGACCTGGGGACCGTGGTTCCCAATGCGTACTTCAGGACACCGGTCAGCAACTATGGCCCGACCGAAACGATCGGATTGCGCGGCATAACTCAGGTCGACTTCAGTTACACCTTCGAGCCTGCGGTCGCGGTCTATGTCGATGACGTGTATCACGCCACCGAGACCGGCGCGTCGATGGACCTGACGGATCTGGAACGTGTGGAGGTGCTGAACGGACCGCAGGGCACACTGTTCGGTAAAAACGCCCTCGGCGGCGCCATCCGCTTGATTACCGTGAAACCAAAGGGCGACGACACCGGCACCTTCTCGCTCACTTACGGCCAGCATCACCGCGTCGACCTCAAGGGCATCGGCGACTTCGCGCTCGTCCCGGACAAATTGTTCATGCGCATCATCGGCTCGTCGAGTTCCGAAGACGGGTTCGGGCACTATCTGGATTTCGCCTGCTCGATGGCCGCCCAGGGAACCCCGCAACTGGCGGGCAGCCTCCCGGCGAGCATCTCGCCGACACAGGGCAACGGGTGCGCATTGGGCGGTCTCGGCGGCTTCCGGCACGAAGGCGGCAAGATCGAGCTGCGTTACGTGGCCAGTGATGACCTGGAGATCAACGTCAACGGCAACTATACGAAGCAGGCTGACCAGCCGTATCCGCAGGCCCTGCTCACCCAGTACCAGCCCTCCGATCTGATCAATTCGCTGTACTCGAACGGTGTGGTATTTCCCAAGTACGGCATCAATTACACGGGCAATCCCGGCTTCATTTCCCCGAGCCCCTATGACAACTACGCCACATTCGGCGATGTGGTCACCGGGCAGCAAAATGACCCGACACAGTATCTGTCCGAGTGGGGGATCCCGGTCACGGTGGACTACCGGATCACTGACAAACTGCACGCCAAGCTGATTCTGTCGTACGAGGCCTATCAGTCAAACTGGTCGAATGACAGCGACCTGACGCCCTTCGGGTTGACCCAGACGACCTATGTGCAGGAGCACGCCCAGAAATCCGCTGAATTCAGGCTGAACGGTACGACCTTCGGGGATCGCCTGGACTGGACCGCGGGTCTGTTCTACTACGATTCACACGACCGCGCGTACAACACGACGAACTTCGATGCGTTCGCATACCCGTCCTTCATCTTCCCGAGCGGGCTGCTGGGCAACAATGTCGCCAACGACTTCTACACCGACGAGAACAAGTCGGCTTTCGTCCATGGCGAGTACAAGCTGACGGACAAGTGGTCGCTGTCAGCCGGCGTACGGTACACGGATGAAAACAAGGCCAACATTTTCGACCACGTCAATGAGTACCCGGCGGACTCGATTGTGCTGCCTTTCCCGAAGACCCTGTCCTCGAGCCGTTTCGACTACAGTGGCAGCCTGAATTTCCAGGCGACCAACGACGTCCTGTTCTACGGCTCAACGGCGACCGGGTTCCGCTCACCGGGCTTCAATCCGCGACCGTTCACAGCGGGACAGCTGCAGGAGGTACCTGGCGAGCATGCGATCCAGTACGAGATCGGCAACAAAAGCGACTTCCTGGATCACAGGTTGCGTGCCAACACCGCGATCTTCTACATTGACTACCAGGCGCATCTGACCCCGGTGAATGCGACGCAGTGCGACGCACCCAGTGACCTCAATCCGGCCACCTATCAGCTCGCGCCGGGCGCGACGTGTCCGATCGGCACCTACTATGCGGGGACCACCGGCCAGCCCTGGTTCCTGACCGTCGCGGAGCCGGCCAGCATTCGCGGCATCGAGGAGCAACTCTCCGCGACCCCGATTGACGGAATCCATATGAACCTCAATTTCGGGTACAACCAGTTCCGCAGCCAGGCCAGCAGCGTGCTCGCTCCCGGCTATGTGGATCCTTCGGTGAAATTACAGCCCGAGATCAACATAAGCGGCGGCTTACAGTACGACTTGAAGCTTGGCTCGGCGGGCATGCTCGCGCCGCGCATCGACTGGACCTATCAGTCGTTTATGACCAATGGCCCCACCAATGTGGTCCAGCTTCACCCCTACTACATCATCCCCGGCTACAGCCTGTTCAACCTAAGACTCAACTACACACCGGAAGTCGGCAAGTGGAACATCTCGGCGGGAATCACCAACCTGTTCAATAAGTTCTATTGGGAGCAACTGGGCGCGGACTCCTTACCTGGCACTACGCCGGTGTCCGGGAGAGTGGGTACCCCGGGTCGCCCCCGCGAATGGACGGTCAGCTTCACTAAGAATTTCTGACGCCATGCCGCCTGTCGTCGCATGGTATCTAAACCTCGATACCCTGCGACTTCAGGTACTCGTCGTAAGTGCCGTGGAAATCGGCGATCTCACCGCCCGCGCGCAGCTCGATGATGCGGGTCG
>DATAVA010000064.1:0-94168 GCA_036267975.1 Steroidobacteraceae bacterium | reverse complement strand
GGCTTCGACCTGTACCTGCAGGATCGCGCGGGCCTCGGGCGTGACGCGCTCAATGCGGCGTTGAATACCCTGACGACCAACGCCAACAAGTCACCGATCCTCACCAACGTGCGCGCCAATACCCTGGAAGATGCGCCGCGCCTGGACCTGGACGTGGATCGCGTACAGGCCGAGACCATGGGTCTGTCACCGACTGATGTCTACGGCTCCCTGCAGCTGATGATGGCGCCCGTTTACGCCAACGACTTCTACTACCAGGGCCGCGTGCTGCGCGTCATGCTGGAGGCGGACGCACCCTTCCGCATGGGCCCGGAGGCGCTGGATCATTTCTATCTGCCCAGCACCCTCCCCGCCGGCACCAGCAGCGGCAGCGCGGGACTGCCATCGATGATTCCGCTGTCGAGCGTGGTGCATCCGCATTGGACCGTCGCCTCCCCGAACCTCACCCGCTACAATGGTTACGCCGCCGTCGAAATCAACGGCTCGAATGCACCCGGTCGCAGTACCGGTGAGGCGATGGCCGAAATGCAACGCCAGGTTGACCAGTTGCCGGAGGGCATCGGTTCGGACTGGGCCGGCCAGTCACTGCAGGAGCGCCTCTCAGGAGCGCAGGCACCGGCGCTGTTCGCGCTGTCCATCCTGGTGGTGTACCTGTGCCTGGCGGCGCTGTACGAGAGCTGGTCCGTGCCGGTCTCGGTGCTGCTGGTCGTGCCGCTCGGCGTCATCGGCGCGATCGCCACGGCGCAGCTGCGCGGCTTGTCGAACGATGTGTTCTTCAAGGTCGGCCTGCTCACCATCATCGGCCTGGCGGCCAAGAACGCCATCCTGATCGTGGAGTTTGCGGTCACCGAACATGCGGCCGGCAAGAGCCTGCACGATGCCGTGGTGGAAGCCGCGCGGCTGCGCTTCCGGCCAATTCTCATGACGTCGTTCGCATTCATCCTCGGTGTCATGCCGCTGGTACTGTCCAGTGGGGCGGGCGCCAATGCGCGTCACGCCATCGGTACCGGCGTCGCCGGCGGCATGCTCACTGCGGCCGTGTTGGGCGTACTGTTCGTGCCCGTGTTCTTCGTCAGCGTGCGGCGCCTGCTGGGCGATCCGCTGGATGGTCCGCGGCACAAGCGCAAGAACGAGCTGCCCTCATCCCCGATGCCCGGCGGTATGGAGTAGCACCAGATCCAGCAGCGCAACACCGTAGCGCGCGAGCTTGGCTTCCCCGACGCCGGCAATGCCGCGCAGCTGCACGGCCGACTGCGGCAGCTGGCGGGCGATCTGCGCCAGTGTGGTGTCGTGAAAGACCGTGTAGGCGGGCACATTGTGTTCGCGCGCCGTGATCCGGCGCCATTCGCGCAATGCCTCGAAGAGCACCGGATTCGCACCGTCGCCGATGACCGAACCCTTGCCCGGCCCCGCGGGTGCCGCGACGGTGCGCTGCCGGACGCGGCGCGCGACCCGCGCAGGACTGCGCCGCAGGATCAGCTGCCGTTCACCCTTCAACACTTCGCGGCTGGCGGGGAGCAGCTTGAGCACATTGAAATGGTCATGATCGACCCGCAGCAGCCGCTGCATGACCAGCTGACGCACGACCGCCCGCAACTCGATCTCCTCAAGCTGCGCACCGATCCCGAAGGTACTGATGCGTTCGTGTCCATACTCGCGCACACGCGGCGTGGCCTTGCCGCGCAGCACATCGATGAGATGCTGGGCCCCGAAACTGACGCCGCTGGCCTGCCCGATGCGGTAGATGCACGACAGCAGCATCTGCGCCGCACGGGTCCCGTCCCACTGGGCCGGAGGTGCCAGGCAGTTATCGCAGTTGCCGCAGGACACGGCAGCCTCGCCGAAGTAATCCAGCAGCCGCACGCGCCGGCAGCCGATGTCCTCGCACAGCCCCACCATCGCGTCGAGCTTCGCCGCGCTGACGCGCCGATAGCTTTCGGCCCCTTCCGACTGTTCGATCATGCGCCGCAGCTGCACGATGTCTGACAAGCCGTATACGAGCCAGGCGTCGGCCGGCAGCCCATCGCGGCCGGCGCGGCCCGTTTCCTGGTAGTAGCCCTCGATGCTCTTGGGCAGATCCAGGTGCGCGACGAAGCGTACATCCGGCTTGTCGATGCCCATGCCGAAGGCGATGGTTGCGACCATGACGATGCCCTCCTCGCGGATGAACCGGCGCTGATGCTGTTCGCGGGTGCGGGCATCGAGGCCGGCGTGATAGGGCAACGCCCGCACCCCGTGCTCGAGGAGCCACGCCGCCGTGTCATCCACCGAGGCGCGCGACAGGCAGTAGACGATGCCGGCATCCCCGTCATGCTCGGAGCGCAGGAACTCCAGCAGCTGCCGGCGCGGATTATCCTTTTCGCCGATTCGATAGCGAATATTCGGCCGATCAAAGCTGGAGATGAAGATGCGCGCCGAACCGAGCTCCAGGCGCGTAACGATTTCGGCCCGGGTCTGCTCGTCCGCGGTCGCGGTGAGCGCCACGCGCGGCACGCCCGGAAAGCGGCGCGCGAGGACTGTCAGCTGGATGTACTCGGGACGGAAGTCATGGCCCCACTGCGAGACGCAATGGGCTTCGTCGATGGCGAACAGGCTCAAGGGTACGGATGCGAGTAGTTCAAGACAGCGCTCGGTCAGCAACCGCTCCGGCGCCAGGTACAGCAGGTCCAGTTCGCCACTGCGCACCAGTTGCTCGATGCGCTGCGCCTCCTGCCAGTCCAGCGAGGAATTCAGCGTCTCGGCCCGCACCCCGGCCTCCTTCAGGCCTGCGACCTGGTCCTGCATCAGTGCGATCAGCGGCGAGACCACCACGGCAATGCCCGGGCGCACCAGGGCCGGAATCTGGTAACACAGCGATTTGCCACTGCCCGTCGGCATGAGAACCAGTGCGTCGCCGCCGCCGGCGACATGGTCGATGATTTCGCCCTGTGGCTCCCGGAATTGCGGGTAACCGAACACCTCGCGCAGAATGCGCCTGGGACTTGCAGCATCAAAACTCATGGATGGCCGAAGTCTACATGACGCGATACTTTCTCATGCCCTTCCATTCCGCACCGCTGATCCTGGTGGTCGTGCTCACGATCCTGTGGACGCTGTTCATCAAGTTCGGCAGGTTCATCGGTATCCCGGCCGACTTCATCCTGCTGTCATGGTTCTTCAAGTACTGCTACGCCCTGCTGGATGCGGTCGTCGCGGGTCACAAGGACCTGCCGGTAATGTCGGTCGAGATGATCAATCCCGTCGATGAACAAAGGCCACTGATTCAGGCAATAATGGTCTCGCTCGGCTTCATCGCCAGCTGGTGGGTCTATCACTCGATCGGCCCCATGGAAGGCATCGGTCTCGGTGTCGTATTGCTGATCGCGCTGCCGGCGACGGTGGCGTTGCTGGCGATCAGTGACAGCTGGGTGCACGCGATATCACCGGTGGCGATCGGCCGCGTCGTGAAAGGACTGGGCCTGAGCTACGTCGGCGCTGTGCTGGTGACCCTCGGGGGTGCGCTGGCCATCATCATCCTGGCCCTCGGCTTGGATTCGCTGCTGCTGATTCTGGCGCTCGCGCAGTTCGTCCTGCTCGCGATGTTCAGCTTCATCGGCGGCGCGATCTTCGAAAGTCGCGTCGAACTGCAACTCGATACCCGTACCCATGGCGAACGCGTCGCCGAACGGGATGACAAGCACCACGCCGATGCTCGGGGCGCCGTCCTCGACCGCGCCTATGCCCTGCTGCGTCTGAAGCGTCGCAGCGAAGCGTGGACCCATCTTCAGGCCTGGATGCGCCAACACTGCCCGGCTACTCACCCGTTTACCGAATACCACGCGCTGCAGGAGGCCACCTGTTCCTGGGATGAACCGATCATCGGTGACCAGGTCACTAACGAATACCTGGGCCGGCTGCTCGCGAATGACGAGACCGGCATGGCGCTCGAGGCGCTGCAGGTGCGTCTGAAGAGCAACCCCGGCTATTACCCGCAGGGGCAGGCGTATGCTCAGCGACTGACGGAGCTGGTGAGGCTCTCAGGGCGCAAGGCCCTGAGCCGTCAGCTGCTCGCGAACGCCCCGGCCCCGCAATGATCGATGCGAAGGAGCAACTCATGCCGAGATTGAGCCAGTTGATGACCTTCATGCTCGCCGTGGCGCTGCTCGCCGGCTGCACGGCGCCCGCGCCGCGCAAGGAGGATTTGGCCATGGAGGCGAAACTCCTTAAATTCGCCGGGCCGCCCATTCCGAGCTTCACCTATCTCGGGCACTACGATGGGTTCCGGACCCTGGGCAACAAGGAAGTCGTGATCTTCACGACGGTCAGCGATGGCTACCTGATCCGGGTACGCGATCCATGCATCAATCTGCAGTTTGCCAATGTGGTCGGGCTTACCTCGACCGACCATACGGTCACCAGTCAATTCGACTTCGTGATCTCCGACCATGAGCGTTGCCATATCGACAGCATCCGTCATATCGACTACGGCGCGTTCAAGCGCGACCGCGACGCTCCACATTGAAAAAGGCCCGCCCGGATTCCATTCCGGGCGGCCACTTCAGGTCGCCTCGCGAGGCGCGAACCTTCAAGTCGACTTCAGCAGCCTCGGATCAATCGGCAGATGACGGATCCGGGTTCCGGTGGCCGCGAAGATCGCATTGCACAGCGCCGGAATCACCGGCGGCAGGGCCGGTTCGCCCAGCCCGGTCGGTGAATTGGGCGTCAGCTTGAAATCGACCTGAACGGGCGCCGCCTGGTACATGCGGAACAGCTGGTAGTCAGGGAAGGTGGTGGCAACGCGGCCGCGGTCGATGACGATCTGCAGCCCCAGTGCCTGGCCGAGACCATCGAGCGCCGCGCCCTGGCATTGATTGACCGCGCCGAAGGGATTGATGATGGTGCTGCCCACATCGCCTGCGACCCAGACCTTGTCGACCTTGACGCTGCCGTCCACCGGCCGCACGGTGGCCTGCACGACCTCGGCAAAATAGCCGATGTGGCTGTAGTAAAACGCGACGCCCATGCCGGTGCCCTTGGGCAGCTGGCGCTTTCCCCAGCCCGACTTCTCGCGCACCATTTCCAGTACGCCCTGTGCGCGCTGCGCACTGAACGGCGCTCCCATCGGGAAGCCACCGCGACCGCCTCCCGGGGGTCCCTTGCCCGCCGGACGCGGTGGCGGGGGCGCGGCGCGCTCCTGCGCAAACAGATCGATCCGGTACTGCAGCGGATCCTTGCCTGCGACATGCGCGATTTCATCGATGAAGGACTGGAACACGAAGGCGTGCGCATTGCTGCCTGGTGCGCGCATCGGTCCGGTCGGCACGCCCAGCTGCATCGTGGAGGTGGCAAGCTCCAGGTTCTTGACGTACTTGGCCGGGAACTCGGTGGCCGACAGGTCGGCGCTGTTCGAGGGCCTGCCGTTGTTTTCGTAGCCGACGTAGTGATCGGTGAAGGCAATGAGATCGCCCTGTGCATCGATGCCGGCCTTGAAGTAGTGGAAACCGCCGGGACGATAGAAGTCGTGCTGAATGTCCTGGGTGCGGTTCCACAGCAGCTTGACGGGCTCACCCTGCAGCTTGGAAATCATGGCCGCTTCCACCATGAAATCGCTGCCGAGGCGCCGGCCGAAGCCTCCGCCGCAGCGAGTCATGTGCACGGTCACCGCCTCGTCAGGAATGCCCAGCGTCTTGGCGATCAGCGTCTTGCCGGCGGCCGGATTCTGGGTCGGCGACCAGATCTCCAGCTTGCCGTCCTTGAAGCTGGCCGTGGAGTTATGCGGCTCCAGGGCACAGTGGTACACGAACGGATAGGAATAGGCCGCATCGAGCGTCTTCGCGGCACTGGCCAGCGCCGCCTGCGGGTCGCCGTCCTTGTGGATGACGCGGTGCGGTGTCTGGGTCGACAGTTCCTGCGCCTTCGCCGCAAATCCGGCGGAACTCTGGCTTGCCACCGGACCTTCGTTCCAGACCACCTTGAGCGAATCGAGTGCCTTGTTGGCCTGCCACCAGCTGCTGGCGATGATGGCCACACCGCTCTGCAGGCCCATGGCCATGCCATCCGGCAGCCCCGTCGGACCTTCCGGTTGCACGATGAACACATTGAGGATACCGGGCAGTGCCTTGATCTCATCCACATTGGCACTGACGACCGTGCCACCGAATACGGGGCACTTCTGGAACACCGCATACCGCATGTCCGGCACGGTCACATCGATGCCGAACAGCGGTTGGCCGGTCACCACCTTCGGGTTGTCGATGCCGCTGATGGAGCGGCCGATGATGGTGTAGTTCTTCGGGTCCTTGAGCGCGACCGTCTTCAGATCCGGCGGGGTGAGCTTCGCGGCCTTCGCCGCCAGCTGTCCGTAGCTGAGGGACTTGCCCGCGGCGTTGTGAACGTTGCTGAAAGAGGTGGTGCACTCCGATTCGGGCACGCCCCAGGTCTTGGCCGCAGCCGCCACCAGCATGGCGCGGGCCGCCGCACCGGCGCGCCGCAGCGGCTCCCAGTTCATCGGTGTGGAAAAGCTGCCGCCCGCAAACTGCGCGCCGTACAGCTTCGCGTCGAGCGGCGCCTGCACGATGTGCACGTTGTTCCAATCGGCGTCCAGTTCCTCGGCGATGATCATGGGCAACGAGGTCTTGATGCCCTGGCCGATCTCCGGACACTTGGAGGTAATGACGACGCGGTTATCGGCAAAGATGTTCACGTACGCATTGATGACGGCCGTGTTGCTGGACGTCGGCTCGTCGGTGATACCCATCGGTATCGAGGCATCGGCAAGCTGCGGAATGGTCAAGGACAGCAGCATGCCGCCACCGGCGACGGCGCTGACGGAAAGGAAGGCGCGCCGCGATACCGCTTCGTCGCCGATGCCATGCGGGGTGGCGTCCGGGCGTGGGGTCGACTGTGCAATTGACATGATCAGATCTCCCGCGAATCGGTGATGGGGAGCCCCGCGGCCAGCTTGATGGCCGCGCGGATGCGCGTATAGGTGGCGCAGCGACAGAAATTTCCGCTCATCGCGTTGTCGATGTCTTGGTCCGTCGGCTTATGGTTGGCCGTCAGCAGCGCGGTGGCGGCCATGATCTGACCTGCCTGGCAGTACCCGCACTGCGGAACGTCGATATTGAGCCACGCATCCTGGACCTTGCGGCCGGTATCGGTGCTGCCGATCCCTTCGATGGTGGTGATCTGCGCCTTGCCGACCGTACTGATCGGCGTGATGCACGAGCGTGTGGGGGTGCCATTGATATGGACCGTGCAGGCGCCGCACAGACCCATGCCGCAGCCGAATTTGCTGCCCTTCATGTCCAGGGTGTCCCGCAACACCCACAACAGCGGGGTGTCACCGTCGGTCTCGACGGTGTGAGGCGTACCGTTCACATTGATTGTGTAGCTCATTGGTGTATCCTGACGTAACGCTGTATTTGAGCGTGCATAACGCGCACCCGTTTGCAACGGGTGAACCAACACCAATCGTAGCAGACCTGCTCATCGCGCGAACGTGATGACTTGTCAAAGCTCGCGTTCGCGCCGCGCAGCCTCCACGCCTTGAGATTTTCGCAACCTGCACAACCGGCGCTGCCGCCCATCGTCAGCGGGCCTCGTGCCGGGTAACTGCCGGCGCTGAACGTCGCCCGCATTTTTGATGCGTTGCATCGACGCATCAGCTAGCCTGCTCGTCCGCCGCGCCGGTCCCGAGTACGCACCATAGCGGTGCCAACGGCATTTCCAACTGGTTCATTCCGGTGCGTTCCTGTTTTTCGACGCCCGCGGGAAGCACCTAACTGATTGTTATTCCATAGAAACTGTATTTGGCATACGGATTGCACCCGTCGCGTCAGGCACGAATTTCTGGGAACCAGTTCGCTTTCCGTTTTATCCACGAGGACCACGATCATCATGCGAAATACGACTCGCGCTATCGCCGCCGCCGTCATCGTTGCGACCGCGCCACGGCTACTCCTGGCTGCTGATGCGCCCGCCGCGCCCGCTGCTCCAGCCGCGCCGGCGGTTCCTGCCTTGGCCGACCTGCTCACGGGCTGGGGTTTGACTGTCAGTGGCGATGTGGCCGCCTCTTACTACCACTCGAATGGCTATCCGAATGCCGACGGCGACGGCTGGCGGGCATTCGACGGGAACCATGACTCGTTCCAACTCGATGAAGCCGGACTGCAGATCGGCTACCAGCCCAAGAGCGGTGTCGGTGGATTCGTTGACGTCATTGCCGGCACCGATGCCCAGGTCCTGAGCGGTGCCGAGGGCGGCAGCGGGGACGCGGTCGATGTACGACAGGCCTATCTGCAATACGCCACCGGGCCGCTGACCGTGATCGCCGGCAAGTTCCTGACGCTGGCCGGTGCCGAGGTGATCAATCCGTCGTTGAATACAAACTTCTCGAGGTCGCTCCTGTTCCAGGTACTCGAGCCGCTGGATCACACGGGCGTGCGCGCCACCTATGCGGTGAGCGACACGGTCAGCATCATCGTCGGCGTGAACAACGGCTGGAACAGCACCAACACCGATTTCGGCTCCAAGACCGGCGAATTCAGTGCCACCTGGGCGCCGAACAAGATGCTCTCGTTTGCCGCCACCGGTTATTTCGGCAAAATTGCCGACGGCGAAGATCTGTCTTTGATGGACTTCGTGGGCACGTACAACGTGACATCGCAGCTGACTTTGATACTGAACGCCGATGCCTACCAGCTGTCCGGTGAATATTCCGGCCATGTTCACGTCAACGGCTTCGCGGCGTACGCCAATTACGCGATCAGTGACCCGTTTCGCGTGTCGGTACGTACCGAGTACCTGAACTATTTGAATGCGGGCCACGCGATCGAAGGCACGCTCACCTTCGGCTACTCACCGGTGAAGAACTTCGAGGTTCGGGCCGAACTGCGTTACGACAAACTCTCTGATGGTCTGGTCAATTCCGGCTTCTCGTACACGCGCGCCTTCACCAATGATGAAGAAGGCGAGATCCTGGCGAACAACAATACTGAATTCGCACTACAGGGCGTCTATAAATTCAGTCTGCCCTAACCACCACTGCCGAGGTGGTTTGACGGGGAGGGCCGCCCCTCCCCGTGGAACCCGGTGACACTAACCGCGGTCATACCTTGAATGGACCGCACTTTGCACCCGCGCATCGCCATCCGCCGCACCCGCCTGTGGCTGCTGCTGCCGCTGTTGCTGGTTCTGTCCCAGCAGAGTGCGTGGCTGCATGCCCTGAGCCATGTGACCTACGCGGCCAACGCGCACCAGGTCAGCGTCGATCAGGCGCAAAGCTCCTTTGAGAATGGCCTGTGCCCGAGCTGCCAGTCGTTCGGTCAGTTAGGCGCTGCGCTGTCCAGTTCGCTGGCAGCCGTGCCCGCGCCCGCACCGCCGCTGTGTCCCCAGGCCGCGCCGTGCTATTCGCCACCCGCCGCGCCGCTTCCCGCCCCCCGCAATCGCGGACCACCACTGCTCGCCTGAGCCAGTCGTGTAGCCGCGTCCGTCCGCTTCCTGCGGCAGACGCGGTCGTAGTCCTTGATCCATTGCGGATGGTTAACCCATGGCTATTTCCAGATCTACGCCGGCGCTTGCCGCCGCGAGCATTTTTCTTCTCCCGAGTGCACTGCCCCTGGCCTTCGGCCAGGTCGCCGACTCCTCCAGCAACCCCATGCAGACCGTGGTCATCACGGCGCAGCATCTGAACGAGGAACGCTCCCATATCCAAACCCAGGTGGGCGCCTCCACCTACACCATCGATTCGGCCGCGATCAATGCGGCGCCGGGAGGCGAGAACGTCCTGATGAACCAGGTGATGCTGCAGGTTCCGGATGCCGCGCAGGATTCCTTTGGGCAGCTGCACATCCGGGGCGACCACAACGGCCTGCAGTTCCGGCTCAATGGCATCATCCTGCCCGATGGCATCAGTGTCTTCGGCCAGACGCTCCCACCGCGGTTGATCGAATCGATGCAGATGATCATGGGCAGTCTGCCGGCTCAGTACGGCCTGCGCAGCGCCGGTATCATTGACCTCACCACCAAGAGTGGCTCGCTGGAACCGGGCGGCAGTGTGACGTTATACGGCGGCAGTCACGGCGAGTCGGAGCCGAGCTTCGACTACGGCGGTTCGAGCGGGCCGTACACCTATTTCGTGACCGGAGACTTCCTGCGCAGTGACCTGGGGATCGAATCCCCCGACGGCAGCAGCGATCCGCTGCACGATCATACCCGGCAGCAGCACGGTTTTGCCTATGCCGAAGACGTGCTCGATGCGAACAACCGCGTGAGCGCAATCATCGGCCTGTCCGATGCCGACTTCCAGATTCCGAATCTGCACGGCGAACAGCCTGCGCTCAACCTGACGGTCAATGATCAAAGCGCCTATCCGAGCAATCTGCTGAACGAGAATCAGCGTGAGGTCACGCAGTTCGGCATTCTGAGCCTGCAGCATTCGAATGGCCCGCTGACCGTGCAGACTTCCTTCGTCGCGCGCAACTCCACCCTGGGGTTCAGCCCCGATCCGCTCGGTGATCTGCTCTACGACGGAATTGCCCAGCAGGCCTACAAGCAGGACGTGGCCTATGGCCTGCAAAGTGACGGCGCCTACAAACTGAACGAGGCGCACACGCTGCGTGCCGGGGTCTACTTCCAGTACGACCGCCTGCAAAGCGACACCACATCGCAGGTTCTGAACACCGATGCATCGACCGGCGTGCCCCTCAATGACGTACCGGTGTCCATCATCCAGAACAGCAATGACGGCCAAGTGATCGAAAGCGGCTACGTACAGGACGAGTGGCACATCATCCCGGTGCTGACGCTGAACTACGGGCTGCGCTTCGATCACTACAACGCGTTCAGCAGCGGCAGCCAGTTGAGCCCGCGCGTGAACTTCGTGTGGCAACCGCTCATTGCCACCACCTTGCACGCCGGGTACTCGCGCTATTTCTCCCCGCCACCGTTCGAACTGGTGGGTAGCGAATCACTCGCGCAGTTCGCCGACACCACCGCCGCACCGGCGGTGCTCGAGGATGGCAAGGTCAAGGCCGAACGCTCCAACTACTATGACTTCGGCGTCGAACAGACCCTCGCCAAGGGCTTCACCGTCGGCGTGGACAGCTACTACAAGCAGGCGACGGACCTCATCGACGAAGGTCAGTTCGGCGCGCCGATCATCCTGACCCCGTTCAACTACGCCCATGGCCAGGTGTATGGCGTGGAGTTCACCGGCTCCTACCATCAGGGCGGCCTGACGGCCTATGCCAACCTCGCCTCGCAGCGCGCGATCGGCAAGGACATCGTGTCGAGTCAGTTCAACTTCGATGCCGCTGCATTGGCCTATATTGCCGATCACTACATCCATCTGGATCACGAACAGCAGATCACCGCGTCGGGTGGCGTGTCCTACGTGTGGAGCGGCACGCGCCTCAGCGCCGACATGCTGCTGGGATCCGGCCTGCGCTCCGACCTGATCCTGCCGGATGGCAGCGTCATTCCCAATGGCGATCACTTGCCGTATTACACCCAGGTCAATCTCGGCGTGGAACACGACTTCGAGCGTCAGGGACTGTCGGGCCTGACGGCGCGCGTCGATGTCATCAACCTGCTGGACAAGGTGTACGAGATACGCAACGGGACGGGCGTCGGTGTCGGTGCACCCCAGTACGGTCCGCGCCGTGGCCTGTTCCTGGGGGTGACGCAGTCCTTCTAGGCTGCTAGCCTCGCGGATCATTTCCAACCATCGGCGGACGCCGAGGACCTGCACATGGGCTGGCACCGCCGTCGATACTCGGGGCGCAATCTTGAGCGCGCCGTAACCATTGCGGATCTACGCGAGCGGGCCATGCGCCGGGTGCCCGGCTTCGTCTTCGAGTACGTCGAGGGCGGCTCGGATGACGAATTTGCATTGCGCAATAACCGCGCGGCATTCGAGGCGTTGCAGTTCGTGCCCGCGACGCTGGTCAACACGGAGTCGCGGCACCAGCGTGTGACGCTTTTCGGCAAGCAGATCGCCTCGCCCCTGATCGTCGGACCCACGGGTGGGAACGGCGTCCTGCAACCCCACGGAGACCGGTCGCTGGCGCGGGCCGCGGCCGCGGCCGGATTGCCGTTCTGCCTGAGCACCATGGCATCGATGCGGCTGGAAAAAGTGCCGAGCGAGGCCGGCGGCCGGCTGTGGATGCAGCTGTACGTGACCCACAACCGTCAGTCCGCCGAGGACATTGTCGCGCGTGCGGACGCCGCCGGGTACGAGGCGCTGGTATTCACCACGGATGCGAATGTCTTCGGGCTGCGTGAGTGGGACCGCCGCAATTACTCCCGCCCCGGCGTGCCAACGTGGCGTAATCGAATTGAACTGCTGCGGCATCCACGGTGGGCCTGGGAAGTTCTGCTGCGCAATGGCGTCCCTCGGCTGGAGAACCTGGCGGCCTTTCTGCCACCGGGCGCCGCCAGCGCCATTGGCGGCAGCACGGTGATTCCCAAGCTCTTCTCCGGACGGATCACCTGGGAAGATGTCGACTGGCTGCGGCGCGTGTGGCCCCGCAAGCTCATCATCAAAGGCGTACTGTCGGTCGCCGATGCGCAGCGCGCCGCGGATCACGGCTGCGACGGCATCGTCCTCACGAATCACGGCGGCCGGCAGATGGATCACTGTGTTTCAGGCCTCGATGTCCTCCCGGAAATCGCGCAGGCCGTCGGCGAGAAACTGACGCTCATCCTGGATGGCGGTATTCGGCGCGGCACCGATGTGATCAAGGCCGTGGCCCTCGGGGCGGATGCGGTCATGCTGGGTCGTGCGCCACTGTACGGATTGGCGGCGGGCGGTGAACCGGGCGTGCGGCGCGCGCTTGAGATCCTGACCTCGGAAATCGACCGCGCCCTGGGTCACCTGGGATGCACCAGCATGAGCGAGCTGAGTCCGGCAATTCTGCGGCGCCGTAATGGTTGAATTTGTCGGGCGCGGGCCCGGCTATGTGTGCGCGCCGACGATCAATCCGGCGTCGAACCAACCCTGCAGCATGGCGGCCGCGACCGCCGGCGTGGCCAGCTGTTCACACATTTGGCCGAAACTCGCACCGGCAAGACCCGCATCGAGCACCGCGGCTTCGGGTCGCGACAACCGCCGATAGAACACGGCCAGCTCCTGTCGCCACACCAACCATTGCTGGGTGCGGGTTGATCGCCAGCGGCTCGGCCGCGGCGCCTGCGCACACGCGAACTGCCACCAGGCCACGCCATTGCTGGTCACGCTCAGGCGCCGCAGAGCAGGCGTATACGCGAGGCGCAGCTGCGGCCATTGCAGCGGGGCAAGGTCCGCGAGACTCGCCGCGGTGAGGGCCGGCTGATCCGCCGCGTCAAAGGCACCCGCCACCGCCCATTCGAACCGCGCCAGATCCGTGATGCCCTGCGCCCGCGGTCGGCGCAGCTGCGCGCCCAGCCATTGGGGCAATTCGGCCCCGTAAGCGCGGCTCGAACGGAACCGGCTGGGGTGCCGGCGGGCAAATTCCGCGACCATCCGGTTGAATGCTTTCGGGCCCAGTGCCGCCTGGACGGCCGGGAAGGTCGCGGCCAGCACCTCAACCAGGCGCGCGGCATAGCCGTCGGTATAGATACCCAATCGCATCGCGATCCCAAATCGTTCATCGCCGAGGATCTCGCGCGCGATCTGCGGGTCAGCACGCAGCACGTGGTCCTGAAAGGACTGTTGCAGCTGCGCCAGTTTCATCAGGCCGCCTGCACCGTGACCTGGGAGGCGATCCGCCGGGCCGTGTCGAGTTCCGTCAGCAGTTGCGCCAGCGCCGGAATGTTGTCGTCACGCTCAATCATGGTCGGAATCTGGCCGAACCGCTGTGCCGTATAGCGATATAGCTCCCATACCGGCTGTGGTACCGCCGTGTCGTGAGTGTCAATGAGGAACTCGCCCCGGTGGCTGTGGCCCGCGAGATGAATCTGCCGCACGCGCGCGGGCGCAATGGCGTTCAGAAATTCGCGCGCATCGAAGCCGTGATTGACGCTGCTCACGTACACATTGTTGACGTCGAGCAGCAGGTCGCAGTCGGCCTGCGCGGCAAGTTCCGCGATGAACTGCCACTCGGTCATTTCCGATGAGCGGTACGTGACGTAACTGGAGACGTTTTCGATGACGATGCGCTGTCCCAGAAAATCCTGGACCTGACCGATGCGCGCGGCCACGTGGCGCAGCGCTTCGCAGGTATACGGCAGCGGCAGCAGGTCGTGGAGGTTGGTCGCGCCCACCCCCGTCCAGCACAGGTGATCGGAAATCCACCCCGGCCGCACCCTTTTGGCCAGGCTCTTCAGCTGCGCGAGATATTCGAAGTCCAGCGCTGCGGTGCTGCCGATGGACAGCGACACCCCGTGCATCACCAGCGGATACAGCTCACGGATGCGGTCCAGGAAATAGAGCGGCTTGCCGCCCGGAACCAGGAAGTTCTCGGTGATGATTTCGAGCCAGTCCAGGGGCGGACGGCTATGCAGCACTTCGGCGTAGTGCTGTGGGCGCAACCCCAATCCGAAACCGCGAATCACGGCGGGGTTCGCGTGCGGGAGCGGGATCAACCGGCCTTGGCCTTGGCCTTCGCTGCGGCGCAATCGGACCTGGTCATCTCGATGAATCCCTTGCCCTTGCAGGAGTTCATGCCCTGGCAGGAATTCTTCGCGGACTTGCACGATGACTGGCCCTTGCAGGAGTTCACGCCCGTGCATTTGATCTTGGCTTCATCGGCGCTGGCCGGGGAAACCGCAACGGTTCCGAACAGCAGGGCCGCCGCCGTCGCAATCGTCACGCCGCGCACTTTTGTTGTCTTCATCGCCCGCTCCTTGATGAGAAAATAGCGTACCCGTCAGCCCACACCGGGACAATGCCCCGCGCGGCGCATCCGGCTATGATCCAGCTTGCGTATGCGCAATATTCCGCCCGAAATCCCGGTCCCTTTAGGTGATGCGCCCGTGACGCTAGAGCAGCTGCTCGCAACCCTGCGACCCGAGCTGCTGCGCTTCGCCTGGTGGCTGGCGCGCGACCGCGCCATCGCCGAGGATGTGGTCCAGGAGGCGATGTTGCGCGCCTGGCGCTCCCGGGATGCCCTGAAGGACCCCGCGGCGGCGCGCGGCTGGCTGCTGACCATTGTTCGCCGGGAACATGCCCGCCTTTACGAACGCAAGCGCCTGGAGGTTGTCGATTTGGAGCAGGTCATCGCCGCCGAGGACACCCAGCTCGCCACCGCCGGTGATGAGATGGTGGGATTGCGTCTGGCGATGCTGCAGCTGCCGGATGACTACCGCATTCCGCTGGTCATGCAGGTGCTCGGCGGCTTCACCGCCGATGAGATCGCCCGGGAGCTGGCCTTGTCGACGCCCGCCGTCCTGACCCGGCTGTTCCGAGCGCGCAATCGCCTGCGAAGTATCTATGGATCGCTGCCCGCGCCCGACGCACTGGATGAGTCTGCCGTATGACCCACGATGAAGCCCGTCTGCTCATTGGCGCAGCCCCCGGCGCGGTAACACCGGCGCTGGCGGGCCATCTTGCGCACTGCGCGCCGTGCACGCTGTTTCAGCAGCAGATGCAGCGGATGGATCGTGATCTGAGTCGCCTGTTCGCAGCGCCCCTGGCCGCGCGCCCGGATACCCGGGTACGCGTCCTTCCCGCCCCTGCGCGCGCGCGCGCGGCGCCGGCGACGAACCGCTTTTCGGGCCTGTTGGCGCTCGCCGCCAGCGTGGTCCTCGCCCTCGGCATGGGCGCCCTGTTCTGGGCACTGCGGCCCCAGCCGAGCCTCGCCGCGGGCGTGCTCGATCACATCGCGCACGAGTCGGCAAGCTGGTCGCAGGTCACGCCGATGACGGCGGCAGCCACCGCTGCGGTGCTCGCGGGTGCGCAGGTGACGCTGGATCCTGCGGACACGACGGTGACCTATGCGCGCAGCTGCCTGTTCAATGGCCATTGGGTGCCGCACCTGGTCGTGCGCACGGACGCCGGTCCGGTCACCGTCATGGTGCTGAACCAGGAACATATCGCGGCCCGCCAGTCCTTCCGCCAGAATGGCTATTCCGGCATTCTCGTACCTGCCCGGGGCGGTGGCACGCTCGCCGTCATCGCGCAGGGTGATCCGGACCTGGACGCCGTATCGCGCGCGCTTGCCTCCCATCTGCACTGGACGCATTAGCGGCATGCCGCCCTTGACCCTGGTGTTCCTGCTGGCCGTGGTGGCCGGCACCGCCGCCCGCTTATGGCTGGCCAACCGCCAGATCGCCGCCGTCGTCCGGCACCGGGCCGGGGTACCCGAGCCCTTCGCCCACGCGATCGCGCCGGCCGACCACCACAGGGCCGCCGATTACGCCGTCGCGCGCACGCGTCTGGGGCGCCTTGACACCGTGATCGATGCCATCGTGCTGCTGATCCTGACGCTGGGCGGCGGCATCAAGGTCATCGACCGGTTCTGGAAGCTCCTCCCCGTCGCCGAACCCTGGCACGGGACCTTGGTGATCCTGAGCGTGCTGCTGGCGGTGGGCCTGGTGGGATTGCCCCTGTCGCTGTGGAGCACGTTCCGACTCGAGGCGCGTTTCGGCTTCAATCGCACGACGCCGGCGCTTTATCTGATGGATCGCCTGAAAGGCCTGCTGCTGGCGCTCGTGATCGGCGGACCCTTGCTGGTGGCGGCCCTCGAACTGATGCGGCATGCGGGCACCTTGTGGTGGCTGTACGTGTGGGCCCTGTGGCTCACCGTATCCCTGGGCATGACCTGGGCCTATCCCACGCTCATCGCACCGCTCTTCAATCGCTTCAGTCCCCTGGCCGATGCCGCGCTGCGCACCCGCATCGAGACCCTGCTGGATCGTTGCGGCTTTGCCTCGCGTGGGGTATTCATCGTCGACGGCTCGCGGCGTTCGGCCCACGGCAATGCGTACTTCACCGGGGTGGGCCGCAACAAGCGCATCGTGTTTTTCGACACGCTCATCAGCACGCTCGATCCCGGCGAAATCGAAGCCGTGCTGGCGCATGAACTCGGACACTTCAAGTTGCACCATATCCGCCGTCGCCTGATCGTGTCGGCCGTGATCGGGCTCGCGGGCCTGGCACTGCTGGGCTGGCTGGCAGCGCGCCCATGGTTCTACACACAGCTGGGGCTGTCGGGCGCGTCGGACTACGGCGCGCTGCTGCTGTTCATGTTCGTCGCGCCCGCCTTTACGTTCTTCGTAACGCCGCTGGCGGCAAGCTGGTCACGACGTGATGAGTTCGCCGCGGATGAATTCGCGGCGCAACACACGCCGGCCACGACGCTGATGGCGGCGCTGGTGAAACTGTACCGCGACAACGCGACCACGCTCACACCGGATCCGGTGCATTCGCGCTTCTACGATTCGCATCCGCCCGCGCTCGCCCGGATCGCGCGGCTGCGCGCGCTCAGTGCGAGTGAATGAACTTCAGCACCGGCCCCGACACCGAATCATCGGCGGTTCCAATCGCATAAGCCTCGGACAGGTGCGAATGCCCCGGCACATGCAGACGCGTGACCGGATGTCCGGCCTTGCGGCGCGCATCCGTCAGTTCCTCGGCCTGTGCCTGGAAATTCGGCGGATCCAGTTCCGCATCGGTAACCAGCAGTGGCACCGTCGATTTTGCCAACCCGGTCAGGGATGACTCGGCCGCATACTTGCTCACGTCATCCCCGTAGTAGGCCTTCCAGACGGACACCTCGTGCCCCAGGTCATAGACCGCCGCGGACATCAGGATGGCGCCTGCCACGTGCGGATCCTTGTGCGTGAGTTCGCTGTGCGCGAGATAGTCGGCCACGTGCGCACCGCCGGACGAATGACCCCACAGGAAGATGTGCTGCGGATCACCACCATAGGCGGCGATATGCGAGCGCAGCCATGTCACCAGCGCCGTCATGTCCTCGACACCCGCTGGCCATTGGGCCTTGGGCGCCAGACGATAGTTCGCGGTGACGCCGACCAGATCATGGGCCGCGGCCCAGCGGCCGATGTTGTCGTAGAACGGCGAGCCGGCCACATGCTTGCTGCCCCCCGCGAACCCGCCTCCATAGACGAACACCACCACCGGCCGGCGCGCTCCGCGCTGCAGCGGAATGAAGACATCTGCCGTGTTGCGCGGATCGGGACCGTAGGCGAGATCGCGGGTCACCACCGCATCAGTATAGGGCTCGCGCTGCTGCAGGGGCTCGTACAACTTGGCGGTGCGCGCGCCTTCGACCTTGGGTCCGATTTCGCGCAGCACGACCGCCGTGGCATCGGGCATCCCGGCGGGATGCCCCGAACCGTCAACGACGGGTGGCACGGCGGTGCTGCCCGTCACCGGATTCGCGTAGTGGAACGGAATGTTGTAGACCACCGGGAACATCTGGAATTTCAAGGATGGCGGCCGATCCGGCGGCAGTTCCTTGTCGGGCCCGGGAACGCCCGGATTCGCGGCGCGCACCCAGCCCCCCACATAGCTGGCCGCGAGGGTGTTGTAGGTGTGGTCATCGCGCAGTTTCCACTTCCCGTCTTCCAGTACCGCCGTGTTCTCATACACGGCCGCGCCCACGGAGGCGCGCGTGCCGAAGCTCATCTGCTGGAACATGCGGATGCGGATCTTGGCAGACTTGCCATCCGGGGCTACATCGATCACCGGCTGCAGCTGCATGTGATTGCCGAGGCGGTTGGCGACCGGGCCTTCCTTGCCGCGGCCGAATACCTTCAGCAAGAAGGCGCGCACATGTTCGCGGCCGTCATAGGCGCCGCGCTGTGCCAGCTCCATCGAACCATCCACGCTGAACAGATTCGCCAGATCGTTCCACAGGTCCTTGTCCAGGTAGTAACCGTAGGCACTCTCGAGATTCTCGATCTCGTAATAGTCCTTTACCCGCTCGATGCCACGCTGCGCCGCGCTGAGCGCCGCACCCACGTCCCTGACCGGACGCGCCTTGAACGGCGCACCGGCAACGGCCAGTGCGGCGCGGGCCTGGGCCGGCGTCGGCCCGCCGACGCTCGGGTAATGCGCCATTTCACCGGTGACCGGATTCGGGTAGTGATACGGCGGCACCTGCGCCGTCGGGTAAATCGCGTAGACCTCGGTGGGCGGCCGATCCGGCGGCAGCACCTTGCTGGCCACCGGCACCGGCTGCGCATCCTCTGCCCAACCCTTGTCGTAGTCGGTGATGAAGGTCGGATAGAAGTGCAGTGACTTGAACATCCACACGCCGTGGCGCTTGACGAAGGTGTTCTCGTAGACGCCCTCCATCCACTGGCCCTGCCCGCCGACATGCCCGAGCATGTCGAGCTCGCGGCTGCGAGCGTGCGCAGTCAGGCCGTCCGGTGCCACATCCACGATGGGCTGCAGCTGAATATGATCGTTCATCCACCCCCAGCTCAGGCCCTGGTGGCCCGATAGCCCGAGGTACGCGCGCACGCGGCGTTTGCCGACATAGACGCCCTGCTGTCCGCTCTCGAGGGTTCCATCCGGCGCGAACAGGTCCGCCGCCTGGTCCCACATGGCCCGATCGATGTAGAAACCATAGATGCGCTGCAGATTCTCGATCTGCTGCGCGTCATTCAGCAGCGTGGCCCGATGCTCGAGGTCCGCGAGTCGGGTGGCCAGCTCGCCCTGCGGAATACGCGCCGCGGCCGCCGCCAGTGTTGCAGCGTCGGGCAGCACCCAGGCATTGGATGAGTCGGTGGTGCCGGGATTGCCGTAATGGAAAGGTGCGATGCAGGCCTTCGGAAAGCCCTCACAATCCATGTTGCGTTCGATGTCGGGCGGATGGGCGAGTTTGCGCCGCGGCCGCGGCGCGGGCGCCGCGGCGCCAGCGGGTGCAGCCTCGGGCGCGGCCCAGCCGGTCTTGTAGGGGGCACCGAATCCTGAGTAGTAATCGAGCTTGCTGATCTTCCAGATGCCGTTTTCCTTGGTGTACTGCATTTCGTACACGCCCTCGGCCCAGGTGGCGCCGCCGCCCGGACTGCCGAACATGGCGAAGGCACGCCAGCGACCCTTGGCCGTGGTGCCGCCCGCATCAATGTGCACGACCGGCTGGATGTTCATATGGTCGTAGAGACGACCGTTACCCAGACCGATGTCGCCGACCTGGTGTCCGCCGACATTCATGTACAGGTGTTCACGGATGCTCTTGTGACCGACGAAGACACCCGCCGGATAATTGGCGACCGCGTTTTCAGTGAACAGTTCCGACAGGTCCTCCCACATCCCCTTGTCGACGTAGTAGCCGTACGCACGCTGCAGCTTTTCGATCTGGCTCAGATCCTCGGCCAGCTGGACATTGGCCGCGAGCGTGGCCACGCGCAATGGAAGATCCGATGGCGCCTGCGCCGCTGACGTGTCGGTCGTCACTGCGCACAGCGCGGACACAACCAGGATGGTCGCAGCAAGCGCGACCGAGAAACGACGTTCCATGACTCCCCCTTGTGCGTTCGCCGGTAGCGGCGCTGCAGCGATTCTTATCCGACGAACTGCCAGTCCACCGGCGCCGCGAGCGCGGCAAGGTTCGGAGCCGACGTGTCGTGCATGTATGGAATCGGGTGTGCGTACCGCGGCATATGACCGCAGATGTCATCCACGTGCCAGTCCCCTTCGGGCGGGGCAAGCAGTGCGGCCGCGCGACTGCCGCGTGTCAGGGCGAGCGCGACCGCTGCGGCGACGGTCATGCCCGCGCTGCCGAGGAAAGCGCGTCGGGTCCTCATGACAGTTCATCCTTGATCGGCGGCAGCACCGCCTGCGGATACCAGTTGGTATGCGTACCGCTGCGCAACCGGAATGGCAGCTTCACGGTGGCCACGACGCCATCCTCCAGATGCTGCGCATCGGTGATGATCATGTCCGAACTCATGGTCTCGAAGTTACTGGCGATGGTCATCACATAACCATCACCTTCGTTCTTCGAGTTCGCGCGCGGCACGAAGCAGCTCTCCTGCAGGGCAATCTTGCCGTCGACCTGGCATTGCTTGATCTCACCCGTGCGTACATCCAGTCGCTGTACCACCTGCGTGCCGCCGCTGAAGGGGTTGGCCTTCGGATCGGGCGTGGCACTTGGAACACGGCTGCTGATGAAGGCGTAACGGTAATCCAGCGACAGGTAGCGATCGTCCATGCGCGGCAGGAAGCCCGGCGTGGAGGACACCACCTCTTCGAGAAAGCCATCGGATTTGGAGCCGAGGTCGAAGGTCCAGCGGCGGATCTGCGACGGGTCGCGTTCGCCCGAGGAGGTGGGCAGCTCCATGGTCACCTTGTTGCCACGATCGGTGGCATTGAGGAAGTGCAGGGTATTGCGTGATGGCCCCTTGAACCAACGCACGTCCTTGGCCTCGCCATCGCGCGGCAGGATCCCCACCATGGTCGGCAGACTGCCATCCCATTCCCACATGGGCTCACCCGATTTCAGGCGCGCCAGGCTGGTGGTGCGTGCAATGACCGGAATGATCACATGCTTTTGGGTGATGGCGATGTCGTGGATGATCCCCAGATAGGGGGAGGTCAGCCACACTTCCTTGGTGACCTTGCCGGCCGGATTGATCGTGTAGACCGCGATGTCCTTGGTCAGGATGCCCTTGGCCTCATAGCCGTAGGCAATCATCTCCCCGGTCAGCGGGTCGATCTTCGGATGCGCCGACATGGTCTGCGCGGTGTACTTGCCATGGAAATTCCAGTCGCCCTTCGTCTCCAGCGTGTGCGGGTCCACGTAGTACGGCAGTGAGTCCTCCTTCAGGACAAACAACTTGCCGCCATGCCAGTAGGTATGGGTGTTGGCCGCAGAGCGGTTGATGTGCGCCACGCTCGGATCGTCGGTGTACGGATTGCGGTAGACGCCGAACAGGCGCTTGCGCGCCCGGCGCTCGGCCATCAGCCGGTCGGTGCGCACGTAGCGCCCCTTGTAGTCCACCGAACCATTCGCGAAGCGAAAGCGGCTGATATGCCCGTCGCCATTGAAGCCGGTCATCCACTCGTTCTTCGGCGGGCGATAGTCGAAATCGCACTGCATGCGGTAGAACGTCCCGTGGATGTCGGTCGGGATCTGGCCCCACACCTCGCAGTCGTATACATCGGCGTCAAAACGGGTCGGGCTGTTGAAGCCCGGCGGAAAGAGCGGGTGACCTCGGAAATCGACTGCCATGGCGGTACTCCACGAATGATGGGTCGCAGGCCACGGATGATAACTCAACTGACTTTCGTTAGAGTCGGCGCCGGCATTTTCCACTCACGCCCACGCTCTACCGCGTGCCAGGACTCGCATGCACCCGATTTCACGCCTGACCGTTACCGCATCCTTGTTTTTCCTGGTACACGGTGCAGTGGCACAGGCGCCGGTGGCGGATTCGGGATCCCAAGACGCTCCTGCATTTTCGGCACAGCAGCTTGTCGCCGCGCCAACAAGTGACTGGATCACCAATGGCGGCAGTCTCTCGAACCAGCGCTATTCGCCGATCGACAGCCTCAATCGCAGCAACGTCAGCGGCCTGAAGGCCAACTGGCGCGCATCCTTGAACGGCTCCGGCGTGAGCCCCCGGGCCGGCAATCAGGCCCAGCCCATCGTGTACGGCGATTCGGTCTACATCATGACCGGCGACGGTGACGCTTTCGCAGTCGACTTGAACAGCGGCCGCGTCAAGTGGGAGTTCAAGGCGAACGTCGATCCGAAGGTTGCGCGACCGTGCTGTTCGTGGCCGGGTCGCGGCGTCGCGCTGGGCGACGGCAAGGTGTTCGTCGGGGAACTCGACGCGCGACTGATTGCCCTGGACCAGCACACCGGCAAGGTGGTCTGGTCAATCCAGGCCGAAAACCCCGCGCAAGGCTACGTGATCGCGAGCGCCCCGCTCTATTACGATGGTCTGGTCATCACCGGTTTTGCCGGCAGCGACATGGGTACCCGCGGACGCATCAAGGCGTATGACGCCAGTACCGGCGCACTGCGCTGGACCTTCTACACCGTGCCGGGACCCGGCGAGTTCGGCCACGACACGTGGCCCGCCGACAGTGATGTGTGGAAGCACGGCGGGGCCGCGATCTGGCAGACCCCCGCGATCGACCCGGAGCTGGGCCTGATCTATTTCTCGACGGCGAATCCCGGACCGGTGCTCAACGGGGCCATCCGCAAGGGCAACAATCTGTTCAGCGTCAGCATCGTGGCGCTGGCGGTGAAGACCGGCAAATACCGCTGGCACTTCCAGGAAGTCCATCACGACATCTGGGACTACGACGCGCCCAATCCGGTCGTACTCTTCGACGCCCCTTACGGGGGCCACATGCGCAAGGCACTCGTTGAGGCGGGGAAGACCGGCTGGGCCTACATTCTCGACCGCGTCACGGGCAAGCCGCTGCTGGGGATGAAGGAAACACCCGTGATGCAGTTGGCGCAGCAGAACACCTCGCCGACGCAGCCCTTCCCGAGCGGCGATGCCGTCGTACCACAGTACATCGACATCGCGCCCGAGGGTTTCGACCTCATCAACGAAGGCCGCATCTTCACCCCCTTCGCCAAGCACCCGGCGATCTGGAAGCCCCTGGCCGCCGTCAACTGGCCGCCCAGCTCCTACGATCCGCAGACGCACCTGCTGTACATCTGCGCCCAGGATTCGATGTGGGGCGCCACCGGTGGCGATCCGAACTATCCGGTCGAGCCGGGCGCGCTGTATTCAGGCAGCGTGGTGGAGCGTTTGGCGGCGCCGCGGCGCGGCGTGCTGGCGGCGTTGGACATGACCACCAACCGCATCGTATGGCGCCAGCAATGGGTGGATTCGTGCTACAGCGGCTCGGTGGTCACCCATGGCGGCCTGCTGTTCATCGGCCGCAATGACGGTCGCCTGACGGCGCTGGACAAGACCACGGGGAAGAAACTGTGGGAGTTCCAGACCGACGGCGGCGTGAATGCCCCGGCGAGTGTCTTCGAGCGCAACGGCAAGGGCTACGTGGTGGTGCTGGCCGGTGGCACGGCGCTGGGCGGCAGCAAGCGCAGCGATGGGATGTGGCTGTTCTCGCTCGATGGCAAGCTCAATTCCCTGCCGCGCGGATCGGCGGATCCGGCCGCTGCCCCCCGGCCCACCGCCGCAGGCGCGGCGGCCGCAGCCGGGCCGGTGCAGGCCGCGGACCTGGCCAAGGGCAAGGACATCTACACGACCACGTGCGTGGTGTGTCACGGACCGACCGGACTGGGCGGCATTCACGGCGGGGCCAAGCTCACGCGCGCGCTCACCCCCGATGCCATTGCGAACGTCCTCACGAGGGGCCGCAATGACATGCCGGCCTTCGGTGCGGCGCTGTCGCCGGATCAGCTGCAGGATGTGACCGCCTACGTCCTGCAGGTCGCTGCACCGAATCCGGCGCCGCCTTAGGTCACTTCGCGCTCTGCAGCGTCGTTTGGATGTACGCGGTGACGTCGTTGAGTTCGTCCGCCGAGTAGATCGACTTGAACGCCGGCATGTTGTTCTTGCCGGCACTCGCCGTTTCCAGGATGGCATCGTGGCTCTGTCCCTTGATGAGGGACGGGCCGCCGCCCTGGCCACCACTGCCGGTTGCGCCGTGACACGGAACACAGGCCGCACGGTAGATATCAGCGCCATGCTCGGCGTTCGCCGGACGGGTGACGACCGGCAGCGCGGCGGCCCGCGGCGGCCCGCCGCCGTTGCGCCCCGCCGGCGCCCCGCCCGATGCGAGCGAGGGAATCTTGCCATCCAGTGAGAACATCCAGATGCCATCACCGCGCTTGCCGTTGGCGAACACGCCGCCGCCGGCATGCACCACGACGTACTGCTTGCCGTGGTACTCGAAGGTCGTTGCGGTCGTATTCACGCCTGCGTCGGTCATGAATTCCCAAAGCTTGGCGCCGTTCTGGGAACTGAGCGCGGTCAGCCGCCCATCCGAGCGGCCGACAAACAGCAAGCCACCGGCAGTCACGATGGAGCCGCTGTAGCAGATCTCGCGCCAGCTTTGCCGCCATAGCAGCTTGTTGGTGGTGACATCCAGGGCCGCGAATATGCCGCGATCATTGGCCTCCGCCTGCCCGAAGGAGCCACCCATGTAGACCTTGTTGGGGCCGGGCTTGCCCGGATCCGCGAGCGCCTTGAAGGTGCTGATGCGGTCGGTGGCACACACATACAGGGTATGCGTGGTCGGATCGTAGGAGCTGGGCGGCCAGTTGGCGCCCCCCATGGTTGCCGGCTTGACCATGATCTGATCAGTGAAGTATGGCGTGAAAATCCGGCCGTGATTCTTGATCTCACCGGTGCCGGGCAGCAGATCGGCGCCCTCGGGCACGATGTCGATCTGCTGCGGCACGATCGCATCTCCGCGCGGATACGGCTGCGTCGCCGCGGTCGCCTGCCGCGCCTCCTGCGGCACGGGCCGCTCGTCGATGCCGAGGAGCGGTTTGCCCGTCACACGGTCGAGGATATAAGCCCATCCGGTCTTCGAGACCTCCACCAGGCCTTTGACCTTGCGTCCCTTGATCGTCGTGTCAAAGAGCACGGTGGGGTTCGGCGAGTCATAGTCCCAGATGTCGTGATGGATCTGCTGGAAGTGCCAGCGGTATTTGCCGGTCTTCGCCTCCAGCGCCACGATCGAGACCGTAAAGAGGTTGGCACCGGGTCGCACGGCGCCGAACAGATTCGGTCCCGGATTGCCGGTTGAAAAATAGATCAGACCCAGTTCCGGATCCACGGTCGGCGTCTGCCACACCGCCGCGCCACCGTGCTGCCAGGCGTCCCCCTGCTGCGGCCAGGTCTCATGACCGATCTCGCCGGGTCCCGGAATCGTGTAGAAGGTCCAGCGTGGCGCGCCGGTCTTGGCGTCGTAGGCTTTGATCCGCCCGCGTACGCCCATTTCGCCGCCGCTCAGACCCTGGATGACCATGCCGTCGTAGTACAGCGGAGCGGCGGTGATGCTGAAGCCGTTCTGCCACGGCTCAACCTGCACGGACCAGGCCACCTTGCCGGTACGCTGATCCAGCGCGACCAGCTTCGCATCCAGCTGCCCGACAAATACCAGGCCATCCCCCAATGCGACGCCACGGTTCGAACGACCGATCGGCGTACCGGCCTTCGGGTCTGGATTGCCACGGTAGCTCCACAGGATCTGTCCGCTCTCCACGTCGATGGCGAACACGTCGTTGGCACCGTTGGATACGAAAAGAGTGCCGTCGTACTCAAGGATCTGGGCCTGGCCCGAGTTGCCGGGGTTCATGCCCGAACCCATGCTCGTACGCCACAGGGCCTTCAGGCCCGCGACGTTGTCGCGGTTGATCTGCTTGAGGGGCGAATAGCGCTGGTTGAAAATGCTGCCGCCATTCGTGATCCAGTTTGCCGCGGGCGGCGCCAGCAGCTGCGCGGCACTGAAGGCCGGCGCGGCGGTGATCGCCGGCGCCGCGCTCGTCTGGGCCATGGCCGCCGAGATGGTGAGGCCCGCGAGCACGCCCACCGTCACACCCTTCTGTAAAATTCCCTTGCGCATCAATCCCCCCTCGCTGATTCCAAACTCTATTCCAGACCGGTATGGCCTGCGGCATCCACCGGATTGCGGTCATTCTCGGCGCAGATGAACTCCAGCAGGTCCTGATCACGGGCGCGCGTATAGCTGAGGACGGTGTGCCAGGGCTTCGCCAGCGCCAGCGGGTCCTCGACCATCATGTCGTCAATGAGCGTGTTCGGGTCCTGCGGCGCCAGATGGATATGCTCGATGACATGCAGCTGGTCCGAGTGCGGCATGCCGTTGCGCAGCTCGGTGACGGTCTTGATCCCGACCGTGTCGACGACCAGGGTCGAGCCTTCCCAATGCCCGATCGAGTGGCCGTAGAACGTGGGATCCCAATCATCCGGGTGCTTGCGACCGTCGGTCCAGATGCTGCGCATCTGCATCCAGGCCTCGTGATGGGTGGTCACGCGACCGGGCGTGAACAGAAATTCGATGGGGTACTGGCCGACCATCATGATGCCGGGCATGCCCGGCGGGCGGCAGTAGGAGCCGTTGTGCGGCACTTCGCCGTGATTCTCATTGGCGATCTTCTGCCAGGCCTGGTAGCTCTCCAGGTACTTGCCCTTCAGGGCCGGCGCTTCGCGCGTGACGCCGGGAAGGGGCCGGAAATTGAAAGTCCACACCCCGCCCCAGTCGGGCAACCGGTTCAGCTCGGCGTAATGCCCCTTCGGATAGGCCGCCGGCGGACCGCCACCACCTGGTGGATCCGCTGCCATCGCGCCCGGAACCGCGGCCTGCATCGCCAGCGCCAGGGATGTCGCCACCAACAAAGTGCGCATGCTCATCGGTTTCACCCTCAATGCCGCGGTGCCCATCGCCGCAGTTCGGCCGCGAGTATAAGTCGAATCAGGACGAACGTGCCCTGGTCATGTCATCATTGGCCGATGAGCTTGAATGCGGAGCCAAGAGCCATGAGACACAAAATAACCGGATGCCTTGCACTGCTGATGGTCGCCTACGGCAGCGTGGCGGCCGCGCATCACTCCTTTGCCATGTTCGACCAGAGCAAGAACCTGCCGCTGAAGGGCACGGTCCATGACTTCCAGTGGACCAACCCGCATGCCTTCATCGATATCGATGTTCCCAATGCGACCGGCAGCCTCGATCTGTGGAAGGTCGAACTCAACAGCCCGAATAATCTCAAGCGCCAGGGCTGGAAGTCCAAGCAGATGAAGCCGGGCGACAAGGTCGTCGTGGTCATCAATCCGCTGCGCGACGGCTCCAAGGGCGGATTGTTCGTCGCGGTCACCTTGCCCGACGGCAAGATCCTGGGCGATCCGACGCGTGCCGGTGGCGGCCCGATCAATGTGCCGCAGATCACTCCACCGCCGGCCGACGCATCCGCAGCGCACTGAATCAAGACTGCGCGGCACAAGCGCGGCCTGCCCAGTTGCTGACGGGGCATTTGAGGGGGAAAATGAACATGCTGTCAAACCGTGGTGTCGGCCTGGCGCTGCTGGCCGTCGTGGTCGCACTCGCGCTCCCCACGGCACGCGCCGATGACTCGTGCGATCGCACATGTCTGCAGAACATCGCCGATCGGTATCTGTCAGCGCTGGTGGCGCATGATCCAAGCAAAGCCCCGCTTGCCAGAACCGTGCGGATCACCGAGAACGGTCAGACACTCGGCACCGAGCATGGCCTGTGGAAAACGGCTGCGGCCGACGCGAAGTTCCGGCTGTACTTCTGCGATCCGCAGCAAGGCGCGGTCGGGTTCATCGGTCAGCTTATGGAAAACGATTCCCCCGTGCCGGTCGCGCTGCGCCTGAAGGTGGTGAAAGGCCAGGTGACGGAGGCGCAGACCATCGTGGCGCGCAATACACCCTTCGCCAAGGCCGATGGATTTGCAACGCCCAACCCGGTGCTGCTGACGGATCTGAAAACCGCCGACCGGGTCTCGCGTGAGGAGATGATCCGCATCGCGGACAGTTATTTTACGGGTCTGGATACCGACCACTCCGCGCGCAATGTGCGCTTTGATCCGCAGTGCCAGCGCCGCGAAGACGGCAACGTGACGGCCAATTCCGCCGATCCGAAGGCTTCGGCCATGCAAAGGCTGGGCTGCAAGGCGCAGTTCGACACGGGTTTCTCGGTGATCGTCACCAAGGTTCGCGACCGGCGTTATCCCATCGTCGATGTGGAACGTGGCCTGGTCTACGCGCAAGTATTCTTTGACCACAAGGGCACGGTCGCCAGCTTCAGATTGGACGGCAAGGATGTTGCGGTCCCCGCCGACTATCGCCGCCCCAAGAGCTTTGAGATCGGTGAACTCTTCAAAATCGATAGGGGTCAGATCCGCCAGATCGAAGCCGTCCTGGTTGACGTTCCCTACGGCATGAAGTCCGGCTGGGACCAGGCGCGGCGCTCCGCGCCACCCGCCAGGACCGTCTCCGCAGCACAGCAAGCCGGTTGCGGCCACGATTGCCTGCTCGGCTTCGTGGACAAGTACCTGGCAGCGCTGCTGCGCCATGATCCGGGCACGGACCTGTTCGCCGCGGACGCGCGCTTTACCGAAAACGCGCAGCCGCTGCCGCTCGGCGCAGCGTTGTGGCAAACCGCCAGTGCCGGTCCACACGGCTACAAGCTCGTCATTGCCGACCCACAGACCGGTAACGTCGGGTTCTATATCCTGATGCAGGAAAACGGCAATCCGATCTGGCTCTCGGGTCGCCTGAAAGTGCGGGCACAGAAGATCAGTGAGCTGGAGACCGCCATCGTCCGTAAGGGCCTGAGCTTCGGTAAATTCGACCGCACGGCCATCTCGCCACTGTGGAACCAGGTTCTCAAGCCCGCGGAGCAGCGGCCGCGCGCGCAGCTCATCGCCATCGCCAACAAGTACTTCGATGCCCTGGATCATCATCTGGTTGATTCGGTGCCGTTCGACGATGAGTGCTTCCGCGTCGAGAACGGAGTGCAGACGGCCGCCCCGGCGGTGCTCCCGGCAGCGGCCTTGGCCATGGGGGGCTCCACGGCGCCCGCGCCCGTGCCGACGGCACGTCCCCCCGGTCCCAATGGCCGTCCGCTGCCCGATGTGGGCCATACGGGCTGTCGCGGCAATATCAACAGCAACATGTGGCAGTACATCACCCAGATTCAGCCACGCCGCTGCGACACGGTGGACGTGGAGCGGGGTGTGGTGCAGTGCATAGTGCTGTTCCACCAGGACGGTGAGGTGCCCGGCACCGACGTCCCGGGTTACGGCTACCTGAAGTACTCCGGTGCCACGCGCCGTCCCTTCGATACGCTGATACCGGAGATGTTCAAGATCAGGAACGGCAAGATCATCGAGATCGAGGCGACCATGCCGTCGCTGCCTTTCGGGTCCACCACCGGCTGGGAATGACGCCCGCCGCATAACTCATAAGTCTTTGATCGGTATTAGTGTACCGACTTCGCTGACACGCGGGTCGGGAGTCGCTGCAACTTTTCGGGCCCCCGGGTGTTCTGGGTCTATAGCGATGCTTTCACAGTGCAAAGACTCCCAACGAGGCCCGCGAACCGCAGTGAGTTCACGATGTTCATGCGTGACTATCAGGACATGGTGTTTGCCACCGCCCGCCGGCTCACCGCCAGCGATGCGACTGCGCAGGACATCACTCAGGACGTATTCCTGAAGGCTTGGGAACACTTCGAAAATCTGCGTGCACCGTTGGGCGCCGGTGGCTGGCTGAAGACCGTGACCCTGCGATTGTCACTGAACCATCTGAGCCGCTACCGCCGGCGCTGGCGGTTTTTCTCCGAGCTGCTGCCGGTGACTGCAGCGCAGGATGACACCTCCGATGCGGAGGTGGAGTTTGCCATCACCCGTCTCGATACCGTGTTCGCGCAGCTGGCGGATGCGCAGCGCGATGAACGGGTGCGCGCGGCACTGGCACGACTGCCCGATGCACAGCGAATTCCGCTGGTGCTGTTTCATTATGAAGAGCGGTCCTATCAGCAGATCGCCGCCGACCTCGAAGTGTCGGTCGCCAAAGTGAAGACCGATATTCTGCGCGGTCGCATCGCGCTGGCAAAGCGCCTGCAGGAGAGTGCCCATGAATCGTGATCCCGGCAACGACGTGCGCGATGCGCTCGAACAGCGCATCGGCCGCGTACTCGACGGCACCGCGCAATTCACGGCGCCGCAGGACATTGAAGCCCAGGTATGGAGCGGCATCGAGCGTGCCGCACGGGCGCCGTGGTGGCGGCGGCGCGTCATGGAATGGCCGCTGCTCGCACAGTTTGCCTTTGGCATCACCGGCGTCCTCGCGGCGGCGGCGATGGTGCTGGGCCGGCCCGCAAGCCCCGCGAAATTTCATGCCGTGATCGATCATCCCGTCGCGCTGCTGCAGCAGCCGGCGGCCGATCTGCACGCCACGCTGAGCGTACTCGCCATATTTCACCGCCTCACGCAAACCATCGCCGGCAGCCTGCCGGACGATGTGTGGTATGGGGGCCTCGCGCTGTGCGCGGTCGCGTACGTCGCCTTGTTTTATCTGATCGTATTCGGCTACCGGCTGCTGCAGGCGCCGCTGCCCAATCGCTAAACAGACGGAAGCTCCATGACCATCATCACTTCGACCCGCTCTGCCCTGCTGTCGGTGCTGCTGGCTGCGTGCCTGGCGGCGACCACGGCGCTGCCGGCCGCGGCGGCACCTCCAGGCGCCGCGGGCACAGCAGCGCCTGATGCGGACTCATCGGCACCTGGGGATGACGATGCGCAGAATTGGGACGGCTACGCGTATCGCCGGGACCGGTACAACGGGCGTGGGAATTTTCGCCATCGAGGCAACGATCTGGTTTCGGTCGGCCACGATGTCACCGTGCCCGAAGGTGTCCAGAGAGACTCGGTCGTGGCGGTATTCGGCTCGGCGAGCAATTACGGCACGGCCAACCAGGATGTCGTCTCGGTCTTCGGCAGCACCACCGACAAGGGTCCCACCGGCGGCAGCGCAGTCGCCGTACTCGGCAATGTTTCAGTCGACGGCGAGGTCGGCCGCGACGTCGTCGCCGTGCTCGGCAATGTGGAACTCGGGCCGCACGCCCATGTGCATGGCCATGTGGTCAGCGTGCTGGGTACCGTGAACCAGGACCCGGCAGCGATCGTCGATCAGGGCATGGAGCGCATCCTGCCGGAAAACTTCACCACCGCCGAAGGCATCCGCAACTGGGTGGGCCACGGCCTGATGGTCGGCCGCCCGCTGGTGATCGGCAGCGGCCTGCGCTGGCTGTGGACGATGTCGCTGGCCCTGCTTGCCGTCTACGTCATCCTCGCGCTGCTGTTCCGCGATGCCGCGCAGCACTGCATCACGATCCTGAACGACAATCCCGGCAAGAGCCTGATCACCGCCATCCTGGCCGTGCTGCTCACGCCGCTGATGCTGGTGCTGCTGGCGATCACGCTGATCGGCATTCCGCTGATTCCGATCTTCCTGGTCACGCTGTTCGTCGCCGGGGTATTCGGCAAGGCCACGGTGCTGGGCTGGATTGGCGGTCGTTGCCTGGGCCTGCGCCAGGGTCACACGCCGGTGCATCCTGCTATCGCCGTGCTGGTCGGTGGCATCGTGGTGATGCTCGCGTACCTGGTGCCGATCGTGGGCTTCGTGGTGTTCATCCTGTTGAGCATGATCGGCTACGGTGCAGTGCTCTATGCGCTCTTGAACCTGATGCGGCGCAATCGCACCGCTGGCACGGCGCCGAACGGTCCGGCACGCGGCCCCACTGCTGGCACTGACGCCGCGGCCGCGGCGGCGCAAACCAATGAGCCGCACGCGGCCAGTGCGGCCGCTGCGCCGGAACCCGCGGCACCGCTGCCCCTGACCACCCTGCCACGCCCCGGATTCTGGCCACGCATGGGCGCATTGTTCATCGACGCCATCATTGTGGGCGTGGTCGTGCGGCTGCTGCTGGACTGGCCGGGCGGGTATGGAGAACACCGTCTCTTCCTGCTCGCCCTGGCGGTCTATGGCGCCGTGATGTGGAAGGTCAGGGGCACCACCATCGGCGGCATTGTCTTCGACCTGCACGTCGTGCGGCTGGACTCGCGACCACTTGACTGGCCGACGGTGTGCGTGCGGGCCCTGGGCTGCATCCTGTCGTTATGCGCGCTGGGACTGGGATTCTTCTGCATCGGCATCGACCCCGGCAAGCAGGCCTGGCACGACAAGCTGGCCGGAACCATTGTCGTCCGGGTGCCGAAATCAAATCCCCTGGTCTAGGGAGCAGCCGCGGGACGCAGCACATCCACGCTGAAATCAATATCCCCCAGCGAAACTTGGTGCGGAAAGCAGGACGAGCGGTACTTCAGATTGCGGGTGGTGAACAGCGGCAGCGCCTTGTTCTTCAGCTGTTCGAGCAGTTCACACGGCACCGAATTGACTCCGGCGCTGGTTAATCTCACCAGATCGACGCTGTGCCATTGCGTCGGCTGCGATGCGCTGTTGCCCACCTTGCCGATATCATCGGGCGTCAACGGCACCAGCACCGAGAAGGTCGCGGCAACTGCGGGGCTCGGTTCGACGCCATTGAGGTGGGTACAGCCGCGCTCCTGAATCGTGAAGTCCTTCTTGCGGGCACCCAGGGCCAGCAATGCTTCGCGGACCGTATCGCGCAGACCATCGCAGGTAAACTTGTCCGTGAAGCCCATATACGTGAAATCGAGTTTGCGCTCGACCCAGTGCGCCGCCGGCGCGGCCACCGAAAGTGCCGGCACGCCGGCCGTGTCCGAGGCCTGGGCGGCGCCCGTTCCTATGCCAACCGCCAATGCGAGCACGGCACCAATGCGCACGACGGCATGACGGACGGGATGGCGTGTGGCGATTGCTTGGCTCATAAGAATGCCCGTAGCGAAGGATCTGATACTCCTAGACTACAGCAACGTGGCAGCCGCGGCCGCCGTTGACGCGAGCTAGGATTTGCTCGCCAGCTTCGTCAAAAGCGCGACGGTGTCCTTGTGAACTTCCCCACCGCCACCTACACCGGGGCGGCCCGAGGTGCCGACCTTGCCCGCGGCGAAATCCACAGGCGTACTGCCGAAACGATCCTTGGGCGCGAGCATGGCCCCATGATCGGCCAGAAGCTGCACAAAACCATTCCACCCTGCCTGGGCGGCCCCGAACAGCGCGGTCTGGCCGTTGTTGTTGACCGCATTGACGTCTACGCCCTTCACCAGCAGCAGCTTCGCGGCTGTCATGCACTTCTGTTCGTTGCGGAAGCGGGCGCGAATGTCGATCGTGGTCGAACCAATGCCTGCCGCGGCCATCAGCGGCGTTATCCCCAGCGAATTCGGCAGATCAGGCCGGGCGCCGTGGGCCAGCAACAGCTGGATCGATGGGCTGTCGCCGGCCTTGGCGGCACGGATCAGCGGCGTCGTACCGACGGTCAGCATGCCGTCGCCACCCCGATCCTGGCCGAGCGAGCGATACGGCGGAAAAAGTTTCAGCTGCATATCCGGATTGGCGCCGGCCTTGAGCAGCATGTCGATCACCTGCAGCGCCGTGGTCTGGTCCGAAGAGGGCCGGTCAGGACGACCGCCGCGTGGCGTCGTGTTGTAGTCGACCGCGCTGTACAGCGGCGCGCGTCCCCACATATCCCAGGCGTTCACATTGGCGCCCGCTTTGATGAGCACCGCGGCCGTATCGAACTGAGCGTTGAGAGTGGCCATGATCAGGGGTGTGATCCCTTCCGGATCGGCCAGATCGATGTCGGCGTGCGCCCTGACCAGATCGGCAGCACAGGCCGCACAGCCTTCGCGAGCCGCGAACAGCAGCGCCGTGAGCCCGCCCAGCGGCCGGTTCTGCGGGCGCGGCTCGGCGGTCACGCGACGCGGCCACTCACGCACCGTCTCGCGGGCATTGACCTCAGCGCCATGTGAAATCAGGAATCGCACCATGGCGGCACGACCTTGCGCGCTGGCCCACATCAGCGCCGTCTGGCCGCGCCACTTCTCGGTGGCGTTGACATCGGCGCCGTGAGCCACGAGGACCTTGGCGGCCTCGACCATATCCGTGCGCGCCACCGTCATGAGCGCGGTCTGTCCATCCGCATTCGGTGATTCGACATTCGCGCCGGCATCCAGCAGCAATCGCAGCGCTTCCGGATCAGCCCGCTCGGCGGCTTCGGCCAGCGGCGTGGAACCGTAATCGTTGGCCACGTTCGCCCTGGCGCCGGCCTTGAGCAAACGCCGCAGCAGCGGCAGGTCATCGTGATACGCGGCCCAGTGCAACGCGGTGGTGCCATCGTCCTGGCGCGCATTGACATCGGCCTTGCCATCAACGAGCGCAATCGCTGCGGCAGAATCACCCGCCGCGGCCACCTCGGGCAACGAATCCGCCGCCTGCGCCACCGTTGCACCCCAGCACAGCGCCGCCACTGCCGCCAAGGTCCGGACTCTCATTGATCGGGAACGCACTTAACTCAGATCTCCGTGAGCTGGCCGGTGCTGTCGCCGAACTTCTCGGTGGGTATGCCCGCCTTGTTGAGCAGTGCCACATGCAGGTTGGCGATCGGGGTGCGATCCGGATACCGCAGGTGCTGGTTGCCCTTGAGTCTGCCGCCACCCAGGCCGAGGATCGCCGTCGGCAGCGGATAGTGATCGTGCAGATTGCTGTTGCTCATGTTGCTGCCGAACAGAATGATCGAGTTGTCCAGCATCGAGCCCTCGCCATCCGGCAGTTCCGCCAGCCGCTTGATGAATTTGGCGAACATCGAAGTGTTGAAGGCCTGCACCTTGGCGAGACGCGTCATCTTTGCCGGGTCATTCGCGTGATGCGACAGCGGGTGAAAGGCGTCGTTTACGCCTATGAAGGTATAGGGCTGATTGCTGACTTCTGCGGCCACCATCATGCTGGCAACGCGCGTCAGATTCGCCTGGTACGCCAGCGCGATCAGCTCGTACATCATGTGCATATGCTCATCGAACGCCGCCGGAATGCCGGCGGGCGCGTCCGGGATCTGCATCTGCCCCATGTCCTGGTGTTCCATCTTCTCCAGCCGGCGCTGGATTTCCTGCACCTGGTCCAGATAGTCCGACAGCATGACCTTGTCGCGGGCGCCGAGCGTGCGCGAGAGGTCCGCGGCATCGCTGCGCACCAGATCGATGATGCTGGCATTCTCGCGCAGCAGCGAGGCGCGCTCATCCGCGGTGTCGCCCTGGCCGAACAGTTGCTGAAACACCTTGCGCGGATTGTGTTCCATGGGGAGCGGTGTGGACGGTGAACTGAAGGCGATGGTCTTGCCATAGCTGCAGCCGTAGTTGCGGTCGCACGAGCCCTCGCCACCCCGCTCCTCGGTCCCGACCTCCAGCGACGGCATCGCCGTGTCCTGGCCGATTTTCTGTGCCGCGATCTGATCGATCGTGATGCCACCGTAGGGATCGTGACTGATGCGCGGTGGTACGCAGGACAACCAGGTGCCCGGCGTGATCGCATGCACGGGCGCCGCAATCGCGGACTTGTTCTCCAGCCCGGTGATCACGGTCAGATGCTTCTGATAAGGCTTGAGCGAGGCGATGATTTCCGGGAAGTCAAAATTCGCGCCATCCGTCTTGGGCGTCCACTTGTCCATGACGGCGCCGTGCGGGAAGTAGATGAACCCGAGCCGCGGCTTGGGCGCCGCGGCCGTCTTGGCGATGGCCGTCGCGGCCGGGATCATGGCCTCGAGCAACGGCAGGCCGACACTCACGCCGAGGCCACGCAATACCGTGCGGCGACTCAGATGCTTCTTGGTAATGAACATGGTCTGCCCCTTACAACTTGGCGGCGGTGTGACTGAGCGAACCTGCGGGCGCGCCGGGAGTCTTCACGGGAATTTCGTCCTCGCGGAACGCCTCACTGTTGACGATCGCGAGCACGAGCGAGGAAAAGCGGTAGTGATCCTTGGCCGTATCACGCACGATGCCCCGCACCGTCGGTATGTCGTAATACTCAAGACCACGTCCGAGTCCATAAGACATGAGGTTTGCGGTGAACGTCTCCACGAACTGCGAGGCATGCGAAACCATGTGGTTGCGCAGTGCATTGACGCCGTTGACCACCGTGCCATCCGCAAGCTTGCCACTGGCATCAATGGGCGTGCCGGCATCGATGTCCTTGTCGCGCCACTGGCCCAGCGCATTGAAGTTCTCCAGCGCCAGGCCAATGGGGTCAATGATGGCGTGGCAGGCGTTGCACGATGGCTGGGCGCGATGCGCTTCCATGCGCGCCCGCACGGTCAGCTGATCGGTTCCCTCCTGACTCTCGGCGAACGCCGGCACCCCCGGTGGCGGTGCCTGCGGCGGAGTACCCAGGAACTTGTCCAGGACGTACGCGCCACGCAGCACGACCGAAGTCCGATTCGCATAGGAGGTGGCCATCAGCACCGCGCCTTTGCCGAGAAGGCCGCGCCGGTAGTCCGGCACCGTGACCGCGCGAAACTCGCCACCGCGCACGTTGGGGATGTGGTAGTGCAGGGCCAGTCGTTCGTTCAGATAGGTCCGGTTCGAGGTCAACAGGTCCACGACGCTGCTGTCCGAATCGAACACGTTGCCGACAAACAGCTCAATCTCCGTCTCGAAGGCCGTTTCCAGATCCTTGGTGTAATCGGGAAACAGATTCGTATCCGGGTCGACCAGTTCCAGGCCGTGGACATTCAGCCATTCAAAGGCGAAGTCGGTGACGAGCGTATGGGAGCGCGGATCCTTGAGCATGCGGCGCACCTGCGCGTCCAGCACCGCCGGCTCGTGCAGTGCGCCAGCCGCGGCCACCTTGATGAGTTCATCATCCGGCGGCCCCGCCCACAGGAAGAACGAGAGGCGCGAGGCAAGATCGATATCGCTGATCGGGAACGGCTTGCCCGGCACGGTGCCTGGCGGCGGCTCGTGCATGCGGAACAGGAACTTCGGGCTCACCAGAATCGCCAGCAGGCCCTTTTGGATCCCGGCATCGAAGCTGCCACCCTCCTTGCGTCCCTGCGCGTAGAAATCCAGCGCCCCCTTCAGGTCCGAATCGGTGAGCGGACGGCGGAAGGCGCGCCGCGCGATGGTCGCCAAAATCTCGCGCGCACACGGTGCTTCCTGCGCCGCCGTCTGCGGATAACAGCTAAAGATCTTGCGCCGGCTCGGCGTCTCGCTCACACCCTGCGCGACCATCGGGCCTTTGATCTCGACATTCGCCAGGCGCGGGCCCGTGGAGTTGCCATTGACCGGCTGGCCCATGCCGGCCACCGGCACGAAGGCGTGCAGGATCTCATTGGACTCTGCAGCACTGGTCTGTACGAAGGTGATGCCGATGCGATGTTCGCCGGCGCGGATGTTGACCGGCACATTCTTGAAGCGGTCATTGATCATCGTCAGCCCGGCGGCCTGCTGCAGATCCACCGCATCCAGGTCCTTCGGACCCCCGAGCTTGTTTTCGAACACGCGCTTGCCGTCGACCGTGATGATCAGCGTGTTCGGATCCAGTTCACCCCATAGGTAGCCGGCGCCGACCAGGCCATTGATGGTGAAGCGGTACTCGCCATCCGCCGGGAAGGTATGACTGAACAGCATGCCGCCGCGGGTGCCGAGCGGCAGACCGTCGACATGCATGTACTGGTATTCCTGGGGCTCCGGCGGTCCATTGAAGAAATTGTCCTGGGTGCGCGCATGCGGGTTGCCGATCGCTGTCACCGTCACCTGGCGGGCGGCCGAAAAATACTGATCGAGGAAGGTCGGTGAGACCTTGAGCACTTCGGCGATGTTGTCGAAGTTGCCGCTCTTGTCATCGCGCGGCAGCAGCGCATTCGGATCAACCGACACGCCGAGCAGGTCCGCGATTGCATTGGCGTATTCGTTGCGGTTCAAGCGGTGCAGGACCATGTGGCCCGGGTTCGGATGCGCAGCAGCGTACTGGTCGAGGAACTGTTCGGCCGCCTGCGCGAAGGCGGCGCGCGCCGCCTGATCCGGCTGCGGTTTGCCGGGCGGCGGCATCAGCCCCCCGTGCAGTTTCACGATCGCCTCTTCCCAGATCTGCGCATCATCACCGGCCGCAGCCGCACTCATGGTGTCGAAGGCGACGCCACCGGCCCAGTCTTCGGAGTTATGGCACTTCACACAGTAGGTTTGCAGCATGTGCCAATCGCCCTTGAAGGCGGGCGTGTGCGCTGCTGTCATGGGCGTATCAGCCTGCACGGCCGAGCCGAGCACGGCCAGGCCGAGGGCGGCGAGGAATCCCTTAACGCGCATAGCGGCGGATCTCATTGACGTGATACCAGGCGCCGTCGTAGGCCATCTGCAGGAACGGCTCAGGATTGCCCCATTGCGCATCGAACTCGCTCGTCGGCTTGGAGTCCTGCAGCTGCTGCCAGGTTCCACCCTTGAAATAGTTCGTGCCGATCTTCGCCATCACCGCCGTGCACATATCCAGCTGCGCCTGAACATCAGCGCGGCTGCGGGTCGCGCCCAGGCCGGATACGATCCGGGTGTGGCCGTCCGCCTTCGCCAGAATTGTCTTCAGGCCATCGATCATGCCGCCAAGCCAGCCGCCGGTGCAGTAGTCGGGCAACGGATAACTGCCACCCGTGACCACGCCACCGGCCACCAGGACGTTCTCGCGCGGAAAGAACACATAAATATCGCCATCGGTGTGGGCCTGCGGCATGATCGCGTACTCGATATCCTGACCGCCGAAGCTGTGCTTCTGAGGTCCGTAAAAGAATGTCTGGGTGGGCAGTGCGTATGCCGGCTGGGGGGGATAGATGCGATGTTCCCATTTCGAATCGACGCGGGTGCCGAGCCACAGGCGCGTGTTCTCGTGTGCGATGATTTTCGCGCCGGCCTTGCCCAGCTGCGCGTTGCCGCCGGTGTGATCCCAATGCCAGTGCGTATTCATCAGCAGCTGCACCTTGCGGCCACCGGTCGCTGCCGCGACGCTCGCCAGCAGCACCGCGCCGTACTGCTCGAGTCCGCTGTCCACGAGCAGCACGCCGTCCGTGCCCGCCGCGGCCACCACATTGCCGCCGGCGCCCTGGAACAGGTGCAGCGAATCGGACAATGCGGTGTGAACGATTTCGGGATTCCCGCCCGAGGCGGCCGCCTTGGCCTGCTTCGGGCGCGGCGCCAGCGCCCCGGCAGCGAGCCCCGCAACGCCCGCGAGCGCACCGCCCAGCACCCGGCGGCGCATGGCGGAACGCACCGCGGAACTGCGCGGCGAAGCGAGGGTACCCATGGCGCGAATTTTACGGGATTACCCTGGCTGCCGCATACCTAGCTAGGCGAATTGCATGAAAAAAGCACTCCATCTGCACTTGGGCGTCATCGCTGTCACCACATTGCTGGCGGTCATTCCTGCAATGGCGCTGGCACAGACTGCACCCACCGCCGGGCAGCGCGCCGGCAACGTGACCGATGAGCGCCTGCGCCACGCGGACCAGGACCCCGGCAACTGGCTCACCCACGGCGGCAACTGGCAGGAGCTGCGCTATTCGCGACTCACCGCCATCAACGCCAGCAACGTCGCCGCCCTGAAGCCTGCGTGGTCCGTCGAGTTCGACACCAACCGCGGCCAGGAAGCGACGCCGCTGGTGGTGGACGGCGTGATGTACGTGAGCACGGCGTGGAGCAAGGTGTACGCGCTGGATGCCGCGACGGGCCGCCACCTGTGGTTCTACGATCCGAAAGTTCCCGGGCCAACGGGCGCACATGCGTGCTGCGATGTCGTCAATCGCGGCGTGGCCGTCTACGAGGGCAATGTCTACATCGCCACGCTCGACGGCCGGCTGATCGCGCTCAATGCCGTCAGCGGCAAACCGGTGTGGAGCGTGCGGATGTTCGAGTATCCCAGCCGCCGCTACTCCAGCACCGGTGCGCCGCGCGCGGCGCGCGGCAAGATTTTTGTCGGCAATGCGGGTGCGGATCTAGGCGGCCGCGGATTTGTCACCGCCTACGATGCGCGCAGCGGCCGGCGTGTATGGCGTTTCTACACGGTACCGGGCGATCCATCCGGCAAGCCTGACGGCGCGGCCTCTGATGCGGTACTGAAATCGAAGGCCCTGAAGACCTGGTCGGGGGATTGGGTGAAGTATGGTGGTGGCGGCCAGGTCTGGAATGCCGTGGTGTATGACCCCGACTTCAACCAGATATACATGGCCACCGGCAATGGCTTTCCGTGGAACCAGAATTACCGCTCCAATGGCGGCGGCGACAACCTGTTCATTTCCTCCATCATCGCCGTCGACGCCGACACCGGACAGTATCACTGGCATTACCAGGAGACTCCCGGCGATCGCTGGGATTACGACGCCGTCGCCGACATGACCTTGGTGGACCTGCCGCTGGCAGGAGGGCACACCCGCAAGGTACTGCTGCACGCGCCGAAGAATGGCTTCTTCTATGTCCTGGATCGACAGACCGGCGAACTGCTCTCCGCGGATGCGTATGTCCCGGGCATCAACTGGGCAACCGGCGTGGACCTGAAGAGCGGCCGTCCGAACATTGTTCCGGCGGCCTTGTACAAGGATGCGCCATGGCTGGGAATTCCAGGTGGCGGCGGCGCCCACAGCTGGAACCCGGTCGCGTTCAATCCAGACACTGGTCTGCTGTACATCCCGGCGGCGCAGAGCGCCACCTTTTACGCCCCCACCAAAGACTACAAGTATGACTATGGGCTGGAGCAGATCGGCGTGGACCTGGACGCGGCGACGCACGGCGCAGTCAGTACCCGTCCGCATATGCCGCCCCGGAAGAACTATCTGCTGGCCTGGAATCCTGCCACACGCAAGGCCGCGTTCACGGTACCCGGCGCGGGCGGTGGCCTGTTGACCACAGCGGGCAACCTGATCTTTCAGGGCCGGCCCCGCGAGGGTGTACTGGGGACCTTCGTCGCGCTGCGCGCCACCGACGGGCGGGTCCTGTGGTCGTGGAATACCCCCGATGCGATGGCCGGTGGCCCCGTGACCTATCTGGTCAACGGCGAGCAATATGTAGCCGTGATTTCCGGCGCCCTGATTTATTCCGCTACGGCGACGCCCCGTGTCCGGCACAACGGTCGGATGCTGGCTTTCAAGCTGAACGGCAACGGCACCTTCCCCGCCGATCCGGCGCCCGCCGCGCCCCCCAACCCACCACCCGAGGTTGCCGGGCCTGATCAGGTCGCCTTGGGGGAGAAGATCTACGGCAAGCAGTGCGGGCTGTGTCATGGCTTCGATGCGGTATCGCCCAACATCGTGCCGGATCTGCGCCGATCCGCATTCCTGACCAGCCCCGCCGGCTGGCAGGCGGTCGTCATTGGGGGTGCACTGGCTGACCGCGGCATGATCAGCTGGAAGGCGTTCGTCACCCCGGCCCAGGCCGCGGCAGTGCGCGCGTTTGTCGGCGAGCGGGCTCGCGCCCTGAAACTTGACCTTGACCATAATGCAGGTCAACACTGACGCCGGAGTTGCCGAATCAAGAGATGACAAATCAAAGGATTCGGGCGTTGCCGGACAAGGTGTTTATACTCCTCCACGGCGCCGGACCGTGACAAACTGCGCAGCGCCGAAGCGTAGGCCACCCAATCGGAGAGGGACATGAACGTAGCCCAAGTTACCGCAGAAATCATGAAGCGCGAGGGGACCGACTACCTGCTCGCGTACCCCTTGAATCCCTTGACCGAATCGTGCGCGGCCGCGGGCATTCGACCCATCATCGTGCGCCAGGAACGCATCGGCATTCACATGGCGGATGCGATCAGCCGCCTGAACTCCGGCGACAAGGTCGGCGTGTTCTGCCAGCAGGCGGGCCCGGGTGTCGAGAACTCCTTCGGCGCCGTGGCGCAGGCTTGGTCCGAGTGCGTGCCGCTGGTGGTGATTCCCGCGGGTTCGTCGCGCCGCGAAGCCTGGGTGAAGCCCGGTTTCAACGCCACGCTCAACTACCAGCACATCACCAAATCAGCCGAGATGATCACGACGCCGGAGCAGCTGGTGCCCGCCCTGCGCCGTGCCTACACCCAGTCCCGCAATGGTCGTCCGGGCCCCTGCCTGATTGAGATTCCCGGCGACATGTGGAATCAGGAAGTCCCGGGTGCCATCGATTACATACCCGTCAAGCGCTACCGCTCGGCGCCCGATCCGGAAATGATCGACAAGGCCGCCGCCGTCCTGATTGCCGCGCAGCGGCCCCTCCTGTATGTCGGCCAGGGTGTGCACTACGCCCGCGCCTGGGACGAACTGCTCAAGGTTGCGGAACTGCTCGAAGCACCCGTCACCACCAGCCTCGAAGGCAAGAGCGCGTTCCCGGAAACGCATCCGCTGTCGCTGGGCTCCGGCGGCGTGTCCATGCCGGAGGCCGTTCACCAGCATGTACAGGATGCCGACGTGGTGTTCGGCATCGGTGCCAGTTTCACCGCGACCGGCTTCGGCATCCGCTTCCCGACCAAGAACAAGGTGTTCATCCACAACACCCTCGATCCCATGGACATCAACAAGAACATCCCGACGGACTATCCGTTGCTGGGCGATTCGAAGCTGATGCTGACCATGCTGCATCAGGCCCTGCATGAGCGGCTCAAGGGCAAGCCGCGCGGCCTGACCCATGAAGTCAATCAGCGCATCCGCGCGCTGAATGATCCGTGGATGGCGAAGTGGCGGCCGTACCTGACGAGCGAGGACAAGCCGCTGTCCCCGTATCGCGTCATTGCCGATCTCATGTCCGTAGCCGATGTCCCGAATACCGTCATCACCCATGATGCCGGCAGCCCGCGCGATGAGCTGTCGCCGTTCTGGAAGCCGACCACGCCGCACAGCTACATCGGCTGGGGCAAGACCACGCAGCTGGGTTATGGGCTCGGGCTCGCAATGGGCGCCAAACTCGCCCGGCCCGACAAACTGTGCATCAACATGTGGGGCGATGCCGCAATCGGCATGACCGGCATGGACTTCGAAACGGCGGTGCGCAATCGCATCCCGATCCTCTCCATCCTGTTCAACAACTACTCGATGGCGATGGAACTGAAGCCCATGGCGGTCTCCACCGAGAAGTATCACTCGACCGATATTTCCGGCAACTACGCGGATTGGGCCAAGGCGCTCGGCGGTCACAGCGAACGGGTAACGGAACCGGCTCAGGTGGTGCACGCGCTGAAGACGGCCATCGCGGCGACCCAGGAAGGTCGGCCCGCCCTGCTCGAATTCATCACCACCAAGAACAAGATCTACTCGACGTTCGAGGCGGGTTATCAGAGCCCGAACAAAAAGGCCTGACGATGACGGAGAAATTCATTATCCAGCCGCACTTTCGGCTGCAGGAATGGGTGGCCGAAGAGAAGGGATATTTCCGCGACGAGGATCTGGAGTACACCTTCCACGAGGAAGTGCAGAAAACCGCCGGCCAGGTCCACGACAAGGGCGCCAAAGTCGGCGCCTATCAGTCGCTGGAATCCGGTCGCGCATCGGATGTGAGCTGCGCCTGCCATTGGACCGTGAACGTTGCGGCCGCTGCCGGGCACGGCAAGCTGTATTCGGCGGCTTACTCGGTCACACCAGCGGCGATTTTCGTACCGGCGGATTCACCGGTGCGCGAGCCGCAGGATCTGGCCGGACAACCCATTTCCGTGGGTTATCAGTCCGGCAGCCATTACTCGAGCATCCAGGCGCTCGAGCAGTTCATTCCGTCGGATCAGATCAAGCTCTCTTTCAACGATGGCATGCTGTTCAAACGCATGGAGCTGCTGCTGGATGGGAAGCTTGCCGCCGCCTCGCTGTTCAGCGGTCCGTACTATTTCGCCGAGCAGTTGGGCTTTCGCAAGATCATCGACACCACGTTCATGATCGCCACCATGATCACCGGGACGCCGGATCCTGAGGATCTGGCGAAATTCTTCCGTGCCCTGCGCCGCGCGCAACGCGATATTGATCTGCGTCCGGACCTGTACACGCACTACTACAAGCGCGAATTCCCGGTGCACTACCACGACCGCATGGACACCCGCCGCTGGGGACCAGGCGAGCGACTGGTATTTGAACCGTATACCCGGGAAGCCTTTGACCAGTCCCGCGACTGGATTGCCGGCCACGGGATTTTCACACCCGATGCCCTCGGCTCGCGCAGCTACGGCGAAGCAACCGTCGCGCCCACCTGACGACGGCCGGCCTGGGCTTCACACCCCGGCCGGCAATCGTTCGCGCCGCTCGCGCGCTCAGCGCTCCCAATGGCCCCGCTGGTAGTGATAATGCCGGCCATTGGATACCCACTGATCCGGTATCCAGTGATAGCCGCGGCGTTCACGTACCCAGTAGCCGTCGTGCCATATATGCGAACGGCCGTTCCAACGCCAATAGCCAGGCGCCCAGACGAATCCCGCTCGCGGTGGCGGCGCAACGATGACCCGCGGTGCCGGCGGGGCGATGTCGATATCGATGCCGATGGCAGCCTTGGCCGCCACGGGATGCAGGCCCGCCAGCGCGCCCAGGGCCAAAGCGAGCGCGGCGGCCAGTGCGGCCCTGCGGGCCGGAATGTGCACAAGCGGGAGCGACGGTTCAGGTCGGGTCATTGCAGTCTCCTTTGACTGTGAGTGACTATCTGTAAGGGATAACGCAGGGAGCAGCATAAAGTTGAAATGTCGAAGTCTTACGTTTTGGTAACCCGCGCGGAAGCGGCTGACGCCGACAGCGACGTAGCGGCGGCGCCTACAACCAATCCGGTCGGTCGGCTGCTCATTGCCAGCCTCGCCGGCACCACCATCGAATTCTTCGACTTCTACATTTATGCCACCGCCGCGGTGCTGGTGTTTCCGCGCCTGTTCTTCCCGAACGCCGATCCGAGCACCGCAAAACTGCAATCGCTGGCCACTTTCGCGCTGGCCTTCCTGGCCCGGCCCGTCGGCTCGGCGGTCTTCGGGCATTTTGGCGATCGCATCGGGCGCAAGGCGACGCTGGTCGCCGCACTCTTGACCATGGGCCTGTCCACCGTCGGTATCGGACTGCTGCCCACCTATGACGCCATCGGCATCTGGGCACCCGCATTGCTGGCGCTGCTGCGGTTCGGCCAAGGATTCGGCCTCGGCGGCGAATGGGGCGGCGCGGTCTTGCTGGCGACCGAAAACGCCCCGCCCGGAAAGGCCGCCCTCTATGGCATGTTCCCGCAGCTCGGCGCGCCCCTCGGCTTCCTGTGTTCCACGGGTGCGTTTCTCGCACTGGATGCGGCGCTGACTGACCGGCAGCTGTTCAGCTGGGGATGGCGGCTACCCTTTATCGCCAGCGCCGCGCTGGTGCTGGTGGGACTGTACGTGCGCTTGAGTCTGACCGAGACGCCCGCCTTCCGGCGCGCCATCGCGAATCACGAGCGCGTGCGGGTGCCCATCGTGCACCTGCTGTCGCGGCATTGGCCCGACGTGGTGCTGGGTATGTTCGCCGCCACCGCCACGTTTGTCATTTTCTATCTGATGACGGTATTCACGCTCAGCTGGGGCACGCAGAAGCTCGGCTTCACCCGCCCGCATTTCCTGGTGCTGCAGATCATCGGTGTGCTGTTCTTCGCGGCCTTTATTCCATTGTCGGCGTATCTCGCGCAACGCTGCGGCACCATCGCAGTATTGATCGTCGCCTCCGCGGCGATTGTCGTCTTCGGCCTCACCACCGCGCCCCTGTTCGGATCGGGCACCACGGCCGGCGCATTGAGCTACCTGTGCCTGGGACTGGCACTGATGGGCCTGACCTATGGTCCGCTCGGCACGGCTTTGGCGGAGCTCTTTCCGACCGAGGTGCGCTACACCGGCGCTTCCATGAGTTTCAATCTGGCCGGCATCCTGGGTGCATCGCTGGCGCCCAATGTGGCGACCTGGCTCGCCGCGAGCTTCGGACTGGGCTGGGTGGGGTACTACCTGTCCGTCGCGGGGGCGGTGAGCCTGGTTGCCGCGCTCGCGATCCACTGGCGGACGCCGGCGCCGCCGCGCCGGAGGGTGTGATAAGGTCGCGCCGCATGACGCACCCGACCCGTCGATTTTGCCCCGCCCTGCTCGCCACCACCGCAGCCGCGCTGCTGTGTGCCGGAGCGGCGGCCGCCGCTTCCAAGCCGGCACTGGAGGCGGCACATGGCATGGTCGTGTCGGCCCAGCACCTGGCTTCCGATGTCGGGGTTGAAATTCTGCGGCGGGGCGGCAATGCCGTCGATGCGGCAGTCGCAGTGGGCTACGCCGAAGCGGTCACGAACCCCTGCTGCGGCAATATCGGCGGCGGCGGCTTCATGGTGATCCATCTGGCCAAGTCCTCGACCAACGTCTTCCTGAACTTCCGCGAGACGGCCCCGGCCGCGGCCACCGCCGATATGTATCTGGATGCGAATGGCAATCCGATACGCGGCGCGAGCATCGACGGCTATCGCGCCGTCGCGGTACCCGGGACGGTATTGGGATTGGAAACGGCATTGCAGCGCTACGGCACGCTGACCCGCGCCCAGGTCATGGCGCCTGCCATCAAGCTGGCGCGCGAGGGTTTCATCCTCACGCGTGGCGATACCGACATCCTCGATGCCGGGACGCGCCGCTTCCGCAATGACCCGCAGGCCGCACACGTGTTCCTGCATGCGGATGGTTCGCCCTACCAGCCGGGTGAGCGCCTGGTGCAGCCCGAGCTCGCGCGCACGCTGCAGGCCATCGCGCGCAGCGGCAGCGACGCGTTCTACAAGTCCGGCACGCGCGGCGGCAATGCGGACCATCTGGCGCAGGCCATGCGCGATCACGGCGGCATCATCACCACCCAGGATCTGGCCCGCTATACCGTCACCGAAAGTGATCCGGTGTACTGCAGCTACCGCGGCTATCAGATTGCCTCGGCGCCGCCGCCCTCTTCCGGGGGCACGACGCTGTGCGAACTGCTGCAGATTCTCGAAGGCTACGACCTGAAGGGCATGGGCTTTCACTCCGCCGCGGCGGTGCATGTCATGACCGAGGCCATGCGCCATGCGTATGTGGATCGCAATTCGCTGCTCGGGGATCCGGTGTTCGTCCACAACCCGGTGGAGAAGCTGCTCACCCCGGAATATGCAGCCCTGATTCGCGCCCAGATTGATCCAGTTCGCGCGGGTTCTTCCGCCCTCATAAAGCCGGGAACCCCGCCGCACGAAAAGCCCGAAACCACTCATTATTCCGTCGCGGATGACCACGGCAATGCCGTGTCCGTCACCTACACCATCAATGGCCTGTTCGGCGCCGGGGTCATGGCGCCGGGCACCGGCTACTTTTTGAATGATGAGATGGACGACTTCACCATCAAGCCGGGGGTACCCAATCTCTTCGGGCTGGTGCAGGGAACCGCCAATGCGATTGCACCGGGCAAACGGCCGCTGTCCTCAATGTCACCCACGCTGGTGCTCAAGAACGGTCGGGTCATGATGGTGGTGGGCAGCCCGGGTGGCTCGCGCATCATTACCATCACCCTGGAAGTGCTGCTGAATCTCATCGACTACGGCATGGAACCGCAGGAAGCCGTCAACGCCACCCGCCTGCACCACCAGTGGCTGCCGGACGTGCTCTTCATGGAACCGCTTGCCTTGTCCGCCGATACCATTCAGGCACTGCAGGCCCGCGGCTATACGCTGGCCGAACAGTCGCCGTGGGGAGCGGCCGAACTGATCGTCATCCCGCAGGTCAACTCCGCTCCCACGCGTGCCTCCTCCGGCAATGATTCGGCGCTCGGCGGCCGCCTGCGCGCCGGGATGATGTATGGCGCCAGCGACGATCGCCGCGCGGCCGGATCGGCGGCCGGGTACTAGGCGTCCCTACAGAAGGTTCACCGCCGATCCGGTCGCCCGTCAAACCGCGCTATGCCCGAGGTGATGGGTGTGCAAGGCATACACCGCCGCCAGCTGCGCGCTGTTGATACTGCTCACCGCATGGGCGACGACCTCGTTGCGGCAGCGCAGGGACGCCGCGTAGCGCGGCAGTTCCTGGAACGCCACCCGCGGGCACAGTTGCGCCGCCGCCTGCTCGATCCGCTCATAGAGCTTCTCGGCGCCCAGTCGGGTCCCGAGGTCCAGATCGGCGTAGTTCACGACCACCGAGGGTTCCGCGAACGGCGGCCGCGAGCCCTGCGCCGCGGCGACTCCAAAGGGCAGCAGGCCGATGAGACCTGTGGCCAGCGCAGCCCTGAACCCGTGCTGTGAAAACATTTGCGCTCTCCCGTGCCCGATACCTGCGCTATATGTAACGCCCTGCGGCGGCGGCCGGTCTGTAGCCGCGGCCCGCACTCGTCCCCGCAAATTACGGGTTCGTACCAGCCGCGGCGAACCGCAGCTGATTCCGTGTAGGCTTGGCCCCGTGGACACCGCGACGCAGGCGACGGCGGCAGATGCCCAACGGGATCGCACCCGCCTCGGTACCCTGGCGCAGCTGGGCGTGCTCAGTGCGTTCTGGATTTACGTCACGGTGTCGAACGTCCTGTACGCCCATAACATGTCCGTGTCGCTGGACCCGGCGGGCAATCGACATCTGTTCGCCACCTGGCCCGCCCGATCGCTGCAACACCTGCTGCTGTACCCCGTGCTGCTGCTGTGCGTGCAGGTGGCGATGCGTATCGGGTGGCGTCCGATACCGCAACGCGCGGCGCTGCAGATCGTTCTGGCCCTGGTGTTCGCGCTGCTGGCCTCGCCACTGCTGGGAGTGGCCGAACACATGCTCGGTGACCCCATGGAAATGAGTCAGCCGGAAGACCGCATGAACATGCCGTGGCAGGGCCCGCAGTCGGAGCTGGCGCTGCGCATCGCCAGCGCCACCAGCTTTCTGCTGACCTACGGATTCGCGCTGGCGCTGGTAAGCGGCTTCTCGCTGTACCGCAGATTCCGCGATTCGGAGCTGCAGCGCGCGGCGCTGGAACGCGCCTGGAACGCGGCACGCGTGGCCGCCCTGCGCATGCAGCTCTCACCCCATACGCTGTTCAATCTGCTGCATACCATCCGTGGTCAGATCCGCTGGGATCCGCAGACGGCGCAGAAGATGATCGTGCAGCTGAGCGACCTGCTGCGCCGGCTGCTCGCCGCCGGCGAATCGGAGTTCACGCCGGTGGCGGCCGAAATCGAGTTCGCGCGCCTGTACCTGGGCCTGCAACAGCAGCGGTTCGCGGAACGTCTGACCCTGGCATTGCCGGACCCCGCAGATCTGCCCGCTGCGTGGGTACCCAGCCTGATCCTGCAGCCGCTCATCGAGAATGCCGTGGTTCATGGGCTCGCCGGCCACAGCGGCGCGGTGAACGTGACCATCGAGGTCCAGTGCGATCCGCAGCAGCTGCGCCTGATCGTCCGCAACACCACCGGTGCCGCCACGCCCGCTCGCCATGGCATCGGACTGCGCAACGTCCGCGAGCGGCTGGCAGTGCATTTTGGTGAGCGCGGCACCTTGAGCGTGCACGAAGAGTCTGCCGCCTGGGCATCCATCGTGCAGATGCCCCTGCTGCGTGAGCCCGCATCGCGCGAGGCCCCGGCCTCACAGACGACATGATCGAGGTCGTCATCGTCGATGACGAATCGGCCGCGCGGCGCACGCTGCGTGAATGCTGCGGCCGGGAGCCGGACCTGCATATTGCCGGTGAGTATGCCGACGGCCGCAGCGCGCTGGCGGCGATCCTGGCAAACCCTCCGGATCTGTTGTTCCTGGATATACAGATCGATACCGTCAACGGGATCGCCCTGGCACGCTCGCTTGATCAGCAGAACCTGCCCGACATTGTCTTCGTGACCGCCTACGACAGCTATGCGCTGCAGGCCTTCGAAGTCTGCGCCAGCGATTACCTGCTGAAGCCCTTCGACTACGAGCGCTTCAAGGCAACCGTGGCGCGGGTGCGGCGTAAACGCGACGCCCTGCAAGCCGATGACCGGCGCCAGGCACTGCTGTCAGTGGTGTCACGGCTGGAGCGCGACGTCAAAGCCCTCGCCGACACCAGCCCCCGGATTATTGCCGAGTCGGGCAGCAGCATGCACATCCTCAACATCGCCGACATCGAGTTGGTGGAAGGGGACCGCAACTACGTGAAATTCACGGTGGGCCGCGCGCAGTATCACGCCCGCAGCACCCTGCAGCAGGCGGAAATTTCGTTGCGCAGCCAGCCCATGCTGCGCATCAGCCGCTCGTGCCTCATCAACGTCAACTTCATCCGCGAACTGAGCCGCACGCCGCGCGGCGATTTCATATTTGTACTGGCCTGCGGCACCACTGTGACGAGCAGCGAGGGCCACCGCAACGGCGTGCGCGAGCACTTGAACGGTATGAAAGTCGGAACCGGATAGAAAGTCGGGCTCAGGCCGGGACCTGGGTGCCCTCGCCCGCCGCGTCGGATTGCTCGCCCGCGACCACATCGCGGATCACCTGCTCGAGCACCGCCAGATATTCCAGGTAGCGTTTGCGCCCGTTCGCGGTGATGCGGCAGAAGGTGTGCGGGCGGTTGCGATCCACATCCTTGGTGATTTCGATCAGCTTCGCGCCCCGCAGCACCTGCAGATGACGGCTGAGATTGCCGTCGGTCAGTGCGCACATGGACTTCAGGTCCGCGAACGCCAGGCCCTTGGGGTGCGTCACCAGCGACGTGAGCACGCTCAGGCGGGCCCGCTCGTGAATCACACTGTCCAGGGCATCGTAGGCAAAGCCCGGTCGTGCCGGCTTCTTACTGCGCATCTTCATCCGCCTCACGGTAACTGAACTTGAGCACCGCCGCGATCAGCAGCTGGCCAATGCCGAACGGGAAGCCCATCTCCCACGGTGACAGGGCGTGACCCCCGGTACCCGTCGTCAGACACAGCGCGCCCGTGGCCAAAAACCATACGCCCACCGCCAGCATCTGCCGCGGCACGAACCGACAGGACGCAAAAATGCCCAGACCGTAGAAGATCTGCCACAGGCCCGGCAGCATCCACAGCTCCCGCGGCGCGCTGCGGACCAGGATCAGCGTCACCAGTATGCCCGCGCCAATGGCCGGCAGAAATGATTCGGCAGCCGAACCAATCATATGGCTGACGAGGCCCGAATGAACGCGTCGCGTCCGGGTGATGGTCTGCAGACCCGTGACCAGCACCGCCAGCGCTGCGGTCGAAATCCAGATCAGCAAGAACCGCGCGGCATGGTCCCCCGGGTCTTTCAGAACCGCTGCTTGCAACGCGGCTGCCGCCCCGGCCAGCAGGCCGGTCGCCGTAACGGTTTCGGGCCCATAGCCGTGAAATTCCGTGCCGCGGGCCATCTGACCGCGGATGGCATGGATCTGGGCAAGCGCTTTATAGAGGTCAGCCACGTTGGGTCAACTCTAATGCCAATGACCGGCCAGCTCCACTACCAGGGCAATCGCCACGCCGACCGCACCCAGCGCCGCGCACAAAACCGCGGCGGCCGCGCAGTCTTTGACGATGCGGATCTGTGGATGCAGCTGCGGCTGTACGTGATCCGCCAGATGTTCGACCGCGGTATTGAACAGTTCGGCCGCGAACACGCCCGCCGCACACACACTGACGAGGCCCCACCACACCGCCGGCGGGCGCAGGTACGCCAGCGCCACAGCCACGACCACCAGGCACCCCAGCTGCGTGCGCAGGCTGCGTTCGGCACGCAAGGCATGCGCGAGCCCGGTGAGCGCAAAACCCAGGCGCTGTGCAAAGGAGAGATTCTTATGGGCTAAGGTCATGCGCTTTCCCGTCCCCGCCGGCGGCCTGCCAGTCGGCCTTGATTCTAGCCTAAGCCTCGACCCCAGCCAGTAGCGGAAAAAGCGCTTGCCACCGCAGCACGCGCCATTTACTTTACACGGCAAAGTGAATGCGCCTTCCGCCATGAACCTCTACGCCGGATTGTTCGAATCGATGTTGAACTGTTGTGGCCGCAGCTGGCTGCGCAACGGCCCCGTCTACACCGTGGCAATGGTCGCGCTGGGTGTGGGCGTGAGCCTGAACCTCCTCAGCCTCCTTGATCTGCTGAGCCTGCTGGGGATCGTCAAGGATCCCTATGCGAGCGCCGGGGCCCTCCATCCGCAGCGCTATGTCGGTTTTCTGCTGTGCAGTGTGTTCATCGCCAATACCCTCCTCGCCCGCCATCAGTTCAGCGCGGGTCCGAATGGCCGGCAGTGGTGCGTTTCAGCGCCCGGGTATCTGCTGTGCTCTGCAGCATTATTCGCGGTCACCCTGGTGATGTACCTGCGGATTTGGTAACAACCGTAGGGCGAAGCCTACGATTAGTGCCGATGCGGCCGGACTTACGCCGCCATGCGGGTTGCATACCCTGCCGGTCAATAGACGTGCTTTGCATGTCGCTTGATAAGGGGTCTTCCATGCTTCACTACGCCGTCGTGTTCTTCATCATCGCCATAGTGGCAGCCATCCTCGGATTCGGGGGACTCGCAGCGGGAGCCGCCGGCATCGCGAAAGTGCTGTTCCTGATATTCCTGGTCATCGCGATCGTCACCTTCTTCATGGGACGCCGCCCGCGAGTTTAGACATCATGACACCGAACAAAACGACGTTAGTGGTCACGATTGCGCTATTGGCGGCCTGCGTGCTCAATGCCTGCAACCAGGCCAAGAGCCCCGACCGCGTCGCCAAGGACACGGCCGCTGCCGAAAACACCGCCAGCGAAGATGCGGCGAAAGCCGAGCAGCGGGCCAGCGACAAGGTGAACAGCGCCGCAAGCGTGGTGCATGATGAAAAGGCGGCTGAGGCACACACCGAAGCGGTGCAGGCCGAGAAGGTTGCCGACACGAAAGCCCAGGGCGATCACAAGATCGCCCTCGCCCAGTGCGAGAGTCTGAGCGGGGAGCCGCAGAAGGCCTGCAAGGAACAGGCGGACACTGCCTTCCAGGTGGCCGAGGATCAGGCAAAGCAGACCAAGGCCGATACGGACCCCAAGCCGTAGACGGCAGTCTGAGTGCGGCATGCCCACGAGCACGCGCCCGATTGCCTCGGTGACCCTGTCGTTTGGTCTCGTGGCCATTCCGGTTCAGGTGTACTCGGCGACTGAAGTCTCGGAGCGAATAGCGTTCAATTTCCTGCGAGCCAAGGATGGCTCGCGGGTCAGGCAGCAGTACGTTGCGGTCAAGGATGGCAAGGTGGTCGAGCGCGCCGACATGGCGAAAGGCTATGAGTTCGCAAAGGACCGGTTCGTCATGTTTTCACCTCAGGAGCTCAAGGAGCTGGAGGAGAAAACGAGTCGCGCCATCGAGATCAGCGAATTCGTACCGCTGCAGTCCGTCGATCCGGTGTACTACGCCGGGACCTACCTGCTGGCCCCCGAGAAAGGCGGGGCGAAGCCCTATGCCCTGCTCACGACCGCATTGAAGCACACCGCCCAGTGCGCAGTGGGACGCTGGGTGTCCCGCGGCAAGGAACACGTGGTCGTGATCCGGCCGTTCGGCACGGGACTGGCTTTGCACCCGCTGCACTTCCAGGGCGAGCTGCGGCCAATGTCGGATCTGGGAATCGAATCCGGGCACGTTTCCGCGGCTGAACTGAAACTCGCGACGCAACTGATCGAGCAGTTGGCGGTCAAGAAATTCGACCCGGGCGAGTTTACCGACGAATTCAAAGATCGCGTAGCGGCAGCGATTAAACGCAAGCTGCACGGCGAGGAAGTTTCACTCGCCGCGGCACCGACCCCAAAGCGCGCCAGCAATGTCGTCGACCTGATGGCGGCCCTGAAGGCCAGCCTCGACCGCACACCGACGGTCACCGCACCCAGCCGGGCGCCGAAGCGGGCGACGCCTGCAACCTCGCGCAAGGCGAGGCGCCGATGAAGGCCCGCGCCAAGGTGCGGGGGCCCCGCACCAGCCGGGCGCCGCAAGCCGTTTCCGGCCGCAGCACCCCCGCCCAGCGCAGGCATCGCGAGGCCACCGCCCACTTCGAACGTGCCTTCGCGCTCGAGGCGTCCGATCTGCAGGCAGCGCGTGACGAGTACCGCGCCGCGCTCGACATCCATGTCGGACATCTGCAAGCCACGATTAATCTTGGCCGGCTGATGCATCTGAATGGCGAGCTGGCAGCCGCCGCAGCGATCTATCGCGCGGCCGAGTACGGCAGCGCGCTGCTGTCGTTCAACATCGCCTTACTGCTCGAAGACCTGCAGCGGCACGACGAGGCAGTCGCGGCATATCTGGCGGCACTCGCTCTCGACCCGACCCTGCACGACGCCCACTTCCATCTCAGCGCCCTGCACGAGCGCCAGCAGCGACCGCGCGAGGCGCTGCAACACCTGCTCGCGTATCGACGCCTGACCCGAATCTAGATCCGCCGCGTCAAGGTCATCCGCGTAGGTCGGCTCCTACACGCAAATCCAACAAAATCCGACCTTAGGGCTGGGCTGTGCCGAGCTATACGTGTGCGCGGACCTTTGTAATGAGCAAACAAAGAATGCGAAATCGCCTCAATTATTAACGCTAACTTATTGATATTTCATTATTTCGATTGCGTGGACAGCCGGTGCTGCCGGATGGTCTTCGGACGGTTTTGCAGATTTTGAGTGAGGAGATACTCGATGGCGCCTTCAGCAACTTTGGCGAATGCATTGCAGAGGCATCAAAAGCAGCTGCTCTCGGAATGGGTCAGCAACCTTCAATCCGCTGCTTCCGATGGCAGGAAAGTGCGGATCTCGCCGCAGGAACTGGGCGCGCAGGCCGAGGAGTTCCTGCAGCTGCTGACCGGCCTTTTGGCCAGTGCAAGCCCCGAGGACCGCAGCTCGTCACAGTTCAAGTCACTCCAGGGCTTCCTCGAGGACCTGTCGCGCACGCGCGTGCAGCAGGGGTTCACCTCGGCGGAGACCGCGACGTTCATATTCTCATTCAAGCAGCCGTTGTTCACGGTGCTGCGCACCGAAGCGGGGAATGATGCAAATCTCCTGGCGGATGAGATATGGAAGGCAACGAAGTTACTGGATGAGATAGGACTGATTACCGTCAATACCTACCAGCGCGCGCGCGAAGAGGTCATCAATCGGCAGCAGCAGGAAATGCTGGAGCTGTCGACACCGGTGGTGAAATTATGGGAGGGAATCCTGGCATTGCCGATGATCGGCACCTTGGATTCGGCACGCACCCAGATCGTCATGGAGGCGCTGCTGCACAAGATCGTCGAGACCGGCTCGCAGCTGGCCATCATCGACATTACCGGCGTCCCCACGGTCGATACGCTCGTCGCCCAGCACCTGCTTAAGACCGTAACGGCCATCCGGCTGATGGGCGCCGATTGCATCATCAGTGGTGTGCGTCCCCAGATTGCCCAGACGATCGTGCACTTGGGGGTGGATCTGGCGGGCGTCACGACCAAGGCGAATCTGGCGGATGCATTGGCCCTTGCGCTCAAGCGCACCGGCAATACGCTGTCCCGCTAGGATCCAGATGGAACGGATACCGATACTGCGAATTGGCGACTTCCTGCTCGCGACGATTCAGGTGGATATGCACGATCAGCTCGCCCTGCAGCTGCAGGATGATCTGACGAATGCCATCCAGCGCCATGGCGCGAAAGGCGTGCTGATCGATATTTCGGCGTTGGAGATGGTCGACTCCTTCATTGGACGCACGATTTCCGACATCTCCAACATGAGCCGCATACTCGATGCACGCACCGTGTTGGTGGGCATGCAGCCGGCGGTCGCCATCACGCTGGTCGAACTGGGGCTGTCATTGCCTGGCGTGGCCACCGCATTGGACGTAGACCGCGGCATGGCCATGTTGCGAGCCACGCTCGCGGACAATTGATGTTGATGGAGCAGATAGCGGCAGGCAGGACGCCCTTGCGTTCCCAGCATGACATCGTCATGGCGCGGCAGGTGGTGCGACGGCTGACTCAGGAATTGCGCTTTTCGCTGGTTGACCAAACCAAAATGGTCACGGCGGCAAGCGAGCTGGCACGCAATACGCTGACTTACGGCAGGGGCGGCGACATGCACTGGCACACCCTCAGGAACGGCGCAAAACAGGGCCTACGGCTGGTATTTGCGGATCAGGGACCGGGGATTCCGGATCTCGATCTCGCCTTGACCGACGGCTGGACCTCCGGCAATGGACTGGGGCTGGGCCTCACCGGCGCACGCCGCCTGGCCAACGAGTTTGACATCGAGAGCTCACCCACCGGTACCCGGGTGACGATCGTGCGCTGGAGCTGACGGTGGTTCTTCAGCGCAGCAGGGAGCAGCACCGACACCTGATCGAAGAGGAAAGCCAGGTCGGCGAAGCACGCCGGGACGCGCAACGTCTGGCCATGGCCTATGGGCTGGATGCCACGCAGACGGGCCGGGTCGCGATCGCCGCCACGGAGCTGGCGACCAATCTGTACCGCCACGGCAGCGGCGGCGAGTTGCTGTTGCAGCCGATCAGGGTCGGGGACCATGAAGCCATCGAGTTGCTTGCCATCGACAAGGGCCGTGGCATGAGTGATGTCGACCGCTGCCTTGGCGATGGATATTCCACGGGTGGCACGGCCGGGACCGGCCTCGGGGCCGTGCGGCGCCTGTCGATCGAATTCGATATCCATACCGTCCCGGGCGAGGGGACCGTCGTGATGGCGCGCATCGGCCCCGCAGCCGGTTCGCGCTTTGGTGCCATCAGCATTCCGGTCCACGGCGAAACCGAGTGTGGCGACGGCTGGGCCCTCGCCGAGGACCCAGAGGGCGCCACGCTGATGGTGGTCGACGGACTGGGACATGGCAGTTTCGCGGCCATCGCCGCCGAAGGCGCCCAGCGCACCTTCGCCGACACCCCCGCGGAATCCCCGCGCGGCCTGCTCGAGCGCGCGCATCGCGCCCTGGCGAGCACGCGCGGAGCGGCTGCCGCGGTCGCGCGCGTCGGCGGCACCGGAACCGTCTCTTACGCCGGAGTCGGCAATATTGGCGCCTGCCTGGTCAGCGCCGAGAAATCGCAGGGCCTGATTTCACACAATGGCACCTTGGGTCTGACGATGCCGCGACTGCAGCAGTTCGAATACGCGCGCACCGCCGAGTCGTTCCTGGTCATGCACAGTGATGGCATCTCGGCCCGCTGGGACCTGCACAAGAGCGCGACGCTGCGCCAGCGGCACCCTGCGGTCATTGCCGCAGTCCTGTATCGGGACCATGCCCGGGCCCGTGACGATGCGACCGTGGTGGTATTGAACTGATGGCTGCGCAGAACCCATCGGCCGAGAATGACCTGCTCGCGCTGCGCGAACGCCTCGCCATCAGCGAGGCCGAGGCCGAGACCTTACGCGTTGAGCTCGAAGAGACCAACCAGGGCGTGGTGGCGTTGTATGCGGAACTGGATGACCGCGCGACGCAGCTGCGCGAAGCCATCGACCTGAAGGGCCGGTTTCTCTCCTATATGAGCCACGAGTTCCGCACGCCGCTCACCTCCATGCAGAGCCTTACCGGCATCCTGCTCGCCAGGCTGGACGGCCCCCTGACGACCGAGCAGGAAACCCAGGTGCGCCTGGTGCGTCGCTCGGTCAGCGAGCTGACTGAAATGGTCGATGACCTGCTCGATCTGGCGAAGATGGATGCCGGACGTATCACGATTTCGGCAGAATGGTTCGAAATGGTGGATCTGTTCTCCGCCCTGCGCGGCATGTTCAGACCGATCGTAGCCAACTCGTCCGTTTCGCTGATCTTCACGGAGCCCGACGCCGTTCCACGCATTTACACGGATGACAAGAAACTCTCGCAGATTCTGCGCAATTTCATTTCCAACGCGCTGAAGTTCACCACGGAAGGACAGGTCAGCGTCAGTGCGATGATGCCGGCCACGGACATCGTCGAATTCGCAGTGACGGATACGGGGATCGGCATCTCACCCGAGCATTTGCCCATGCTCTTCAATGATTTCATGCAACTCGACACTCGCCTGCAACGGCGCCTGCGCGGCACCGGCCTGGGCTTGTCACTGGCCCGTAAGTTCGCACATCTGCTCGGCGGTGAAGTCGGCGCCGACAGCGAGCTGGGCAAGGGCTCGCGCTTCTGGGTCCGGCTCCCCGTCCAATACACATCTGCACCTGACAGGGGGGCAGCCCCATGAGCGCATCCACCGTCACCTTTCCCGAACGCCAGAAGATTCTGGTCGTTGATGACAACGCCGCCTCGCTGTACGCCACCTCCAGAATTCTGCGTGCCGCCGGCTTCGAAGTGATCGAGGCCGAAAACGGCACCGACGCGCTGGCCCTGGCGCCTGCGGTCGACCTGATCATTCTGGATATCAACCTTCCGGACATTGATGGCCTGGAGGTGTGCCGGAAACTGCGCGCACGCTCGGACGCAGCCTATCTGCCGATCGTCCATCTGTCCGCGACGTTCGTAACCAGCGTGGACAAGGAACAGGGACTTTCCGCCGGCGCCGACAGCTACCTGACCCATCCGGCTGATCCGGCAGTGCTCGTGGCCACCGTGCGGGCGCTGCTGTTCGCGCGCAAGTCGGACGCGATCCGCCGCACCGCCGACAGCCGTTTTCGTGCCGTGTTCGAATTGGCATCCAGCGGCATTGCACTGCTTGACGCCCAACTCCAATGTGTCGATGTGAATCCCGCCTTCTGTGCGCTCGCCGCCCTCACCCGCACGGAGATCATCGGCCGCGACATCTGCAGCTTCGTTACCGCGAACAGCCGTCAGGCCTGCAGGCGCATCGATCCAATCCTGCGAGCCGAAGGTCACTGGGAAGGAACGCTGCGTGTCGTCCGCGGCAATGGCCAGCAAGCCGAGGTTGAATGGCGGGTCGTGGCGGAGAGTTCCGACGGCACGCGCATCGCGATTGCCACGGATGTAACTGAAAGGCGCCGTGCCGAGGCGGAGCGCGAGAGTCTGCTGGCGGGGGAAAGGGCCGCCCGCCAGGAAGCCGAACGCCTCAACCGTGTCAAGGACGAGTTTCTCGCGACGCTCTCGCACGAATTGCGCAATCCGCTCAGCGCCATTCTCGGCTGGGTTACGGTTCTGCAGCGCATGCCGGGGATTACCCCTGAGTTTGTGAAAGGGCTGGATGTCATCGAGCGCAATTCGCGGTTGCAGACCCATCTGATTTCGGATCTGCTCGACTACGCGGGCATGCGCTTCGGCAAAATGAATCTGGATATCGTTGCGACCTATCCGGCCACTGCGATGCAGTCGGCGCATGCGGTCGTCGCGCCGCTGGCCGCTGCCAAGAAGGTCACTCTCAAGTGGAGCGTGGCCGATCCCGACGCCCGCGTCATGGGCGATGATGCCCGCCTGCAGCAGATCGTGTGGAACTTGGTGAGCAATGCCATCAAGTTCACCCCGGCCGGCGGCAGTGTCAGCGTTGACGCCCGCAGGAAGGACAATCAATACGAAATCTCCGTTACCGATACCGGCCGCGGCATCAGCGCGCAGTTCCTGCCGCACCTTTTCGATCGCTTCAGCCAGCAGGATTCAAGTCTCAATAAGAGTTTCGCCGGCCTGGGGATCGGTCTGACCATCGTCAAGCATCTCGTGGAGGTTCATGGCGGCACCATCGACGCCCAAAGCCTTGGCGAAGGACAGGGCGCCCGCTTCACGGTGTCCCTGCCGATCACTCAGCAGATGGCGCGCATTCGTTCCGAAGAGGCTGGCGCACCGTTGAAAGGAGTCGCCGTACTCGTCGTCGAGGACGACAACGACACGCGCGCATTCATCGCACGGGTACTCATGGAAGCCGGTGCCAGTGTGGCTGAGGCCGCGAACGGGGAGGAAGCGCTGGCGCTGGTGCGCACCAACACACCCGCGGTGCTGGTGAGCGACATCGGCATGGCCAAGCAGGATGGCTATCAGCTCATTCGCTCCGTGCGCAGCGCCGGTTACAGTGCTGAGACCCTGCCGGCCATCGCACTTACCGCATTCTCCCGCGCCCAGGACCGAGCGGATGCCATCAAGGCAGGCTTCCAGGTCCACCTGATCAAGCCCATTTCGGCCGATCGGCTGACGACGGCTATTTCGATGCTGGCGCCGCAGGGCCCGCGCTGAGGGCCCCTCCCCCTTTGCGAGTGATCAGGCGAGCAGTCCTGCCGTCACATTGATGGCGAAGCCGAGTATCGCCAGATTGAACAGGAAGGAAATGATGCTCTGCGCGATCACCACGCGACGGATTCCGACCTGCGTGGTGGACACATCCGCGGTCTGGCAGGCCGCGGCAATGGTGAAGGCGAAATAGGCGAAGTCCCAGAACACCGGCTCCCGGGTTTCCGGGAACCTGAGGGGTTGCTCGCCCACCTCCGTGCTGTAGAACATATCGGCATAGTGGACGGTGAACACCGTCGGCACGAGCAGCCACGAATCGATGACCGTCAGCGCGGCCAGCAGGATATGCGCGAGCTTCTCATTGGGCGGCACGCCCTTCAGGGTGGCCAGAAATACTACGATCGCCGCGACACTCAGAATCGCCGCACCCACCACCACCAGCAGGATCACCGTCGCTGACGGGTCATCATCGCGATACCGCTCCCGCAGCTGTTTCGCGCCGAGACCGTTCAGGTGCATGTAGGTCAGCGGCAGCAGGACCAGGACCGCGGCATTCCACGCGACCAGCGCCCGGGTCAGCACCGCCCACTGATGCGGCAGCGCGATACCGATCACCCCGCCCGCCAGAACAGCGACCCATAGCTTCACATGGTGTATCAGCCAGGATTTACGGGGAGCGCGCGCGCCTGACATGAAGACTGATGACCCCAAAATGGCGCGAATTAACAAAGACTAATGCAAGGGTAACTCGATCCATATGAGGCGAGCGTAAAATTTCGGTAAGGCGCAGCGTTTCACCGTTCGCTCAACCCGTGCGGGTGATCCCATGAACAAAGTCAGTGTAGTTCTCGCCACCATGTTCGCCCTGGCCGGTACGGTCGCTCTCGCCACGACTCCTGGCGCAGGCGGTAGCGGCGGTGGCTCTAGTAGTGGCGGCGGAGGGGCAAGTGCCTCCAGCAGCAGTGGCGGGGGCTCCTCAGGTGGTGGTGGCGGCGGCGGCGGCGCCCATGGTGGCGGTGGCGGCGGCTACTCGGGTGGTGGCGGTGGCGGCGCCCATGGTGGCGGCGGCGGTGGCGGCGGCCACGGCGGGGGCGCAAACGGCGGTGGTGGCGGATACCGCGGCGGCTTTGGTGGAAGCTTTGGCGGCCGCGGCGATGGCGGTGGGCATAGTGCCGCGGCAGCCGCCGGTTGGGTCCATAGCCGTGGCGGCTCCAGCGCCCGGGACTTTGCCTCCGGCGCCGTCGGCGCACCGCACATGGCGGCCGAGTTGCACAGTCACGCCGCGGTGCGGGCCATCGAGGCAGCCAATCACAGGCCGCATCCCCCGCGGCCGATTCTGCTGAAGCGACCCGGCCCGCCTCAAACCCCGCAGTATGCGCACGTCGGTCATTTCAGAAGCTGTGGAGGTAACCTCGACTGCGGGCTGTGGCGCACGCCTGACGTGTACTGCATGAACTATGTCTCGGTCGAAACCGAGCCGCAGTCGTTCGTCGACAACCGCTGTCCCTACCCGCGCCGGATCAAGATCGATCCACGCACTGGTCTGCCGGTGCCGTGAGGCTCGTAACCCGGGGGCTTATCGTCTTAAGCCTCGTGGGAATCTCCTCCTGCGTAGCCCCGACTGCGACCTCCGTCCCGGCTCCCAGCGCGGCTTCCGCGCCGACGCCACCGCAGGCGCCAGTACGAGCAGCTGACTTCGAAACTGAGATCGCCACCTTCGAGCGCATCGCGTCGCAATCACCGGCCGTTCTCAAGATGCGTCTCGACTACGCGGATTTCCTGCTTGACGACGCGACCGGTACCTGCGGACAGCGGCTGCCGCAGGCACGCTCGCAACTGGATCGGGTGACGTCCAGTCGCGCTGCCCGGGTCCTCTTCCCCGACGGCTGGTCGCGCGCAGCGGAGCTCGAATACCGCATTTTCCTGGCAGATGCCGCCTGCGGCGACATTCCGGGCCGCCGCGAACGCGAACTGCAGGATGCCGCGGACGCCGCGCAACGCGCCGTGGGTCTATATCGCGACGAACTCGACTACCCCTCGATGGCCGTCATGCAATTCAACCTCAGTGTTACCGAGCGGGTGCTGGGACACAACGCTGCGGCACTCAGCGCGCTCAACTCCGCCATCGACATGGCCCGTGAGTACGGCCTGCGTGATGACGCACAGGCCGATTACCAGTTACTGCTCCAGTGGCAGCACGATGCGGGAGGTGCACAACGCGTGGCGGCGCTGATGCAGGATTTCCCGAGCCGCGGCACGACGCTCAAGTTCAACTGGTCACCCAGCGATGCGACCGTCGCGGTGGAACTCACTCACGTGCGCGACTGGGATGGTGTGATCAGCCGCGCGCGCGGCGCGCGCGTCGTGCAGCAACAGGTGCGGAAGGATCACGATGGCTGGGCGATCTCCTACCTGCCCGGCAGTGCGGACTTTGCGCCTGGGGTATGGCCCGCGGCCAGCTCCGACTCCCAAGCGCCCAACACGGCCTTCCGACCCCAGTTGTTGAGTTTTCCCGACTACACGGTCTCCGGTATGGGGGAACTGAAGAAGTTCAACGACACCCGTGCCTTCTCCCGGCGCGTGACGGCCGAAACCGCCGCGCAGATTCGCCAACGGGCTCCCCAGGGCGCGCTGGTGCGGGAGCTGATGAAGACCGCAATTTCGTCAATGCAGGTGGCCTTCGGTGCGCCAGCGATCGAGACCGGGACGCGCGCCGACTACAACCTGCAGACCGCAATGTGGATCGATGCCACGTTGCAACAGGGTATTCCCTACGAGATCACCGCAGCCCTGCCCCTTCCAGGCTTTTCACTCATCGTGGTCAACCAGCGGCTGCAGTTCCTGTTTACGCACGCCGTGCCCTGCACGCGCAAGTCGACTGCGCCTGACTGCGCCGAAATTATCGTGCATGCCGCCCCCGAAACGGATTCGCTCGCCGCAACGCTCGACGCGCTGGAGGAACAGGATCGCCCGCTGCATTACTCTGGCGCAATGACGTTGCGCATCGTGACCGATCCGAAGACCCTCACTCCTTATGTATTCGATGCGCGCCGTTATTGGTACCTCGCCGTCGGCGCAGACGAACAGAGCGTATTACCGGGTCAAGGCGAACTCATCGAGTCGGAGCGGGTAGTCCGAAGCGTCGCGTACTGAGCAGGAGCCGCTCAGCTGCGAAATGCGAACCATGCCCAGACACCGTAGAACAACAGCCGCGGCAGTATGACGACCACAACGCTCGACGCCCATGACCGCTTCGACCACGTGTGTGCGCCGATCACCATCAACAGCATCGTCAGGAGCTGGACCAGCGAGATACTGTTCAACAACGAATAGCCGCTGTCCGCGAGGTCGAAGTGAAAGAACAGTTCGTTCAGCGAAAACGGCGATAGCACGCCTGCCGACGCCGGGGAACGGCCCGACACAATCATCACAACCGCCGCTACTATCGTGATCAGCTGCGGCAGGCTGCACCACCAGGTGAACGCAAACCATTGCCGGAAGGTGCGTTGTACCTCAAAAAATGTATAAACGAAGTAGAAGTAGAAAGCTTCAACGACCTGCGTGACGACGATGCTCACGATGCCCGTGAACAGCGCACTGACCATCAGCGTGTTGCGCGTCATCAGACCGCCGATCTGAGCACGCTGCGCTGCGTTGATGCCCCGCGAGGCAAGGATGTGATTGATCAACGAATCCACATCGACGGTCGCGTAGAACCACAGGAGCAAGGCGATGTTGGCTGCCAGCAGCACGATCATCGGTGCCGCGAACCGCGGATTCTTCTCAAGTTCGGTGAAGGCCTGACGCGGCTTTGTGACCAGCGCCACGAACGTCTGCACAGGGGTCATTCCGGATCTCCGCTGAGGGCGAGTGGACAGTGGAACAAGGGTCTGCGCCGATCATCGCACAACATTTGCTCGCGGCGAGCATGCTGCTGCGCAGCACGGAGCGGAAGCGCCCGTTCCCTCAATCGTCAATGGGCCGAATCACTTTCGCCGGATTGCTCCACACACTTCCCGGGAAGTTCGCGAAGGACCCGGCCCACCTCTGTCGAGCGTGGGCCGCTCCTCATCCTGCCGCATACCGTAGCGCGGCAGGATAGGCAAAGCTGCTACTTCGCGGCAGCAGGCAGCGGCGGTGCTGCGCCGGGGCCACCGGCGCCGGGACGACCGAAACCGCCCGGACGTGAGGGGGGCACCGCATTTGTGTCATTTCGGAAGCGGCCGACATAGGCCGCCTTTGCAACCACCTTGCCCTTCATCGCCTCGAGGAGTTCAGGGCGGCCGTCAGTAGCGGGCAAGTCGAGCTTCGAATTGAGCGCGTAGAACTCGAATACGTAGTGGTGATACCGCGGACCATTCGGCGCGCCCATACCCATGTAGGGGCGTCCCCGGCCATTCACCGCGCCCTCCGGTAGTTTGCCCTCTTCGATCTGAGTAACCGGGACGGTGGCGGGAATGTTCCAGGCGAGCCAGTGCAGGTTGTCGTCCGAATTGAAAGCCGGAGCCACGTCCAGATCGTGGAGGATGATCGCGATGCTCTGCGTATTCTCAGGCAGGTTGCTGATCTTGAAGTCAGGCAGCGTGTTAGCACCATAGAATGAGTACTTCAACGGCACGATGCCGCCATCTTCGAATGCCCTGCTCTCGATCAGCATCGGCACTAACTTCCAACGCGCCGCGCCAGCCGGCGCCGCGCCGCCCGCCGCAGCTTGCTGTGCCATCGCGGTGGCACTTGTCGCTGCGAAAACCAGCACCGCGGCAGCCGTCATCAATGTCCTTCGCATGTGGAACTCTCTTGGTCTTATGGTTGAGGGAGATTCGTAGTATGAGTCTTGCGGGTAAATTTAGCCGCGCATCATGCGAGGGCACGTTCGAATCAGCCGGGACCAACATAAATCAATCACTTACGTGAGGCGTAAAATCCTGGCGTGGGAAGGATCAACGGAGGGTAAGTAATGAAATGCCGACAATTCGGATCGACATCGCGTCAGGTGTCACAGATCGGCCAAGGTACCTGGAATATCGAACGGGAATCGACTGGCACGGCCGTGGCGGCGCTGCGGCGCGGGATCGACCTGGGTATGACCCATATCGACACCGCGGAGATGTACGGCTCGGGAAAGGCGGAGCGGTTGATCGCGAAGGCGATGGAGGGACGCCGCAATGAAATTTTCCTGGTCTCCAAGGTTCTGCCGTCGAACGCATCCCGGAAGGGAGTCATACAGGCCTGCGCAGCTACCCTCTCCCGGCTGAACACAGATCGGCTGGATTGCTACTTGCTGCATTGGCGCGGTACCTATCCGCTCCGGGAGACAGTGGCGGCTTTTGAAGAGCTAATTCGCGACGGGAAAATTCTGTCATGGGGCGTCAGCAATTTCGATGTCGACGGCCTTGCAGAGGTGTGCGGCCTATCCACCTCGTACCCGCCCGTATGCAACCAGGTGCTTTACCATCTTGAAGAAAGAGCCATAGAGCATGCCGTCCTTCCCTGGTGTGCGGCTCACGACATCGCAGTGGTCGCCTACAGCCCGTTCGGGAGTCAATCCGGCTTCCCGGCGCCGCGATCGGCGGGCGGCAGCGTATTGCAACAGATAGCAGATCTTCACGGCGTCACCCCGCGTCAGGTGGCACTGCGGTTCTTGCTGCAACATCCATTTGTGTTCGCCATTCCCAAGGCATCCACACGCGCACATGTTGACGACAACGCGAAGGCCGGCGAGCTCGAACTCAGTACTGCCGAAGTGGCGCGGATTGACGCGGCGTTTCCGCGCGGAGACCGTCCCCGCTCGCTGCCGATGATTTAGCCTATTGGCGTACGAACTTTGACAAGGAGCAATGGTCCACAATTGAATGCTTGCGTCCGGAAACACTCGCAATCGGATCCTCTCGGCGATCATTGTAGTCGGAGCACACAGCTTCGTGCTGTGGCGGATGCAGGACATCCATTACGCGCACGAGTCGACCCCCGAAGAGATCGGAAGCGTATTCTTTTTTCCATCCAGCGCTGCCGTCTCCCCGCATGTGCCAGCAATGCTGAAACGACTGCTGCACCTGCATCCTGTTCATGACCTATCTCAAGACTTTGACGCATTTCCGGCGGCGACCTTCCCCGCGACTCCGCTTCTCACACCTTCATCAGCGCCCGCCGTGCGAGCCGCAGAGGATTGGCAGCAAGCCCTCGGTTCAGTTGCAGCGGACATCATTGAGCAGGCAAAAACGGACGACGCCCGCGCCGCTCGCATGCGCAAGCCCCAACCGAGCCCAAGCTTTCAGCCGCTTCGCGCGCGGCCGCATGATCTTGAATGGATCAGCCGACATTCCCGCCTGGTCATCAGCGCTCAGGGCGTGCCGGAATGGGTACTAATTCAGCCCTGCGACGCGGTCGTCCTCCTTAAAGACCCAGACTGCACTATCGAACACATCGAACCGCACGGAGTCATGTTTGAGTACATGCAGCAACAGCACGACGCCACCCTCGGCTATGGCGGGGCGAATGCCGTTCCATGATATCCGCGGCGCGGTCGCTCGATCCGCCCCAGCCCGTTTCGGGGATATGTCATCGCGGCGCACGCTCATATGCGACGCTGGTTTGCGATGCTGAAATTCATCGCGGCCGAAGGCGCCGGCGCCCACTGCAAAGTCGGCGCCAGCCGCCTTGCTTTCGCCCGCATCTATGACTGGCTCGATGAAACGCTCGTTGCCGCGGCGTTGCGCTAGTGTGAACAGGCTCTAGTGCTGTTGCGCTCCGCCCGGGCCATTCGCCCCCGCAGGTGGGGGACTGCGTATTACGGCGGGGGCAAACGGCACCGGTAGCGGCCAGTTCATGTCATAGGGCGGCCAGTTCGGAGCCGGCGCTGCCTGGGGCAGGTAATGCATGGCAGCGTAGATTCCAATGATTTTTCCGTGATCGATCTGGAACCACTCATTTAGCAGGTTTCGCATGGTCGTGGAACCTGGCGTACGCATGAAAAGCGTCATCCCGAGAACGAAGCCCGCCTCTTCATCGACAATCGGATAACGGCGGGCACTCGTCCCCGCCTGGTCTAGCCTCTCGAATTGCTGTGTGCAACCGCGTGGCACCGTGAACTTGCCGGGTTCTCCCGGCACCGGCACCCGCGCGCCCGCCGTAGTCATCCCATTTTCAAGCCGGATGCAATCCACAGTCGCCATCGGCACAGAGGAGTCATGGGTTTCGATTCCATCGAAGTAGCTGTTTGCCGCCGCGATCATCAGGTCCCGATCGGTACGCGCTGCCTTTGAAACTGGCACGTCCGCAGGCATCATCAGCTCAAGATTCTTGGGGTCCTGTCGAAAGTCGTCCGGAACGTTGCGGCTAATCACCCACTCCGCTTCCGTGATCTTCGATTTCTCGATCTTCAATCGCAGGCTTACGATCGCAGTCCCGCCAGCTTCCTCCATTTCGCCGAAATACCCCGCCTGCTGGCTGACTGGGTCAACAAAACGCCTTTGTATCTTTCCGAAGCCGGTGAACGTCTTCCAGGCTCCATTGCCCGCGTGCGTTACGATGGCATTCTCCGTTTCCCGGAATCCCGCCCAGAGCGGAGCCGCCGCAGGATCGTGCATGATCATCGCGTTGAGATACTCGTTCAGATAATTCTTGAGACAGCCTCGATCGCACGCTCCTGTAGCCGCAAACGCGTTGGCGCTACCGAGCAGAACCAATACTGCGCAAACCAGCCATTTCCACAATCTTGGGCTCATTTCGAAATTCCTCCCTAACAGCCATCTTTGATCTATCGGGTGTGGCCGTTCCCGCCGGCCAGTGCCTCAGCATGCTGGCGTTTGAGGGCAGTCCTTGCACCGCGCCTTCAATTGACAGTCGACTCTTTTGCCAATTAAGACTATCGACCTCCGCCTCCTACCCCACCGATGCTGGAATTGGATCGTCTTAACAGTGACTTTAAATGTCAACGTGCTAAGTGACGGCAGACAACGCACTGTGCTCGTCGGGTACATTGCTATCGCTGGTCACTTCCAACTTACCTGTCGCGATCCAGCGCAGTACTGGCCAGAAAAGGAGGGCGCAGGCTGCAAGGCTAACCGAAGCGTCCATCGTGAACGAACCAGTAACACCGCCGGCGAGCTTGTAACCGAACCCGTCGAGACCTTGCATATAGACGTAAGGCACGACAAAAGCAGTCGACAAGAGGCCAAACTGGCTGGAGGCGAGCGGACTTCCCTGCCGGATCGAGCGGAAAATTATGGCGTTCTGCGACACTTGGGCGATGCTCTGGGCTGCGTTCTCACCCAGAACGGCAAGAAGATAGGTGGCGGGGCTGTGCGGCAAGGCGAGTAAGCCCAGGGTGAAGGCAGCGCCCAAGCTACCAATCGCAAGATAGAGGAATGGCGCTGTAACCCGCTTCAGGACAAGACGAGCCAAAATGGATGCGAACACACCGATGACGACAGCGCCAATCCCGTTCGCAACGCTCACCAGATTGTCGGCCGCATGAAAGTCAGGCCCCATGCCACCAAAGGCGTTCGTGAGGGTGAAGGCAGCACACGGTAGAATGAACATCAGCAGCACTCTCAAAACCAGAGGCTGACTCACCAACTGGACGACGTCTCGAGCAAGGTTCCGAAAGCTCTCGTGGACGGCCTTGCGGCCGGCATCGGTCGCCGGAACCAGCGGCAGGATGGCGAGCGGGATCAGCGTCGCAACGCCGACCAACGCCGCGCCTAGCCCGGCCGGAGTGTGTGTGACCAGCCAGTACTGAGTGAGCGCACCCAGACCAAACCCGGTGGAATTTCCGATCGTGAACCATGTGCCGATCGTCTCATCAGAACTCTTGGGCAGGACCGCGCCGAGCCATCCCCCTACCGCGGAGTTGTAGAGGCTCAGCACCAAGGCGTCTGCTGCAAGAGCCGCGCCGAGGAAATGGCTGCTCGCCGGCAAAAGCAGCACGAGGGTCGTCAAGGTGGCTCCCACCAGGCCAAGTGCGATGGACCACGCGCGCCTGCTGATGAACGTGTCCAGCACTGGAGCCACGGCGAATACTAAGAGAGTGGACGAGAGCGCCAGTGTCGTCAGGCCTGCGATCACGGGCTCAGCGACACCGCGCGACGCTAGAAGTTGAGGCGCCGTGATGAGGACGGCGGCATAGCCGAATCCGTAGGTCGAATTGGCGAAGCCCATCAGCCACACTCTTTGCGCGCGCGGGCCCGATTGCTTGCTCATACTTATTTGCTCGCCTGCTTGGTGCGTAAGGGTGAAGTTCCCGAAACCGCTCCTTCCGGGACCGCTTCCGCCGCCCGCAGCCGCTCGTCCGTCGAGGGGTGGTCGCTCAAGAACGTAGGGATGGTGTTAAGGCAACAGAATGTCGGTTTGCGAGAATTCCCCACCCTTGAATATGAGCGGTTCTGAGCGACCCTTTGCGAGGGCGTAGGAGAAGCAGTCCCCGAAATTTAGTCCTGCCGGATGTCGGCCTTTGCCGAATTGGCGGAAGGCTTCGCGTGCTGCGTGGGCCTGCGGCAGATCGACCGCGATGATTTCGACGTTTGCCGCCGCGAGCAAACGATCCAGCGCTCGCACGCCTTCCGCACCGTGTCGCGACTCCAGGATCATCGAGGCTTCCACAAAACTGGCCGCTGAGAGCAGGCGCACCTCGGTGGCCTCGATGGCCTCGGTGAATGCGCGCCGCTCCGGTTCATCGAAGAGGATCGCCAAGAGCGCCGAGGTGTCGAAGACCATCAGCGCGGCAGTCCATGCTCGTCGTATCCGAGGATCTCATCCGGCTCTCTGGGGTCGAGGACGGGCAGTGCCGCGCATTGTTTGCCGATGGTATCGAGTTCGTCGGCCAAGGATCGGCGGTGGCGGCCGCGCTTGACGCGCTCCAGCCGGTCACGCACGGCCTTGGTGACCGCCTCCGTTTTCGTCTCTCCCGTGAGCCGTGCCAGCTCCGCCGCCAGGGCTTCTGTTTCGGGGCTACGAATATTGAGGGCCACTGAATTACCCACATCTACACAACATGCTACACAGTAGCATGCTCGACGACCCGGGACAAGCGGGCGCTGGGCGCATGGCTCCTTCCCCTCGTCGCGCGCTCCTGGATTCGACGTCAGGTGAGTTCACGGGTCGGCGGCATTAAGCGGTGAAAGATGACCCACTAAGCGACTCAGAAAATGCCGCAGGGCCTGATGCTGCTGTCGCACGGGTCTATCAAGAGGACGCAGAAGACACCCCAAGGCGATCTGGAATTCACTCGCAAAGCGCATGAACGAGGTGACACGATGACGAAGACGAATAAGCCGAAGAATCCGCATGTCGGCAGCACACACGATGACTTCCTCAAAGAGCAAGTGATTTACGAGGATGTGCCGTCGACGGCCATCAAGCGCGTTCTTGCGCTGCAGCTTGAGCAGGCCATGAAGGAGCGCAAGTCGTGTGCCGCTCGACCGCCTCCTCGATCCCGACAACTACAGTGTGACTCTCGCGACCCTGCGGCGCGCCGCGGCAGTCGTGGGCCGCGAAATTCGCCTTGAGTTCGTCTGAATGATCATCATGACGTGCGGCGGACTCTCACTCGTTGAATTTAAATAGTAACATCCGAGAGCCGTGGACACGGGTGGACGGGGAAGGACGGGTAAATGGTGCAGCGGAAGATCCTAGGGACGCCGGTTCGAATCCGGCTCGCCAGATTTTTTTTCTTGTCGCGGCAGGGTTGCCAGCAACGAACGAATCGAGCCCCCGCTACCATTCTTATATTTTGATTGCCCTCAAGGCATTTACGTATAAGCGCCTCGCCATCGATGCGGGCTTCAGCTCATGACGTCGCCGAATTTCTCCATGATCCTGACACGCAAGCTCGCGGTCGCCGTCATGGCCGCACTTGTGCTGATGGCGACTGGCGTCGCCGCCGAAGCGGACGCACCGGCGTCCCACCCGGATGGCAGCACGCCGCTGCAGTGGGCGGTGTTCCAAGGTAACTTCGCCGCGGTGAAGCGCCTGCTCGCGGCTGGTGCCGATCCCAACGTGGTAAATCACTATGGCGTAGACGCGATACGGCTCGCTGCGGACGCGAACAACACCGGGCTCCTTCGGCTGCTGCTGAAGGCCGGCGCGAATCCCAACTCTGTGAATGCGGACGGCGAGACCGTGCTGCACCTCGTGGCGCGCAGCGGCAATCTCGATGCCGCAAAGCTGCTTGTGAATGCGGGCGCGCTGGTCGATCCGCGCGAGCGCTTCGGCGGGCAGACCCCGCTGATGTGGGCGACCGCCCGGCGCCATCCCGAGCTCGTACAGTTCCTCGCTTCGAAGGGAGCGGACGTGAATGCGCGCTCGGCCGTGCGCGACTACCGTCGCGTCGCCACGGCCGAGAGCCGCGCCAAGCATCTCGACCGGGGCGGCTTCACGCCGCTGATGTACGCGGCCCGCGAGAACTGCCGCGAGTGCGTGCCGATACTGCTGAAGCATCGCGCCGATGTGTCCTTGCCCGATCCCGCCGGCATGCCGCCCTTGTTCATCGCGATGATGAACGGCAACTGGGACATCGCCAAGCGCCTGATCGAAGCGGGCGCCGACGTCAACCAGTGGGACATCTTCGGCCAGGGGCCGCTGAACGTGGCCATCGTGAACCTGGCTGTGCGCAGCGACGGTAACCCGCTCGACCGGGATGTGCCGGAGCGGACCACCGCCCGCGAAGTGGTGAAGATGCTCGTGGAACACGGCGCGAATCCGAATCAGCAGCTCTACTACCAGGCGGCGGCGCGCACGACCCTTGGCGCTGACACCGGTCGTGGCACCACCCCGTTCCTCACTGCCTGCGCCAGCGGCGACATCGAGATCGTGAAACTGCTGCTTGCCCACGGCGCCAATCCGAGGCTCGCCACATCCGATGGCCAGGGCCCCATCATCCTCGCGACCGCTGCGCGCACCGGTGGCACCGGCTTTCCGAATGCGCGCATGGCAGGCGTGGCCGCGCCGCCGCGTGAGGCGATCGAGGACGTCGCAGAAGGACGCAAGGACGGCAAAGGTCCACGCGTCAATCCCACGGTCGAACTCATCAGGCTGCTAGCCGCCAGTGGTGCGGATGTGAATCTCATGGCGAAGCGCCACTACCTGCAGCGCACGCGCGGCGGCTCGGCACTTCACTACGCCACCCGAGCCGGCAACAAAGAGGTGATGGCGGCGCTGGTCGACCTCGGCATCGACGTCAATGCAAAGGATGAAGACGGACTGACCGCGCTTGACTACGCAATGGGTCGCGGCTACGTGCCGTTCCTGCAATTGGCACCGGCCTCGCGAAAGGATCTCGCAGAGCTTCTGCGTGCCTGGGGTGCGAAGGTGGAACTCGACAAGACACCGAACTGGCCACCGCAGGGCGCTGCCGTCGGCACTGCCGTCTACGATGCTGTCATCTGGCCCGTAGATCCCGTCGGACCTTGATGCGCAACCAACGCCAGTACATCTCACGCCATGTCTGATCAAGCGCCTTCAACTTTCGGTGCTGCCCACGCCGTCGGTTGATTTCGTTGGACCTCCGGTGCTGACCGCGAGTTACCCAGTTGCGTTTGCATCTCCCTATTCCTTACTATAAAGTAAGGCATCAACGTCAGGAGATATTTCATGGCTACTGCAACGCTGACGAGCAAAGGGCAGATCACGATCCCGGTGGAAGTGCGTGCCGCCCTTGGCGTGGATGCCGGGGATCGAGTGGAGTTCGTCGAGGTTGCCCCCGGGCGCTATGAGTTTATAGCCGCAACACGCTCAGTAACTGCCTTGAAGGGAATGTTTGGCAAGCCGCGCAAAGCCGTCTCAATTGACGACATGAATGCTGCAATCGCGCGGCGGGCGGCGGCAGCAAAGTGATTGGGCTCGATACCAACGTCCTGGTCCGCTACATCATGCAGGATGATATCAAGCAGTCACCGATGGCTACGCGATTGGTCGAATCACTTACCGCGGAGTCGCCCGGCTTCGTGCCCTTGGTCTCGATCGTGGAAATCGGTTGGGTACTTTCATCTGCCTATGAGCTGAGTCGACCTCAGCTCATAGAAGCATTTGAGGCGCTACTTCGGACCAAGGAGCTTGTGGTCGAAGGCGGTGAAACCGTCTGGAAGGGCCTTCGCCTCTTCCAGCGCTCCGGCGGAGACTTTGCCGACTGCCTGATTGCCTGTTCAGCACAGGCAGCGGGCTGCGCGAAGACCATGACGTTCGATCACGGTGCGGCGAAGAACGGAGGAATGACGCTGTTGGCATAAGCGGCCAGGATTGATTGAAACTCAACCGTATGGTCGCATGATCAATGTTGACCCCTTCCGGCCGACCGCGAAGGAGAGCTTCTGGCGCCCGATACGTGCGCACTTTCCCAATTTTGAGTAGTGGTGTGCACGCGAATTGGCGAATTCAATTCGTTGCGCAACATTCGTTCCGGCATTCAAAACTCCCATTGGGAGTTGTTTGCGGGAATGTTGAGGGACGCTGGTGCCCGAGCCGATTAGACTCTGCGCCATAGTAGGGCGCGCAACTCATATAAGGCCGCCGCAATCATAACGGGGCCGATTACAAAATATCGGAACTCGAGTTTCTCGCCCCACAGGCTCGCCACAACGAAGGGCACGACGATCGTCGTGGCGCTGAGCGCCATGACTATGTACCACAATCGAATTTTCTTCTTTTGGGCCATGAATCCAATATCGCATAGACGCTTTCGCGTCTCATCCAAGCCGCCATTCTCCTCCCATGGCGAAGCCTCGCTACCGCGAGACACGAGGCACAAGCGGCCACTAAGCGGCGACCACACCGGGTTCTCCAGCGATGTCTCGGACCCCGTTTATGGCGCCGCGGAAATGTCGGTTATGCGGCGCTGCGTTTTGAACGACACGGTCACAGCTTATGCGGTGCGCTTCGGTGAGTCTCGTCCAGTATCTCGAAGACGGCAGCGATCACAACTTCGGGCTTCTCGTCCGGGATACCGTGGGTGGCGTCGGGGACCAACTGGTTGCGTCCGCGAGTCGACAAGGCAGCGTAAGCGTCATGCCCCGCACTCCATCCGTCCCGGAGAAACCGCACAATCTGTTCATGCAAATGCGCAAGCTCTTCGGGTGTGCTGGCGCCAGGCGTGCCCGGTGGCAGACGGGACAGGGAGGACATTACGGCTTGCTCATCACGTCCGGCGGTCAGCACGATCAATGGCATGTCGCCGTAGCGACGTTGCGCATTGATGACCTCGCGGGCGTCTGTGTAGTGTTCCTTTTGCGTCGACACCTGCGTCAGGAGCCGCGCGGGATTGGCATTGAGCCGGCCGATCACCGCCTGCAGATGTGAAAAGACGGCAGGCAGATGAGGGACAGTACATTGCTCGAACTGCGGGGTTCCACTCTTCAGCGTGCCAGCCTTCAGCTGCACGACGCAGTCCTGCCGCTGTTTCATATCCCGTGCTTCGAGGGTGCGCGACAGAGTTGCAAACTGCGGTGCTAGACGCTCATCAACTGCGCCCCGGTCAGGAATATCCGGGTCTACCAGGAGCATGCCGACGACGCTCTGCCGGTGCAGATCCGTGAACCGCAGCGATTCAAACCCGCCAAGCGAGTGCCCGACCATCACATACGGGCCTGCGATGCCCGCCCCCTTCAAGGCCCATTCGAGGTCTTGAGTAGTGTGGACGGTGTCCTGGCGCTCCGGGCTCGGACTGCTGAAGCCGTAGCCAGCACGATCCCAGGCACAGACGCGCGTGCGCTTTGCGAGCGCCAGCTGCACGCGCACCCATGAAAAAGACCAGCCTCCCAAGCCCGCTGTCAGGATGACGGTCGGCGAGCCACGCCCAAGACACACAAGGTTGATAGTGCGTCCCTCTTCTATGTGCACCAGGCGTTGGGGCATCAAGTAAGGTGTCATCTGCTCTTCGATCGTCGAGTCAGGCGCGGCGCTGCCGGCCGGTGCGGTCAGGAATCCGGCTAAAACGGCCATGAGAGCTGCCTGAATGTTACTCACGAGATGGCGCCTCACAAGAAACTGGGATGCCCGACGCGGGTGGGAACTGCTGAACGTATTGGAGCGACTGCCTTGCGATCCGGAAGTTCCCTGATCCAACTATTTCTATGTGGCCGGCAGGCTTCTCCGCTGGGCAGAGAACTTCCGACATGCTGCGGAACAACTCATAGGTTCCGGTCGACCCGTACGCCGGTTTCAAACGGCTGCTTTCAGGCACGCATGCCGGAGAAGTGATTTAAAGCGGCCGCTGCCGCGGCTGGTACCCGCGACGGAGCGTGACGAGCGCCTCGAGTACGGCCTCTTTGGTTCGAAACTAGGCGAGAAGCCCCGGCGCGAGATTGCCGGGGCCTTTTGCGGCGAGAGACTCGACTACTTGGGAGCACCGCCCGGACCACCGCCGCGAGGAGCCCGCGGCGGCAACGTGCCGCCTTCAGCAAGAGTCTTCATGTTCTTAAGCGCGCCTTCGAATACCTGTCGGCGCTGCGCCTTGTCTCGTTCGCGAGCAGCATCATCCGCCAGCGTCGAGTTGTCCCACATCAGCGTGTAGTAGAGCTTCGATGTGGTCGCCGTGACCGGCTTCGCTTCCAGCGTGCCGTGATACACGATGTATGGCCGGCCTTCCGTCACCGGCTGCGTATAGGTGTACGAGAGGTCCGTCTTCCCCACCAGGATCTCGCGGCCGATGGAACGTACGGCGCCGACTTCGCCGTCCTTGCCATACGTGATCGTGCACGGCACCTGCAGCCACTCCCCGATGTCGCAGAACTTTCCCACGCGCTGCCAGACTTCCGCTGCGGGACGATTGACGTCCACTTCCATCAGGATTGCCGTGTAGGTCGGGTTGGCCACCGCCACGCTGCCGGTGGGTGGCGCCGCTCCCGGAGCCTGTGCAAAGCCGGTCGTTGCGCACAACACGCCGAGAGCTGCGGACAGTGCCGCATTCCTGAACTTATTTCTCATGAACCCCTCCGTGAATGAACCCAGCAGTCGCGCACGCATCGGTGTGCGTCGGACTGGCCGCGGAGTATACCCAGCCGGCATTCCCGCCATGCCGAGCCCGCGCGCCCAGGCCGCCGAATGCCAGGTCATGGAATGCGGTGTAGCGACCTCCCGGACATCACCTGGCAGCGATCGGTTGGTCTTAATCCATCACTACTGCGGGCCGCGAGCGACGTAAGTACTTAAATATAAATGAGTTTTCTCTCATTATCTCCAGTCTCGAATTGAACACCGATGCGGGCAATCGGAGGCGGATTCCACCCTTGCGCCAAGGTTGTCTTGAATGCCGGGAAATTGGTATTTGCCCAGTTGACGATGCAATGCCAATTGCGCGGACCGCGACAGCGTCGCATCATGCGCCGTCCTTTTCGCGACAGTCGCACTTTGCTGCGCCGCACAAGTACCGGTCCTATTCGAGTCGGGGGTTGATGTCATGAGCAAAAAGAATCGCTTATTCCTTGTTGTATCGCTCCTTCCATTGGTCCTTCTCGGCAGCGTATTCGCTGTCGCGCAGGCCCAGGAAGGGAAGTCGGCGGCGCTCAAGCAGACCCTCTGGTCTGATCCCGCCACCTGGCCGGACCGGCAGGTGCCACGCGCAGGCGACAAAGTCACCATTGAAAGCGGCCAGGACGTGGTCCTCGACGTGAGTCCGCCGCCGCTGCACGGTGTGACTGTCCACGGCAAACTCAGCTTCTCGGATAAGGCCGACCTCGAACTGACCACCGAATGGGTGCTGGTGCAAGGGGAGCTGGAAATCGGCACCGAAGCCAAACCCCACACGCACAAGGCGACCATCACCCTCACCGACAACGTCCCGAATGAAGAGATAGAGGGAATGGGCGACCGCGGCATCATGGTCTTGGGCGGAACGCTGAACCTGCATGGTGACCGGACGAACTCCTGGACCAAGCTGGCGAGGACCGCCGAGGAAGGCAGCACATCGATACAGGTGCTGGATGCCAAGGGTTGGCGGGTCGGTGACCAGATTGTCCTCGCGTCAACGGATTTTGATGCCCATCAGGCAGAGCGGCGAGCCATTTCCGCCATCAAGGGCAATACGATCACGCTCGACAAAAAACTGGACTACATGCACTACGGCAAGATCACCTTCGGCGTGGATGAGCGTGGCGAGGTCGGCATGCTGACGCGCAACATCCTCATCCAGGCTTCCCCGGATGCAGAGAAGACACTCTTCGGCGGGCACGTGATGGCCATGGTCACGAGCAAGATGTATGTCTCCGGGGTCGAGTTCAATCGCATGGGCCAGAACATGCACCTCGCCCGGTATCCGATCCACTGGCATCTGGTCGGCGAAGGCAAAGGGCAGTACATCGAAAACTCCGCGATTCACGACACCTATAGCCGCTGTGTGACGATCCACGGCACCAATGACGTGCGCGTGCAGAACAACGTGACCTACAACACCATTGGTCACTGCTTCTTCCTCGAAGACGCCGTGGAGCACGGCAACCAGTTCGTCCACAATCTGGGGATCCTGACCAAGTGCCATCCGGACGCGCCGTGCGTCGCGACCGACCTCGCCCCGTTCGGATCGACGAGCGGCAAGAACTTCGATTTGGAGGGCCAGAACGCCAAGGATATCCTGATCCCTTCCGACAACACGGTGTCGACTTTCTGGATCACCAACCCGGACAATATCTACCGGGACAACGTGGCCGCGGGGTCCGACGCGACAGGTTTCTGGTTCGCGTTGCCGGAGCATCCGACGGGCGCATTCGCAGGCACGGATATCAGCAAGGCAACCTGGCCACGTCGAATGAAGGTACGGGAGTTCAAGGGCAACACCGCCCATTCGAACTTTGACGGTTTCATGTCCGACCGCGGCCCCAGGGCCGATGGCCACTTCGCGGTCGGTGGGTATATTTCCCTTGTCAATCCCGCTGACGCGAACAGCCCTCAAGTGGCGTCGGTCTTCGAGGATTTCACCAGCTACAAGAACCGCAATAGCGGCATCTGGGCCCGCGGTGAGATGCACCTGTTCAAGAACCTGAAGCTGGCCGACAACGCAATTGACTACACGCATGCGTCCGGCAACTTCGGTCAATCCGCCTATACGTCACGGGTGATTGACTCGCTGTTCGTGGGCGAAACCGCGAACGTCGGCAACCCCAGGACGCCGGCGGAAATGGCTTACGGCCGCAGCTTGCCGGAGCCCGCAGTCGCGGATTTCCCGATCCGCGGCTACGAGTTCTACGACTACCATCATGAACTGGTCAATGACACCTTCGTGAATTTCAAGGACAACGCCACCCGCAAGACGGGAGCGATCTCGTACCTGCTGTATACCAGCTTCGGAATGAGCTCCAACAACACCGTAGAGCGCGCGAAATTCATCAACGCCAAGCCGGTGTATTTCCCACCGATGGAGCATAAGTGGAGCAACGATGATTACGGCAATGGGAGCTACAAGACCGCAGTGTTCCACGACCTGGACGGTTCGGTCGACGGTGTCCCCAATTCCTTCATTCTCATCAACGACGAAAATGACGCACTCGCCGTCGACACGAAAGGATGTCAGGTCAAGCCCACCTGGAACGCTGCGGTATGCAAGGGCGATGTCGGACGCTTGACTGTTGGCGGCGCTGCCGGTCCGGGCGGTCCCGGCGCGCCAGGTCGTCCTGGTGCGGCTGCCCGTGCTGGCGGACCCGGTGGTCCGGGTGGCGCAGCCCGTGCAGGCGCAGCGGCTGGTCCGGGCGGAGCAGCCCGTGCAGGCGCAGCGGGTGGTCCGCCGGGCGGCGGCTTCCCTGCAGGAACGTTTACTGTGGGTGGTGCCCGGGGACCAGCGCAGCCGCCCGTCGTTCTCAGCCGCAATGGCAAGGACTACAGCGTGACCGGAGAAACCAACGTACTGGCGGGTACCGAGTTCAAGGTGACCACCGCAAGGCCGTCCCTGTCCCTCAGCGTGAAGGAACTGGATAAAGGCTCGTGGGTGATCTTCGATCTGCCGGGATTCGCCACTGCAGCGTCAGGTACGTCGCAGGACAGCCTGGATGCACTGCGCAAGGCCAGCGCCACCTCGTACTACAAGGGCGACGGTTCGCTTTGGGTCAAGCTGGTGTCCAGTGGTGACGTCCTGGGCAGCGGCCCTGGCAGCGGCCCTAGTGGCGGAGCCAGTCTCCTGGTCAGCCGCTAAGCGGGATCCTGTCGTATGAGCAAGAGCCCCCGGCACCGCCCGGGGGCTTCTCTGACCCGGCTCAAGCGTGCGCGGGCAGCAACTCGGCGAGGGCGTTGAGGCTCTTCTGCGGGAGGCGCTCCAGGGGGCAGTACTTCGTGATGACCGCGACCGCCTGATCGTAGTCACGAACATCCAGATGCCGCAGCAGGTAGCGAACATCCTCCTCGTCGTGAAATTCGATACCGATCCTGAAAGCCAGGCACTTCATCGCCAGCAGATAACCCGGTTGCGCCATCATGACGCGCAGGTGATCGAGCTCCAGGAACGAAGCAAACTCCCCTTGAGCACTCAGGCAACCCTTGACGCCATCGTTGAGCCAATCGGGCCTGACGCCCGCACGAACCGCCACGCGCGCAGCTGCCTTACGGACTGCTTCCGGAGGACGGAACAGGGCGTCAACACCCTGGGTGGATGGCCTCGCGTGGTACGCGAGACACATGACGGCGCCGCCCACCAGGAACAGCTCTGCCTGCGTCCCCGATTCCCGCAACGCTTCGTTCAGCAATTCGAACAGCCGCCGGATGTCCGCCGCACTCAGCGAGACAGGCATTTCAAACCCGCTCGCCGACGCTCGAGTCGATGAAGATATTGCGGCAACGGAAGGCCGGTGGCGATTGCGTGAGCAGATGCAGACGCACACTCTGCAGCTCGCTGCCGAAGACCGGCTCGGACAGCGGCTTGACCACCCAGACCCGGCCGGGAACAGTCACTGCTCGGCGCGCACAGGCGTGCTCCACCATTGCCGCGATGTAGTTGCGCAAAAAGGCCGACAACCCGCCAGCGGGAAACTCGGCAACGGCGGTACGCAATTCACCCGTGGAAAATCCCGCCAGCAGCGCATTGAGCTCCGCAAGCGCAAATCGCGGCTCCGCTCCCGCACAGGCCTCGGTACAGCGCCGGAATTCAGCTGCCGGCGCCGGCAGAACCCGGCTCAACACGTATGTCGATGCGTCCAATCCAGCTTGCGCAGCGGCGCGGCCGCCCACCCAGCCAAGCAGACACTGACGCTCCGCGCTGGACGCGATCCGCGCAATGGTACCTGCGCCCGAATGGCGGCCCGCTAGCACCGGATTCTTAAGGCCACCGCGCTCCGTTCGGTGCTCCGCGATCGAGCAACGCTGCTACGAACACTAGCCGCGCCGATGCTGCCGACCTTGGTCCTAGTCAACCGTGAGATGGTTCTCCACCTTCACGACACCATCGACCTTGCGCGCATCGCGCAAGAGATTGACGACGTATCCCGGTGACAGCGCATTGCCTGAGAGCGTCACGACACCGTCCTGCGTCACTATCCGGACGCGCGGCGCGATATCCGGATCCTTCTGGCTCAACTCGCTTCTCACACGGTCGGTGATCTGCGTATCGGTGGAATTTACGGAATTGGCGGCGTGCGCCACAGCCACAAAAGTCATCAGGAAGGTGCCGGTGACGACGCTCAGCAGTTGGTTCCGTGTCATGAAAGAACTCCTCAGCTCATTGATGTGTCCCCTCTTGTGAAAGAGACAACACCATTCGCGCTGAAGTTCGGTGAAATCGCACCGCTCGCACGAATTTTATTCTGATTCAAGCTCACTAATTCATTACGATTCGTTAGATTCGAACCGATAACGCAGCCGCCTACACCTTGGCCGCAACTGCTCCGGTATCCGCGCCCTCGGACGGAGTCAGTCAGGCGAATCAGCGACGACCAACCTGACCTGACTCGCCCGGGCGGGGCTTTTGGGCGCGAATTCAGATGGCCGAGAAACCACCGTCGACGGGCAAGTCCACCCCATTCACGAAGCTCGAATCGTCTGAAGCAAGGAACAGCGCGACCGCCGCAATTTCCTCAGGACGACCCATCTTCCCCCGCGGGATCAGGGATTCGAACTGCCGCCTCCCCTCCTCGTCCAGAACTTGGTCCTGCATCGGCGTGGCGATCGGCCCCGGACTCAGCACGTTCACCCGGATATTCCTGCCCTTCAGTTCGTTGAGCCAAGTGCGCGCGAATGAGCGCAACGCCGCCTTGCTCGCCGATAAGCTGAAGAAGCCGGCGAGGTTCAAGAAGTGACCGAATCGGCCCCTGCCGGTGGCGGAACACCGACGAGGGCCTGACCACAACGGAGGCAATCATGGCTAGGATGCATTCTTTCGATTGCAACAGGCGGGACGACGAACGGCCCTCATTCGTGGACGACATCGACTGCAACCAACTGCTGATCGCGGGCGAAGATCGCACGGTCCAGATGGGAATCGATCTGATCTCGGCCGCAGATGCACTCGCGCTTGCGGCCTACCCGGCTGCGCTCATCACCATGCAGCACCAGCGCCGAATGCCAATCCGCCTGCCCGCGGGCTGGGCGGCGGAGCCATCCTTCCCGTCACCGGATTGGGATAGTGGAACGGCTCGGCGTAATAGTTGGGATACGTCAGATACATTACGGTCGGCGGCAGATCCGGCCAAGGCGGGAATTTCTCCGGAAAGGTGTTGACCATAGTGTTGTCCAGCCAGCCCACCTTGTAGCCACCATACATGTTGAATGGGCCGTGCAGCTTCTTAAACTTCCAGATCCCTTTTTCCTTCGTGTACATGTTTTCGTAGTAGACATGGCCCCAGCCGCCGGAACTCATGACGAAGGCGATACAGCGAATGTGGCCCGTTACGCCGTCAAGGTCGACGCTGGGCAGACACTGGAATTGCTGGTGGTCGATCAAAGAGCCGTCGTGCGGCCCGATGGGGCCCATACCGGTCTGCATGTACTCGAAAACCCGGTCATGTCCGAGGAACACGCCCTTGCCCCCGATCTCCAGCGTGGCATCCGCGGCGAACAGGTCGGACAATGCATGCCACTGAGCCTTGTCTACGAAGTAGCCGTAGGCGTGCTGCACGATCTCGATATCGGTCAAATCCTGAAGGCGCGTCAGGCGGTTGCCGATGCCATTTAACTGCTGCTCGACGGTCTGCAGGGCCGCGTCGGAAGGCGACTGATCGGCAGCTGCACTCAGCGGACCTGCCAGGCCAGCGACCAGGCATAGCAATAGGAGGCGAGTGTTCATTACTTCTCCTCCACGAGGGGCTTGCCCGTCACCGGATGCACGTAATCAAACGGCACCACCTGTAGCTTGGGGAACGACTGGTACACCACGGTGGGTGGCCGGTCCGGCAGGACGACAGTACTGGGCGGATCCATGGGGAAGGGCTTGACCACCCAGCCCTGATCGTAGTCCCCCCAGAAAGTGACGTAGTAATGCAGCTTGCTGAGCTTCCAGGTGCCGTGCTCGTTGACGTACTCGTTTTCGTAGACCCCGCCTCCCCAGCGGCCTTTACCGTCGCGCGCGAGCTCCACGTCGCTGCGCCAGCGGGCCTTCGCAGTGCGGTTATCCGGTGATACATGGATCACCTGCTGTTCCATCACATAGTTGTTGAGCTGCCCCGGTGCCAGTCCCTGGGGTCCGACCAGCGACAACGCGCGCTCGATGTGTGCCGTGCCGATATAGACGCCACCCTGGCCGAACTCGTACGTTCCGTCGCGGCTGAACAAGGCGGCGGCCTGCCGCCACTGCCCTTTGTCAATGTAGTAGCCGTACATGTCTTGAAGGTTCTCGATCGCGCGGACCGATTCAACGCGGCCCACCTGCAGTTCCTTCGCATCGGCGAGCGCTTCGAGCCTGCCCAGGCGGTCCTCGGGGCGCTTCGGGGGATCGAACGGCGGCCGGCTTTGTATGGCGCGCAAATTGCCGTTGGCGTAGTGATACGGGGGTACGAACACCGCCGGAAACGACTGGTACTGAAACGGTGCGGGTCGGTCTGGAGGAAACTGCGCGGCGACTGGCGAACGCCAATCACCGCTGACCGCCTTCAGGGCGGGCCAACCCCCTTGGTAGGGCGCCTCGAAATTCAGGTAGTAGTGCCGCGCGGCGATCTTCCATACTCCGCCTTGCTGTAGATATTCATCCTCAACAATCGCATCACCCCACGTCGCCGACTTCTTGTATTCGCCCAGCAGCCCCCATTCCCGCCACCGCGCATGCGCGGTCAGCCCATCGGCCGCCACGGTCACCACCGGCTGCAACTGCATGCGCAGATTGAGTCGGCCGAACGGTAGCCCCGGCCCTTCCGTCAGACTTCCGCCGCCATGGCGCGTCAGCAGCTCCCGGATCCGGGCCTTGCCTCTGAAAATGCCATCCATGCCCCACTGGAATGTGGCGTCATCGGTAAAGAGGTCGGCCGCCTCGCTGAAGTAGCCCTTGTCGGTGTAGTAGCCAAACGCCTTGCCCAGGCGCTGGATCTGGGTAATGGCCTCGACATAGGCGGTCTCATGGTCCAGCGCCACGACGCGGGCCTGCAGGGCAGCCAAGCGGGCGGCGGCGGACTGCGCCAGGCTAGGCGCACAATGAATCATACTCAGCAGCAGGCAAGCCGCCAGGAGGTGCGAATCACATCGCAACCTCACGGGCGTGGCTCCCACAGTGTTTTCATGTCAAAGGGACTGCGCATGCCGTAGGGCACCCGGGGACCCAGAACGACCTCCACCTTGCTGATCTTCCCGCGCACGATCTTGAACATCTCGACCTGCTGGATCGTGAACGGCAGCAGTTCCGATGCATCCGCGGCCAGCATCTTGCCGCCGCGCAATTTGATCTCCCGCACGTTTCCCGGGACATTCGGCGTAAACAGACCGACGGCCAGCCCATGCTCGCGATCCACCGCCCAGATGCGCCGCGGGTAGACCTTGTTGCCATTGTTGAATCGGCCGGAATTCATCTGCCCGAAGCAGCTGCGGTCATCGAGGCTGCCATCGCTGTCCGGGGCGCCCTCGGCCGGGGAACTGCCCTTGGAGGTCTGCTCTCCGTTGTCATGCCGCTCACAGTCCTGCGCATAGGGCGCGAGGCGGCCGTTGCCCTGCTCCATCGCATCCCAGTTTGAATCGGCGATCGCGATGAGCCGCTGGCGATCCAGGCGCTCTGCCTGCGGCACTCCTTCGGCGAAGTCCGGCCGCGGCGCCTCGACCTTCTCGGCTCCCGTCAGTGCGGATCGGCCTACCAGCGTCTCCAACTCGGTGATGCGGTGACCGACCACCTTGAGCCGCGCCGCCATCATCACTGCCTTGTCGTTTTCCTTGACGATCCCGATCCAGACCACGTTGCCGGTGTCGACATCTGCGGCGTAGATATTGAAATCGCGCCGTCCCGTTACCGTCTTCCACACTCCCTGCTCGCCGAATTTAAGGGGTACCAGGTTCTCCGTGAATTTCACACCGGGTGCGACGGCGAGCTTATTCGGCGTGTGACCTACTAACGCCGCGGCGTAATCGTTGGCGATTCCGACCAGACAGTGGCGGTCGCACGCAGCGTGCGAATCAGACTGCGCGGTCGCCGCATTCGAGAATGCGGAGCCGATGCACAGCGATACTAGAACCCATGCACCACTTTTCATGTTATTCGTCCGCATCCTCAGGATTGGGCCACGGAGAATGCATGTAGTACGGAACGTAAGTGAAGATCGCCTCGACGCGGTAGATCTTGCCATTGCGGATCTTGAACGCTTCCATCAGTGAGAGCGAATTCGGGAACTTCAGCAGTGTCTTTTGGACCTTCCCGTCGGTCGTCATATAGGTGTCTTTGGCGTTGTCGTGATCAAAGAAGCCGGTCGCAACTACCACGCCGCGCTCCGTATCGATGAGCGGATAATGCCGCTGCCGGACACGCTTGTTGATGTGGAAATAGCCCAGCTTGAACTGCGCCTCGCAGCCCTGCGCGAGCGCGGCCGATCCAAAGGTGCCGCTCGTGGTACTGATGCCGTTTTCGGTACGCTGGCAATCAGGGTCAAATTCCGTGAGGATCTCGCCGTCATTGCGCGAGATGGTGCTGAAATACCCGTTGGCGATATCGCGCAGACGCTCTCTTTCCCGGCGTTCCTGCGGCTGCTCCACTTGCGAAAACGCCGGATCGTGGACCAGTTTCGTGGGATCCCCGAACGGCGCCGGCAGACCCGGCTTGCGCTCGACCACGGTCTCGACCTCGGTAATCATGCCGCCCTTGATCCGCAGCCGCATGGCGTAGTAGGCAGGCTCGCCATGCTCCTCGACCGTGCCGAACCACGCCGCATTGCCGGTGCGGGTGTCCGCGACGGCCATGGCATTCGGTGAGACGGTACTGATCGTGCCCCAGATCCCTTCTTCGCCAATCGGCATCTGGACGTCGTTTTCGGTAAACCTGACGTCCGGCGCCAGCGGGATACGAGACGGATCCTTATGCACCAGCGCATCCATGTAGCGGTTCGTGAACCCGGTCAGGCACGCATAGTTGCAGGCGCCGTGCCCTGCTGCATCCGACTTTGCGGCTGAAGTGGGTGACTGTGCGTAGCAGCAGGACATGGCCATGCCGAGGATCGACGATACCAGGACGCTCAGGCTGAAATTTCTCGGATGCAATTTTATACTCCCCGTTTGACTCGATAGGATGCGCCCCTCATCCTTTGTTTATAGGGTAGCCAAGAAACAGGCCCGTTACTCGATTGTCGTGGAGATCGGAATTGACTCAGATAGAAGCAAAGGCCGGCGCATTCCACTCAGTCATGATATCCGTTCTGGTCATCGGCGTGGCGGCGGTGCTCACGCCCCGCTCCACACAGGCCGCCACACCCGGTTCCGACTTGTTGCGGATACAACGGCTCGAAGCCCGGCAGGACATCGAGGAGCTGTTCGCGCAGTATGGCGCCTCCCTGGACCGGCGGGACTTTGACGCCTTCGGCCGCCTGTTCACGGAGGACGCTGTTTATGGCGGCGGGGGTACCCCGACACGCGGCCGGGCCGCGATCCAGTCGCAACTGCAGCAAACCATCACCGCCAATCCTTCGCACCTGCCCGGGCCTGACTTCCATCTGTACTTCAACCCCTCGATCCGCGTGGAGGGCGACCACGCCACGGCGCATAGCATGGGGGCCTATCTGATTCCGGATGAACACAATCCGGGCGGGTGGAAACTGATCTTTCTGGTGTCCTATGACGACACATTGGTCCGGCTAAACGGGCACTGGCTGTTCCAGCAGCGCCTGCTGCATGCCGCGGCTCCACCTAAGAATGACTAGCGTGTACGATCCAGCCGCCACCCACGGAGAAGCAGCATGAACTTCGCGCGATATCTGCCGGTGCTCCTCGCCTTTGCGCTGGTCCTGCCGGGCTGCGTGACCCCATCCGGGTCCATTGCGGCGCTCGAGAAGCGCGTGCAGCAGCTGGAGGACGAAAAGCAGATCCGGGAGGTCGTCATCCGCTATGGAGAGTATCTCGATGCGCGCGACTACGCGGGCTACGCGTCGCTCTTCGCCAAGGACGGGGTCTGGACCGGCGGATTCGGCAGTGCCACGGGACCTGCCGCCATCCAGGCGATGATGGAGAAGAATCTGGGTAAGCCGGAAGCCGGCTTCATCAACAAGCAGAACTTTCACCTGGATACGACCGTCGTGGTCGAAGTCAGCGGCGATACCGCCATCGCACGCTCACGCTACATGTTCTTCACGACCTCCGCCGACAGCCGGCCCTCCCCCACCCTGGCCGGTCGCTATGTCGATCAGTTCGTCCGAGAGAACGGTCAATGGAAGATCAAGCTCCGCACCAGTCATGGCGTGATTCCCTATCGGGATGGCAACGATCCCAACCTGCCCCCGCCGCCGGCCGCGCTGAAAGGCATCATCAAACCATGATGCGGGCTCATCCTGGCGCGATGGCACTCGCCACGCTGATCGGGTGCTTCGCCGGGCCGAGCCTGCTCGCCGCGGCGACGCCGCCGCAGAGCCTCGAGGCACGCATCCAGCGCATTGACGACCGGATGGCCATCCAGCAGCTGTTGATGGAGTATGGCCGTGCGGTCGACAACCGCGATTTTGCCGCGTTCGCGGCGCTGTTCACCGAGGACGGCGAATGGCAGGGTGCGCAGGGCAGCTACCGGGGGCGGAAGGAGATTCAGGAGTCGATGGAAAAGATGTTCACCGACGCTGCAGCCGACATTCCGCAGGGCAAGAACTTCCATCTGCTGACGAACGTGATCATCGACCTGCAGGGCGATCACGCGACCGCGAGTTCGAAGTTCATCTTCTATAAGATGAACGGCGCCAAGCCGGAGGCGGAAGTCGCCGGACGGTACGAGGACCAGTTGGTCCGCGTCGGCGGGGCCTGGAAGTTCAAGCAGCGGCGTGCTTTGCCCCCGGGGTGAAGGTGTCATACACGGAGCGGTCGATGATTAGATCGATGATGTTGTGCGTTGGGTTGCTGGTCCTGGGAACGACGCCGGCTTTCGCCGCGGACAGGCCCGCCGATGTGACCCAGGAGCGGTTGCGGGCCGCGGACAAGGAACCCGGCAACTGGATGGCACCCGGCCGCACCTGGGATGAGCAGCGCTTCAGCCCGCTCAAACAGATCAATGAGGGCAACGTGGGTCGGCTGGGTATCGCCTGGTTTGCGGATCTTGCGACCTATCGGGGTGAAGAGGGATCGCCGATTGAGATCGACGGCGTCCTCTACAACATCTCGGCCTGGGACATCACCTCGGCCTATGACGCAGCCAACGGCAAGCTGCTGTGGCGCTATGACCCGCAGATTCCGGTCGAGTGGGCGAGGAACGCATGCTGTGGCACGGTCAGCCGGGGGCTCGCGGCCTGGCACGGCAAGATCATCATTGGAACGCTTGATGGACGGCTGATCGCACTCGACGCCAAAGACGGCAAGCCAGTGTGGAGCACGCAGACATTGCTGCCGAATGAGCCGCTGTCCATCACGGGTGCGCCTCGGGTGTTCGACGGGGTCGTGGTCATCGGCAATGGGGGCGGGGATTTCGGAGCGCGCGGGTACATGTCGGCCTATAACGCTGATACCGGCGCCTTCGCCTGGCGCTTTTTCATCGTGCCGGGCGATCCTGCGAAAATGCCTGAGGGTGCGGCATCCGACTCGGCCATGCCGATGGCCGCGAAGACCTGGAAGGGCGAGTGGTGGAAACAGGGGGGCGGCGGCAACGACTGGGACACCATCGTCTATGATCCGAAGTTGCAGCTGGTGTATTTCGGCACCGGCAACGGCTCGCCCCACCCGAGTGCCTTCCGCAGCCCCGGCGGTGGTGACAATCTGTTCCTGTGCTCGGTGGTGGCGGTAGATGTGAAGACCGGCCATTACGCCTGGCACTACCAGGAGATCCCGCAGGAGGAATGGGACTACGATTGCACCAATCCACTGATGATCGCGGACCTGAAGATCGGCGGCCGCACACGCCAGGTCATCATGCACGCACCCAAGAACGGCTTCTTCTACGTTCTGGATCGCAAGACCGGCAAGCTTATCTCCGCAAAGCCCTACGTCATGAACACCTGGGCCAAGAGCATCGACATGAAGACTGGCCGGCCGGTTCTCGAGCCGGAGTCCGCTTTGACGGAGAAACCGCATCTGCTGACGCCCGGCTACGGTGGCGCGCACAACTGGAATCCGATGTCCTACAGCCCGCTGACGGGATTGGTGTACATCCCGGTGCAGGTGCAGTGGGAAGTCGCCTCCCGCGCAGCGGACGGACAGTTCAAATACGTCAAAGGCCGCACGACCATTGGCTCCGGAGTCAACAACTACCCAGATCTGCGGCGCGAGCTCAACCAGAAGGCAGCTACAAGCGAACAGGGGTACCTCCTCGCCTGGGATCCGGTGCATCAGAAGGAGGCGTTCCGGGTGACCTATCGGCTGCCGGGAAACGGTGGCACGCTGGTGACCGCCGGCAACCTCCTCGTCCAGGGGACCATCGACAAGACCCTCGCGATCTACCGCGCGACCGACGGCAAGAAGCTTTGGGAAATGCCGGTGGGAACGGTGCCGGTGAGCGGGCCGATGACCTTCGCGATCGGTGACACGCAGTACATCGCGATCAACGCGGGTTGGAACAGCGCCATCGTGGCCGGACTCAACAGCGGTCCCGAGCCCTTCTCGGTGGGCCCGGCGCGATTGATGGTGTTCAAGATGGACGCAAAGGGTGTCGAGTTGCCTCCGGCACCCGCCTCGACAAAAATCCCACCGCCCCCGACGGACAAACAGCCCCGCGACGCGGTTCTCACCGGTGGAGAGATCTATGCGCAGATGTGCCGAACCTGCCATGGTGCAAATGCCACGGGTGGCGTAGTGGACCTGCGGTATCTGACGCCGGAGCAGCACGCCGGTTTCATGGATACGGTGTTGAAGGGCACGCACAAGAGTAAGGGCATGGCGAGTTTCCGGGATCTGCTGACCGATGAGCAGGCCGCCTCCATTCATTCCTATCTCATCAATCGAGCACAGGAAGACTGGCAGCCAATGATAGGACCACCGCCAAAGCAGCGATGAGCAGGTTTAGCAAGGACGCTGCGTGGACGCTATATCACGCGGGCTATGGCAACGATCCAGGCTATCTAGCGCGGACAACGGCCGTGATGCTGATCCTTGCCCATCCTCGGCTACTTGACTGAGGTTTACACGCAGAAGCTCTACGGGGGCCAGCCCTTGCGAGGATTGTTACGAATCTGGGTGCCTCCCATGCCCCTTGGCTGCCCTCGGCAGTTCTGACCCGAAGCTGCCTGCCGTGACCGTCCGCTATCGGGTGTCAGAAAGCGGCGGATTCAAGCTTTCGGCGCGTCAATGACACTCGAAATCATCTTTACCCACTGGCTTACAGAAATCGCCCCAATTGCCGCTGGCGCGGAAGTAGTCCACTAGGCCCAGATCCCGCAGTAGATCCTTGAAACGCGGGTCAGAGCGCAAGTTGGTCTCATAGTAGGACCACAGCCAGCCTAAATTCGTGAAGTGCAGGTCGACAAAGGACCGGCGGACCGCTGCAAGCGTCAGGTCGAGATCGCCATAGTGATCCGCATAGCGGGCAATTGTGTTCATACGCGAGCCGTCTTGATTTGCTGGGTCTGCGAACGCCTGTCGAATCGCGGTGAGCGCGGCGGCCTTATCACCCAACCTGTCGACCATGATGTGATTGAGCGGCATTGGAAGGTCTTCGTGTTTCAGGAAATAGCGAAACTGGGCCTCGACGGCCGCTGGGTTGGCGCCTTTGCTTGACCAGAGGCGCCGCATGGCGTGGAAGTCCCAAACCGCATGACCACCAGCGAAATCCTTACTGCGCTCGTATTCCGCCTGCGCCTCAGCGAAGCGGCCAACCATGTCGAGAGACAGCTGCAGACTGCCGGAGGCGGCAAGCGATAAGGGATCGGCCTCTCGCTGGCGTTCAGCGCATGCGACTGCCTCCTTGGCGCGCCCAAAGGCTCCGAAGAAGTCACCGCAAAGGTTCGCGGAGGCCGGTGCTGATGCCATTGCCGCGTTGAGCGCAGCCGCTGCCTCGGACCACTTGTGCAGATCGGCGAATTGATACGCACGCGTAGCCTGAGCCCACCAGGCATTCGGCGCGATTTTAGTGATGTGCGCGCTGACCTCCTCCATTTCCCTGCGTGCTGCAGCCTGAGTTTCAGGGACAATAATCAACGTGTACCTTAGCGCGTCGTAAAGTCCAAGCCAGGCAAGCCCAAAGTTCGGATCCAGCGCCAAGGCTTCGCGAAACGACTGAGCGGCCTGAACAGTCGCCTTCGGGCCGCCCTGAAGAGAGAGCTTGCGGGCGCGCAGATACTTGTCGTAGGCCTCAACGTTGGTCGTGCCACCCTTCTCGCGCGACATCGCGCCAACATCCAGCGTGATGCTCAAGGCACCCGAGACCGCCATCGCGATCTCCTCCTGAATTGCGAAGACACCTGTCAGCTCGCGGTCGAAGGTCTGTGACCAAAGGTACGTGCCATCCTTGGCGTTGATCAGCTGCGCCGTAATGCGCAAATGGTTGCCCTCCTTGCGCACGCTGCCCTCAAGGATGTTGCCAACGCCGAGCTTCTCGCCGATGACACGCAGGTCCTCGTTCTTGCCCTTGAACGAGAAGCTCGAAGTTCGCCCCGTCACGCGCAGTTCCTTGATCTGCGCCAGTTGGTTCAACAGTTCTTCCGACAGGCCGTCGGAGAAATAGTCTTGATTGTGCTCGGGCGACATGTCGACGAACGGCAATACTGCAAGGGAGACACCTGCCGGTGCGCTTACCGCCTTTGCACTCGCCCGCGAGCCGCCTGCTTGAGCGGTCTGGGCGGCTTGGGGCGCAGTCTTGCCGCTCGTGCGGGTAACGGCCCAAACAATGCCGCCAACGATAATCACGACCGCGACCAGGACCCCAAGCGAGGTCCTACTGAACCCTTGTCCGCGGCCAGCGCCGCTATGCACGCTGGCAGCGGCTATCGCGACCTGGGCCGGCTCGCCTCGCTGAACGAAGCGATGCACGTCCGCGACGTAGGTTCGCCACACCTTATCGCTCGCATCACCCTTCCAGTGCGAGAGGTCCGCGGTGTGCGTGAGCTCGAACATGATCGGCCGCAGACACGGCTCAATCATCACCGGGACCAGCGTCTTGTTGCGATCCGCGGTAGTCGCCTCGGCACGGACCCAACGTGAGTCCACTGACTTTTTCGACCAGAGAACGACGACGGCCTTGGCTTCCCGAAGCGCCTTCTCGGTGACCTGGTCGTAGGCCTCGCCGGAGTGCAGCGTGGCATCCCACCATACTTTGAAGCCCTCACGCTCGAAGCCTTCGGCAAACAGACGGGCGGTCGCCTGGTCATCGCGGCTGTAAGAGAGAAAAATGTCGGGCACGCGGGACCCCTGTTTCTTATGAACCAGATGACGTCATGGACGCGACCCGGCCTTCTTGGACGAGCGCCACAGAGTCTATGCGCCTCGGCGACCCGGGGTCGAGCGGCGGCTTTCTGACGGCCAGTTCAGCCTGCTGACGGGCCGGCCCTGGCCGGTACCTCGAGCAGGATATGTGAGCACCCCGATGGGATGATCTCCGTTAGCTAGACGCTAGGCAGCCCCGCGACGGACAGATGAAATGCGGTAACCCAATCCGCGGATATCAGCGTGATCCATCGTCGCTTTGGCATTCCCGCGCGTCGCGTTGTCGGTCTGCCCGCTATGCTCAGGAGAAGGCATCGATTTGATGAGGAGCGTTGTTGTGCCAATTGACGCGTCAAGCCATATCATCCTGCATTCGCGATTAAAATGACCGGAAACCTCACAGCGCCGATGCCGACGTTACATCACTTCTGTCCGCCTGCGCGCCCACAAGGGAGGACGTCGAACATCCGCGCCCAGACCTGTTTAGAAACGCTCTAGGTCGCAAAGCACATGGCGGGCAATGGGGTAATGACGAGCAGCAGTTAGCGGGACTGCAGCAGGCGATCGCAGAGGAAAACAATGCACGGTACCTTCCAAAAGATCAATTTCAGACTGCATTGCAGGCAAGCCTGCAGCTGCAACTAAGGCTCAGGCTATACACGGAGGCGCTGCAAACGGTTGCAAAACTTCGTAAACAGCGTCTGGATGACAAAACCTCCGTTGAGCTGACGTCACTGACTGATCAACTGAAGTCGTTGCGCGACGATGGACGCCGCTACGAATTGCATGGCGAGATGCCAGCCGGTAGTTGGGGCATCAATCTCTTTAGGCGTCATTTCCACGCGACGATTAGTGAGGGGTATATTTCGCAGGTGAAACTGCGGTGCCAGAAACGATATGTTTCGTTCGCATTCAATCCGGACCTGGAATACCAAGTCGCGAGTAAGGACGGAAATTGTTACTTGGAGCTCATTGGCGCGCCTGGAACGAAATTCAGTCTCCCGCAATTCTAGGCGCCGTTGTGGCTCGCAGTGAGGGCGCGCGCTATCGCTTGAGTGGCCGAAGGGGTTTGGTCTGTTTGCAAAGTGCTAAACTGCTGCTCGGTTAGGTCGTTTTGTTGATCGCCGCCAGCGAGAGTGGAGATCGAACCTTCATCCTTTTGACAGCCAGATTTTAGTGGGGGTACCGGCGGGGGTACCGTTGGAGTGACGATCCGTTTCCCGCGCACCATCAAGTGCTTACCGAGCTCCCTCGATCCCCTCGCCAGCGATCTGAAGCCGTGCGCGGTCATTTGGTCGTTACTGTAGCCAATGCGCCGAAGTGCCACGCTGATCGTGTTTTCACTCATCGGCCGCATGTGTCGACCGAGCGCGGGAAAAACGAGCCGCCCGCCTCCGGTGTGAATCTGTAGCTCCCGGAACAGTTCTATGACCAGGCTATCCCGCATTTCCGTTCAAAACGACCGGAAACCGCACAATTTCGGCGCGCCGACCAAGGGCAGGCCACATGAAGAAGCGAAGGCGCTCGGCATCATCGGTTAGGAGGTGGCCATCACGTTTGCCTGGTGAGCCGGCGGCCGAATACCTAGCCTGGGCCCCTGCAGTGCCGACTTCGGCGAGCCGTGCGTGCCCATCCGGCAACGCCAATCCGGACTGGTATGCTCGCCTTTCAACGCGTGGGAGCGGCCCTTAAATGGCTCCGGTTTCGCCAGAACGTCGTTGCCAATGTCCCCCGGCCCAAAACGCGGCCTCAGCGGATGGCAAAGTGTGCGGCCGCTCCTCGGGGAGCCAGGCAGCTAGCCGCCTCCAAGAGAATCCCAACTGGCCCGCCTCGCGTCTCACGATGGGCTGAATGGGCTCCCCAAGGCTCTGAGTCCGGCGAGCCGATTGCACATTTCCGGCTGTCCCCGGGGGCGATTGTGTAGGCACCGTTGCTTCGTTGGGAACTCGCCACACGACGAAAGTCGCCCAGAGTCACGCGCTTCTTTTTCGCCCGTCTTCCTTACAGCGCACGAATGGCCTCTGTAGGAGCGATCGACGCCGCGCGCATG
>DATAVA010000063.1:0-75054 GCA_036267975.1 Steroidobacteraceae bacterium | reverse complement strand
TTCGATCACCAGTCCCACGGTGTCGGCGCCGCGACGCGGGGAATGTGGCACGCCGGCGGGCAGCAGAAACATCTCCCCCGCGCCGATCGGGATGTCCACGACCTTGCCGTCCTGAACTGTTTTCAGCAGCAGGTCGCCCTCGGCCTGATAGAAGAACTCCTCGCCCGGATCCACGTGGTAATCCTTGCGCGAGTTGGGGCCGCCGACGGCCATTACGATGAACTGGCTGTCGCGGAAAATGCGCCGATTTCCCACCGGGGGCTTCAGGAGATGGCGGTTTTCCTCGATCCAGCGCTTGAAATTCAAAGGACTGGGGACTGACATAAGCTTTCGCGCTCCTTGGGCCTCGCATTGTAAGCCCGAACCCCTGTCGGCGGTTCCGGACAGGCCCGGCGGCAGCATTGCGGCTGAAGTGCAGGTAGGCTTAAGCATATGGACATCCGAAAATCGCCTATCACGGCCGTCGCAGTCGGCGTAACCATTGCCGCGAGCCTGGGGCTGGCGGGCTGCGCCTCGGTAGCGAAGCATCTGCCCTGGGGGCACAAGGCACCGCCCGTGCCTGAAGTATCCACGGCTTTGACGGTGGCCGCGCCCGACGGGGCCACCCTGTCCTGGCCGCAGGTGTGGCAGCGCAACGATGTCGTGCTCGACATGGCCGGGGTCGCGGCTACCGGTTCGGCGGTGGTGATGCCGCGCAGTGGCGTGGCGTGGCCGGTGCGCGTGGCGCTGCGGGTGGTGCCGGGAAGCATCGGCTCGATCGACGTACGCGGTGCGCAAAGGCTGGTCATTCCCGTGCCCGCGAGCGGCACCGGTACCATCGACCTGGAACTGCCGCCGGGCGTGTATGTGGCCGCCACCAAGCAGATCACCCTGAACTGGGGCCCAGCGAGCGTACCGTCCGCCAACTGAGGAGTTCGCATGTATTACAGCCACAGCCTATGGGGCATCCTGGTCCTGATCGCGGATGTCTGGGCCATCGTCAATATCATGCAAAGTGGCGCGGACACCGGCCGCAAAGTGCTGTGGACAGTGCTCGTGGTGCTGCTGCCGGTCGTGGGCTTTATCCTGTGGTACTTCCTTGGTCCGAAGACCGGACGCAGCTGATCCTAGAGGTCGCCCGGTTGCTGATAGCCGTGGCAGGGGATGCTGATCGGACGGATCACCTGATCGAGATTCACCGCAGTCAATGCGCCACCCCAGACGCAGCCGGTGTCGAGCCCGATTACCCCATGCGCGTTCACATAGCCCAGCGCCGACCAGTGGCCAAAGATGATGCGGGTGTCGCGGCTGGCGCGGCCCGGGATTTCAAACCAGGGCAGCAGCGCGGAGGCCGGCAACGGCGGCCCCTTGACCTTAAGTGCGACGCGGCCCTCGGCCGTACATACCCGCAGGCGCGTCAGGCAGTTGACGATGAAGCGGATGCGATCGGCTCCCCTGAGGGTCTCGGACCACTGGTCGGGTTTGTCGCCGTACATGTGATCGAAGAACTGTTCCGGCGCGGTCAGCAAGGCCGTGCGCACCTCCTGCGCCAGGGCCAGGGTCTGCGACACGCTCCACTGCGGCACCACGCCCGCATGCACCAGCAGTTCGCCATGGAGCGGGTCCTGATATGCGAGCGGCCGTTCGAGCAGCCATTGCAGTAATGCGACGCGGTCGGGGGCACGCAGGATCTCGTGCAGGGTATCGCCCGGCTTGTCCTGCAGGTGCGCGCCGAACACCATTGCGAGCAGGTGCAGGTCATGATTGCCGAGCACCACGACCGCATTGTCACCGAGCGCGCGGATTAGTCGCAGGCACTCCAGCGACTGCGGTCCGCGATTCACCAAGTCGCCCACGAACCACAGTTGATCGCGGTCGGCCGAGAATCCGATGGCGCCGAGCAACGCGCGCAGCTCAGTGGCGCAGCCTTGGACATCGCCTATCGCAAAGCGCGCCATGGGCTGATGCGGTTACTGGAGTACGCCGGGCATGGCCAGGCGGAACGGGGCAATGGGTGCATCGAACGCCTCCCCGTCATCCGCGATCATCTGGTAACTGCCCTGCATCACACCCACCGGCGTATCGATGATGGCGGCGCTGGAGTAGCGGAAGCCCTGGCCGGGTTTCAGATGAGGCTGCTCCCCCACGACACCGTCACCGCGTACTTCCTGCACCTTGCCGTTCGCGTCCGTGATCAACCAGTGCCGGCGCATCAGCCGGGCGGGGTAATCGCCATCATTGCGGATGGTGATCGTGTAGGAGAATACGAACCGCGGCTCATCCGGGTCAGATTGTTCGGACAGGTAGCTGGTCTGTACGTCTACCGTGATCCTGTGTGCGGCTTCCTGCATCATGACCTTGAAGTAGCTTTCAAACGCTGCGCTCACCACTGACGCGCACGGCGAGTACATCGCACGACGCCGCATGCAGCACGGTGTCTTCGGTGAGATTCACAAAAATGGACAGGCCGTGACGCTCACGAGCCCCCAGCACGATCAGGTCACACTGCATGGCGCGCGCCACACGGACGATTTCGCCCTTGACGGTGCCGACCTCAACGCGTTGGTGGTGGACATCGACGCCGATGTCGGCACACAGTGTCACCAGCCGCTGACGCGCGGCGCTGGCCAGTTCATCGAGCAGCGGGACCGGCGGCATCATGTTCTCGCCCACCGGTTCAACCGGCACGTATTCCACGACATGCAGCACCGTGAGTTCCGCACCCATGAGCGCTGCCAGCTCGCGCGCCCGTCGGCCGACAGCAATGCTGTCAGCGTTCAGGTCAACGGCAAGCAGAATCTTGCGGTAGATGGACATGGCGGCACCTCTTAGGCGAAGGGTAACCGATCACACCGCACTTGCGCGATCGGCAAGCGATCACGGCGCGGGCTTGCCCTGGGCGAGTCGCAGCGCGAGGCGGTTGAACACTTCCGGGGCCAGCGTCTCGGCGCGGACCTGCGGGTCCACCCCGCACGCCTCAATGTCCTGCACGTCGAGCAGGCTGCGCAGGGCGTTGCGCAGTGTCTTGCGGCGCTGCGAGAACGCCGTTGTGACTACCTGTGCAAACTGCGGAACGACCGCAAAGGCAGGCTGTGGCCTGACCGTAAGGCGCGCGACTGCCGACCAGACCCGCGGTGCGGGTTTGAATGCGCCCGGACCGATATCGAACAGTTGCTCGACGTTCACCCACGGTGCCAGCATCACGGTGAGGCGTCCATAGTCACGGCTGCCCGGTGCCGCGGCCATGCGCGCCACGACCTCCCGTTGCAGCATGACGTGCAGGTCGAGGATGGCCGGGGCCGCGGCGATCAGCCTGAACAGCAGTGGCGTGGAGATGTTGTAGGGCAGGTTGCCGATGACCCGCAGGCGCCCACCACGCAGCTTTGCCAGCTGCAGAAAATCAAAATCCAGGGCATCGCACTCATGCAGCGTGGCCGCGCGCGCCAGGGCCATGGTCGGGCGCAGGTTCTGCGCCAGATCCCGATCGATTTCCACGGCATCAAAACTCGCGTAGGGCGCCTGCAGCAGCAGATGGGTGAGGGCGCCGCGGCCCGGACCGATTTCCAGCAGGTGATCTTCGGGACCTGGATTGACCGCGCGCGCAATGCGCTCGATGACACCCGGATCGTGCAGAAAGTGCTGTCCGAAGCGCTTGCGGGCCCGGGTCACGCCGCGTGTGCCGCCATCGTGGTCGCCATGCGCACGGCTGCGGCGAGACTCGCGACATCGGCGTGGCCGCTGCCCGCCAGGTCGAGCGCAGTGCCGTGATCGACCGAGGTACGGATGATCGGCAGCCCGAGCGTTATATTGACGGCCTGATCAAAGTGCGCGTGCTTGATCACCGGCAGGCCCTGATCGTGGTACATCGCGAGGACCGCGTCGTAACCGGCCATGAGTCGCGGCACGAAAATCGTGTCCGCCGGAAACGGTCCGCTGACATCCAGGCCGCGCGCGCGCATCCGGTTGACGGCGGGTGCGATGATCGTCAGCTCCTCGCGGCCGAGGTGGCCGCTCTCGCCCGCGTGCGGATTCAGACCGCACACGGCAATACGCGGATTGCCAATCCCCCACCAGCGCTTGAGGTCCGTATTGACGATGGCGAGGACCTCCTGCAGCAAGGTCGCGGTGATCGCCTGCGCCACATTGGCCAAGGGCAGATGGGTGGTCGCCAATGCCACGCGCATATTGCCCGAGGCCAGCATCATGACCGGCAACGCCGCGCCGCAGCGCTGTGCCAGGTACTCGGTGTGTCCGGTGAAGGCAAATCCGGCTTCGATGATGGTGCTCTTCTGCACTGGCGCGGTCACCATCGCGGCGAATTCGCCGTCCATGCAGCCCTGGGCGGCACGATCCAGCGTGGCGAGCACCGCGGCGGCGTTGCGCGAGTCGAGCTTGCCGGCATCGGCCGCGCAGGCGAGCGGAATGTGCAGGACGGCGAGGGTGCCGGGGGTGTGCGGGCGCGCCGCCTGCCCCGGCTCGTAATCCCATAGATTCAATTTCAGGCTCAGCTGCCGGGCGCGCGCGGCGAGCAGCTCGCGATCCCCCAGGCAGATGAACTCACAGGGCAGCGGCCCGCGTGCCAGCTGCAGGCAAAGATCCGGTCCCACGCCTGCGGGCTCCCCGGAGGTCACCGCAATCCGCGCCTGCGGCGCCATGGCTCAGGACTTCAGGTCGACGTACGCGTCATCACGCAGGCGTCGCAGCCACAGCTCCGTCTCTTCGTCCACCTTGCTGGCGCGGATCTGATCCGCAGCTTCCTTGCGCTGCAGTTCCTTGGTGTCATCGTACTTGCGCCGCCCCGTGAGCTGCGCGATATGCCAGCCCGCCTGGGTATGGAATGGCTCGGAGATCTCATCGACCTTCAGGCCTTCGACCACCTTGGCGAAGTCAGGCGGGAAACTGTCGGCGGTGCTCCAGTCCAGGTCGCCGCCATCCGCGGCTGAGCCGACATCCTGTGAGCTGACCTGTGCGAGCGCGCCGAAGTCCTCACCGGCAAGAATGCGCTTGCGCAGGTTTTCGAGCTTCTGCTTGACGGTGGCGTCATCCTGCAGCTCATTGGTGCGCATCAGGATATGGCGCACGCGGATCTGCTCCACCACGTCCTTCTTCTCGACGTTGCGCACTTCGTTGAGACGCACGATGTGAAAGCCGGTCGGCGCACGTATCGGCGCACTGACTTCGCCGGGCTTGAGGTTCAGAACCGTATCCGCCAGTACCGTCGGCAGCTCGGTGCCCTTGCGCCAGCCCAGTTCACCACCATCCAGCGCCGTTTGGCTGTTGGAATTGGTGATCGCGAGCTTCGCGAAGTCCTCGCCGGCCTTGGCACGCTGATATACGTCGTTCGCCTTCTTCTGCGCAGCTTCCAGCTGCGCCGTGGTCGCTTCCTGCGGCACCGCGATGAGAATATGCGAGACGTTGTACTCGCCATTCGCCGAGGGGTGGCGCGCCTGGCGGTCCAGGTACTGATCGATCTCGCGCGGCGTGACCGAAATTTTCCCCACCACATCGCGCTGCTGCAACAGCCGCAGCGTCAGTTCGCGGCGCATCGAATCGCGGTAGCTGGCGTAATCGATCCCCTGCGTGGCCAATGCCTGCGGCAGCTGCTGTAGCGACATGCCATTGCGCTGCGCGATTTCGGTGAGGGCGTTATTCAAGGTTTCATCGGACACCTTGACGCCAGCGCGGTCGGCGCGCTGCATCTCGGCCTCCTGCACAATCAGACTTTCCAGGATCTGCTGGCGAATCACGGCATCGGGAGGCATCTGCTGCCCCTTCGCGCGCAGGTTGTCCTTGACGGCCGCAAGCTTCTCATCGACCTCCGACTCGAGTACCACGCCGTCATTCACCACCGCGGCGACGCGGTCCAGCAGTTGACCCTGAGTCTGCAGTTCCCGGGTCTGCGCCCAGGCCTGCTGACTCAAGCAGAAGACGGCCAGCAGCAGCAGAGGAGCAGATAACGTCGAGGCGCGTTTAAAATAATTCATGATCTTCAGGGGCTTACAGAGGTTGGGGAGTATCCCCGAATGGCGGATCCAAGGAAAGTGCCCGCTTCGGATCCGACACTTGCCAGGCCGTTGAGTTCCAGCTGCACGAATATACCCGTGTCCTGCCTTCCGGTGCTGTTGCTGAGCGAGCGGCGCCCCAGGATCCGCAATCCCCAGCAGCAGCCGTGGTATTCGAAGCCGGCAAAGCGCTCGAGCATCTGGTGCGTGTCCAGGGCATAGACGACGCGCCCGTAGGCGTTCCAGTTACGCAGGATCGGCCACGCCGCGGAGGCCTCGACCTGGTCCAGGCTGTCCGGTGTCAGATACCCCTGTGCGAGGGCCGTGGCGCGCAGCTGCGCCTGCGTGGGCGTGAAACCCTGGGCGATTTCCGAGGCGTAGAACTGGCCGTAGGCCGCGGCGACGGCCGCCGCCTGCGCCTGCTCCTCGGCCGGCGTATCACGCTGGAAGCGGTAGGCCAGGTTCACGACCGCGTCGCTGGCGGGTTTGAACTGCAGCTCCACGATGGTGCGATCGCTCTTGCTGGTCTGCGGGTCCCACTGCTCGCCGAGATTCACGCTCCAGTTCTTGTAGGCCGTCAGGGCCACCTCGGCGACCATGTCCGAGCGCAGCCCGGTGGACGGCTCCAGCGGTATCTGCACCCGGGGGGGCTGGAAATAATAGGTCTGGCCCAGCGTCGCCGACAGGAACTGCTGGCCGCTGCCGGTTTCAAGCAGCCGGCTCGTCACCGCGGCGGTGACCTGGTTGGCATCGCCGATCCGATCGGTGCCCACGAAGCGGTTGGTGCGGAACAGCTCCACCAGGTTCAAGTCCGGTAGTGCCGTATCAAAAACCGGCAGCTGATCCTGATCGCGGTAAGGCGTGTAGACATACTCCAGCCGCGGCTCCAGGGTCAGGGTGCGCCGTGCATCGCGTCCGGTGGGGCGCTCGAAGATCAGGCCGGTATCGAGGCTCGCAGTGGGGAGCGCGCGGCGCGGACTGTCGGGCTGGCTGATTGCGGTGTCGGAGAGTGAATACTGGGTGAATTCATAGGCGATGCCCGGACGCACAAAGTAACCCGGTCCCTCGAAATGCAGGGTCGCATCGGGGCGCAGGTCCACGCGCCAGCCCGTTACGCCAATGCCGCGGTCGAAATTCACCACTTCGGAATCAAAGCCGTAGTGCAGCAGGCCCGCGGGTCCGACCACGAAGTCACTGTCGGCCACGATCTGCGGCAGGCGCGCATAGGGACGCTCGGTCGGGTCCAGCACCTTCTCGATGGCATCGAGCGTCTGGTACTGCTGCATCTGGGCCAACAGGCGCCAGTTCTCATCGCGGTACGAGAGGGCCGCGGTGCGTTCGAGATCGGCGACGCTGGTACCCTCGGGGCCCTGGCCGAAATCCTGGAAATACAGGGAATCGCCGGCATTTGCCGCATCGATCGACAGCCGGAAATCGTCCGGCAGGTCGGTCGTCTGGGTCAGATGCACGAACGAGCGGTCGTGATTGTTCAACCCCTCGCCGGTGGCCTGCGCGTCGTAGGGCAGGAAGTGCCAGATCAGCTCGCCGTGCTGGTCATCGGTCATGTAACGCGCATCGCCGCCGATGTCGATGCCGCGGCGCGTGTAGTAGGTGGGAGTGAGCAGCAGATCCTCATTCGGGGCGATGTTCCAGTACCAGGGGGACGAGGCCTCGAAACCGCTGCGGCTGTTGGAGCCGACGCTTGGAAACAGGAATCCGGTCTTGCGCTCATCATCCAGTGGGAAGGACAGCCAGGGCAGGTACAGGATGGGAATACCCTTGAAGTCGACGCTGGCGTCGCGCGCCACACCGACGTGCTGGCCGCTGTCCAGCGTGAGCGTGCCGGCGCGCACCTGCCATACTTCCTCGGTGAGCGGGCAGGTACTGAAGCTCACGCCCTGCAATCGCAGGATGCCCCCGGGTGTGAGGTCCACGAGCTGCGCGGAGCCGTGGCCATCGCGTTGCAGGAGTTCGAACTGCGCGGTGCTGAAACTCGCGCCGCCGCTGGTCGAGTAGCGGCCGCCGCCGCTGCTGGTGAGATGGATCACCTGGTCCTCGTAGTCCACCTTGCCCTTCACGCGCACGGCGTTATCAGCACTCTCATAATCCGCGTCATCCGACTTCACGACCCGCTGACCCTGCTTCAGGATGACGTTGCCGCGCAGGGTGCCATTGCCGGTAACCGGGTTATAGCCGATGTCGTCGGCGGCAGTTTCGATCTCCCCGCCGGTCACAAAATTGGGCTGGCGGATGGGCGCCGTTTTCTGGCGGGCCGCAGAGATGGGCGCCGGACAGGAAAAGGGCGTGTCCGCCGCATGCGCCGCTGTCCCCGGATTGCCCAGCACCAAGCCGCCGAAAACCAGCGCAAGCGCGAAAGTGGGGAATTGGTGAGGGTGCGGCATGGGGTCGCGCATTATAATGAAGACCTATGTCTCACGCCGACGAGCGTTTCAGCCTGGTCACCGACTGGGTCACCCGGGAGCTGCGGCTGAAGCCGCGGCTTATCGAGCCAGCCTCCAGCGATGCCAGCTTTCGCCGGTATTTCCGCGTATTCCACGAGGGTGGCACCCATATTGTCATGGACGCGCCTCCCGGCCGGGAGGATGTGCGCCCCTATCTGAATATCACCGTCATGCTCGAAACCGCCGGGGTGCATGTGCCCCGGGTGTACGAATGGGATACGGAGCGCGGTCTGCTGCTGCTGGAGGACCTGGGCACGCGCCAGTACCTGCCGGCGCTCGAGGCGGGAGGTGATGCCGACCGGCTGTATCGCGACGCGCTGCAGTCGCTGGCCGATATCCAGGTGCGCGGCCGCGAATCGGCCTTTCAGCTGCCCGCCTATGACCGCGAAGTGCTGGTGCGCGAAATGGCGCTCATGCCCGATTGGTTCTGCGCCCGGCACCTGCAGGTGGAACTGACCCGCGCGCAGGGTGAAATGATCACGGCTGCGTTTGAATTCCTGGTGGCCGAGGCACTCGCGCAACCCCAGGTGTTCGTGCACCGCGACTACCACTCACGCAATCTGATGATCACGCGGGAGCGCAATCCGGGGATCATCGATTTCCAGGACGCGTTGCGCGGCCCGGTGGGCTATGACTTGGCCTCGCTGCTCAAGGACTGCTACATCCGCTGGCCCCGTTCACGGGTCGAAGCCTGGGTGCGCGATTATCGGCTGATGATGCACAAGCAGGCCTCGCACAGCGCCGGCATCAATGACGCGCAGATGCTGTACTGGTTCGATGTCATCGGCATACAGCGGCATCTGAAGGTCCTCGGGATTTTTGCGCGCCTGTGGTACCGCGACGGCAAGAGCGGCTATCTGAAGGACTTGCCGCTCACCCTCCAGTATGTGCTCGAGGCGTGCGCGCGCTTCCCGCAGCTGCACGCGTTGCGGGACTTCCTGCAGCACCACGTCGTGCCGGCGCTGCCGCTGGCCAACGCCCGCGCGTTGGAGCCGGCGGTGACCGCATGAAGGCCATGGTGCTCGCCGCGGGTCGCGGCGATCGCATGCGGCCGCTCACCGATCACACCCCCAAGCCGCTGCTGCTCGCGGGTGGCAAGCCGCTCATCGCCTGGCACCTCGAAGCCCTGGCCCGCGCCGGCATTCGCGAAGTGGTCATGAACCTGTCGTGGCTGGGTGCGCAGATCCGCGCCGCATTGGGAGATGGGCGCCAGTTCGGGATGCGGATCCAGTACAGCGAAGAAGGCAGCCCGCCGCTCGAAACCGGCGGCGGCATTTTCCACGCCCTGCCGTTGCTGGGACCTGCGCCTTTTCTGGTCGTCAACGGCGACACCTTTACCGACCTCGATGTGAGCAGCCTGCGGCTGTCCGCGGCCGCTGATGCGCGTCTGGTCATGGTCACCAACCCGCCACAGCATCCCCAGGGCGATTTCGTGCTGCAGGGGGAGCAGCTCGTGGTGGGGCACGGGCCCACGCTGACCTACAGCGGTATCGGCATTTTCAGCCCGACGCTCTTCGCGGGCTGCACGGACGGGCAATTCCCCCTGCTGCCGCTGCTGAAGCGCGCCATTGCGGCCGGTCGTCTGCAAGGACAGCACCATGCCGGACAGTGGCTCGATATTGGCACCCCCGAGCGCCTGGCGGCGCTGAACCGGAAGCTGGCCGAGGCTTCACGGCAGGGCTTGAGCGTACAATTGCCCAATGTCTGACCTGAAACTCATTCCCATCGTCCAGGAGCCCGGCAGGGCCCGCAGCGGCGAAAAATACCTCACGCCGCAGGGCTTCACGGCCATTCGTGATGGCGTCAAGTCGTCGGCCAGCCGGGACCCGGATGCGGCCGAGGCTGCCCGGGCGCGGCAACCCAAGCCGCAGTGGCTGCGGGCCAAGGCACCCGCCGGAGCCGGCTTCGAGTCGGTCCGGGATATCGTCCGCGAGCACCGTCTCGCGACCGTGTGCGAAGAGGCCAAGTGTCCGAACATCGGTGAATGCTGGAATGCCGGTACGGCGACCATCATGCTCATGGGCGCGGTGTGCACGCGTGCCTGCCACTTCTGCTCGGTGGATACCGGCAATCCGCACGGCTGGCTGGACGCCGAGGAGCCGGCGAACGCGGCGCGCACGGTGGAGCTGATGAAGCTCAAGTACATCGTGCTCACCTCGGTGAACCGCGACGACCTGCCCGATGGCGGCGCGGGCCATTACGCCGCCTGCGTGCGGGCCATCCGGGCGAGAAATCCGCACACCGCGGTCGAGGCGCTCACGCCGGATTTCCAGGGCGTGCTGCGCGATGTCGAAACCGTCGTCGATTCGGGTCTGCAGGTGTTCGCCCAGAACATCGAAACCGTGCGTCGGCTGACCCATCCGGTGCGCGATCCGCGCGCCGGCTACGAGCAGACATTGCAGGTGCTGGCGCATGCCAAGCGCCACAATCCTGCGGTGCTGACCAAGTCCAGCCTGATGCTCGGTCTGGGCGAGACCTTTGCAGAGGTCCTGCAGACCCTCGATGATCTGCGGGCGATCGGCGTGGACCTGCTCACCCTCGGCCAGTATCTGCGGCCCACCGTGAATCACCTGGCGGTCCAGCGTTATGTGAGTCCCGTCGAGTTCGATCAGCTGCGCGCTGCAGCGCTGCAGCGTGGTTTCGTGGAATGCGTCGCGGGACCCTTCGTGCGCTCCAGCTATCGGGCGGAGCAGGCGTTGAACCGCAACAACGCCGGCCTCGATAATGCGACGCCGGTGGCAGCCGCGCGGTGAACGCGCAGCCGCGCGCCCATCCGGCGCCCGTCATCCGAAATCTGGGGCGGGTCGACTATGAGATCACCTGGCAGCGCATGCAGCAGTTCACCGACGCGCGCAACGCGCTCACCGCCGATGAGCTGTGGTTTCTGGAGCATCCGCCGCTCTTCACGCTAGGCATGGCGGGTCGGCGCGAACACCTGCTGGCGCCCGGCGCCATCCCCGTCGTGCACACCGACCGGGGCGGCCAGGTCACCTACCATGGACCCGGGCAGCTCGTGGTCTATGCGCTGATCGATCTGCCTCGCGCGCAGCTGGGAGTGCGCGACCTCGTGACAGCACTTGAGCAGGCGGTCATTCGTTACGCCGCCGAACTGGGCATCGTGGCGAGCGCCCGGCGCGAGGCGCCCGGTGTATATGTGGAGGGCCGCAAACTGGCCAGTGTCGGCATACGCATCCGGCGCCGCGCGAGCTATCACGGCCTGGCGCTGAATGTGAACATGGACCTTGAGCCCTTCGGACGCATCAATCCCTGTGGGTACGCGGGACTGGCGATGACCCAGCTTGGGGCGCTGGCCCCCGTCACGGATGTGCACGCCGCCGCCACGGGCCTGCGGCCACACCTGCTGGCGACGCTGGGATTTGCGCCTGTAACCACTTTATAACCGCCGTACGACTGACAAGGATGTGGATCCGGCCCTAGCATCGGGATTCACGTAGAGGTTTTCCCAAGAGAGTGCTTATGAAGGTCAGCAAGTGGTGGGTGCGCGCGGCGCTGGTGTCATTGAGTGCGCTCGCGCTGGGCGCGCCCCTGGCGCAGGCCGCCAGCGTTTCGATCCTGAACGCTTCCTACGATCCCACGCGCGAGCTGTACGTCGACTACAACGCGGAATTCGCACGGTACTGGAAGGCAAAGACCGGCCAGGAGGTACGTGTCAACGACTCGAACGGCGGCTCGGGCAAGCAAGCCCGCGCGGTGATCGACGGGTTGCCGGCGGACGTCGTCACGCTGGCGCTGGCCGGTGATGTCGATGCGATCGCGACCCGCGGCAAGCTGCTGCCGCTGAACTGGCAAAGCCGCCTGCCCGACAACAGCGCGCCGTACACGTCTACGATCGTGTTCCTGGTGCGCAAGGGCAATCCCAAGCACATCAAGGACTGGGGCGATCTGATCAAGCCCGGCGTCGCGGTGATCACCCCGAATCCGAAGACTTCCGGCGGTGCCCGCTGGAACTATCTTGCGGCCTGGGCGTGGGCCCGGCACCAGCCCGGCGGCAACGACGCCAAGGCCAAGGAGTACGTGCACAAGCTGTACAGGAATGTTCCGGTGCTCGATACCGGCGCGCGCGGTGCCACCACGACTTTCGTGCATCGCGGCATCGGCGATGTGCTGCTGGCCTGGGAGAACGAGGCTTTCCTGGCGATCAAGGAAGTCGGGGGTGACAAGTTGCAGATCGTCGTCCCGTCACTGAGCATACTTGCCGAGCCCTCGGTCGCCGTGGTGGACCAGGTCGCCCTCAAGCACGGCACCACCGCGGTCGCGACTGCATACCTGCAGCACCTGTACAGCAAGGAAGGCCAGGAAATCATCGCCCGGAATTTCTACCGGCCGCGCGATCTGCAGGTGGCGCAGAAGTACGCCAACCAGTTTCCGAAGCTGCAGCTCGTCACCATCGCCGAGTTCGGTGGTTGGACCAAGGCCAGCAAGGACCACTTCGAGGAGGGCGGCACCTTCGACCAGATCTACGGTGCCGACTAGCGGCTATTCCACCACCAGCTTGTAGCCCGCGCCGGTGGCGGTCTGCAGGATCTGCGGCAGCGAGGGATCCTTTTCGATCTTCTGCCGCAGGCGATGCACGAGTTGCTTGAGTAGCTGCCGATCACCCGAGTTGCGGTGGCCCCAGATATGCACCAGCAGCCGGTCCGAGCCCACGGTGCGACCGGCATTCACCAGCAGCATCTGCAGTAGCCGCAGTTCCAGTTTGGTAAGGCGCACGGCGGCTTCCGTGCCAATCTGCACGGTGTGATCTTCAACGTTCAGCCGGACCCGGCCCGATGCCAGCGGACCTGAGTTTTCCATCCCGGCGCGGCGCAGCAGCGCCTTGATACGTGCCAGCAGGGTGCGCGGGCTGAAGGGCTTGGTCAGGTAATCATCGGCCCCCAGTTCCAGGGAGCGCACCAGGTCTTCTTCCTCATTGCGCGCGGTCAGCATCATGATGGGCACGCCGGAGTGCGCACGGATGGTCTCGCACACCTTGAAGCCGCTGGCGCCGGGCATGTTGATGTCGAGCACGACGAGGTCCGGACCCTCACTGGCAAAGAGCGCGAGCGCGGCGCTGCCATCCGCCGCCTTGACGGCCAGGAACCCTGCCTGCGACAGCGTGAAGGCAATCAGGTCGAGCAGGTCGCGGTCGTCGTCGGCGATCAGAACTTTCATTGCGCGTCTCTCAACTCAAGGGGCGCTGCCGGGCTGGATCGGCAGTGTAAAACTGAAACGGGTGTGCTGCGCGGCCGTGCGTTGCACGACGATGGTTCCGCCGTGACGCTCCACCACCGATTTGACGATCCATAACCCCAAGCCCAGGCCGCCCGGCTCCGGTTCATCATCCGCGCCGCGCCGGAAACGTTCGAATACCGTGCCGACATCGCCTGCGGGTACTCCGGGGCCCTCGTCTTCGACCCAGGCCTCGACCTGATTGGCGTGCGCGACGGCGCCGATGCGCAGCACGGAATCGTCCGGCGCGAACTTGTTGGCGTTGGCGATGAGATTGACGAAGACCTGGGTCAGCCGCGTCTTGTCGCCGCGCACCAGCGGCAGGTCTTCGGGCAGCTGCACCTCCATTACCTGCTGGCGCTGCCGCAGCAGCGATTCAACGAGCGCGTGCGCGTCCAGGACGACTTCGGCCAGTGAGACACCTTGCTGGCGGATGCTCAGTTGTCCGGATTCGATCCGCACGCTCTCCAGCAGGTTGTCGATCAGGCGAGTCAGACGCAGTGAGCCGCGCTCCAGCGAAACGACCAGTTTCTCGCGCGCCTCCGGTGTCATCGTCTGCAGGCCATCGCGCAGCAGCTCGATCGAGGCCAGCTGCGCGGCGAGCGGGGTACGAAATTCATGTGAAATGTTGGCGAGCACGCTGTCGCGGGCGCGGCGCACGGCTTCCAGTTCGGTCTCATCGCGCAGCACCTGTACCTGCAACCCCTCGACCATGCCGGAGCTCGTGATGATGGTGGTGCGCGGCGCGGCGTCATTGAGGCCGAGGCGTTCCAGCGCCTGCGCCGTGCCCGCCGTGCGCGCGCGCACGATCGGGCAGTCGGTCTCGCAGGGACGAACGCCATTGGGACCCTGCGGTTTCAGCAGGTCGCCGCAGAAGCGGCCGACCGCCGCCTGCGGATCCACGCCGAGCAGTTTCGCGGCCTGCGGATTGAGGTAGCGGATGTTGCGGTCTCGATCCACCGCGAATACGCCTTCGACGATGCCGGCCAGTACGCCTTGCGCTTCGGCTTCGCGCCGGCGCAGCGTGCCGGTGAGGTTCACCAGGTTGCGCCGCATGTCCTCCATGGTGCGCGCCAGCGCGCTGACTTCGGCGGTCCCGCCGACCGGGATCGAGGTCGAGAAGTCGCCTTGCCCCAGGCGCACGGCCGCCGCAGTCAGGTCCTGCACCGGTCCGGCGACAAACTGGCCGAGCACCGCGCCGGCCAGTACGCCCAGCAGCGCCAGCACCAGTGCCGTCACCAGCAGCCGATGGATGAGCGAGCGGATCTCGCTGTCGATCTGCGCCGCCGGCAGGCGCGCCTCGATCAGGGCGATCACCTCGCCGGTATTGGTGAACAGCGGGAAGCTCGCCGCATAAAGATCGAGCTTCTGGATGTGGGCCACGGCGTAGCGGCCATCGGCAAGGCCGGCGCTGTGCAGGCTCGTGAGGGCATCGACCGGCGCTGCGTTGAACGCGCGGTAGCTGATGAGACGGATCGACAGTCCGGCGGCACGACTGAGATTAGCCGCCAGCTGCGCATCGAGGCGGCGCACCACGAAGATGTTCAGGCCCTGGTGAGTCGCCACCGGCGCCGTGGCACCGAACACGGGCGTGGGGCTGGAAAGCGGCGCAGCCAGGTACATATGCCCCTGCTTGCCGACACTGAGAAAGACTTCCGTCCACGGTACGCTCACGCCCGCCTGCGACAGGATGCGTGCACCATCGAACACGGCGCAGGCATCGGCGGTGTCGACCGGGCACAGCCGGCGCAGCACCATCGGCAGGTCCCGGCCCGCGGTGGGCTGCAGCGCGGCCTGCACCGCGGGGTCATCACCGATGCTGCGCGCCGAGGTCAGTGCGTCCTCCTGCATGCGCCGCAGGGTCTCGCGCGCCATGGCCCCGCCCAGCTGTACCCGCGCCGTGCCCTGGCTGTCGGCCACCTGGCGCAGCCGATCGCCCGCATACAACGACAGGCCGCCAGCAACCATCAGCACGATGACGACTTCACTGCCCGCCAGCCACCAGCGCAACCGCGTGGTCGCCGGGTCGATTCGCAGCTGCTCGAGCAGTTGTCGCACTCGTGCGAGGATGGGTTGCATCAGCGGCTCTTGTATCCGCGACGCTCGACCAGGGTCTTGATCACGAGCGTCACGACCGCCAGCAGGGTCAGGAGCGAGGCCACGGCGAAGGCGCCGACGGTGTTGTACTCGTTGTAGAGGATTTCGACATGCAGGGGCATCGTGTTGGTGAGGCCGCGGATATGTCCGGAAACGACCGATACTGCGCCGAACTCGCCCATGGCGCGGGCGTTACACAGGATGATGCCGTAGATCAGGCCCCACCGCACCTTCGGCAAGGTGACGCGAAAGAAGGTGAGCCAGCCGCCGGCGCCCAGCGTGATGGCCGCTTCCTCTTCGTCGTTACCGAGCTGCTGCATCAGCGGAATCAGCTCGCGCGCCACGTACGGGAAGGTCACGAACATGGTCGCGAGGATGATGCCGGGCAGTGCGAAGATGATGCTGATGTTGTGGTCCCGCAGCCACGGCCCGAACCAGCCCTGCAGGCCGAACAGCAGCACATACACCAGGCCGGCAATCACCGGCGAGACCGCCATCGGCAGGTCGATGAGGGTGGTGAAGAAACTCTTGCCTTTGAATTCAAACTTGGCAATGCACCACGCCGCGCTCAGACCGAACAGGGTGTTGGCGGGGACGACGACCGCGGCAGTGATCAACGTCAGTTTGATGGCGGAGATCGTGTCCGGATCATCAAAGGCGGCCAAATACGCGTGGATGCCGCGGGCCAGTGCCGTCGCGAACACCGTGATCAGCGGCGCGAACAGCAACGCGGCCAGGAAGGTCAGCGAAATGCCGATCAGCAGCCAGCGCATGAGCGTGCCCAGCAGCGAGTCATGACCGGGGCGGGAGCGCAGTTCCGCCAGCACCGTCTGTGAAGGCCCGCCCGCCATCTAACGCCCCGTCGCCATGGAACGCCGGCGTCCCCAGTGCTGCAGATAGTTGATGGCCCACAGCCCCAGGAAGGAGATGCTCAGCATCACGCACCCCAGCGCCGCCGCGCCGTGGTAGTCAAACTCATCGAGGCGGATGACGATCAGGAGCGGTGTGATCTCGGTCTTGAAGGGCAGATTGCCAGCGATGAAAATCACCGAGCCGTATTCGCCGACGCCGCGCGCAAAGGCGAGCGCGAAGCCGGTGAGCATGGCCGGGATCACCGTGGGCAGGATGATGCGCCGGAACACGTAGAAGCGCCCGGCGCCGAGGATTTCGGCCGCGTCCTCCAGTTCACGCTGTACTTCGGCGAGCGCCGGCTGGACGGTGCGCACCATGAACGGCATGCCGATCAGCGTCAATGCGATGGTGACGCCGATCCACGTATAGGCCACCTTGATGCCTGCCAGCGCCAGGTACTGGCCCAGCCAGCCGTTCGGCGCGAACACCGTGGCGAGCGCGATGCCCGACACGGCGGTCGGCAGCGCGAACGGCAGGTCAATCAGCGCATCGATCAGCTTGCGCCCGGGGAAATCGTACCGCACCAGCGTCCACGCCAGAATGAACCCGAACACCAGATTGATGCTGGCGGCCACCATGGAGGCGCCGAAGGAGAGTCGGTAGGAGGCCAGGGCGCGCGCGCTCAGCACCGTATGGATGAACTCGTCCCAGTGCATCGAGCCGGCCTTGCTGACCAGTGCCGCCAGCGGCAGCAGCACGATGGCGCTCAGGAAGAAGGTCGTGAAGCCGAAGGTCAATCCAAACCCCGGCAGCACGCTCGGTTGCGTATAGGTCTCGCGGGGGACTGCGCGTGCGGTTGCCACGGGTGAGTTAAGGCTGCTGCGGCGAATCGCCGGGCTGCCACACCACCAGCAATGCGCTGGTCGTGCGCGACAGCAGCGTCGCGAAGCGCTGCGTCAGCACGCTGATATCCGACACGCCGAGGATGAGCAGCTGGTCGGGCGACTCGGCGAGTCGGCGGGTCAACTCCTCGGCCACATCACCGAAGCCCAGTTCGGTGCGGATTTCCAGGCCATGCACGGCCTGCGCTTCGGAGCGTGCGTCGAGCAACGCGCGCATGCCATCCGGACGGGATGCCTCACCGTCATTGGGCAGAATGCCTACGTATACCGCCTGGGCGGAGAGGTGCCGCAGCAGGCTTGCGGCCACCGCCAGCGTGGCGCGGCGCGCCGATTCGTCCACCCAATGAATGAGTACGCGCGCGGGCGCGGGCGCGCGGGGCGGCAGCAGCAGCACCGCTTCGGCGCCCCGCTGCAGCAGCCATTGGACGGTATGCACGGCACCGGGATCGGTGTTGATCACGGCCACGCCGGCGAAAGGCGCGGGGGTCGTGCCCGGAGCATCCGCTGCCGCCTCGCCGATCTGCTGCAGCGCCGGCTCGACTCGCGTGCCCACCCGGGTCTTCATGCGGGTCGCCAGTTGCACCAGCAGCGGCTCCTCGCTGATGGCCTGCGCCTGCATCTCGCTGGTCGCGCAGGCGGTGAAGCTCGACAGCGGCGTCGCCAGCACATGCAGCCGCCGCACGCCCAGCGTGACGGCTTGGCCGGCGGCGACCGGGTAGTTGCGCCGGTCATGCTGCGTGCGCGTGACTTCGAGCAGCGCTTCGGCGGCATTGCTGTCCGCCGAGGTCACGACGCGACCGGCATCGGCGCTATTGTTCAAACGCACGCGCAGGCGCTCATTCGCACCGACGAAGAGTTGCTGCTCGACCGTGCCCAGGCCCAGGAAGCTGGCGTGCAGCAGATCGCGGGACGGCGCGATCTCGATGTCCTCGGGCCGCAGCACCGCCACCACTTCGTGGTCGCGGCCGCCGCTGGCCGCGCTGCTGCCGAGGGCCATGACCGGGTCCGCGCCGATGCAGATGCCGCGCGCCGTGTGTTGCGCCAGCACCAGGTTGGCTGCACCGAGGAAAGTCGCCACGAAGCGGGTCGCGGGACGCGCGTACAGGTCCTCCGGACGCCCCAACTCCAGCAGCCGGCCGAGGTTCATGATGCCGATGCGGTCGGCAAGCGCAAAGGCCTCCTCCTGATCGTGGGTCACCAGGATGGTGGTGATTCCCAGTTCGCGCTGCACTTCGCGGATGGTCCGGCGCAGCTCCTCGCGGATCTTGGCATCCAGCGCGCCGAACGGCTCGTCCAGCAACAGCACTTCGGGTTTGTGCGCCAGTGCGCGCGCCACCGCAACGCGCTGCTGCTGGCCGCCCGACAGTTGCGAGGGCAGCCGGTCATCCATGCCCTCCAGCGCGACCAGCCGCAACAGCTCCTTGCGCCGCTCGCGGCGCTGGCGCGCGCGCATGCGTCGTACGCGCAGGGCAAATTCAATGTTGTCGGCCACCGTCATGTGACGGAACAGCGCGTAGTTCTGGAATACCAGTCCCACGCCACGTGCCCGTGCGGAAACATGCGTGACGTCGCGGCCGTGCAGGGAGATGCGGCCATGGTCGACGCCCGTCAGCCCGGCGATCGCGCGCAGCAGCGTGCTCTTGCCGCTGCCGCTGGGTCCGAGCAGCACAAAGAATTCACCGTCGCCGATATCGATGGAGACATCGTTCACGACGGGCGCGCCCTGATAGCGCTTGGTGACCTGATCGAGCGTGATTGACATGGGCCGTGGCGAGATAGCGTCAGCATGAGGCTGAACGACCTATCCTAGAACGGCCAAGGTTTACCCGTCAGCTACGACGCGGTTATAAATCGGTTACAGGCGGGTGATGGAATGGGTTGTAACGCCCGTCAGCCGGTCAATCCTAGATCACGATCAGCACGTCGGGACAGGCTTTCAGATCGGTGGCCAGCGCGGTCACCTGGGCGGCGCTGACCGCCCGGACGGTGTAGGAAATGGACTGGAAGTTGCCGTTGCCGCTGAGGCGCTCGCTGGTGCGCGAGCCGTCCAGGTCCGGCACGTGCGCGGCAAAAATCGCATCAATCCGCGCTCGCAGGGTATCACTGGTGCGCCCGACCACCTTGATGGGGTAGTCGGTGGGGAACTGCAGCAGCTCGCTCACCACGGCCTCGCGGCAAGCTCTTGCTTGTACTGCTGCAGCCCGGCGTGGATGGCACGCCACACCGGCCCCGGCCGGCCGGGGCCGACGGCGGCGCCGTCAAGCCGGGTCACTGCGATGACTTCGCGCGTGGCGGCCGCGAGCATCACTTCGTCAGCTGCGCGCAGCTGCGCTTCCGAAATCGGTGCGGACCGCACCGTGATGCCGGCGCGCGCGGCCATCTTTTCGACTGCGCCGCGCGTCAGGCTCGGCAGCACCTGCGCGGACTGCGCCGGCGACACCAACTCCCCGTGCAACACCACGTGCACGGCCGAGGCGGATCCTTCGGTGAGGGTGCCATCGCGCAGCAGAATGGTTTCCGCCGCACCGGCCTGGGCCGCCTGCTCACGCAGCAAGAGGTTGGCCAGCAACGCGGTCGATTTGATATCGCAGCGTCCCCAGCGATTGTCCAACGCCGTCACGCAACTCACGCCGCGTTCCAGCGCCGCCGCGTCCGGCAGCACCAGCGGTGCGCAGAATGCAAACACCGTGCGCTCGATCTGCGGCAGTGGCGTGTGGTTGCGACCATACTCGGCGCCGCGCGTGACCTGCCAGTACACATAGCAGTGCTCCGCGCTGTTGTGGGCGGCATTGCGCTCGATCAGCGTGGCAATGATCTCGTGCCACTGCTGCTGCGAGTGCGGGTCTTCCATGCCCAGTTGCCGCAAGCTCGCCGCGAGCCGCTCGCAATGTGCGACAAAGCGGAACGGGCGCCGCGCGTACACCGGCATGACTTCGTACACGGCATCGGCGAACAGGAAGGCGCGATCCAGCGGCGAAACGCGCGCCTGCGTCAGGGGCAGATATTCCCCACTCAGGTAGCACAGTGGCAGCGGCGTCGGCACCTGAACGGCCCTACTTGAACCACAGCGAGATGTGATCGGTCATGCGGGTCCACAGTCCACCGGCGGGGACCGCCTCGAGTGTGACGATGGGTACGGTGGCCACCACGGCTCCATCGGGGGTCGCGACGGTGAAGGTACCCACCTTGGCGCCCGCGGCCAGCGGCGCCATCAGCCTTTGGTTGAGGGTGGTCGTGGTTTTCAGCGCTGCAGCCTGGTCGCGACCTACGGTCACGAACACATCCTGCGCGATGCCCACCGCAGCGGTGGTTGCGGCCGACAGGAACACGCGCGGCGCGGCCAGGACATCACCGTGCCCCTTCACCTTCACCGTCTGATAGAACGAATAGCCATACCCGAGCAGGGTCGCGCTCGCCTGTTCGCGTTCCTTGACGGATCCGGAGCCTAGTACCACCGAAATCAGGCGCATTCCGTTGCGCAGCGACGAGGTGACCAGGCAGTACCCGGCGCTGTCGGTGTGACCGGTCTTGAGGCCGTCCACGGTGGGATCCGTGCTCAAGAGGCCGTTGCGGTTCTGCTGCTTGATGTTGTTCCACGAGAACTCATGCAGGCTGAAGAGCGGATAGAAATCCGGAAAGTCCGAGATGAGGTGATGCGCCAGCGTGGCCAGATCGCGCGCCGTGGTGTAGTGGTTCGGATTGGGCAGGCCATCGGCGTTCGCAAAATGCGTATGGGCCATCCCCAAGCGCCTGGCGTATTCATTCATGACCTGCACGAAGGCGCCTTCGGTGCCCGCCACGCGCTCCGCGAGCGCAACGGTGGCATCGTTGCCCGACTGCACGATCATGCCCTTGATGAGGATATCCACCGGGATCTGCGTACCCACCTGGACAAAGGTGCGCGAGCCCTCCGAGCGCCAGGCATGTTCGCTGATCGTGACCATATCGGACTGCTTCAGGCGGCCGCTGCGCAGTTCAGTGAATACGATGTAAGCGGTCATCAGCTTCGTGAGGCTGGCTGGCTCCATCCGATCGTCCGCGTGATCGGACGCCAGCACGCGACTGGTCTGGTAATCCTCGAGCAGATAAGCGCGAGCGGGTACCGAGGGCGGCGTGGGTATCGGCGTGGCGGCCAAGACCGTGGCCACGGCAGCGAGGCCGGACAGGGCAACCAGAGAACGGGCGAGGAGGCTACGAATCATCCGCGGTGATCCTGATGAAGAGTGGGAAATGAGCACTGAAGTTTATCAGTCAAGCGCCAGGCGCGCGTCGGGAACTCCGAGCGTCGCAAGTCTTGTGGCCAGCGCGTCAAAATCGGCCACGCTGGCGACGGGCCCGACACGCACGCGGTACAGATGATGGCCAGGCAGCGGTGGCAGTACCAGAACGTTCGACATGCCCGCCTGTTGCAGGCGCCGGCGCAATCCCTCGGCATTCGCCGGCACTGCGAAGGCACCCGCCTGCACATACAGCGTCGGTGGCGGCGTTTCGCTGGCGCGCGTGAGGGCCTGGGACTGTGGGTCATCCGGCGTGACGACTCGCACCTCGACCATCGCGGTGCCGCCGCGCAGCATGTCGAGCTTCGCCGCAGCAGTGTACGAGAGGTCAATCAGCCGATTCGCCATGAACGGGCCGCGATCATTGATGCGGACCACCACCGAGCGGCCATTGCTGAGATTGGTGACGCGCGCGTAGCAGGGAATCGGCAAGGTCTTATGCGCCGCGGTCATACCGTACATGTCGTAGGGCTCGCCGATCGAGGTGCTCACGCCATGGAAACCCGGCCCGTACCAGGAGGCCACGCCGCGCTCCACATAACCGCTCGCGCTCGCCAGTACGGTATAACGCCGGCCCAGGACTTCGTAGAAGGGCGGATTGCCGTTGCGACTGCGGGGTTCGAAGCGCGGTACGGCATCCGGGATGGCCGCGATCTGCGCGGCCGTCGGCGCTGGGCCGGGCGTGGCGGGGGACGTAACCGCAATCGGCGTGCGCGGCGCTTTGGCCGGGGCGGGATTGCGGCCGCCGACCACCGAGCAGCCGGCCAGCAGACCCAGCAGTGATGCGGCGAGCGTGAGCCACGCGCGGCGCGGGGCGATGCGCGGACTATTCACGCACGCGCGCGGCGATGGCATCGGCCAGGTCAGCGACGGCCATCGAGTAGCGCGCGCTGCGGTTGTAGCGGCTGAGCACGTAGAAGTTCTTGAAGCCCACCCGAAACGCCGTGCCCGTGGCCTGGTCCGCCGCGATCAGCACGGCGGGCGTGGTGCCGGGCAGGGGGCTGTCGGTCGTGATGCCCAGGGCCTTGAGGCCATCGAGCGTCTCGGTCAGGTCCAGCATACGCGGCGGCACCGGCACGGCGGCCCCGGGCGCCAGTTGCGCCTCGGCGAGCACCGGCGCATCGGGTTGCCAACCGTTCTGCGTGAGCAGGTTCGCGACGCTTGCAAAAATGTCGCGCCAGTCCTTCCACAGATCGATGTGGCGATTGGCATCCGCAGCGACGCCGTAATGTCGATAGCTCGAGGGCATGAACTGCGGCGCGCCCATGGCGCCGCTGTAGGAGCCCTTGACGGTGAGCGGGTTCAGATGCGCTTCCTTCGACAGCAGCAGGAACTGCAGCAATTCCCCGCGAAAGAAGTCGCCGCGCGGCGGGTAGTCGAAGGCGAGCGTCGCGAGCGAATCGAGCACGCGGTCCTTGCCGGTGATGCGTCCATAGGAAGTCTCGCACCCGAGGATGGCGACGATGTACTCGGGGGCGACTCCTGCGGCATTCGCGGCACTCTCGAGCACACCCTGGTGCGCGAGCCAGAAGTGCGCGCCATCCGCGATGCGCTGTTCGGTCACGAAGTTCGCGCGGTACTGCCACCAGGGCAGCACGGTCTCGGCGGGACGCGAGATCTTGTCGATGACGCCGGGGTCGAGCCGCGCGCGCCGCAGGATGCGCGTGACGCCGGCGCGCGTGAGCGGCGCCTGCTGCGTGGCCGTGTCGATGAAGCTTTGGATCTCCGGGCGCTTGAGATCGAACCGGGTAGTCGCGGCAGCAACGGCGCCAGCGTGCAGCAAGCCGGCGCACAGCAGCCCCGTGCAGCACAGCCATGCTTGCAGGCGCGCGCGGATCACTATGAGCCGACGAGCTTCCGGTGTGAGTACATTGACATGAGGATACCGAAGCCTGCCAGCAGGGTCACCATGGAAGTGCCGCCGTAGCTGATCAGCGGCAGCGGCACACCCACGACGGGTAACAGGCCGCTGACCATGCCGGCGTTGATGAAGACGTAGACAAAGAAGGTCAGCGCCAGGCTTCCGGCCAGCAGTCGTGCGTAAGTGTCCTGGGTCTGCGTGGAGAGGTAAATGGCGCGCCCGACGACGAAGGCATATAGAAACAGCAGGATGAAGAGGCCGAGCATGCCGAACTCCTCGCCGATCACCGCAAAGATGAAATCGGTGGAGCTCTCCGGCAGGTAGTCCAGCTGTGCCTGGCTGCCGTTCATCCAACCCTTGCCGAATACCCCACCGGAACCGATGGCGATCTGCGACTGGATGATGTGGTAGCCAGCGCCCTGCGGATCAATCTGCGGATTGATGAACGTCAGAATGCGCTCGCGCTGGTAGTCGTGCATGTGGTGCCAGCCCACCCAGCCGCCCAGCGCCGCCAGCGCCATCAGGCCCAGCACCACGCTCGCCTGCAGCCCCGCCATCATCACCACGAGCGTGCCGCCGATCGCGATCAGTGCACCGGTGCCCAGGTCCGGCTGCACGACCACCAGGGCCGAGGGCACCAGGATCAGCATCGCCAGCAGCACCAATGAGATCGGACTGGGCGGCAGCGGGCGCTCCTGCAGGTACCACGCACACATCATCGGCACGGCCAGTTTCATGATTTCCGATGGCTGAAAGCGCACCAGTCCCAGATCGAGCCAGCGCTGTGCGCCTTTGCCGATGACGCCCATGCCGGCCACGATGAACAGCAGCAGGATGCCGATCAGGTACAGCCACGGCGACAGTCGCCGCAGGAAATTCGGATTCACCTGGGCCAGCAGCAGCATCGCGACCGTGCCCATGCCGAGGTGGCCGACCTGGCGGATCACCGTGCCGAGGCTCTGGCCCGATGCGCTGTAGAGGACGATCAGGCCGTAGGCCGCGATCAGCCCCAGCCCGATCAGCAATGGACCGTCCAGTTTCAGTGCCAGCAGCATCCGCGCCGCACCGGTGACCGCGCGGCGTGCGCTCGGGCCCGCCGTGATCTCCTCGCGGATCATTGGGTCACCGTAGCGGGCGCATCCGCTGCCGGGGACGCGGTATCGAGCCGTGCCCGGGCCTGGGCCGAGGGCTCGAATTCCGGCTTGAGCTTGCCGTCACTACCGAGCAGGTACGCATCCAGGACGGCGCGCGCAATGGGCGCTGCGTTCTCGGCACCGAAGCCGACATTTTCGACCAGCACCGCGATGGCGATGCGCGGCTGCTCGGCGGGTGCGAAGGCCACGAACCAGGCGTGATCGCGCAGGCTCTCGGCCACCGTCTTGGCGTTGTACCGCTCGTTCTGCCCCACGCTGTACACCTGCGCCGTGCCAGTCTTGCCCGCGGAGCTGTAGGCTGCCTTCGCGAACGCGAAGCGCCCGGTACCGTAAGTCATCGTGCCCATCATGGCCTTGATGACCGTCGTCCAGTCGCTGTCGGGGATGCCCTCCACGGGCTTCTCCTCGACGGGCGCCGCCGCGGTCACGCGGCCATCGGGTGCGCGCGTACCGATGACCAGTCGTGGACGGAAGCTGCGGCCGCGTTCGCCGATGAGGCCGACGACATGGGCCAGCTGCAGTGGCGTCACCAGCAGGTAGCCCTGGCCGACGCCCAGATTGACGGTCTCACCCGGGAACCAGACCTGGTCGGCGGGATGCCTGAAGGCGGTTTTCTTCCAAGCCGGCGAGGGCAGCAGGCCGGCCTTCTCGCCGCTGATATCGATGCCGGTGAGCTGTCCGTAGCCGAAAGGTGCGAGGCCTTCATCGAGCTTGTCGATACCCATCTCATGGGCGAGCTTGTAGAAGTACACGTCGGAGGAATGGGCGATGGCCTCGGTCAGGTCGAGCATGCCGCGCGGCTCGCCCTTGTCGGCACGAAAGATGTGCGCGCTGTGCGGCAGCTGGAAGCTGCCGTTGCAGAACACCTTCTCGTCGGCGGTGATGCTGTGGTCGCTGAGCGCCACCAGGCCGATCGCCGGCTTGATGGTCGAGCCCGAGGGGTAGGTGCCGCGCAGCGCACGGTTGAGCAGCGGCTTGTCGGGATCATTGGCCAGCGCCGCATACTCGGCGCGCGTGATGCCGCGGGCGAATTCCGTGGGATCGAATCCGGGCTTGCTGACCAGCGCGATGACGTCGCCATTGCGCGGATCGAGCGCCACGACCGCACCACGATGGGCGCCGAGCGCATCCTCGGCGACCCGCTGGGCTTTCACATCCAGGCCCAGGATCAGGGTCTCACCGGCGATCGGCGCCTGGGTGCGCAGGTGCGGCGTCACGCTGCCGATCTTCTCCACCGAACGGCCCTCGGCGTTGACGAGGATCTGGCGAAAACCATTGGTGCCGTGCAGTTGCTTCTCGTAGGCGCCTTCGACGCCCAGCTTGCCGATCACCGAGGTACCGGCGTAAGCGGTCGTATCCACGTGCTGCAGGTCCGACTCACTGAGCGCGCTGACATAGCCCAGTGCGTGCACTCCGAGCGCCCCATTCGGGTACCAGCGGGTCTGGCGCGACTTGATGTCCACGCCCGGAAAATCGAAGCGATGCACCGCAAAGCGTCCGACATCCTCGTCGGTCATGCGCAGGCGGATCGGTACGCTGTCGAAGCTGCGGCGCGACATGATGGTGCGGCGAATGTCCGGCACTTCCTCGGGGGTCAGCAGCCCGATGCTGACCAGACCCTTGAGGGTGGCGCTGAGGTCGGGGACTTCCTCGCGCACCAGTTCGAGCTGGTAACCGGGCTGACCGCCGGCCAGGGTTTCCCCATTTCGGTCCAGCAACAGCCCGCGCGCGGCCGGAATCGGCTCGACGCGCACGCGATTGTATTGGGATTGCTGCGAGTAGTAGTCGTAGCGCATCACCTGCAGTACCACCAGTCGCCCGGCGAGGATGCACAGCAGGACGGCGCCGATGGCGCTCGCGACCAGGGCCCGCTGGTCAAACAGCCGCTGTTCTTTCCAGTGGTCCTTGATTCGTACGCCGCGCATAGGGTCCGAGGGTCCTTTGGCTTAGTGCGCGCCACGCACGCGATCGAGCACCGCGGCTGCGAACGGCCAGATGAGCGCGCCCGTCAGGGCATGCAGCCAGCGCCGCGGGCTGGTGATGGGATGACCGGTCCACCCGTCGATGGCGAACAGGATGAACTCATAGACGATGAGCGCGCCAAGCATGATCAATGCCTGCTGGAACGAAGGCTTGAGGCGGATCTTCTGGTGCTCGCGCACCGCCACGTAGGTGATGGCGGTCAGAGCCAGCGCGTTCTGCCCCAGCACCGCGCCGCGGAACACATCCAGTGCCAGGCCGCAGAAAAAGCCCAGTCCGATGCCGCCGGCCCGCGGCGCCGCGATCGACCAGTACATGACGGTGAGCACCAGGAAGGCCGGGCGCACGGCGGCGAGCCAGTCCGGCAGGGGCAGCACCGACAGCACCAGTGCCACGATCACCGTCAGCAGCATGCGTCCAAAGGAATCCTGCGTGCGCTCCATCATTTGGCGCCCGGTGCGGAAGCGGTGGCCGGCGCTGCGGTCAGGCGTGGCAGGTGGGGCAGCGGCAGCAGCTCCAGCGGCGGCGCCGGCTGGCGCTGCAGCGCTGGATTGCCGCTGGTCGTCTCGCCATTCTTCAGGCGCACCGGCGCCGCCGGATGACTGTCCTGGAACCACACCAGCGTGACTTCATGCAGCGCGGCGAGGTGCGCCAGCGGCGTGGCCCGGATCTGCGCCAGTGGCTGTACGGCATCGTGTCGAACCTCGGCGATGCGCGCCACCGGGTAGCCTTGCGGGAAGACACCACCGAGGCCTGAGGTCAGCAGCAAGTCGCCGGGTTTCACGTCCGCATTGCCGGGCAGGTACGGCAGTGCCAGGGAGTCCGGGTCGCCCGTACCCACGGCGATGGTATGAATGCCGGTGCGCTCGATTTCCACCGGGATGGCATGTTCCGGATCCGTCACCAGTATGACCTCGGAGCTCCACGGGCTGACACGCGTGGTCTGGCCCAGCACGCCATAGTTGTCCATGACGGCCTGCCCCCTGAAGACGCCATTGTGCGCGCCGCGATTGACCAGCAGACGCTGCCGCAGGCCATTGAGTTCCACATCGACGACCTCCGCCGCCATCCAGTGGTCGGCCACCGCGGGGAGGGCGTCACGCAGGCCGCGCAATTCGGCGTTCTCGCGAGTCAGGGCCTCGAAGCGCATCAGTATCAAGGACAGCGCCCGATCACGCGTGAGCAGTGCGGCGTTCTGTGCCTCCAGGGTCTCGCGGGCGGTGAGGGCGGCCTGGGTCCAGTGCCAGGCCTGAGCCGGGGAGCTGACCGCGAGCTGCAGGGGATAGGCGGCCCCGCTCAGGTAGTAGCGCGCCTGCACCAGCCAGCCACCGCGTCGGTCCAGCACCATGAGCACGATCGCCAGGACGGCGTACACAGTGAAACTGAAACCGGGGGCCGTTCCCCGTCCCTGCGATGCCCGGTAGTTTCCTGCGCCGTAGACAGCCACACTCGTTATTGTACGGGTGGCGGTGAATTACTCGAGACCGAAATGCCCCGGGCCCATCTCGTCCATGAGCTCGAGAATGCGTCCGCCGCCACGCGCCACGCAGGTCAGCGGATCATCCGCAACCACGACGGGCAGGCCGGTTTCCTCGGTCAGCAGCTTGTCGATGTCACGCAGCAGGGCGCCACCTCCGGTCAGCACGATGCCGCGTTCGGCCACGTCCGCGCCCAGCTCGGGCGGGGTCTGTTCCAGAGCCTGCTTGACGGCGCTGACGATGCTCTGCAGCGGTTCCTGCAGCGCTTCGAGGATTTCATTGCTGTTGAGCGTGAAGCTGCGCGGCACGCCTTCCGACAGATTGCGGCCCTTCACCGACAGTTCCCGCACCTGCTGGCCCGGATAGGCCGAACCAATTTCGATCTTGATGCGCTCGGCGGTCGCCTCACCGATGAGGATGCCGTAGTTGCGACGCACGTAGTTCATGATGGCGTCATCGAAGCGATCACCGCCGATGCGGGCGGAGTTGGCATAGACGATGCCGTTCAAGGACAGCACGGCAACTTCCGAGGTGCCCCCGCCGATATCCAGCACCATCGAGCCACGCGCCTCGTGCACCGGCAGACCCGCGCCCACCGCCGCGGCCATCGGCTCGCTGACGATGGCCACATTGCGCGCGCCAGCACCTTCGGCCGATTCGCGGATGGCCCGGCGCTCGACCTGGGTCGAGCCAAACGGCACGCACACGAGCACCCTGGGGGAGGGCTTGAGCATGCGATTGCCATGGACCTTGTTGATGAAGTACTGCAGCATCTTTTCCGTGTACGTGAAGTCGGCGATGACGCCATCCTTCATCGGACGTACGGCGTTGATGTGTCCCGGGGTGCGGCCGAGCATGCCCTTGGCCTCGGAGCCCACGGCCACGATAATCTTGCCCCCGCGTGTGGGTTCATCCTGAACGGCGACGACCGAGGGTTCGTTGAGCACGATTCCCTTGTCGCGCACGTAGATCAGAGTGTTGGCAGTGCCCAGGTCGATCGACAGATCACTGGAGAAGTAACCGCGAAGGCGTTTGAACATGAAAAAAAACCGACGTTTGAAGCAAGCGGGAGGAGCCTCCCGGAAGTGGCGCGTACCATAGCAACCGATGCGACATTGAGCAAGGCGCGGTGTATCATTTCGCGCCCATTTTCCCGCAGTTTTTTGAGCGCGGCATCACAACTGAACCAAGGCACGACATGAAGCCCGAACAGATTGCTTCGATTGCCCACCTGGCCCGTCTGGCAATGGACGAGGCCGAGATCCCGCGCTATCAGGAGAGCCTGACGAGCATTCTGTCGTTTGTTGGCGACCTCGAGCGCGCACAGACTGAGGACGTAGCGCCCATGGCGCACCCGTTACCGGGTCTGGTGCAGCGCCTGCGCGCCGATGTGGCCACGGAGACGGACGCGCACGAGCTCTACCAGGCCAATGCTCCGCAGGTGGCCGCGTCCTTGTACCTGGTACCAAAGGTCATCGAGTGAAGCTGTACACCCAATCTCTGGCACAGCTGGCGGCGGGCCTGAAGGCCCGCGAATTCTCGAGCGTCGAACTGACGCGAATGCTCCTCGCGCGCATCGAGGCGCACCAGCCGCAGCTGAATGCCCTGATCTCGGTGACAGGCACCGCCGCCATGCAGGCGGCGGCCGTCGCCGATGGCCTGCTGGCCCGCGGCGGGGCCGGTGCGCTCATGGGTATCCCTATGGTTCACAAGGATATCTTCTGCACCGAAGGGGTCAGAACCACTTGCGCCTCGCGCATGCTCGACAATTTCGTCGCCCCCTACGATGCGACCGTCGTGGCGAAGCTCAAGGCCGAGGGCATGATCATGCTCGGCAAGGCCAACATGGACGAATTCGCCATGGGCTCCTCCAACGAGACAAGCTACTTCGGGCCCGTGCGTAACCCTTGGAATCCGCAGCTCGTTCCGGGCGGGTCCTCCGGCGGGTCGGCCGCCGTGGTGGCCGCGCGACTGGCGCCCTTGGCGACCGCGACGGATACCGGCGGCTCGATACGCCAACCGGCCGCGCTGTGTGGCATCACGGGCCTCAAGCCGACCTACGGGCGCGTCTCCCGCTACGGCATGATCGCCTTTGCCTCGAGCCTGGATCAGGGCGGCACACTCACCGCTTCGGCCGAAGATGCCGCGCTGGTGCTGCGGGCCATGGCGGGCTTTGATCCACGTGACTCCACCAGCGTCGACAAGCCCGTTCCCGATTACGTGGCCGGTCTCGAGCAACCCCTGGCGGGCCTGAAAATCGGCCTGCTCAAGGAATTCTTCGAGAAGGGCCTGGACCCCGCGAACGAGCGTTGCGTACGCGCCGCGCTCGCGGTGTATGAAAAGCTTGGCGCCAAGCTCATTGAGGTCAGCTTGCCGAACCTGGGGCTGTCCGTGCCCGCCTACTATGTCGTAGCGCCGGCCGAGTGCTCCTCGAACCTCGCACGCTTTGATGGCGTGCGCTTCGGTCACCGGGCCAAGGATCCGAAGGATCTGATGGACCTGTACAAACGCTCGCGCGGCGAGGGCTTCGGGGCCGAGGTCAAGCGGCGCATCATGACGGGCACCTATGTATTATCCGCCGGTTATTACGATGCGTTCTATATCAAGGCACAGAAGGTGCGGCGGCTGATCGCCAATGAATTCGACCAGGCCTTCAGGCAGGTCGACGTGGTGATGGGACCGACCACGCCGACCGTGGCTTTCGCGCTGGGATCGAAGACCTCCGATCCGATCACCATGTACCTGAACGACATCTACACCATCGGTGCGAACCTCGCGGGGCTGCCCGCAATGTCCATCCCGTGCGGGTTGGTGCAGAACCTGCCGGTGGGACTGCAGATCATCGGCCGGCATTTCGCCGAAGAGCGCCTGCTGAGCGCCGCCCATGCCTATCAGCGCGAAACCGATTGGCACACCCGAGTTCCTCCTGGCTATGAATAACGACACCTGGGAAACCGTCATCGGGCTGGAAGTCCACGCCCAGCTGGCGACCGAATCAAAGATCTTCTCCGCATCGCCGACCGCCTATGGCGCGCCGCCGAATTCGCAGGCAAACCTCGTCGATCTGGGCTACCCGGGGGTGCTGCCGGTACTGAACCAGGCCGCCGTGGGCATGGCGGTGAAGTTCGGGCTGGCCATTGCCGCTGACATCACGCCCGTGTCGGTGTTCGCGCGCAAGAATTACTTCTATCCGGATTTGCCGAAGGGCTATCAGATCAGCCAGTACGAGCTGCCCATCGTCGCGAGGGGCCACATGGACATCGTGCTCGAGGACGGCACGCGCAAGCGCATTGCGATCACGCGCGCGCATCTGGAGGAGGACGCGGGCAAGTCCATGCACGAGGGCCTGGGCGCATTTTCCGGGATCGATCTGAATCGTGCGGGCACCCCTTTGATTGAGATCGTTTCGGAGCCGGACATGCGTTCGGCCAAGGAAGCGGTGGCGTACCTGAAGAAGATCCACACGCTGGTGCGCTACCTGGAAATCTGCGACGGCAACATGCAGGAAGGCTCGTTCCGCTGCGACGCCAACGTCTCGGTGCGGCGCAAGGGGGCCGAGAAGTTCGGCACCCGCGCGGAAATCAAGAATCTGAACTCCTTCCGCTTCGTCGAAAAAGCCATCCATTACGAGGTCGCGCGCCAGATCGACATCATCGACAGCGGCGGCAAGGTGCTGCAGGAAACGCGCCTGTACGACCCCGACAAGGGTGAAACGCGCTCAATGCGCTCCAAGGAAGAAGCGAACGACTACCGCTACTTTCCGGATCCGGACCTGCTGCCGGTGGCCGTCGATGCGGCATTCATCGCCGAGGTGCGCAAGGCGCTCCCCGAACTGCCGGATGAGAAGGCCGCGCGCTTTGCCTCCGCCTTCGGGCTCTCCGCCTACGATGCCGCAGTGCTCACTGCGAGCCGTGAGATGGGTGATTTCTTCGAGGCCGTGGTCAGGCAGATCCCGCAGGACCCGAAGCTGGTCGCCAACTGGGTCATGGGTGAACTGTCCGCCGCTCTGAATCGCGATGCTGTCGATATCGGCCAGAGCCGGCTGAATGCCGCGCGACTCGCCGGCCTCCTCAACCGCATTGCTGATGGCACCATCTCCGGCAAGATCGCCAAGGAGGTCTTCGAGGCCATGTGGGCGGGCGGTGCCGATGCGGATTCGGTCATCGCCGAGAAGGGCCTCAAACAGATCTCCGATCCGGCAGCGATCGAGAGGGCGATCGATGCAGTCATGGCCAAGAGCCCCGCACAGCTCGCCGACTTTCGCGCCGGCAAGGACAAGCTGTTTGGCTACTTCGTCGGCCAGGTCATGAAGGCCACCGGCGGCAAGGCCAACCCGGCGCAGTTGAACGAGCTGCTCAAGAAGAAGCTCGCCGGCTGAGGCTCGTTACGTTTCCGGCCAGCCGGCTCGCGTGATCGCGCACATCGGCTGGCCAGGGCGCGATGAGTTCGGCAAAGCGCGCAGCATCCGGCGCGTACAGGGCCCGGATCGCGGCCTCGAAACCCGGCAGGTCACCCGCCATGGCCGCCATGAAGTGGAACGCGCGCTCCTGCATCTGGCGCCTTTCATCCTGGCCGGAGCGGTCCCGCCGCGCTGCTTCGACCAGCTTGCGCAGGGCTACGGAGGCGCCTCCGGGCTGGGCGGCGAGCCACTGCCAATGGCGCGGTAGCAGCGTGACTTCGCGGGGCACGACGCCGAGTTTCGGACGGCCCCGCGGCCGGGCGAGCCGAGCCAGCACCTCGGCGTCCGAGCCGCGTGTATCGACATCGATGGATCGGCCCGTGAGGTCATCAAAAATCAGCACCGGCCCGCTTCGGCCGGCAGCCAGCGCCCGCTTCACCGCCAGGGCAATCACCGGCAGCGTGCCGGAGCCGAGGCTCTTTGCGGCGGCAAAAGCGGTATAGGTATGCACCGCGGCTTCGCTCATCAGGTCACCTGGAATCAAGACGTTGCAATTATTATACCCGGATATAAACCTGCATGGGTATTGAGATTGCGACGCGCTGCCCCCAAAGTGCGACCCCATGACTACTGAATTTCGCGCACCCGAACAGGTGCAACGCTTTGTATTTGATGGCAGACCCGTGCGCGGGCAATGGGTCGGTATCGGCCAGGGCTGGCGTGATCTGCGCCAGTTTCGCGAGTATTCACCTCCCGTTCAGGAGCTGCTGGGCCAGGCGGTCTGCGCTTCGCTGCTGTTGGCGTCCACCCTCAAATTCAAAGGCACGTTGACGCTGCAGCTGCAAGGCAATGGCGCCGTCAGTCTGCTCGTCGCCCAGTGCACCCACGACTTTCGCTACCGGGCCCTGGCCCGGGCGCAGGGGGATGGCGCGGCGACGTCTTTGACGCCCGAGGTCTTTCGCTGGCTGGTCGGTGAGGAGGGACGCCTGACGGTGACCATCGAGGCCGATGAGCGCGAACTGCGTTACCAGGGCGTCGTGCCCCTGACGGGTCATTCGCTGGCCGCGTGCCTGGAGACCTACTTTGCTTCCTCCGAGCAGCTGCCGACGCGCGTGCGCCTCGCGGCCGATGCGAACAGTGCCGCGGGATTGCTGGTGCAGCGTCTGCCGGGAGTGGGCGGCAGCTCCGCCGAGTCCGCCGATGATGAGGCCGACTCGGCATGGGGCGATGCGCAGGCGAGCCTCGAGGCGGTGACCGCTGCTGACCTGCTGCACTTCACCGGTGAGGAGCTGCTGATGCAGGACTTCCGTGGGCACGATGTGCGGATCTTCGCCGGCGTGCCGGCGAAGTTTGAATGCCGTTGCGACCATGAGCGCGTTGACAGCATGCTGCGCAGCCTCGGTCAGGAGGAGGTTCGTGAGGTGCTCAAGGCACAAGGTGCGGTCACGGTGACCTGCGATTTCTGCAATCGCCCCTACGAATATGACGCGGCTGCAGTCGATGCGCTGTTCGCGCAGGACGATTCGAGCCGCGAGCCGGGCCGCGGATCAGGCCAGGCTCTGCACTGAGCCCAGTGCCGCCAGGATGTGTGCGGCCGCGTTGGCCGCGCCATCCGTCGCATTCAGCGTTGCCGCCAGATCCTGTGCGGCGGCGCCATACGATGAACTTCCCAACAGCTGGCGCAGCTGCTGCGCCAGGCGTGCGGCCGTTGCATGCCGGAAGGGGAGCTGGCGTGCGACCCCGAGTTTGCAGGCGCGCGCGGCATTGTCCGGCTGATCAAACCACACCGGCGTGATCAGCTGGGGTCGCCCGGCGCGCAGTGCCTGGGACAGCGTGCCGATCCCCGCCTGGTGCACCACCGCGCAGGCGTACGGGAATACCTGCGAATACGGCAGGTAATTGAAGACCCGCATGGATGCGGGCAGGTCAGGCGGCGAATCTGCGCCAGTGATCAGGATGGCCCGGCGTCCGAGTCGCCGCGCGGCCTCGATGGCGCAGGGCCAGAAATCGCCACCCAGCCAGATGGCCGATGATCCCAGCGCGAACACAATGGGCGCAGCACCGGCCGCCAGAAATTCCTGCAGCGACGCCAGCAGCGCAGGCGGGGCCGCGGTGCCATCGTACAGCGGCGTGCCGCACAGCCGCGTGTGCGGTGGCCAGTCCGGCTGCGGCTGCATCAGCGGCGCATCGAACAGCGCCAACGTTCCCGCTGGTGAGAACTGGCCTTCGAAGACCATGATCTTGGCGCTCGCGGGCATACCGAGCTCGGCGCGCAGCGCGTGCAGCGGCTGCTCCCAGCGGCGCACCGTGCCGCGAATGTAGCGCATCAGGGCGTCGTACACCCAAGGACCGAGGCGGTGCGCGATCTGCATGGAATTGATGGGCGCCAGGGTCGGCGGATCATCGCGCGCGAGAAAACTTGCCGGAGCGAGCACGGTGGAAAGCCAGGGCTTGTCCTGCTGTGCTGCGACCACCTGAACCATGAACGTGAGCGGATGGCTGATCAACAGGTCCGCATCGCGTGCCGCCACCTGCAGCTGCTGATGCGCTTCGCGCAGATGCGGCATGATCAGGTCGCGCACCAAGGTCCGGGTGCCGCGCATCGGATCCGCGACCCGACGCGCCAGCTCCAGCGGCGTGCCCAGTTGCGCGAGGCTCGGTGCAACCGGCGCAAACTCCAAGCCTGCCGCTTCCACATTCCACCGGTAGTCGCTGCTGGTCGCGATGCGCGCCTGATGGCCGCGTGCCCGCAGCGCGCGTCCGACGGCGAGATAGGGATGCAGATCCCCGAGTGAGCCGAAGGTCGCGAGCAGGACGCGCGCCATCAGTGCAGATTTCGCAGGTAGGCCAGATCCCCGAGGCCGCGCATCTGTCCGAGTATCCATTCGCGCCGGCTCGCCACATAAGCGGAAGGATTGCCCGCATGCAGTCGCACGGGATTGGGCAGCACTGCCGCGAGCTGCGCAGCTTCGCTGCGTGTCAGGGCCGCGGCATGTTTGTGAAAAAAGGTCTGCGCGGCCGCTTCGATGCCGTAGACCGCGGGTCCGAATTGCGCGCTGTTCAGATAGACCTCCAGTATCCGGCTCTTCGGCCAGCACAGTTCCAACAGAAACGTGAACCAGGCTTCCAGGCCCTTGCGCAGGTAACTGTGGCCGCCCCACAAGAAGAGGTTCTTGGCAGTCTGCTGGGAGATGGTGCTGGCGCCGCGCGCTCGCCCACCTTCCTCCTGTTCGCGCAGCGCATCCTGGATGGAGTCGAGGTCGAAGCCGTGATGGTACGGAAACTTCTGATCCTCCGAGGCGATCACCGCCAGCTGCGCGCTCGGTGCGATTCGATCGCGGTCAACCCAGGTATGGCGCAGGTGAAAGCGCAAGTCGCCGCTGGCCAGCGCCCCCACGCGCGCCTCGACCATGAACGCGCTGGTGAGCGGGTGCCACCAGCGCATCAGCAGTACCGCGCCAACGCTCAAGGCGACACCGGTCAGCAGCAGACCCAGTATCCAGCGCAGCAGCGTGCGAAGAGGCCGGCGGATGGATGCGATCTCGCGGGCGCCCGGCGATTCAATTCGCCGCGACTTCGCGCGCCGAGATGATCACCACATCTTCCACGGGGACATCATCGTGACCGCGACGCCGACCGGTTTTCACGCCGGCGATCTGGTCGATCACGTCCATGCCGTCCACGACCTTCGCGAACACGGCATAGCCGTAGGAGCCGGGCTTGTGATCCAGGAAGTCATTGTCCTTCAGGTTGATGAAGAACTGAGAGGTCGCGCTGTTGATGTCGTTGGTGCGCGCCATCGACAGGTAGCCGCGCTCGTTCTTCACCCCGTTGGTGGCCTCATTCTTGATCGGTTCGTGATTGTCTTTCTGGCTCATATCCGGCGTCAGACCGCCGCCCTGAATGACGAAGCCGGGGATGACCCGGTGGAAAATGAGACCGTCAAAGAACTCCTCGCGCACGTAACGCTCGAAATTCTCGACCGTGACCGGCGCTTCCTTGGGCATGAGCTCGATGGTGAAGTCGCCGAGCGTGGTCTGGAATCGGATCATGAAAGGTTCCTTTTAACTGCTGATGAGGCAATCTTGCGTCCACTGGCCCTCGGTCACCCGCTCGTGGCCGCCCAGATCGCGGTGCGAGCGTACGCTGCCGAAGCCGCGCGCGACAAGTTCATGGGCCACCGCGCTGGCTTGCGTCGCACCGTGCTCGAGGGCCAGCCAGCCGCCTGCGAGGAGCTGATCCGGGGCGGCGCGGATGATGGCGCGCAGGTCCGCCAGCGCATCCTCACCCGGCGTCAGCGCCTGCTGCGGTTCGTAGCGCAGCGCCCGCAGCGCCGGATCGCGGGCGTCCACGTACGGCGGATTGCTGACAATCACGGCAAAGCGCTGGCCGGTGAGGGCCGAAAACCAGTCACTGGAGTCAAAAATGAGGTTGGTGAGGCCCAGTCGGCGGGCATTGTCCGCGGCGACGGCCAGTGCGGCCGCCGACGCGTCCACCGCCAGGATCTCCCAGGCGGGCCGTTCCACCGCCAGCGCCAGGGCGATGGCACCGCAGCCGGTCCCCAGGTCCGCGACCCGCGCGGCGGCCGTGGGGCCCAGCTGCAGGGCGCGCTCCACCAGCAGTTCGGTCTCCGGCCGCGGTACCAGCACATCGCGGGTCACGCGCAGGTCGAGCGTCCAGAACTCGCGGGTGCCGGTGATGTATGCCAGCGGCTCGCCCTGGGCGCGCCGTTCGATCAGCGCCAGATAATGCTCCAAATCAGCCGGTGTGCGCGGCGTCTCCGGATGCGATTTGAGGCGCACGCGCGGGATGTTCAGGGCGAATGCCAGCAGGATCCCCGCGTCCAGGTTCGGCCATTCCAGGAGTGGCGCGAGCAGCGCCGTGCCGCGCGTGAGCAAATCCGAAGTCGTGAGCTGCACGGTCATCCTTTAGTATTGGCGCATGTCACAGAATTTGTATCCCCCGACCCGGGCGCAGACAGTGCGCGAAGTGCTGCAGACCGGGACGAAGATTTTCCGTCTGACGCTTGCCGCCACCTTGCCCTACGCGATCCTCATCGCGATCTGCGGCAATCTCGCGAACCTGCGCAATCTCAGCCTCGATCTGCCGCTGCAGAACCTTCTCACCCTGCAAAGCGCCGACGCTGCGGACCCGATCTGGTGGGCCTGGAATGTCGCGGGAAGCATTCTGACTTTGCTGTTCGGCAGCGCCCTGCTGCTGCGGCAGAAGGCGCTCGCCGCCGGTGAGAGTACCAGTGCGCTGACCGAAGTGCGCCAGGCGGCGGTGCTGCTGTCGCGCCTGATTGTGTGCGTGGCGCTTTCCACGTTCGTCGTCAGTCTCGCGCTGCTGCCCTTCATTTACGCCCTGCCGCTGACGGGGCTGACGCCGGCGCTGACCAATCCGGCCGCCCTCAACCCCGTCATGTTGCTGCTGCTGATCCCGCTGTCACTGCCGGCGGCGTGGCTGTCGCTGGGCTTGTTCTTCGCGCCGGTGGCGCTGGTGCTGAAGAAGCTCGGGCCGATCGAGGCGATGCGCGTGAGCTTTCGCCTGTTGCGTGGCAACTGGTGGCGCACGTCGGTGCTGTCCGCCGCCCTGGCCGGGGTACTGATCGTGACATTGGTATTCGCGACCACTGCGGCTGCCGTGGCCGCCATGGGGTTCGGGGTCTCGGACCTGAAGCGCCTGTCCGAGCTGGCCATACCGCTCGGCATCCTCGGTAGCGCCCTGTTCGTGCCATGGTGCGGTGCGCAGCTGCTCGCCATGCTGGGCGACCTCACGGTGCGTCAGAAGGAGGCCGCGCGACCCGAGGTGAAGCACCCATGAAGCTGCTGCTGATCGAGGATGACCTGGAGGCCGCCAGATTCCTGCAGAAGGGGTTGCAGGAAAGCGGCTATACGGTGGTGCTGGCCGTCGATGGCCGCGAGGGACTCAAGCAGGCCCTGGAGCAGAGCTTCGATCTGCTGATCACCGACCGCATGCTGCCGCACCTGGATGGGTTGGCGGTGGTGCGGGTGCTGCGCGAACGTAACGTACGCACGCCGGTACTGGTGCTGAGCGCGCTCGGCACGGTGGATGACCGGGTGCTGGGGCTGAAGGCCGGGGGAGATGACTATCTGACCAAGCCGTTCGCTTTCTCCGAACTGGTGGCGCGTGTGGAGGCGCTGCTGCGACGCAGTGCCGCCGAGAAGAACCTGCCGCAGACCCGGCTGCGCGTGGCAGATCTGGAAATGGATCTGCTCAGCCGCATCGTCACGCGCTCCGGCAAGGAGATCCAGCTCACCGCGCGCGAATTCAAGCTGCTGGAATTCCTGATGCGTCATGCCGACCAGGTGGTCACGCGCACCATGCTGCTCGAGGGGGTGTGGGATCTGCAGTTCGATCCGCAGACCAATCTCATCGATGTGCATATGAGCCGGCTGCGCCAGGCGGTGGATAAGGGCTTCGCACGACCGCTGATCCACACCGTGCGCGGCGCGGGCTACGTCATCCGTGATGAAGATAAGCCCATTTAGGACCTCCGCCGCGCGCCTGGCGCTGGGCTACGGCGCCATTTTCACTTTGGGCGTGAGTGCGTTGCTGGGGACGGTCTACTTCCTCACCACGACCGTCATCGACAACGAGGTCGATGCCGTCATCTCCGCGGAGCTGGAGGGGCTGACGGATGAATACCGCCGTGACGGCCTGCCCGGGCTGGCCGCCGAGCTCAGCTTCCGCGGCGACAGCTGGAACGGCACGGGCGCGGTGTACCTGCTTGTGGATCCGAACCTGGGGAAGGAGGGTGGCAATCTGCAGAAATGGCCCTTCGATGACATCCCGGCCGAACAATGGACCCAGTTTCGCATCGAGGCGCACGCCAATGATTCGGTCGTGACGCATCCGGTGCGCGCCAGCATATCGCTGCTGCCGGATGGCCATCGCCTGCTGGTCGGTATCGATGTGACCCAGCAGCGACGCTTCGCCAATACCTTCAGCTACGCGACCCTTTGGGGCATCGGACTGACCGCACTGGCGGGTGCCATCGCCGGATATTTCCTCAGTCGCAAGCTCACCCGCCGCGTGCAAAGTGCCGCCGATACCTGCGATGCCATCGTCGGTGGTGATCTCAAACGCCGCCTCCCGGTCGGCGGTTCGCAGGATGAGTTCGACGCGCTGGCGCTGGCGGTCAACAACATGGTCGACCGCCTTGCGGAGAACGCGCAGCTGTTGCGCGCCACTTTCGACAGCGCCGCGCACGATCTGCGCGGACCCCTGTACCGTCTGCGCGGCCGGCTGGAGGATGCGGGGAGGATGCCGACGACGGACGCCCCGGTGCGCGCGGGCATCGATGCGGCCCTGGCGGAACTGGACCGCGTGCAACGCACCCTCGCGACGCTGCTGCAGATTGCACAGGCCGAATCCGGCATGGCGGCGGCGAATCGCGCGACCGTGGATGTCGCCGATCTGATCACGGACATCGGCGAACTGTATGAGCCGGCCGCGCGCGAGAAGAGCATGACGCTGCGGGTGCGGGCCGCCACAAACTGCCAGGTCAACGGCAATCGCCAGCTGCTGGCGCAGGCCGTGACTAACCTGGTCGAGAACTCGCTCAAATATATTCGCGCCGGCGGCCATATCGAAATCGGTACGCAGCGCGACGCGCAGACGGTGTGGCTGTGGGTGTCCGATGATGGCCCGGGCATTGCCGATGAGGATCGAGCCGCGGCCCTCAAGCCCTTCGTGCGACTGCCCCAGGCACATTCCAAGGATGGCAGCGGGCTGGGGTTGAGCCTGGTCGCGGCGATCGCGCGGCTGCACCACGCGCAGCTGCTGCTGGAAGACAATCTGCCGGGTTTACGGGTGCGGCTTGGGCTGGCTGCCGGAGCGTGAGATCGCAAGGGCGCGGCGCGGCCTCATGCAGCTTTTGATGAAAGTTTCACGGGCGGCTGCGCGCAGCTTGCGCGCATCGGCCGAGCTGTTGCACGCGCGCATGCGCTGCTGAACGTTGCGGGATACCGGAGTCGCCGGAACCACTTGCACGGGTGGCGTGGCCGTGACCGGGCGCGTGACCGTGTCGGCCCGGACACCCGGTATGACGAATGCGAGGAATAGTGCGGCCCAACGCGAAATCATCCGCAGACAATAACGAACCAGACCGCGCCGGCGCCTTGTGGGCGTATTAAGAATGCTTAACGCGCCTGCTCACAGCACGGCGGCCAGTTCTTCGGCCTGATGTTCCTGCTGCAGGGCGCCGATGAGCTCGTCCAGGTTGCCGTCCATCACATCGGCCAACTTGTACAGCGTCAGATTGATGCGGTGATCGGTGACGCGTCCCTGCGGAAAATTGTAGGTGCGGATGCGCTCGGAGCGATCGCCGCTGCCGACCTGCAGCTTGCGGGCATGCGCCTGCTCGCTGTGCTGCTTCTCCTGCTCGGCGGCGAGCAGTCGTGATTTCAGCAAGGACATGGCCTTGGAGCGGTTCTTGTGCTGGGAGCGCTCTTCCTGGCACTCGACCACCAGGCCGGTCGGAATGTGGGTGATGCGGATGGCCGAATCCGTCTTGTTCACATGCTGGCCGCCGGCGCCGGAGGAGCGATAGGTATCCACGCGCAGATCGGCCGGGTTGATTTCGACCTTCTCGACTTCATCGATCTCCGGAAGGATGGCGACCGTGCACGCGGAGGTATGAATGCGCCCTTGCGCCTCGGTCGCCGGCACGCGCTGGACGCGGTGCGTGCCGGATTCGAAGCGGAACTGGAAGAATGCGTTCTGTCCGGCAATGCGGCAGATCACTTCCTTGTAACCACCATGCTCGCCGACACTCTCGCTGATGATTTCAGTCGTGAAGCCGCGCGTTTGCGCGTAGCGCATGTACATGCGCAGCAGGTCACCGGCGAATATCGCCGCCTCATCCCCGCCGGTGCCGGCGCGGACTTCCAGGAAGATGTTCTTTTCATCGCGTGGATCACGCGGCACCAGGAGGCTGCGCAGCTGGGCCTCCATGGCCTCCAGGGCGCCTGCCAGGCGCTGGACTTCCTCCGCGGCCATGTCACGCATGGAGGGGTCCGGGTCCGCGGCCATCAGCTGAGCAGTCGCCAGGTCCGATTCCAGTGCGCGGTAGCGCTGAAAGCCCTCGGTAAGGGGCTGCAGCCGCGAGTATTCGCGCGACAGTTCGCGAAACTGCGGTGAACCGCCGTCGGTGGCCGGATCAGCCAGCAGGCCGCCGACTTCCTCGAAGCGGTCGAGCATTTTCTCCAGGCGGTGGCGAATCGAATCCTTCATTGGCTTACATAGAGTTACAGATCCCGCCCGGAAATGGGCGCGGCATTCTCAGCGATGCCGGATGGAGGTGACAAGGCGTGTTTGGATATATAGTGGCCAGATGGGTGCGACACGAATCTGGATGACCCTGTCGGTTGGCGCGGTGGCAGCGCTGACGTTGGCAGGATGCCACACCGTACCGCCGGCAGGTGTAAGCGCTGCTGCGGATCCTGCCGTTTCACAGGCGGCGGCAGCAGCGGACCCGCCTGCGGAGGCGGCAAGCACTCCGACTGATCCGGCCCAGGCCAGCGTGGCCGGAGAGCTCGCGCTGCAGCGTGGTGACTGCCGCGCCGCCTCCGATGACTTCGCCGTGGCTTCGCAGGGCGCGCCGGCTCAATTGGCCAGCCATGCCACCGATGTCGCGCTGGACTGCCAGGATGTTCCGGCCGCGTGGAGCGCCGTGCAGAACTGGTTCAAGGCCGCGCCAACGGATCCGCAGGCCGCGCTCATTTACGCCACCGTCGCCTTGAAGCTGTATCACGTACCGGAGGCGCGTGCGGGCATCAGTGCTGCACTGGCCGCTGATACGAAGGCAGCCGACCGCGATCTGATCGGCACCATGCAGGTGCTGGCGGATCAATCCGATGCGACGGCCGCATTCGCGGCCCTCGACCCGGTGATCGACACGCCACAACGCTCGGCGGCGGTGCTGACCGCGCTGGGTGCCATGGCGGTCGAAGCCTATGACTTCAAACGCGCCGACCATCTGGTCGAGGAAGCATTGCAACGCGATCCCAAGTCCGCCGATGCCCTGCGGCTGAAGGCCCGCATTGCCGTGCTGCGCGGCGATGCGACGCTGGCGCTGGCCACGGCGCATGAGGTCGCAAAGCTGGATGCGACGGAAGGTGTTTTCGAAGTGGCCGAGATTCTGCAGGACCTGGGGCGCGCCGACGAGGCGGCGAGGGAACTGGAGCGGCTGCGCGCGGGAGGGGACGTCAATACCTTGGAGATCGACCGGCGGCTGGCGCTGCTTGCCTATGACAACGGCGATCTGGCGCAGGCACAAAAGCGCTTCACTGCGTTGATGAGCACGGGCGAGGCCGGTGATGGCGCCATGTTTTATCTGGCGCAGATTGCCGAAGCACAGGGCGATAAGGATGCCGCGCTTGCCATCTACCGGCGACTGATCGACTCCTCGATGGCGGCACCGGCGCGGATGGCCGCGGCGGGTCTGCTGCTCGACGCCGGCAAGCGCGCCGAGGCGTTCGCACTGGTAGATGATCTGGCCAGTCATGATGCGCGCACCACCTTTGAGCTCGTGGTGCAGAAGGCTCATCTGCTGGCGGATCATGGCGATGCCGATGGGGCGCTTGCTTTGCTCGCGGCTGCGGCCCAGTCCTATCCAAACAATCCGACCCTCGAATACGAGCATGCCACGATGCTGGAGCGTGCCGGGCAGACCCGCGAATCAGTGCAGGCCTTCGAGGTGCTGCTGGTCGCGCGCCCGGACGACCCGACCATACTCAATGCGCTGGGCTATACCCTCGCGGACCATCGGCAGCAGTTGCCGCGCGCCGAGAAGCTGATTCGCCAGGCCCTGCTGGTCACCCCGGACAGTCCGGCGGCGCTGGACAGCCTGGGGTGGGTGCGGTTGCGACGCGGGGATTCGCGCGATGCGGCCGGCATTCTCGAACATGCCTACAACGTCGGCCAGGATCCGGATATCGCGGCCCACTGGGTGGAGGCGCTGTGGACGAGTGGGTCGCAGGCGCAGGCGCGCAAGGTGCTCAACGATGCGTTGACCCGTCATCCGGAGTCAGCGGCGCTCGCGGCCACGCGGCAGCGCCTGGTGCCGAGTTCCGGGCACCGCTGATATGCCGGTTGGCAGCCGGGCCGTGGCCGCGTTCCTGCGGCCGCTGCAGCTGGTTGTCCTGCTCGGCGCCGCGCTGTGGCTGGTCGGCTGCCAGAGCGTCCCCAAACCCATTGCGCCCGCGGTGGCCCCCGCACAAGTCATCGCCGGCTGGCCCGCGCGGCGCCTGCAGCTGCAGGCGCGCGCGCAGTTCACGGCCCAGGGGCGCATCGGGGTCGTCGCCGGAACCGATGGTTTCCAGGCCCACCTGCGCTGGAGTCAGGATGGCTCGCGCAGTACCATCAGCCTGGATGGCCCCCTGGGCGTGGGTGGCGTGCGCATCGTCGATGATGCGGGCACGTTGACCGTGACGAATCCATCGGGCGAGGCGCTCGACAGCGAGGCGGCGCACGACTCATTGGTCCGACGCATGGGCTTCGAGCCACCTTTGAGCAGCCTGCGTTACTGGATCCAGGGCGTGCCCGATCCGGCGGACCCGAGCACTGAAAGCTTGAATGTGCAGGGCTATCTGGGTTCCCTGGCGCAGTCGGGCTGGACGGTGACGTACAACGACTACATGCAAACCGCGGACGGTGCGTTGCCCCAGAAGATGACGGTGACACGCGATAAGGTGCGCGTGAAACTCAGCCTCGAAGGCTGGCGTGCGCCATGAGCGGCGCGACCCGCTGGCCGGCGCCCGCCAAGCTCAATCTGTTTCTGCACATCACCGGCCGGCGCAGCGATGGTTATCACGACCTGCAGACGCTGTTTCAACTCATCGACCTCGCGGACGACATCCATATTCAGATTCGACCCGACGGTCTGATCGAGCGGCCGACCGGACCGCAGGGCGTGCCGGCGGAGTCCGACCTGGTGGTGCGGGCCGCCCGCGCGCTGCAGGCGGCCACCGGAAATCGGCTGGGCGCGACCCTGAGCGTCACCAAGCGCATTCCGCTGGGTGGGGGCCTCGGGGGTGGCAGTTCGGACGCCGCGACGGCGCTCGTGGCGCTGAACAGGATGTGGGAGTGTGGCCTGAACGACGATGAACTTGCGGATATTGGCGTCGAACTGGGGGCGGACGTGCCGGTATTCGTCCGCGGGCATTCCGCCTGGGCCGAAGGGCGCGGCGAGCGCCTCACGCCACTGGCGTTGCCGCCCAGCTGGTTCGCGCTGGTGCATCCTCAAGTCCACGTCCCGACAGCGGCTGTGTTCCAGGCGCCTGAATTGACACGAAATTCACCCCCCATCACAATGGGCGGCTTTTTACAGTCGGGCGGGCGAAATGATTTCGAACCGGTGGTGCGCGCGCGCTACCCCGAAGTCGCGCGCGCGCTGGACTGGCTGGGACACTTCGCGCCGGCGCGGCTGACTGGCACGGGAGCCTGCATTTTCGCGCCCTGCGCAGCTCAGGATGAGGCACAAGACATCGTGACGAGGGTCCCTGCGCCGTGGCGCGGTATGGTGGCCCGCGGCATGAATGTCTCGCCGCTGCTTGCGATGCGCGCCTGAGGGATTGTTTATGGTGGGGTGTCGCCAAGTGGTAAGGCAGCGGGTTTTGATCCCGCCATTCGGAGGTTCGAATCCTTCCACCCCAGCCAATTTCTCACCTGAGCGGTCTGACCCGCAGCGCAGCGCAGCGCAGCGAATTGCGAATGTTGTGATGCACAACGCGATAGTCCAGCAGGTCTACTCCGGGGATAGTCCTATTGTGGATGAGCGGTCGTAGAATGCTGCGTTGTGAGCACTGCGCGTTACCCGTCATCCGCAACCATATATCGATGAGGAACATACAATGAAAATGGCGATCAAGCGGCTCATTCTGGCTGTGTGTGCTGTTTCCATTGCCGCCGTTGCGATGGCGGCGATCCCCAAGGCGAGGGTAGAAAAAGACCCAAAGGACGCGCGAACTTCCAGGGTCGTAGTGACGTCGCCGGAAGGTGATTCGGCAAATTATAGATGTCAGTTCGCTTGGCAAATTTCATTCAACGACCGTGATAGCACCGACGCATGTGAGGTGGACGTTCCCGCCGGCACCAAGGATGCCGCTATGTGCGTCAAGCAATACGACAAGAGAATCTCCGAGATCGTCATGGTCCAGTCGAGCTGTAAGCCTATCTGAGAACCGAGAGCAGTCCGGAGGCTCGGCCTACCGGCAAATCCGGGCTCACCTGCGTCAGGTACGAGTCAGACCGCGAGCGGCCGTAGGCTCGAACCGGCGGATTCTCAGGGGAAATACCCTATGGCGGACAGCGCCTTAGGTGAGATTGAAATCAACCCGGCGGGAAAGGTCATCGTGTATCATCCGCCGCCCGATTGGTCGGCCAGGCACAGGCCGAGAGTCCGGTGCCCACTTTGGCGGCTGCTATGGATGGGATAGAGGGGGATGCTTAGCTTCATAAAATCGGTAACTTACTGTTTTTACAAAGCTTATGGGCGGGTTTTGATCCCGCCATCCGGAGGTTCGAATCCTTCCATCCCACCCACGTTTGTCGATGGGCCATACGAGATGGGGAGATATGGGTCGTGACTGACGACACGATGGCGTTGTTCACCGGAAATGCCAACCGGGCGCTGGCGCATGAGATCGCGCGGCACCTCGGTGTGCCGCTGGGCGAGGCCGAGGTCGGCCGGTTCAGTGACGGTGAGGTCAACGTCGAACTGATCGATAACGTTCGCGGCCGCGATGTGTTCATCGTGCAGTCGACCTGCCCGCCGGTGAACGATCATCTGATGGAGCTGCTGGTGCTCGTGGATGCGTGCCGTCGTGCCTCGGCCGCACGTATCACGGCGGTCGTGCCGTATTTCGGTTATTCGCGCCAGGACCGGCGGCCGCGCGCGACCCGTTCGGCGATTACCGCGAAGCTGGTCGCGAACATGATCGCCGGCGCCGGTGTCGACCGGCTGCTGACGCTGGATCTGCATTCGGACCAGATCATGGGGTTCTTCGATATCCCCGTGGACAATGTGTATGGCTCGCCGGTGCTGCTGGGTGATGCCTGGAAGCGCGGCGACAGCAACCTGGTCGTGGTGTCGCCCGATGTCGGCGGTGTGGCCCGCGCCCGCGCGTTCGCGCGCCGGCTGGATGATGCGGATCTGGCCATCATCGACAAGCGCCGCCCGCGACCGAATGAGTCGCGGGTGATGAACATCATCGGCGAGGTCGCCGGGAAGAACTGCGTGCTGGTCGATGACATGGTGGATACGGCTGGGACACTGTGCCTGGCAGCACAGGCGCTGAAGGATGCCGGTGCGCTGAAGGTGACCTCGTACATCACGCACGCGCTGCTGTCGGGCGCCGCGCTCGAACGCATCGGCAAGTCGGCGCTGGATGAGCTGGTGGTGACTGACACCATTCCGCTGTCGCAGGCGGCACAGAATGTCGGCCGCATCCGCCAGCTGTCGGTGGCGGCGTTGCTGGCGGAGACGATACGGCGCATACGGGCTGAGGAGTCCGTCAGTTCGCTGTACGTGGATTAGGAATTGATAAGACCGGCTGCCACATCGGGTGGCACGCGGGTCGTGTTGATCACGCCCCTTTGGTCGCGGGGTGGCGTGAATGCCGCATGGTGCGGCGAAGTGATGACTGTTTCAGGAGTTCAACAATGCGCATTTCATTTGTGATCGGCGCGGAATTCCGGGACACGCAAGGCAAAGGTGCGAGCCGCCGCCTGCGTGTCACTGGAAAAGTTCCGGCCATATTGTACGGCGGCGGGCAGAACCCGCGCGCCCTGGTCCTCGATCAGCAAAAGCTGCTGACGATGATCGACAACGAGAAGTTCTACTCATCCATCGTGCAGCTGAAAGTAGCCGACGAGACGCAGGCCGCTATCGTCAAGGACGTGCAGATGCATCCGGCCAAGAACCTGGTCGTGCACCTGGACATGCAGCGGGTCGTGGAGAATGAGAAGCTGCGCATTCGCCTGCCCATCCATTTCCGCAACGCCAGCGCCTCCCCGGGCGTGAAGACCCAGGGCGGCATCGTGTCGCATCTGATGAACGAAGTGGAAGTGGTGTGCCTGCCGAAGGATTTGCCGGAGTTCCTCGACATCGACATGTCGACCATGAACTTGAATGACATCAAGTATCTGTCCGACGTGGTGGTTCCGGAGGGGGTGGTGTTGCCAGCGCTGGGGCATGGCCGCAACCCTGCCGTCGTCTCCATCCATAGCCCGCGTGCCGAGGAGCCCGAGGCGGTCGCCGCCGAAGCTGCCCCGGTCGAGGGTGCGGCCGCAGCGCCTGCTGCCGCTGCCGCTACCGGCGCCGCCGCCGGTGCGGATGCGAAGAAGGACGACAAGGCTGCCGCCGCTCCTGCCAAGAAGGACGCGGGCAAGAAGTAGCCGTGACGGACGCGCGGGCGAGTTTGCGCTTGCCCGCGCGTACCTTTTTTCCTTCAATGCAGGCGTGCGCTCATGGATGCCGTTCCCCTGAAGCTGATAGTGGGTTTGGGCAATCCCGGGGCCGAACACGAGCGCCAGCGCCACAACGCGGGCTTCGCATTCGTCGATGCGCTCGCCGCCCGCCATGGCGCAACGTTGCGCTACGAGCCGCGCCATCAGGCCGATCTGGCGCGTACACGGATTGCCGACCGCGAGGTATGGCTGGCCAAGCCCATGACCTACATGAACTGCAGCGGTGGGCCATTGGCCAGCATCGCGAATTTCTACAAGATTGTTCCGGGCGAGATCCTCGTGGCCTACGATGAGCTGGATTTTCCTCCCGGGGATGCTCGCCTCAAATTCGGCGGCGGCCACGGTGGCCACAACGGCATGCGCGATATTCTCGCGAACACCGCGGAGGGATTCTGGCGATTGCGGCTCGGAATCGGCCATCCCGGCGATCGCAACAAGGTGCTGCATTACGTCCTCGGCCGCCCCTCGAAGGCGGACGAAGAGCTCATCGTTGTGGCGATCGCCGCCGCGGCAGATGCCGTGCCGTTGATGATGCAGCAAGGCGCGCAGCGGGCTACTCAGGCCCTGCACGGCCGACCTGTTTAAAGTTCAAGGTAAACCAATATGTCGATCAAATGCGGAATCGTGGGCCTGCCGAATGTCGGCAAGTCGACGCTGTTCAATGCCCTGACGCGCGCGCAGATCGCGGCCGAGAATTACCCGTTCTGCACCATCGATCCGAATGTCGGTGTGGTGCCGGTGCCCGATGCGCGCCTGCAGGAGCTGGCCAATATCGTCAACCCCGAGAAGCTGGTGCCGGCCGCGGTCGAGTTCGTCGACATCGCGGGCCTGGTCGCGGGAGCGTCCGAGGGCGAAGGATTGGGCAACAAATTCCTCGCGCACATCCGCGAGGTCGATGCCATCGCGCACGTCGTGCGCTGCTTCGATGACAGTGACATCGTGCATGTCGCGGGCAGGATCGATCCGCTGGCCGACATCGAGACCATCAACACCGAGCTCGCGCTCGCCGACCTGACGACCATCGAGAAGGCTCACGAGCGGGCGACCAAGACCGCCAAGAACGGCGACAAGGACTCGGTGCGCAAGGCGGCGCTGTTCGAGAAGGTGCGGGCGCAGCTGAACAAGGCGCAGCCCGCCCGCGCGCTGAAGCTGACGGAGGAGGAAGCGAGGGACCTGAGGGAACTGCACCTGTTGACGGCCAAGCCCGTCATGTATGTGGCGAACGTGGACGAGCAGGGCTTTACCGATAATCCGAAGCTCACCGCCGTGCAGAAACTGGCGGCGGCCGAGGGTGCGCAGGTGGTTGCCGTGTGTGCCGCGATCGAAGCGGAGATCTCGCAACTCGAAGAGGCCGACCGCGCCGAATTTCTGGCTGAACTGAAGCTGGATGAGCCCGGCCTCGATCGGGTCATTCGCTGCGCATTCAAGCTGCTGGGGCTGGAGACCTACTTCACCGCCGGTGAGAAGGAAGTGCGCGCGTGGACCGTGCACGCCGGATCGACCGCACCGCAGGCCGCCGGCGTGATTCACACTGATTTCGAGCGCGGCTTCATCCGTGCCGAAGTCATCGCCTATGCCGACTACATCACCTACCGCGGCGAGAGCGGCGCGCGCGAAGTCGGCAAGCTGCGCCTCGAAGGCAAGGAATACATCGTCCGCGAAGGCGACGTCATGCACTTCCGGTTCAACGTCTAGATCTTCGTGAACGACTGGGGCAATTTTTTCCTGGGGGAGCTGGGCGCGGCTGCGGCGCTGGCGGGTCTGCTGTTTGTCGCAGTCTCCGTCAATCAGGCCCGCATCCTGGCATTGGGTCGCATGGCCGATCGCGGTCTTGAGGCCCTCGTCATGCTGCTGCTGGTGATCATCGTCGCCTCCTTGCCGCTGATTCCTGGACAAGCCGCGTGGCAGTTGGGCGGCGAAGTGCTCGGCATCGGTATTGTCACTCTGCTGGGATTGTTGCCCCTGCAACGCGGCTATTTGCAGTCCGTCGACGCCCCGCACCGTCGGCGTTCCGCGCGCATGGTCCTGTGCAATCGACTTTCCGTCGCGGTGTTTGCTCTCGGGGGCGCCGTGGTGCTATGGCGCGGAGACCTTCAGGGTCTTTATCTACTGCCCGTCGGAATCCTCATGACGTTTGCTGCCGTAGGTGCCAACGCCTGGGTACTGCTGATCGAGATCAACCGCTGAACTGCTATGCGTTGAAGGGCAGCTTTAGGCCCGGACGCGGCCAGCGGGTATGGAACAGCTTGCCGGTCGTCGAACAGGTGATGTACGCATCGCGCATGTCGGCACCGCCGAAGCAGATGTTGGTCGTCACCGGGTCAGGGCAGGGGAAGTGTTCGTAGGCGCCATTCGGCTCAAACGTCGTGATCCCGCCATTCCACAAAGTGCCCACGCAGATCCGGCCGCTGGCTTCCACCGCAAGACTGTCCAGCCACTGATAGCCGGGGAGCGTGCATACCACGCGCCCGGGCGAGGTTGGCGGTCCGCAAGGTGGTGCCATCACCCCCGGGGCGGTGAGATCGAATGCATAGAGTCGACCGACGTTGCAATCCGCCATGTACACAGTGCGCTCATCGGGCGCAAGGCCCACGCCATTGGGCGAGAACATATCGCTGCGCCAGCGGACGATTTTTGAGCCATCAGCTTTTGCGTAGTAGAGCGCGCCCATGCGGCGAACTTCGCCGTCTGTCTGGCCTAAACAAGTGAACCAGAAGCCGCCCTGGCTATCGAACACCAGATCATTGGGACTGTTCAGCGGTCTGCCGTCGCAATGATCGTAAAGAGTGCTGAATTTGCCCGTTGCAAGGTCGACCCGCTGGATTGATCCGCCGCGGTACTCAGGCGGCGGACCATCGGGCATATTTACCTCGCCCTCCTGCCAGGTCCAGGCGAAGCCGTTGTTGCAGACATAGACGGCCCCGTCCGGACCTATGGCCGCACCGTTCGGCCCGCCCCCGAGCGCTGCAACAGTGCTGCGCCGGCCGCCGGGCGTGACGCGGCTCAGTGTGCCGCGGCGGATCTCAACCAAGACGACCGAGCCATCGGCCATTGCCACCGGGCCTTCCGGAAACTGCAGCCCCTCCGCAATCAGTTTCAATTCCATAGCTCCCCCTAGCATCCTGATTCCAAAGTCTATTTTTGCCTTCTTGACGCCGTATCCGGCGGCGCTGACAATGCGCGCCCGGCTCCATGCCGGTAGCATGCCTGGGGAATGGAAAGGTAGCTCAGCTGGTTAGAGCACGGCACTCATAATGCCGGGGTCGAGGGTTCGATTCCCTCCCTTTCCACCATTAAATCAATGGGATACATACTCCTCGTTTGAAAGCAGTCTCCCGATAAGCGCAAGGTAAGCGCAAGAATCGGTTTCTCGTTGAGTTTGGCGATGACCTAGCGCCGCTGATCCGGCGCTAAGTGCGCGTAACGCAAAGACGTCTGAACCGAGCTGTGGCCCAGCAGATCCCGCACAGTGTTCAGCGGAACAGCACGCTGGACGAGGCGCGATGCAAGTGGTGCCGCAGGTCGTGCCAGCGGAAGTTGTTGATCCGTGCACGCTTTAGAATCTTGTCCCACGCGGACTTGAAACTGGTGGCAACGTCAAAAACGTAGCCCGTGCACCCCGACTGCTCTCGCCAGCGAATCAAGACGCTCATTGCTTCATCATTCAACGGCACATCGAGGTTGCGGCCCTGCGCAGATAATTCAGCCAGGTTCGACGAAGGCTCGATAGAGGCTGTCGAGCACGGGCAACATAAGCTCAAGGAGTGCGCTGTCATCCGGCTGACTTGCACGTGCTCCCGTCATGATCGAAGCAAAGCCGGCCGCCTCCGGGACGGGTATACCGCCTACATCCAAGAAGTGCACGAGGGCGCCAAGCCGCATAAGGCCGGGATCCTGCTCGAGTCCGAAGCTCGCAAGCAGAACCTCAAAGGTGACTTTGGAGTCAATATGCGTGAATGTCGCCTCATCAAAATCAAATCCTAAGGCGCTCTTTGGACAGTCTTTGGGCTTTTTAAGCCATATGAATTTTGCTTTGTGGTCGATGTGCCGGCGAATGAGCCACGCGCTGGCGACCCGATCGATCCACATCCGCTCGCGAGTGGCCCAAGTGCGACCTTGAAAGTCTTTGCGGTTTCGAAGTGGAATCTCGCGACGTGAGCTGCGCGGCTCATCCGGAGAGAAACGCGTATTCAATTGGGATTCCATATCCTGCAGCGCGCCCTGCATCTGCCGCTGTGCGCTGCCCGGGAAGAAATCCAATGCGGCGAGTGTGTCGAACTCTGCTCGCAACGCAGAGCATTGCTGGCGCGCATCGGTTTCAATCAGTTTGGGCAAGCCTTTTCTCAGGGAAGTTATTTTCTTTTCCAGTTCGGCGTATTCCTCTGTTCTGTCAAACAGGGCTCGCAACGTGCATTCTTGATCTTCCGAACTGGAGCTCAGCATCAGTACATGTGCTGCGCCACCCGCCGCCCCGATTTCCGACGCGTGGTTGCCCAGTAGCTCCTGTGCCGAGGGGTTGTCCGGTAACACATAGACGCCGTCGCGGAGGAGGCCAGCCCCTGCTGCTTTAAGGGATCGCCATAGCCGCATGCGCACCGTCTGGTTTCGCCCAGGTAGGTTCGTCACGAAGAGCAGCCAGGGCTGCGGTTTGCTTGCGCCTGATGAAGAGTCCATGTAGCGTATACTACATCAGGTAGTAGCTGCTACTACAGATAAGGAAGACCCATATGGGCAAGACGACTGCGCTGATCCTGGTTGCGGCCATCGTGCTCATCGGATTGGTCTTTTATGCCGTAGCCCTACCCGGTCTATCGGTGGCTCGTAAGGACCCTCCCGCCGTCGAAGTGAGTGTGGCCACCTGGCTGCTTCGTCATAGCGTTCCCGGCACGGCGAAGAATGCAGTGAACCCGATTGGCAAAGATCCGGCGGATATCACAACCGGTAAAGACCTCTTCGCACAAAAATGCGAGAGCTGCCATGCGTACGATGGGGGCGGGAAGACCGAAATCGGCGCAGGAGTTTATCCACGTCCTCCAGTGCTGCGCGAACTCGTCCCCAGTATGTCCGATGGCGAAATCTTCTACCATATCCGCAACGGCATTCGAAACACGGCGATGCCTGCTTGGAATATGCCTGACCGGCAGGTCTGGCAGCTGGTGGCCTTTATCCGGCACCTGCCACTGGTCGCATCGCTTGCCGCGACTCAAAATGAGTCCGAGCCAGGCAAACAGTATGTGGGATCCGCCGCCTGCAAGAACTGCCATCAAGAGGTTTATGCCAGATGGAGTCAGACCCGGATGGCAAACGTGGTGCGAGATCCGAAGCAGCACCCGGATGCGGTGATCCCAGACTTCTCTAAACCGGACCCGCTCCTGACCTTCAAGGTACAGGACGTGGCCTTTGTTTACGGTAGTGGGTGGAAACAAAGGTACTTCCATAAGGTCGGCGATGATTACTTCCCATATCCAGCCCAATGGGACGTCACCAACAAGAAGTGGCTTCCGTACCACGTGGCCTCAACAGGTGGAGACTGGTGGGCGCCGCAGTATCCTGACCCCACGGGCGACAACTCAGGGCGTCCTACTGGTCCACTGTGCGACGGCTGTCATTCGGTCAATTACAACATTGCGACGAAAGTGCCAACCGAATGGAATGTCGGCTGCGAGCAATGCCATGGAGCTGGATCGGAGCATGCCGCGAATCCGACCAAGGAGAACATTTTAAATCCTGCCCGGATGGACTACGTGGATGCCAACGACACATGCATTCAATGTCACTCTCAGGGCCAGCCACTCAAGAACCCCATCGAGGGCAAATATTACGATTGGCCCGTCGGTTTCCACGTCGGCTTGCGTCTTGCTGACTTTTGGAAGCTCGAGCCACACAAGCTGGGAGAGCAGACTTTCACGCACTACGCTGACGGCACAGCCCACAAGAATAGGATGCAGGGGAACGATTTCGTTCAAAGCCTAATGTACACCCGCGGTGTGACCTGCTTTTCGTGCCACGATCCCCATGGCACTGCGAATCAGGCGCTACTGCGCAAACCGATCAATGAAGTGTGCTCTTCTTGCCACGGCGTCAACACTCAGAACGGGCCACATGCGCCTTCCATCGAGGCCCACACTCATCATGCGTTGAACAGTCCGGGCAGCCAATGCGTCGCCTGCCACATGCCTAAGATCGAACAGACGGTCGCCAATGTGAATGTCGCCAGTCATACGTTCCACTTTGTAACACCTTCGGAAACTGACTCTCTCAAGATTCCGAACGCATGCAATGCTTGCCACCAGGACAAAGACACTGCCTGGGCAGCGCAGGTACTTGCCAGCTGGAAGGACCGCTCACCTTGGCGGGTCTCTCAATAGGCCCGCGTTGCGCATTCTCATAATGCCGGGGTCGAGGGTTCGATTCCCTCCCTTTCCACCAATGACTTACGCGTGCTTTAGATCACGCGACGTAAAGTTGGCGTGGAAGATTCGTGGGACTGCCCGATTCGATTTGCTGCCGCGAACAATCGGCCGATCTCGGCAGCACTGTAGTGCGTCGTGATGTCCGGTCCTTTGTGACCCATCAGGTCCCAAGTCTTGAACAAGCGCTACCTGGCTGCTGGGGAATTCACTTGTTCTCCAGGAATGCAAGGAGAGGTCGACAGTCTCCCGCATCTGCCGCTTGGAGCGCGGCGATGTAGCGCCCGCGCAGCTCGTTTGCGCCGACCAATGACCCGCGGCCCCATTCGAACTGCTCACCTGCAAGTTCCTTCAGGAGCAAATCCGCCATAAGGCGGGCGTGGCGACCATTGCCGTTCGGAAACACATGGATGGCGACGAGACGGTGATGGTAACGGGCAGCAATCTCAACAGATGAGTAAGCTCGATGCTCAATCTGAGCGCGAACGTCCCCAAGCATTTGGCGCAGTCGCATCAGGATTTCGACCCAAGTTACGCCAATATTTTTGTCCGTTCGGCGCGACTTTCCCGCCCACTTCCAAGTCTGATTGAACATGCGGTTGTGCACGATATGAATGAAGCGCTCATCCAGTGGGTCGCCGCGGCGGCGCGCGAATAACCATTCGGTCGCCTCGAGGATGTTCGCCTCCTCGTACTCGTTGAGTTCACGCTGCAGCGTTACATGAGCCGGGATAAGTCCTTTGGCCTCGTCCAGGTCGATGGGAGTGGCGCCGGGCGCGTACTCAAACTTCATTGCCATAGCCGGGAGCGTCTGCCTTCCAAGAGTTTTCTCCGTAGCTCCGCAATCTCGCGCTCCAAATGCTCCTTACTGGTTGACTGATCTTCCAATGCCATCGAATGTTTCACCCTTAGGACTTGGTCGCGGGCGATGCGGTCAGCTCGCTCCTCCACCACTTCCTGAAGCGGACGTTTGGGAACCAGCGCGTAGCTAAGTTCGCAATCGAGCGCCGTGGCATATCGTTGCAATGTCGCAAGGGTGATGTAGCCTTTCGCTTCGGTGCGCTCGGCGTCCACGACAGCGGCTTGGGTGACCCCCACGGACTTCGCGAGCTGACGTGTGGTCATGCCCAATGCTTGTCGTACCGCGCGCAGCCAGCCGCCGCTCGGGCGTGAACGTGGCAATGAGTGCCAGGGGGCAAGCGTCCTATCGATCTGCTGCAGGGGCAAGGATCGGATCATGGAAATCTCGAGTAGCTATAACTATTCCAAAAGATATTATATGAGCAGTTATAGCTTGTCAATATTTCAAGGATTATAGGCTGTAGCCTGTCAAAATCAGACCTGTTTCACCGTAAGCTGTAGACTGCACCAACGGCATCGGCCGCGAGGGCCACGCAGTCGGGCTGGCTGGAGGGTTCGTGTTTCTCGCTCAGATCGAGAACCCTCCGTCGGTCGAAGCCAGGGGCGGACCAGGGATGCCAGCAGGTCACGGGTACCCGATAGCGCCGGAAAATGCATTGTCGAGACATCATAATGCCGGGGTCGAGGGTTCGATTCCCTCCCTTTCCACCAGTTCACAAATGGTCACGATCCCTTGGCGTAGTACCGGACCTTCGACATTCCCTCAAAGTCCGCATCCTGAGTCCAAAGCGTGGCACGGTACCGTCCTGCAGTGGCAAGCATCACGCTGTCCGCCATCGCAATTCGGTGCTGTATGGACAGTCGCGTCGCCTCCAAGGCTGTCGCGCGGTCAAGGTCCACGACCTTTCCTTGCTCCATGATTGCGATGGCCCGAAGCGCCTCGTCTTCATCGCGTTGCTGGCAGATACGCTTGAATACCTCGTAGAGAGAAAGTGACGGCACAAGCAGTGAGCGCGTTGCTTCAATCGGCTTGGCGAATACTGACGCGTTGGGCCCATCGGCGAAGTACTCCAGCCACGCCGAGGAGTCCACGACATTCATGTGCGATCGGTTTCCCGGGGAACATCCGTATCAATTCCCTTTAGAGAACCGCGCGCAGACTTCGTTGATCGCACCGGTACAAGCTCGATTCGGCCTCGATATTCGATGGCATGGAGTTTCTCGCCCGGCTTGATGCCGAGCGACTCGCGCATCCGGGAGGGAATCACAATCTGATACTTGGAGGAGACCGTGATGGTCGTCATACAATAGCCCGATCGATCATACAATCGTAAAAGATTCAGCCTATCACCGCTTCAGCGCAAAGTCACGATGGTGAGCGCTCGTGCCGCAATCACATTTCGGGGACATGTTTGATTGCACACGTGGGGGGATTTCGTGCGGACTCGGCGGCATTTGCCCCCCCTGAACGAGCACCTTATCTTCCTCTTGCCGGATCGACGAGCAAGATAAGTATTTGAATATAAACGCCAATTGTGGCGTCCACTTCCCTCGTAATGCCGGGGTCGAGGGTTCGATTCCCGCCCTTTCCACCATTATCTTGTTGGATGGATCCCAATCCAGGCTACAGCAGGTTTCTCGCAGCGCTATCCATATCCGCACTAAGTCAACGCGAGGCAGCTTCGTTTCCGTTTTCCACCATCGATGTCGCGCTGGGCTGTTCGGAGTACGCCACAGCGGATGGGCACAGCGGCAATCCGCGCGATTCAGGCAGCGTGCATTGGCCGAGAGCGCTTGCTGAGGCACGACATGGTCTACGTGGCTATCAAGACGAGGTTTCGCCACCCCACGACCCGTCGCAAGCTATCCTTCGGCTGGCATCTCCTGGATGGCACACAACGAAAAATGGGGGGCAGGAATATGGCAACTCTCGGATTCCGCGCCGTTGCCGGCGTGGTGCTGGTCGGTGCGCTCTTCTCGTCCACGTCCTACGCCCAGGAGGCGTGCGACCGCGCGTGTCTCACCAAAGTCATCGATGGCTATTTTGCGGCGCTCGTGGCGCACGATCCCACGAAGCTGCCGCAGGCCGCGAAGGCTCGCATCACCGAGAACGGTGCGGAGAAGAAGCTCGCGCAGACATTCTGGGAAAGCTCCAGGGAAGTGGTGTACCGCTGGGATATCGTGAACACGAAGCGTGGCGATACCGGCACGGAGGTAGTGCTGCGTAACGCGGACGGCTCCAAAACGATGATGATGCTGCGTCTGAAAGTAATCAACGGCGCGATCACCGAGATCGAGAGCATCAAGTGCAACAAGGGCGAGGCAGGCGGATTGTGGAATCCGGACGCTCTAACCACGGTGTCGCCACGGCTAACACTCTCGCTGCGTGAAGCCGAACGCGATTCGTACTACGACCTCATCGGCGCGACCGAGAGCTACTGGCGCGCTTTCCAGACGAACGGCACGCCCGCGTACCGCCGCGCGCGCCTCGCCGCGGATTCGGACCGCATCGAGAACGGTGTGCACACCACCGGCCTGACCGTAATGCGCGACGGCCGCCCGAACGATACGTCGCGCGGCTTCGACGACGGCGGCTTCATCGGCCGCAACCTCTGGGATCGCCGCTACGCGGTGGTGGATGAAGAGCGCGGCATCGTGCTCACGATCCTGCGCTTTGGCCTGAAGGATGGCGCGAAGAGCCAGAGTACAGCGACGGCCGCCGATCGCCTGGTGGGCGAGTTCTTCGCGATCCAGAACGGCTGGATTCGTGAGATCAACGCAGTGCTGTTCAACATGCCGGACGCGATGCCGACAGGCTGGCCGACGACGGACTATGGTCCGGGGAAGGCATCTGCGGAGTAGGGTGCTTAAATGGCACGTTATCGGCCGCCTCTGAGAGCGCGCGTTACTCTGCTGGCAGCTCTGCGATGGGATCATGTGCCGCGAGCCCGAGTGGGATGTAGTGCTTGATGTTGCGTGTAAGGATCGTGAGGTTGTGACGCCGGGCGATCGCGCCGATTGCCAAATCTGCGAACCCTGCCGTGTGCCCGCCGCCGCGTGCCCTATCCGATAGGGTTCCTGCGATCCGCGCGGCTGCGAGGTCGAAGGGGAGGATTCGCGGGCTGTAAAGATGCACCAGCGTCTCCAGCCATTCGCGCAAGCGGGCGGCCTTTCGTGTCGAGCCTTGGCGTTTTGACTTGGCGATCCCATCCTCGATTTCCGCGATCGTCACGACTGACACGTAGAGGCGCTCCGAGTTGCGGTCCAGCCACGCAATGAGCTGAGAGATGGCCTGCGCTTTCGAGGGCGCGCCGGCCGATAGGACGTCAGTGTCGACGAGGAAGCGGCCGCTCATAACCCCGCATCGCGCAGCGGCGCCGGTGATCGCTGCGGTACGTCATCTTCTCCAAGCGGCGCAGCCATCAGCAATCGCCCAAACGAAGGCACTCCCGACAATCGCTGCCATTCTTCGTAGGAAAGCAGTACCGCCTCCCGTTTGCCGTGGCGGGTGATGATCGAGGGCTTACCTTGCACGGCATCGTCTACGACAGTCGAGAGTTTCGCCTTGGCGTCTTTCAGTTGGATTTTTCGCATCTGTTTGTCCAATATGACTACTGTAGTCATATTGTAGTCAAATGCGGCCGGACAATCCACGTCCTCCACGAGGTGCATCGTGGCCCGGTCCATTACTCCAATTCGTGCGAAATCCGTGTGATTACCCTGTGCTCTCGGGGGCTAATTCGGGGTTGCAACGGCCGGCCGCCCAATGTTGAAGAAAGTTATAAGTTAAGTAAAAGCAATGACTTGGGGTCCACGATCGGATCCCGATTCAGCCTTGGCAGCCAAGGCAAGGCACTCATAATGCCGGGGTCGAGGGCTGGGTCACAGCGCTGCAGCGAGCGGCATCGAGGTGAATATCATTGAATGACGCATGTTTCTTGCCGCTGAACTCGGGTACGGTCGTTCGCGCTGAATTCACATAAAGGCGTTCGCGAGGCCGTCCCAGAACATGCGCGTGTCGCGGAACGGATCCGATTCTGCGCGGCTTTGTTCGTCGAACAGCATTGTCGTGCGCCGATCGAGGTCGTAGGCAGGCCATGGCAGGGCCGGAGTTGAGGGGTTGCCTGTATGTGCGAAGGCCGCCCAGGCCGCGCTCATCACCGAGGCCATCGCCAGCGCCCGTGGACCGCCACCGGTCATGGGTGCTGTCGTTGGGGCATCGGCGTTATCGAACACCAGCGAAATCTCCAGGCCGTGCGGGGAGCGCAGCCGGCCGTCCATTACAGGTGTCTTCCAGAGCATCTGATAGAGGAACGCAGGCGCCGCCCCCGCAGCGGCCTTCAATTCCGCGATCTGGGTGGCGCCGCGACGAAAACCCGCCGATCGATCCGTGCCCATGAGGAAGTACCGATCCGAGGGTGTCGCTTGCGGATAGCTCTGCTGGTAGAGACGTACTGCCTCCTCGGCAGCCTTCGGACCGAGCATGGCGGACATGCGTGCCAGGAGCCCAGCATCATCCAAATGGAACGCCGCCTCGTCGCTCAGCTGGAATAGCGTGACTTCCGTGAGGTTGGTCCCAATCATCAACGGTACTTGGGCAGACAGGGGGTTTGCGATCGGATCAAAGGGATGGCGGGGGATGCTGACCCCGTCACGGACCGGCCCGAAGGGCCCCAGGCCGCCGCCGAGTTTCGCGATAGTCGTGAAATAGGCTTCCAGCAGCCGGGGCATCGGAACATTCTGCAACTCCGCCGCTCGCTGCCGCGAAAGACTGAGCTCCGTGAGTAAGGTCTCGGCGGCGCGGGTTGCTTCCTGACGCTCGCTCAAGGTTCGCACCGAGCCGCTCTCCATAGTGGCGCGGTGGAACCGACCCTGTGCGCGAGGCATGGCCAGCATCGAGGCCACTTTCCCGCCGCCACCGGACTCGCCGAAAATCATCACCCTTCCAGGATCGCCGCCGAACCGCTCGATGTTGTCCCGTACCCACTCGAGGGCTGCTGCGATATCCAGCATGCCGGCGTTGCCGGACGTCGCAAAGTCCGGCCCGAGGATATCGCCGAGGTAGGTATGGCCGAAGACGTTGAGTCTGTGCGTGACGTTGACGACGACGACATCGTGGCGCGCCGCCAGCTGGCCGCCGTAATAGGTCGGGTTTGAGCCTGATCCGGAGGCGTAGCCACCCCCGTGCAGCCAGACCATGACGGGGCGCCGGGATGCATCGTTTCCGGGCGTCCAGAGACACAGATTCAGGCAGTCCTCGCTCTCCAGAGCCCCCGATTCGGAGATGATCGAGAACAGCGATCCCGGCGGTGCGGGCGGTACTTTGACGTTGGTTTGCGGCGCGATGACCCGCGTGGTCCAGGGCTCTTTCACGCCTGCCCACGGGGTGGGCGACTTCGGCGGCATGAATCGGCCACTTCCGGCAGTTGAGGCGCCATACGGGATGCCGAGAAAACCAAAGGCGCCGTCGACCTGAATCCCGCGCACCTTGCCGGCCGTTGTCTCGACTACGGCTTCGCGCGCCTTGCCTGCCGCAGTGACCGGGCCCGCGACGACTGCAACGGCCAGGGCCGCAAGCCCTGTGGTCACGGCCCGGCGCTCAGGATCCATCCTCGATTCGCTGTCCACGATCGCTCCCCCCTCGCTGCCATTCGATTGTTGCGTTGACAGCTGTTTTGTTTGACCTTGAGTGCCGTCGAGGTCCACCAGGGCTTCCCTATCAGTGATAGAGTTGATGAAATCCAGATCTTTGTCAACAAAGCCGGCCGCCGCCGACCGGGCCAAGTTGACGCGACAGACAATTGTTCAAGCCGCACTCGAACTGTTGAACGAGGAAGGCCTGGACCGACTTTCGACGCGTCGCCTCGCTGCGCGACTGGGGGTTCAGAGTGCAACGCTTTATTGGCACGTGAAGAACAAGCAGGAACTGCTGGACATGATGGCTGCCGCGATTCTGTTCCGGCCGCCACCGAATTTCGTCATGCAGGGTTCGTGGTGGGTGTGGATGGGAGACCTCGCCCGACAGATCCGCCGCAACCTGCTGGAGTATCGCGACGGTGCAAGAGTCGTGGCCGGAACGCGTCCCACGGATGCACTGGGTCCAACCGGGATTGAGGAGCTTTTCGCGCGCATGCACACCCAGGGACTTGACCGGACGCAGGCCTGGCACGTCTTGGCGAGTCTGAGCCGCTTTGCTCTAGGTTGGGCCATAGACGAGCAGGCCGCTCGAAGTAGCGAACACGTGACCGGATCCGCCATCAATTTCGATGTCGAGTTCGAGTTTGGCCTACAAGCTCTGATCGATGGTCTCCGGAGAGCGCGGCGACCTCGACGGACGCCAAAGGGGTTCGCCAACTAGTGCGGAGCTCGAGCGAACGATAGTGACTCGCGGTCGATTAAGGAGAGGCCTATGCAGATCCAGGTACCCAGACGGGCTTGCACCAAAACTATGGTGCTGGCGCTGCTGGCGTGGGCAGTAGGCGCCGGCAGCGTAGCCTCCGGGGCCTCCGTCGGAACCCGTTGCACGAGCGAGTTGGGCAAGAACCTTTCCGGCGCCGAGGTAACGGCCGCGACGCTCCAACCGGCTGGCCCGTTCGTAATCCCGCCGGAGTTGGGACCTGCCAGGACGGTGCAGCTTCCTGTCTATTGCCGAATCCAAGGCGTACTAAGACCAGCGCCTGATTCAGCCATTGGCTTTGAAGTGTGGCTGCCGGCCAGTGGCTGGAATGGCCGTTTCCTGGGCGTGGGGAACGGCGGCTTCGCAGGAGCGATCGGCTACTCCAGTCTCGTGGCGGCGCTTCAGAATGGCTACGCGGCGGCATCGACTGACACCGGCCATAAGGCCGGCGGGACCGATGCGAGCTGGGCCGAAGGGCACCCGGACAAGGTTATTGATTTCGGTTGGCGTGCGGTGCACCTGACCGCTATTGCTGGCAAGACACTCACGGCGGCGTTCTACGGAGCTCAGCCCAACCATTCCTACTTCGAGTCGTGCTCAAACGGAGGCCGCCAAGGGCTGATGGAGGCGCAGCGGTTTCCTGATGACTACGATGGCATCCTTGCCGGCGCGCCCGCATATGCCTGGACAGGACTATTCGCGGACTTCATCTGGAACGCTCAAGCTCTTTCAAAACCCGGTGCCTCGATTCTAGCGGCGAAGACGGCGGCAATCGCCCGTGCAGTGCTCGCACAGTGCGACGCGAAGGACGGGCTTGTCGATGGCTTGGTAAGTGACCCGCGGCAATGCCACTTCAATCCGGAAAAGCTCAAGTGCCGTGCGGCCGAGTCGGCTGCGTGCTTAACTGTTCCCCAGATCACTGCGCTTGAGGCCATCTATCAAGGGGCCCACAGGTCGAATGGGAAGCGGATCTACTTTGGGTTTCTCCCGGGCGGAGAATTTGCGCCTCCCTCGCCGGGGTGGGATGCCTGGATTTTCGGACCGGGGCCAGGCGCCAGCATTCAAAATGCGTTCGGCAGCAATTTCGTCAAGTCTATTGTGGGTGCCCCCGCTGGCTGGACGCCCGCCAACTTCGACTTTGACCGCGATTTTCCGGCGCTGGAGGCTAAGACGGCCGCAACGTTCAACGCCACGAACCCCGACCTTTCTCGTTTCGCCAGTCGCGGCGGCAAGCTGATCCTTTATCACGGCTGGTCCGACGCGGGGATCACCGCCCTGGGGACCATCGACTACCGAGACAAGGTCGTGCGCCAAATGGGAAGTAAGCAGTCTGCCGCGTTTATGCGGCTCTTCCTCGTACCGGGCATGCACCATTGCTCAGGCGGCGCCGGTCCGAGCGACATTGGCCAGAACAGCGTGCCGGCACCGGGGGATAGTCCATCCAACAGCGTAACGTCTGCCCTCGAGGCTTGGGTCGAACAGGGCCGGGCGCCCGAGCAAGTGATCGCGCGCCAGAGTGCCCAGCCGGGCGCGCCGGCGAACCAACCCCTGCGCACCGGACTGATCTGCGCCTACCCGAAGGGTGCCGTTCTTAACTCTGGAGCCGACCCTCATCGCGCGGAGAGCTATTCCTGTCACGCTCCTCGAGCTCAATGAGGTTTGGAGCCTGCACGGGGTGGCAAAGCAGGACCGTGGATTTTGGGGGAGCGAAATGGACCGTGATCTAAGTTGGGTAGCGGGGCGAACCGACTCGCCGCTTCTTGAACTAACCATTGGGCAAGCCGTAGATGATGCGGCTGAGCGCTGGGGCGACGGCGACGCGGTCGTTTCAGCGGCCCAGGCAATCCGATGGAGTTGGCGCGATTTGGCTTTGAAGTCTGATGCCATGGCAGCCGGACTGCTGGCGCTCGGCCTCGAGCCCGGCGATCGGATCGGGATTTGGTCGCCCAATTGCGCCGAATGGACACTGACTCAATTTGCGGCGGCCAAAATTGGCCTCGTAATGACAACCATCAATCCCGCCCACCGCATCGCGGAACTGGAGTTCACGCTTAGGAAAACGGCAATGAAGGCGGTGGTGGCTGCTGAATCCTTCAAGACCAGCGACTACCTGACCATGATCGAGAGCCTCGAGATAGCGAATCAATTGCGCAGAATCAAGATTGGAGCGGCGCCGCGCCGCGGCTGGCTCCGATTCGATGATGTGCCTGGTTTCGCATCACAAGCGGATGTTGACCGTCGACGCGACATTAGCGCGAGGCTCGACTGCAACGATGCAATCAATATCCAATTCACCAGCGGCACAACCGGCCAGCCCAAAGGCGCGACATTGTCGCATCGAAACATATTGAACAACGGGTGGTTTGTCGGCCGAGCCCAGCAGCTCAGAGCCGGGGATCGGATTTGCGTGCCGGTCCCGCTCTTTCACTGCATCGGAATGGTAATGGGTAATCTGGCGGGCGTCATTTGCGGTGCTACCGTGGTTTACCCTTCGGCAGGTTTTGATGCCACTGCCACCCTGACCGCTGTCGAGCAGGAGCGGTGCACGGCTCTTTATGGTGTACCCACCATGTTTATTGCTGAACTTTCGCTACCGGATTTCCAGCGCTTTGATCTTTCCTCTCTGCGCACCGGGGTGATGGCTGGCGCCCCCTGTCCGGTTGAGGTGATGAAGCAGGTAGTGGAACGAATGCATATGGCCGGGGTGACCAACGCATACGGGATGACCGAAACGAGCCCCGTTAGTTTCCAGACCGATCCAAATGATTCCCTGGAGCGGCGGGTTACCACTATCGGGCGGATCCGGCCGCACTTGGAGGCCAAGGTCGTCGACGCGGAAGGCCTAATCACGAAGCGCGGTGTCCCCGGCGAACTGTGCACACGGGGATATTCTGTGATGCTGGGCTACTGGGATGATCCAGACAGGACAGCCGAGGCGATCGACTCAGAAGGCTGGATGCACACGGGCGACATTGGAACCATCGATTCCGAGGGTTTCGGCAACATCGTAGGGCGAATCAAGGACATGATCATTCGCGGCGGCGAAAACGTCTATCCCCGCGAAGTCGAAGAGTTCCTCTTCACTCACCCCAAGGTTGCTGAAGTGCAGGTCGTGGGCATACCTGACGTTCGGTTGGGCGAAGAGCTTTGTGCATGGATCCGACTTGTTGCGGGCAAAACCTGTGATGATGAGGAGATCCGCGCCTACTGCTCAGGCCGAATTGCGCACTACAAAATCCCGCGCTATGTTCGCTTCGTCGATCGGTTTCCGCTGACGGCGTCCGGAAAGATCCAGAAGTTCGTCATTCGTGACGTTATGGTGCGTGATCTGAATCTTACAGTCCCACCCACGGCCTAGCACCAATTGCGCGCCGGAATCTCACGTTCTGGACCGAGACAGTCACCTGATGGCTGCCCGCAGTGGCGAAAGTCTTCGCCGACATTTCGCACAACCTTCGCGCATGACCGTGGGGAGGGACAACGACGAGATCAAACAGAGGCAAGAGGTTGCTTCCGGATGCGCAGCACTCCCCGAGGCGAACTGCTACGTCGACCCGCGCGCCACAGCGCTGAACAGCGTGTTCCGGGGTGTCAATTCCAACCCGTCTGGGCGTTCAGGGGCCGGTCCAGCATGACGGCGCGAATTTGCCGTATCTTGCCGTCCGTCACCTTGAATATCTCCGATAACAGCAGCGTGGTCTTGCGCGCAGGTGAGTCACCCCGGAACGTGACGATACCGAGGACGGTACCGTCTTCGATATCGACGACGGGGTAGCGGCGATCCATGACCTTGATGCCTTTGAAGACGGCCGCGTCCAACTGCTGCGCGGCGGTCGTGGGGTTGTGACCGTTCATCGGTACGTTAGTCGTCTGCACGCCGTTCTCATGGCGATTCATGCCCTCGCCAAACGGGGCGGGCCGATACTGCGCCGTGCCTTCGGTGTGAATGGCGGTGAAATAGGCACTGGCGGCCGCCAGCAGTTGTTGTCGGGTGTTGCGCTCAGCCGCCGGGACAGGTTGGCTGTAGATGGGGGGCAGCGTATCGAACACTGCAGGCTTGAAGAACTGTTGATCCCCCGCTCGGACCACGAAGGTCTCCACCTCGCTGATTTTGCCTGCGGCGAGCTTTAATCGCAGCATCATGAGGGCGACATGATCATTTTCCTTCACGATGGTCTGCACCGCGGCCGCACCGTCTTGTGGATCGAGCACATAGAGCCGGTAGGATTGCGCCGCACCCGCCGTTTTCCAAAAACCCTCGCCCAGACGCAGCTGCACGCCATTTTCGGTGAATTTGAACGACGTGGCGACCGGAAGCGGGGACGGATCATGTTGGGCGAGCGCAGTGAGATACTGATCAAGCAAGCCCCTGAGGCAGGCACGATCACAGTGCGCTTGCGCCGCGTCTGTGCGGCCTTGCAGCAACAGTGCACAAAGTGCCGCCGCATAGAACGCCAGACGATGACGAGCGGGGCCGGTTGATGTTGTCCTTGACGTCTTCAATGTGGAAACCCCTGACTGCAAATTATGGTTCTAGATGGTCGGTGATTGGGTGACGTGTGCAAAGCGACGCTCGTTATTGGCAACCGCGAGGGACAGGACCCTATGTTGACGATTTAGGCATTTTCAAATTGAGTAGTCAAATAGAGGTACCTGGGAAAAGCTAAAAGTCGGATATCGCTGCAATTGAATCCGACTGAGAAGCGCTAGTCTGCATTCGCGAGTGAGATCCTCAGGTGGGGTCGCGAGCAGTTTGGATGGAAGAAATCGCTGCGCTCCGCAAGTCGGGCTGGCCTTCACGCGTGATGTGATTCGTCAGTGACTGGATTACAGGATCCAGGCGATGCATGGACTGGTGCTCAGGTGCACGCCCAGGTTCGGGACACGCATTGGCAGACATTGCAACAGCGCGGCAACCGGATGATCAGCTGCCTTGGCGCACATTCGGATACCGCCACTCTTCTTCCGCCGCGATACCGCCTGATGATTAATCGGAAGGCTTACGACTTCGCGATGCTCGCGTATCGAACTGAAATGCCCCGCCCTGTGCCCGGTTCGCGAAATGCTTCGAATGGCACACGCCGCTACGTTGCATGCACGTGTCCTATTCGTGGACACCGTGTACACGGAGGTGCAAAGACAATTTCTGCAGAAGGCAGACGGCTGTTCGTTAGCCGTAGACCAATTTGTCGAGGAGTTGCCGCAACTGAATCCGCTCGTCTGCGCTGAGGTTCGAACCCACGGCCTTTTCGTGCGGAGGAATCCGTTGCCGTAACTGCTTCAGCATCTCCTGCCCGCGGGGCGTGAGGTGAAGCGCATAGCTTCTGGCATCATGGCTGGCGTCGTCGCGGCGCACAAAGCCGGCGGCGATACCGCGGCTTATGGTCACGCCCACCGTGACGCGCTCAATATTGCTCAGGCGCGCAAGATTCGCCTGACTGATTCCAGGAAAATGCTTCAAGAGCACTAGCACGCCGATCAGGTTGGGCGTGATCTCTCCATGACCCACATCGCGCACGAAGGTGGACATTACGCACATGTACGCGACATGCAGATACAGACCGAGGACAGGCTCTGAGCTGAGTTCTGCCTCGATCAGTGCTGTGGGGGATAGTCGGCGCAGCTTGGTGATTTGCTCCGCGTGTTCCGCCGAGGGGCCAACATGACCGCGCCTGTCTGTCAGTTCTGTTCGCTTTGCCGGCACTGAATCCCTCAGACCTTCCTCTCGAAAACGCAGAGTTCTAGCGTACGCCATCGGTACTTAGGGCGCACAGCCGGCCAGTGTCCTTGACCATTTTCTAAGCGGAATTGCCAATTTAGTATGTCCCCGTTACTATACTAGTGAGGGGGGAGTACTAAATAATGATCAGCCCCCCGAGTTGGTGTCCGTCTCAAGGTTCGATCCAAAGGGGGCTCTGGTGGAACTTAGTCGCTTGCCTTTCTGTTGCTATCGCTCGGCATGGTCGTTGGTTCTTCCCGGACTGTGCGCACTGGGCTGGGTCCACTCTGCGGCCGCGCAACAGATTGCCGCGAGCGCCGCAGGCGCCGGCAATGAGCCGCTTCAGGAGGTGGTCGTCACGGCCGAACGCCGCACGGAGAACCTGCAGACCACATCCATCGCGGCCACCGTACTCAGCGCTGATGATCTGAGACAAAAAGGCGTGGTGCAGCTTGCCGACCTGCAAAATGCGTCGCCCTCGCTGTCGATCACTGCCGCGGGGCTCACTCAGAATGTGAATATCCGCGGCATCGGGCTCGACAGTGGCTCACCGTCGGTGGTCCCAGGTGTGGCCACGTACCGCGACGGACTGTGGCAGCCGCCGATTCTATCGACCGATACACTGTATGACATCGGTTCGGTGGAAGTGCTGCGCGGGCCGCAGGGCACCTTCGTGGGCTCAAATTCCACCGGCGGCGCCGTCTTCCTCAACACGCGCAATCCGGACTTCAATGGCGTTCATGGAAACGTCGAAGTTCTCGGCGGGAATTATTCTGACGTGGGCGGTAACGGCACGATCAATCTGCCGATCAGCGATGCCTGGGCCGTTCGCGCGGCCTTCGATATGGAAGAACGAGACAGTTTCTTCAGAGATGTCACCTCACAGCTAACCCCGAGCGCCGGGCTTTTCGACCATCCGGGGTCGCAGGGTGAGAAAAACGGGCGAGTTAGCCTGCTGGGCAAACCGCTGGAGGATCTCGAGGTGCTGTTGAAAGTTGAGGTGAACGACAAAAGTACCGGCGGCTATGCCTATAAGCCGGTCCCGGGGACAGAATACGCGCCGTATGCCGAGTCGGCGCCGTTCAATCTCAACTATGACCACGACACGTTGAACGATGAACTGGGCGTCCGAACGAGTCTCAAGCTGGATTGGAACATCAACGGCAGCGGCTATCTGCTTCGCTCCTTGACCGGTGACCAGTTCATGCGCGTACACAACGTCTACGATCTGGATGCAACTTCCTCCACCCTGCCTTCCGGACCTCCGGCGCAGTGGGAAAATCAGGCGATCATCGAGCGCCCGTTGAGCCAGGAATTCAACCTGATCTCACCCGATACCGGCCGCTTGCAGTGGATTCTGGGGGCGTTCTATCTCCACGATATTCGCGTGGTGGACCTGAGCATCAACAGCCAGGCGATTCCACAAAGCATCACACTGAACGACTACCAGATCATCCAGACCGCGGCCGCATTCGGTCAAGTAAGCTTCCAGCTGGCGCCGGGCTGGCAGCTGCAGGCGGGGCTCCGGTATACGCACGACTGGAACGAGGTGCCGAACGGCAAGACTGTCGATGTGCTTCTCGGCATTCCGGGAGTGCCGCCTTCGATATCGAGCGTAGCCGGGATCGAGACGGACTCGGCGGTCACGGGAAAAGTGGCGCTGAACTGGACCGTGAACGACTCGAACTTCCTGTACGCCTTTGTGGCGAAAGGGGCCAAGTCTGGCGGCTTCAATGCTGCCGGAGCGGGAACCCTGCAGACCAATTTCGCGCCAGAGGAGGTCTGGGATTACGAACTGGGTTGGAAGACAGATCTGCTCGACAAGCATTTGCGAGCGAGTCTTGGCGCGTTCTGGAACAACTACACCGACCTTCAGGTCGCATCATTCAGTCCCGGTACTGGCACGACCTCGCTGATCAACGCGGGAAAGTCGACCATCAAGGGATCGGAGCTGGAGTTTCACGCTCACGCGGGCGGACTGGCTGTGGACTTCGGCGGCGCATACGTCAACTCCCGGCTCGGTGCCCTTACGCTCATCAACACCGAGGCGCTGCCGCCCAATACCAATCTCCCGCAGTGCGGCGCGGGCATGGTACCGCCTAGCTGCTTCAACTATGATCCGTACAACTTGAGTCTGTCGGGGAGCGAAAACCCGTATTCCCCGGAATGGACGTTCAACGCCGGTGTTCAATATGCGCTGCCGGTCGGATCCGGAACGTTGACGCCACGGCTGAACTATTCCTACGTGGGCGCCCAGTGGTCGACGCTTTTTGAGCTGCCCGCTACCGACTATCTGCGATCCTTCGGGTTGTGGAACGCGAACCTGACGTATGAGAAGGGCGACTGGCGCGTTCAGTTGTATGGCCAGAACCTCACGAACAAACTATACGTCACCGGGCAGTCTGCGGCCGGTTCCAACCCCGACAATGAGTTCCTGGGTAATCCGCGACAGTATGGCGTGAGAATCAGCAGGAGCTTCTAGGTCCGTCGAGCTGGTAACTTTACTTCGCCTTATCGTCTACGGTGCGAGCGCCATAGGAGGGTTCAATGAACAGTCGATTTCACAGCATTACCGGCATCCTCGCGGCTTGGGTGGTCCTCGGCTCCCCGGGTGCCTGGGCGGCGTCCAGCTGTGGGGATCTCCTGAAGTTCTCTGCGCCGGGGATTGCAGCGACGATGGACAAGGCGCAAGAGGTTGCAGCGGGCACGGTCAGTGCTCCACCCGGCGGCCCGCCCATTCCGCTGCAGGTGCCGGCACACTGCCGCGTCGACGGGATCATCGGGGCGCATACCGGACGCGATGGCAAGGCGTACGGCATCCGGTTCGCGGTGGCGATGCCCGCACAGTGGAATGGCCGACTCGTGTATCAAGGCGGCGGCGGGTTGAACGGCTCAGTCCAGCCGCCTATCGGGGCCACTGCCGCGGGAGAGACTTCAGCTCTTGCCCGCGGCTTCGTCGTCGTTACTAGTGATTCCGGGCACGAAGGAGCGGTCTTTGATTCGAGCTTTCTGGCGGATCAACAGGCGGCGCTGGATTTTCTGTACCAATCGATCGGCAAAGTGATGGCCGTGGCGCGCCCGTTGGTGGCTGCGCACTACGGAAGCGCGGCGGCCCACAGTTACTTCGTGGGCTGCTCAACGGGTGGGCGGGAGGCGATGATATCCGCGCAGCGCTACCCCGACGAATTCGACGGTATCGTGGCCGGCGCACCGGCAATGCGCACCAATTATTCCAACCTCGCCTTGCGCTGGGTAAGCGCCTCTTTGAATTCTGCAGCGCCTAAGGACGCGCAGGGGCACTTGCTGACCGCGCAGGCGTTATCGGACGGCGACCGCAAACTGGTGGTGGCGGGTCTGTTGCAGGCCTGTGATGCGCTCGACGGGGTACGCGATGGCATGATATTCGACGCTAAAGGCTGTACCTTTGATCCCCGGATTCTGCAGTGCAAGGGTGCAAAGACTGATAGCTGCTTAAGCGCGCTACAGGTGAGCGCCATCCAGCGTGCCTTTGCGGGTCCGAGGACGGCCTCGGGACGACAAGTTTATCCCGGCTTTGTCTACGACACCGGGATTGGCGCCAAAGGGCGGGGGATTCCGGGGCTGCTCAGTGGCGGTATGGCGCCGGAAGGCGGCATGCCCAGCGGTTCGACGATGGACGTGGATGCTGAAGCGGCCGTGGCACACGACGGGCGCGAAATGCTCGGCGACACGGACGCGTGGACCAATCTGTCTGCCTTTACGGCGCACGGCGGCAAGCTGATTTTCTATCACGGGTTGAGTGATCCGTGGTTCTCGGCGCTCGAAACCGTGCGTTATTACACTTCTCTGAGTGCTGATCCGGGTAACGGCCCCGGCCCCGTGAGTAATTGGAGCCGCCTGTTCCTGGTCCCGGGCATGAGTCACTGCGGGGGTGGCGAGGCTTTGGACCAATTTGACATGCTCACCGCCGTCGTTGCCTGGGTGGAGCAGGGGCAGGCACCGGCCCAAGTGATCGCCACAGGGGCTGCCTTCCCCGGCCGCAGTCGCCCGTTATGTCCCTATCCCCAGCACGCGCAGTACAACGGCCACGGGGACAGTGAGGCAGCGGTGAATTTCAGCTGTCACGACTGATAGGACGAGTGTGCTTTGTTGGCTGCAGCCGAATGCCGGGGCGTTTGCCTCTTTAGTCCGTGGTGCACCGCCTCGTGTTCCCCGGAACTGATCAGCGTGTAGCATCAGCCCTGGCTTTTTCGAACCTGCTCAAATTGGTGTCGAGCACTCTTGCTTTATTCCAGGAGCGGGTAGGTGCCGGCGCTCCTTTGGCAAACCCGTTGCCATCATGCATTGGGATGCTGGTGGACCCGGCGGCTTGCGGGGATTTTGCGGGAGTCGGCGGTGCTTTGTGGTGCTATCGTGCAACGGGACGACTTGGCTAAGTTGTTGAAGTTAAAGAAGTAGCTCAGTCAAGTACCGAGCTCATAATGCCGGGGTCGAGGGTTCGATTCCCTCCCTTTCCACCATCTAAACCTGGGCGCTGACCCATCTCACGGCAGTGACTACGGCTTTATCCAGCCCGATACACCTCCGTGGCGTGAACAAGTCCCGCGACGATGTTCACTGAAGCTGTAGGTACGGTCACGACATTGCAGCCGCCGCGCCGGAAGGCGTCTCGCCGATTCTTGTATGGGCAGGTGAATGGACAATGTGCCCAGACTTGTTCACGTAATGTCCGTGTTCCACAAGCAGGGATTCGTCTGGCGCTGAAGCGGGTGGCACCGGGCTGTCGGCCCAGGCGGCCTGCAGCGCGAAGATCGTACAAAGCGCTGGCCAGAGCCATCCGGTCCGTCTTGCCGCGGCGCGCGGATTCCGAGCCCCCGCTACAGATGCCCGATCAGTCATAGTCGAAACCCAGCGCGAAAGACAGGGCCGCAGCTGCCTCCTTCATCTTTCGCCCGGGCAACCGGGCAATGCGATCACCAATATTGCTCTTCGGCACCGTCTGGATATTGTCGAAGCTCGCAGCGCATGTGTTTGGCAACCCGTCGGCTTCCGTCAGAACGACTTCAGTGGGGATGTTGCGAATCGTGGAGGTGATTGGCACAACGGTGACCGAATGCAGTACCACGATGGCGGAGTCGCGCGTCAGGATCAGCACGGGCCGCCGCTTGTCGGGTGTCTTGAACGTGTACCAGCACACGTCGCCCCGATTCACGGCGTACCCCAGTCCTGTTCGCCGAGCCACGTGTCGAACTCGCCGGACGCGACGGGCTTGATTGCGTAGCCCTCGGCGTGACGGATCTCATCCTCGCCAATTTGCTGTCGCCGGATCTCGGCCGCGAGCGCGTCACGAATAAAAGCAGATCGGGTGGTCTTTCGGGCCCGGGTTATCTTGTCGACGCTCTTCAGCAGACCTTCATCGATAGTCATTTGAATCGTCTTCATCGCTGTGGACTCAGATGTGGACTCCAACACACATTGTACGCCACATCGGACGGAAGCCGTGTCGCCCTCATTGGTGCGGGAGATTTGCGGGAATCAGTCGTGCCCTGTTGTGCTTGGTGGTGCCAATTGCAACGGGAGCCACTTAGCTAAGTTATTGAATATAAAGACTACCTTGACCCAGGAACCGGACTCATAATGCCGGGGTCGAGGGTTCGATTCCCTCCCTTTCCACCATTCAAATCAATCGGATAGTGCAGGGGCCACCAAGGCGTTCCACGGTAAGCGCAGCTTCGAACTGTCACGGACCGCTCGAGGCGAGGGTCCCGGAAAGTGGGAGACGAGTCATGCGTCAGGCAAAGAGAATTGGTGGCTCGGCACGAGCATCAGCACGAGCAATATGTTGGAAATGGCGAAGGACGCCGGCGTTCGTATTGCGCGCCTCGATCCCTTTGTGCGCTGGGTCGATCAGTGGATACTGGGATTGCGGGGGAGAGAACGGGGGCGGATTTTCGACAGGACGTTACGAGATTCCCCACCTCATCGATGCTTTCGGCGCGTTGTGCCAGCGGGCCGGGCGCAAAGGTCTGCGCTGCGAACTGGAATTTATTCCGGTCTTCGGCATCCGAGACTGGGTGCTACCAACAGCGGCATCGTGCTCGATCTTTGGCGCTATATGCGCGCCGGTCCGGACGACAGGCCGCTGAGATCGATCCCTGGTGAGAGGGATCGCTGGCGTCCAGCTTTGCGACGCAACAGCAAAGGTGCCTCAAGGCATGTCCTTGGCGTTCAACGGCCTCAACAATCGCCGCGCGCCCGGGCGACGGCGAGTTTCCCATCATCGAAATCCTGATGTGCTGCGCGAGAGCGGAGGTCTCAAGGCCCGCCGCCCACTCGCGACGCTTCTGCCGCCCGGACGGTACCGTCGGCGTCGAACGGCAGGATGTAGCCGTCCTTTACATTTTGATAGGCGACCTTCTTCACCTTGGCGACATAGGCGGCGTGGCTGGGATAGAGGGCGTTGAGGTGATCGATGCTCATATCGACCGAATAGCCCCAGCGCACACAAGCGCCCGCGCCCATGGCTTCACCCGCGACGGGAACGGAGGAGGTGTTGGCCGGGGCGTTGTCGCCGACATTGATCTGAGTGGGGACCGCCAGCTCCGACAGCTGGATGCCGCCTTGAGCAAGGCCGTCGGCGTTGCGCTCAACATCCGCCGCCTGCGGCCTGGGGTATAGCTTGGTAAGTGTGAGACGCGGCGCTCCCGGCGGCGGCTTGCCGCCCTCGGCCCAGGTTGCTAGCTTGTCGAGGGCCGACGCGACCACATAGCTGGTGGGGACGCGAGTGCCGATTTGGGGATTGGCGCAGAGCGGCGCCATGGCCGCCTCCAGCGACTTGCCGTTGTCGCGCAACTCCATCGGCTCGCGACTGGCGCGCAGGTGTTGGTCCACATGGCTGGTGCCGGCCACTTCCCAGCTGCGGAATTTGGCAGTATCGGGCTGCTCGCTGGCCGCTTCGCCGTTCAGCGTATCGAATTCGGTGCTGACCTTGATCACTGGCACCGGCAGGTCGTCGCGGATGCGCCGACCCAGCGAGGACAAGAGGAGGAACCCGTCATAGACGCGGGCCGAAGAATTGATGGAGTTGACGTAGTTCGCCAGCCGGTTGGCCGATTGGGATTCGCCCGCGGCGAGCACCAGCTTCGCCTTCAGCCCATGTAGCATGTCCACGTTGGTCGGATGCTTGAGGGCTTCGCCCACTTGGCTGAAGATGTCGTAGGAGAGCACGTCGGCGTCTGCCCGTGCTGGGAGGCCAGCGCCTACCGCTACCGTCTTGCCGACATTCAATTCGCCATAGCGGGCAGGGCTGAACTTCTTGAGCGCCGCGACGCCAACGGTCTGTGCTGACACGCCCACCCAGACATAGCCTTCGCGCAGCATGTGCTCCCAGTTGGCCGCATTGCCTCAAGTGAAATCCTACTAAAGGACTTCGTTGCCTCATTCGAAATGTGACCATTGGTGTCCTCAACCAGGAGGCACCGATGGACACCGAGCTCACCCATGCGGCACGAATTGAACTGG
>DATAVA010000062.1:0-71031 GCA_036267975.1 Steroidobacteraceae bacterium | reverse complement strand
AATGGAAAAATTGCAAGATGTCGCAGTGCTCGTCGGCAGTCTCCGGAGAGATTCGATCAACCGCAAAGTGGCGCATGCGCTGGCTGATCTCGCACCCGCTCAGCTGAAGCTATCCATCATTGAGATTGGTCAGTTGCCGCTCTACAACCAGGACGGCGACGACAATCCGCCCGCGGAATGGACTGCGTTTCGCGAGCGTATCGCGTCGGCGAACGCGGTGCTTTTCGTCACCCCCGAGTACAACCGCTCGGTTCCGGCCGCACTCAAGAACGCGATCGATGTTGCGTCGCGACCCTATGGTAAGAGTGCATGGAATGGCAAGCCGGGCGCGGTCGTCAGCGCCTCGCTGGGCGGTATAAGCGGATTCGGCGCCAACCACCATCTGCGGCAGTCGCTCGTATTTCTGAATGTTCCCGCGATGGCCCAGCCCGAAGCCTATATCGGGGGCGCCGACAAGCTGTTCGACGCCAACGGCAAGCTGATCAACGACGAGACACGGAAGTTCCTTCATGGCTTCATGCAGGCTTACGCGAAGTGGATTGCGGCAAACCCTTAGCGTGGTGTAAGGGCTGCGTCGGGGTGACTGGCCCCCGACCGACTGGGCACCTATTGATCAATAACGCGGCAGATTGGTCTGGGCGTCGGTATCAACATGAAGGTCGCGCCGAAGCGAGTCGCGTTCAGCCGGGGCGATTGGCCAGATCTCATTGCACGCGCCGCACAGACTTCGAAATTCGAGGTCGCGTCAGGCGGCTCAGATGTGCGCGGCGACGTTGTCCATACAGAGCCATGGAAGTCCACTGGCAGCTAGCGCTATACAGGCACCATACAGGCACCACAAGGAAATTTCTGAACTGTGCGGCCCTTGGAATTATCGTAACTGCTTGATTTCACTGGCTCCTCGGGGTTGGAATCGAACCAACGACCAACGGATAACAGACCCCAGGTGCCCTCGGCGGTGGCGCGCGTGTGCGCAGGCGCCTCATACATTTAGATAGTGCTGCAGCTCGGAACGCTCGGCGGGCGTAATGGGCCAAATCTCATTGCATGGGGAGCACATGCAATTGACTGGACGGCCAGCGCTAAGCAAATCCAGCAATTCAACTCTCAGAAATGCAACGACCCTCGAATCGTTGCACTTCGAGCATCGGGATGAAACGTACGTTTTATCTATCACGATAACGCCGAGATGGATGGACAGGCGCCGAGATTTATCGGCGAATGCTACTGGGATACCCCGCGCGGCAATCCATATTTTTTATCGCATCGGCGTTATGGACCGGCTATCGCCCCGGGGGCGATATTTTGTATTGGCCTAGTCGCGCAATTCCTTGTCAGCAATTGCCGTACGGATGCCGTACGGCAAAAATGCCAAAGCGTAACCTCTTGATTCTATGGCGCTCCCTACGGGATTCGAACCCGTGTACTGGCCTTGAGAGGGCCATGTCCTAGGCCTCTAGACGAAGGGAGCGAGGTTTCAAGCTCTGGCGCGAGAGCGCGGTATTATAGAGAGCTGTACACATTGCTCAAGCACTAGAAGCCATACTCCTTGAACTCACCTGTTGACCCTGCGGCAGCGGCCGTAAAGCCCCGGATTATTCCGCGGTCCGACCACACTGTTTCCCGTGCGCATATCTCGCCGAATGCTCTGCGCGTGCTGTATCGATTGCGCGAAGGGGGCTTTCAGGCTTTCCTCGTCGGCGGCTGTGTGCGGGATCTGTTGCTCGGCCTGGAGCCCAAAGACTTCGATGTCTCCACCGACGCACTGCCGGAAGAGGTGCGCAAGCTGTTCCGCAACTGTCGCCTCGTCGGCCGACGTTTCCGTCTGGCGCATGTGTTCTTTGGCCGCGAAACCATCGAGGTCGCGACGTTCCGCGCCTCCAGCGCCCCATCGCAGGCCGAAGAACCGATTCCCGATCTTGACGACGACGAAGGGGTTCCCGGCGAACCGGTGGCGATAGCTGACGAACCGGTGATCGAACAAGGGTATGCGGGTCGCCGGCGCGATCCATTCGATCAGACGGCGGATACTCACCGTGCGTTCGATGAGTCCGGTCGCATCCTGCGCGACAATGTCTACGGCAATATCGACGAGGATGTCTGGAGGCGCGACTTCACGGCCAATTCCCTGTACTACAACATCGCGGATTTCTCGATCTGGGACTACGTCAATGGCGCGGCGGACATCACCGCGCGCACGCTGCGCATGATCGGGGATCCGGAGACGCGTTATCGCGAAGACCCGGTACGGATGCTGCGCGCCGCGCGCTTCGAGGCAAAGCTCGGCTTCACGCTCGACCCTGCCACCGCGGCACCCATTGCACAGCTCGCAGACCTGCTCGGTGCCGTGCCACCCGCGCGTTTGTTTGATGAAACCCTGAAGCTGTTCCTGACCGGACACGGTGCGCAAAGTTATAAGGTGCTACGCCGGCGTGGTCTGCTTGCGGCAATCCTGCCTACCGTGGATTCGTATGCGGCGGCGCACTCGGGCAACCTGGTGGAACAGCTGCTGGTGCAGGGGCTGCGCAATACCGATGAACGGGTGGCGGCCGACAAACCCGTCGCGCCGACCTTTCTGTTTGCACTGCTGCTGTACGGGCCCATTGCCCGCATCATTGAAGCCATGCCACCGCAGCACTGGCATGAGACCGGCGCCATCCTGGATGCGTGCGATCAGGCCATGCACGAGGCGCAGTCGCGCATCGCCATTCCGCGTCGCTTTGCGCTGGGTGTGCGCGAGATGTTTGCGCTGCAGCCGCGCCTTGAGCATCCGCGCGGGCGGCGGGCGCTGCGGGTATTGGAACATCCGCGCTTTCGTGCCTCCTATGACCTGCTGCTGCTGCGCGCGCAACTGGGCATGGCGCCCCAGGAGATGGCTGACTGGTGGACGCGCCTGCAGGAGGCGTCGGACCAGGAGCGCGAGGAGATGACCGATAATCTGGGCGGATCGACGCCGCGCCGTGAGGGCGCGCGCCGCGGTCCCCGCCGTCGCCGCCGCAGGCCGGCCAGTTCTGCTTGATGGCGGTCTGGCAGCCCGCCTATATCGGGCTGGGTAGCAATCTGTCGGATCCCGCGCAACAGGTGCGCCAGGCGTTGCACGAGCTGGCCGGCCTGCCGCAGACGCGCAGCGTTGCCGTGTCACGCCTGTATGGGTCGCGTCCGATGGGGCCGGTCACTCAACCCGATTTCGTCAATGCCGTCGCCGGCGTGGTCACGCAGCTGCCGGCGTTGGAGCTGCTGCGGCATCTGCAAAGGCTGGAGGGCGCGGCGGGCCGTCCCGCAGTGCACGAGCACTGGGGGCCACGGGTGATTGACCTGGACCTGCTGGTATTCGGTTGCGAACAATGCACCAGCGCTGAACTGGTACTGCCCCATCCCGGTGTAGTGGCGCGTAACTTCGTTCTGTATCCTCTGGCGGACATTGCACCCGATCTGAACGTGCCAGGACATGGCCGGGTTCGGGAGCTGTTGCCCCGTGTTAGCGCTGATGGCGTCTGGCTCCTATGACTGTCGCTGCCGCTGGATTTCGTTATATCGTCGTCGAGGGCCCGATCGGCGTGGGCAAGACCAGCCTTGCGCGCCGCCTGGCCCAGACCTACGAGGCCACGCTGATCCTCGAGCAGGCGGCCGAGAATCCCTTCCTCGAACGCTTCTATCGCAATCCGCGCGCCGCGGCGTTTCCCGCGCAGCTTTATTTCCTCTTTCAACGCACGCAGCAACTGCAGGGCCTGAACCAGTCGGACATGTTTTCGCCCGTGCGTGTGGCGGACTATCTGATGGCCAAGGATCAGCTGTTCGCGCGAATCACGCTCGATGAGGCGGAGTTCGCGCTCTATGAGCAGGTCTATGCCAAACTCGGGGTGGTCGCGGCGAAGCCGGATCTGGTGATCTATCTGCAGGCACCCGTGGACGTGCTGCTGGCGCGCATCGCACGCCGCGGCATCGGCTTCGAACAGCAGATCGAACGCGCATACCTGACCCGGCTGAATGAGGCGTATTCACGCTTCTTCCACGAATACGAGGACGCGCCTCTGCTCATCGTCAACGCCGCGTCCATCGATCCGATCGGCAATGAGGCCGATTACGAAGATCTGCTGAGTGCTGTCAGCCGCGTCAAACGCGGGCGCAACTATTACAACGCCATGCGGCATGGAACCATCTGAATGGAAACCGTCACAACCATCGCAGCTGTGCGCGCGCGGGTTCGCGGCTGGCGCGCACAGGGCCGACGCATTGCCTTCGTGCCCACCATGGGCAACCTGCATGCAGGGCATATGAGTCTGATCGAAGCCGCGCGCGCGCATGGCGAGCGCTTTGTCGCCAGCATCTTCGTCAATCCCATGCAGTTCGGACCCAACGAGGACTATGCGCACTATCCGCGCACGCCGCACGAGGATGAAGCCATGCTGGCCGCGGCGGGCTGCGATCTGATGTTCATGCCGGATGTGGGCGAGATCTATCCCAACGGTCCGGACAATGCGGTACGCGTGGAAGTGCCGGTGCTGTCGTACATCCTGGATGGCGAGTTTCGCCCCGGGCATTTTCAGGGTGTTGCCACGATCGTCACGAAGCTTTTGAATATCGTCGAGCCGGATGCCGCCATCTTCGGTGAGAAGGACTTCCAGCAGCTGACGGTGATCCGCCGCATGGTGGCGGACCTGTGCATGCCCACGAGCATCATCGGCGCGGCGACGGTGCGTGAACGCGACGGCCTCGCGATGAGTTCGCGCAATCAGTACCTGACAGCGACCGAACGTACCGTTGCGCCGATCATTCATCAGCGGCTGCAGCTGGCACGCACCAGACTCCTGGCCGGCGCCGCCGATCGTGACGTCGAAACCGAAGCACTCGCGGCACTGAGCGGGGCCGGATTGCGTCCGGATTATTTCGTGGTGCGGGACGCGACCGATCTGCAGCCGGCGCGCCTGGACAGCCACGAACGGGTGGTGCTGGTGGCGGCCCGCTTGGGCAAGGCCCGCCTGATCGACAATCTGCGCGTGACGCGCTGAAGCGGATCGCGCGGCCTTCAGCTCACGCCGGGTGCTGCTCCAGCGCCCAATCGATGTGTTCGCGCAGCAGCGGCGATGCCAGCGCGCGACGCGCCAGCAGACTGTCCCGGACCTGCGCCGACTGTGGCACATTGCCGAGCGCTACCGCGATGTTGCGCGACCAGCGCTCATAGCCGATGCGATAGATGGCCGAGCCGCGCATGCGCTCCTCGAACTGCGCTGCGGTCCACGCGAACAGTTCGGTGAGCTGCGCGCGATCAAGATCGTGGCGAACCTTGAAGTCCGGATGCGCCGCGGCCTGCGCGAACTTGTTCCAGGGACATACCAGCTGGCAGTCATCGCAGCCATAGATCCGGTTGCCGATCGCGCGCCGAAATTCAACCGGGATTGCTCCATGATTCTCGATGGTCAGATATGAGATGCAGCGCCGGGCATCCAGTTGCTGCGGGCCCAGGATGGCCTGGGTGGGGCAGACATCGATACAGGCCGTACAGCTGCCGCAATGCGCGCTCGCAGCCGTGTCGGCGGGCAATGGCAGGTCGGTGAGTATCTCGCCCAGGAAGAACCACGAGCCGGCAACACGCGACAGCAGGTTCGTGTGCTTGCCGATCCAGCCCAGACCGGCGTTGCGCGCCAGCGCCTTTTCAAGCACGGGCGCGCTGTCCACACAGACGCGATAGCCGAAGGGGCCGATGCGCTCCAGCAGCTGCTGCGCGAGGGTCTTCAGTTGCCCGCGCAGCACCTTGTGGTAGTCACGACCGAGGGCATAGCGTGACACGTAGGCGAGCTGTGGATCGGCCAGTACCGCCTCAGCGTCGGCGGCCTGCACCGGCAGGTAATTCATGCGCACGCACAGCGCGCGCACGCTGCCGGGCGCGAGCTCGGCGGGACGGCTGCGCAGCACGCCGTGGCGTGCCATGTAACGCATCTCACCGTGGTAGCCGTGTTCGAGCCAGCGCAGCAGGTGTTGCTCGTCCTGCGTGAGGTCCAGTTCGGCGATGCCGAGGGCATCAAAACCGAGCTCCCGCGCCAGGTTCTCGAGCTGGACGCGGATGGCCGCCAGGGCGGGGAGTGCAAAGTTGGTCGGGCCGGCCATGGCAGGCCAGTATAATGAGCCCATGGCACTGCCAATCGCCGTTTATTCTGCCGCACAGGTTCGGGCGCTCGACCAACGCGCCATCGAGTCGTTGCCGGTTTCCGGTTACACATTGATGAAGCGCGCCGGCGAAGCGGCGCTGCGCTACCTGCGGGCCCGGTGGCCCATGTCGACCCGAATCGTCATCGTCTGCGGCGGGGGCAACAATGGGGGCGACGGTTACGTGCTCGCACGTTTTGCCCAGGCAGCCGGTCTTGAAGTGAGTGTCATTGCGGCTGCGCCCGCCGCGCAGCTCAAGGGCGATGCCCGCCAGGCGCATGCGGATTTTGCCGCCAGCGGCGGCGCCGTGCGGCCGCTGAGCACGTCACTGCTGCGCGAGGGTGAGGTGATCGTCGATGCCGTGTTCGGTATCGGCCTGCGCGGTCCGCTGCGCAGCGCCGGGGCTGATGCCATCCGCGCCATCAATGGCGCCGGGCGCCCCGTATTCGCCATCGATATCCCTTCCGGACTCGATGCCGATAGCGGCATGCCGCTGGGGGAGGCGGTGCGGGCCGATTCAACCGTGACTTTCGTGGGCCTGAAGACCGGCCTGTTCCTGGGTGAGGGGCCGGAACGTGCGGGCGGCATCTTCTTTGACGATCTCGAAGTGCCGGTGCCGGAGATTCCGCAGTTCAGCCCGCGTCTGCAACGGATAACGGAAGCCTGCGTGGTGCAGGCACTGCCGCGGCGTCCACGCCAGGCCCACAAGGGTGACTTCGGGCGCGTGCTCATCATTGGCGGTGGCATCGGCATGCCCGGCGCGGTGCGCCTGTGCGGTGAGGCCTGCCTGCGCGCGGGTGCGGGCCTCGTCACCGTGGCCACGGCTCCGGAGAATCTGATGGCCATTGTCGCCGGCCGTCCGGAGCTGATCTGCCTGGCGCTGCACAGTCCAGCCGATCTGGTAGCCGCGCTGGACCGCGCCGATGTCGTGGCGATCGGTCCGGGACTGGGTCGCAGCCCCTGGTCGCAGGAGCTGGTGCGCCTCACCCTCAAGTGCGACAAGCCCTTGGTGGTCGATGCGGATGCACTGAACATCATCGCGGAGACGGGCAAGCGCCAGCGCGACAATTGGATTCTCACGCCGCACCCGGGCGAGGCCGGACGGTTGCTCGGCATCGAAACCACTGCGGTGCAGGCGGATCGCCTGGCCGCACTCGCCGCCCTGGTCCGTGATTATGGGGGCACCATCGCGCTCAAAGGCGCCGGCACGCTGGTAGGTCGGGCTGGCAAAGCGCCGGGCCTGTGCGAGCGAGGCAATCCCGGCATGGCGAGCGCGGGCATGGGGGATGTCCTCACGGGGGCCATCGCGGGGGTGCTGGCGCAGTGTGAGGATCCGTGGCTTGCGACCCGCGCCGCGGTCATGGCGCACGCGCAGGCCGGCGATGCCGCCGCGCGTCCGGGCGAGCGCGGCCTGTTGGCCAGCGATGTCGCGCGCGAGCTGCAGGCGTGCGTCAATCCTTGATCGCGCGCAGCGCCGCGGACACCGAGGCCTGTGGCGCGCAATTGGCCCGGGCGCTGCCGCGCAGCCGTCCCCAAATGCTGCAGATCCAGTTGCACGGTGAGCTGGGCGCCGGCAAGACCACGCTGGCACGAGGCTTTTTGCAGGCCCTGGGCTTTGCGGGTCTGGTGCGCAGTCCGACCTACACGCTGGTCGAATCGTATGTGCTGGACGCCGTCACCGTGGTCCACACCGATCTGTATCGCCTGCAGGATCCGGCGGAGCTTGAAGCATTGGGTCTGCGTGACCTCGCGGACGGCGGGCATGTCTGGCTGGTGGAATGGCCGGAGCGGGCCGGCGCGTGGCTGCCGCCGGCGGACATCGATATCACGTTGGCGGCCCGGCCGGCGTTTCACAGCATTGAGTTGCGCGGCTCGACGGCAGCCGGTGCGCGGTGGCTGGCGCAAGCTCAAGGTTGAATTGCCGGGCAGGTAGTCGTAGATTACGCGGCAGCTATGATCGCGAAGTCTATGAAAAGACATGTCTTTGTAAGCTTGGTGCTGGGAATGGCTCTGGTTGTGGCCAGTGCCTGGGCGCACGTGTCGGCCGCGCCGCTCGCACGGGTGCGGGCGGTGGAGGTCGTCGCGGATGAGACCGGGACCGCGCTTGCGCTGCGCCTGACCGCAAAAGTGGCCTATCGCTGCAGCACCGCGAAAAATCCGGCGCGCATCGCGCTGACACTGCGCAGTACCGGTGCGGCAGCCGGATTGATCATGCCGCAGGCCCAGGGCAACATCACCGGTGTCAGCGCGCTGCGCCAATCCAACGGCGATCTGCGACTTACGATCTTCATGGACCGCTCCTTGCCGGTGCGGGTGTACTGGGATGGTTCGAATCGCAGCTCACCGACGCTGGTGCTGCGTATGGATTCGGTACGTCGCCAGGTGCAGGCGGCGCATGCACCCCGCAAGTCCGGGCGGGACGTGGTCATCGCCGTGGACGCGGGCCACGGCGGCGAGGATCCGGGCGCCACCGGCCACGCGGGGGTGCACGAAAAGGATGTGGTGCTCGCGATCGCCCGCGCGCTGGCGCGACGAATCAACGCCGAGCCGGGCATGCACGCCGTACTCACGCGCGATCGCGATGAATTCCTGACCTTGCGCGAACGCATCCGCCGCGCACGGGCCGGAAACGCCGATCTGTTCGTATCCGTCCACGCCGACTCCATCGCGAACAGCGCCGTGTCCGGTTCCTCCGTGTACGTGCTGTCCGAGCGGGGTGCGACCAATGAGGCGGCCCGCTGGCTGGCCGAACGTGAGAATGCCGCGGATTTGAGGGGCGGCGTGTCCCTTGCCGACAAGGACAAGAGGCTCGCTTCCGTGCTGATGGATCTGTCCCAGTCGGCGAATATCAGTGCGAGCATGACCGCGGCGCAGAGCGTCATCGTCGCCCTGCAGGGGGTGGGCCTGGTGCGCAAGCCTCAGGTGCAGCAGGCGCAGTTCGTGGTACTCAAATCCCCCGACATCCCGTCCATGCTGGTGGAAACCGCCTACATCTCGAATCCGGCCGAGGAGCGGCGTTTGCGCAATCCGACGCAGCAAGAGGCCCTCGCCGCGGCCATTTTCACGGGGCTGCGCGGCTATTTTGCGGACAATCCGCCGTCCGGCACCCACTTCGCCATAGTGCGTGAAGCACACGCACCGGCACAGGTCGCAGGCCTGGGGCCACCCGGCGGCTGAGCGACCCAAGCGCCGGATCAGGCATACTTTCGCGCACATGCCCATCCGGATCCTTCCTGACGAACTCATTGACCAGATCGCCGCCGGCGAGGTGATTGAACGCCCCGCATCGGTGGTCAAGGAGTTGGTGGAAAACAGCCTCGATGCGGGCGCGCGGCGCATCGAAATCGATATCGAGCGCGGTGGCATCGGGCTGATCCGGGTGCGCGACGATGGCCTCGGCATGGATGCGCAGGAGGTGACCCTGGCGTTGCAGCGCCACGCGACCAGCAAGATCACCTCAATGGACGATCTGCAGTCCGTGGTGACGCTCGGCTTCCGTGGGGAAGCGATGCCCTCCATTGCTTCGGTGTCGCGACTGCGACTGCTGACGCGCACGGCGCAGGCGCAGCACGCGGTGGAGATCCAGGCCGATGGGGGCACGCGTTCCGCCGTGCGTCCGGTGGCGCACGTGGTCGGAACCACCATCGAAGTGCGCGACCTTTTCTTCAACGTACCGGCGCGACGCAAGTTCGTACGCAGCGAGGCCACCGAATCCGGACATATCGTACGTCTGGTGGAGCGCCTGGCGCTGTCCCGTCCGGAGATCAGCTTTCAGCTGCGCAGCGGAGAGCGGGTGCTGCTCGATGCGCAGGCCACCGATGCCGACCTGCAGCCGCTTGAGACGCGGGTGCGCGCCCTCATCGGCGCCGACTTCCTCGAGCAGGCGCTGCCCTTCGAGCATGCTGCGGGGCCGGTGTGGGTGGGCGGCTGGCTCGGACTGCCCACCGCGGCGCGCAGTTCGGCGGACCAGCAGTTCTGGTTTGTGAATGGCCGCAGTGTCCGCGATCGGCTGCTGATGAATGCCGTGCGCCTGGGCTATCGGGATGTGCTGTTTCACGGCCGCTATCCGGCCTACGTGCTCTATCTGACCCTCGATCCGGCCATGGTGGATGTGAACGCCCATCCTACCAAGCTCGAAGTACGCTTTCGTGATTCGCGCCAGATCCATGATTTCGTATTTCGCGCGATAGCGGAGGCTTTGGCACAGACACGTCCGGGAGGGGTCGAGCCGCCGAGCGGCCAGGCGCTGCCCACCGCGCCGGCACAAAGCCATCAGCCGCGTTTCGGCGCGCCGCCGGTGACGCCGCGCTACCTGCCCGGTCGAGATCCGTGGCACGTCGCCGAACGCCTGCAGGAAAGCGCCCCACAACCTTACGCGCTGGACTTGGGCGCAGCGGGTGCAACCGCGACCATTGATGCGGACGCGCAGCAGCCGCTGGGTACCCCACTGGCGCAGATCCGGGGCACCTATATTCTGTCGCAGACCGCGCAGGGGGTGGTGCTGGTGGATATGCACGCCGGACATGAACGGGTGCTGTATGAACAGCTGAAAAGTCAGTACACGAACGGGGTGCCCTCGCAGGCACTGCTCGAGCCGCTGGTCGTGGAGCTGGCCGCGCATGAGCTGGATGCGCTGCTCGAAGGCCGCGCCGAATGGGAGCGTGCCGGCTTCGAGCTGGATGCGCTGGGGCACACGCGTCTGGCACTGCGTCGCGTCCCGGCGCTGCTGTCGGGCGCGAAAGTTGCCGAAATCGTGCGTGAGGTCGCGCGCGATCTGGACAATCCGGCCGCCGGGCACCACATCGAAGACGCCTCGGACCGTTTTCTCGCGACGCTGGCCTGTCGCACGTCGGTGCACGCCAATCGACGCCTGTCGCTGCCGGAAATGGACGCGCTGTTGCGGCAGATGGAACACACGCTGCGCGCCAATCAATGCAACCACGGTCGGCCTACCTGGGTGCGGTTGAGCTGGACGGAACTGGACCGACTGTTCCTGCGTGGCCGCTAGGGCTTTGGGATCGTGACCGAGATGACATCGCCGGTGCTGATCCTCACCGGGCCCACCGGCAGCGGCAAAAGCGACTGGGCCATGCGCCTGAGCCGCCAGTGGCCGGTGGAAATCGTCTCGGTGGACTCGGCGCAGGTGTTTCGAGGCATGGACATCGGTACGGCGAAGCCGGATCTGGCGGCGCGCGCCGCCGTCTCCCATCACCTGCTCGATATCCTCGATCCGGCACAGACGTATTCAGCCGGACAGTTCGCGCAGGACGCGGTGGCGCTGATCGGCCAGATCCGTGCGCGCCGGCACATTCCGCTGCTGGTCGGCGGGACCATGTTGTATCTGCGGGCGCTGCGCCAGGGGCTGGCACTGCTGCCGCGCGCGTCGCCCGATCATCGTCGGTCGATTGATGCGGCGGCGGCAGCGCAGGGGTGGCCAGCGATGCACGCGCAGCTGGGGCGCCGGGACCCCGCGGCGGCGGCGCGGATTCATCCCAATGACGCGCAGCGCATCCAGCGCGCACTGGAAGTGTGCGAACTCACCGGCCAGACACTGTCCGGGCTGCAGACACACAGCCCTGCTGCGTTGCAGGAGCCCGCACCAATGTGGGCCTTGGTGCCGCAGTCGCGCGCCATCCTGCACGAGCGCCTCGCGATCCGCTTCAAGCGGATGATGGCGCAGGGATTTCTGGAAGAGGTGCGCGCGCTATACGGTCGCGGCGATCTGAGCGCCGAGCACGCCTCCATGCGTGCCGTGGGCTATCGACAGTTGTGGCAGCACTGTAATGGTCAAAGCACTTTGGCCGAAGCGGGCGACAAGGCCGTCGCCGCCACCCGACAGTTGGCGAAACGCCAGCTCACGTGGTTACGTGGCGATCAGGCCATTCGCGTCGTGGATCCTCTGGCCCCGGGCGCGTTTGAGGCATGGAGCTTGGAGGTGGGCGTGGCACTGAGTGCTTTTATCCGCTGATCGGGCACCGTGGTAGAATATGCCCGACGCCTTGCTGTGCGAGGGGTCAAGCTTGCTTGCTGACCGGCAGTTCCCTTTATTTCGGGCTGCCCCGCCGATCCGAACAACTAGAAGCGCCAGAGAATAAGGAGAACCCCGATGGCCAAAGGCCAATCGCTGCAGGATCCATTTTTGAATGCCTTGCGTAAAGAGCGTGTTCCGGTCTCCATCTATCTGGTCAACGGAATCAAGCTTCAGGGTCAGATCGATTCATTCGATCAATTCGTGGTGCTGCTGAAAAACAGTGTCAGCCAGATGGTCTACAAGCACGCGATCTCGACGGTCGTACCGGCGCGCAATGTTCGCCTGGCCACCGACGAAAACGGCACGCCGACCACCACGGTCGAGCCTGCGGCGGAATAGGTCAGGCGCGATTGGAATCCACGTTCTTGCGATACCGTGATCGAACGCCCACGCACGGGTGAGCGCGCGGTGCTGGTGCGCGTCGGCTTAGGCGCACCGATCGAACCGGAGGACCTGGAGGAGTTCACGCAACTGGCGACCTCGGCGGGAGCGGTGCCCGTGGTGACCGTCACCGCCCGCCGCGCGCGTCCCGATCCGAAATTCTTTGTCGGTTCGGGCAAAGCCGATGAGGTGCGCGACGCGGCCGTCGCGACCGAGGCGGATCTGATCCTCGTCGACCACGCGCTGTCGCCCAGCCAGGAACGCAACCTCGAGAAACACACCGGACGACGGGTACTCGATCGCAACGGACTCATCCTCGATATCTTCGCCCAGCGCGCGCGCAGTCTGGAGGGCAAGCTGGAAGTCGAACTGGCGCAGCTCAAGCACCTGGCCAGTCGCCTGGTGCGCGGCTGGACGCACCTCGAGCGCCAGGCCGGGGGCATCGGCATGCGCGGCCCCGGTGAGACCCAGCTCGAAACGGATCGGCGCCTGCTGGGGCAGCGGGTCAAGGTGCTTGGCAAACGCCTGGAACGCATTCAGCTGCAGCGCGAGACCGGGCGTCGCACCCGAATGCAGATCCCGGTGCCCACGCTCGCACTCGTCGGCTATACCAACGCGGGCAAGTCGACCCTGTTCCGGACCCTCACCGGCTCACCGGCCTATGTGGCCGATCAACTGTTCGCAACACTCGACCCGACGGTGCGGCGCATCCGCCTGCCGGGTGGCACGCCGGCAGTGGTGGCCGACACGGTGGGGTTCATTCGCGATCTGCCGCATGAACTGGTTGCCGCGTTTCGTTCGACACTGACCGAGGCGCGCGAGGCGACGGTGCTGCTGCACGTGGTGGATGCCAGCGATCCGCGCCGCAGTGAGCGCATGGAACAGGTCGACGAGGTGCTGCGGGAAATCGGCGCCGGCGACATACCGCAGATCCTGGTCTACAACAAGATCGATCGGCTGCAGATGGCGGCGCGCCTCGAGCGCGACGCGGACGGGCGCGTGTCCTCGGTGTGGATTTCAGCGATGCAGGCGATCGGGGTGCCGCTGCTGGCGCAGGCCATCACCGAACGCATCGCGCGCACGGTCCAGGTCGCGCGGGTGCGGATCCCGCCGGGCGCGGGCCAGTTGCGCGCCCGGTTGTATGCGCGCGGGGTCGTCAAAGAGGAGCTGTTCCTGGAGGACGGGCAGCTCGAGCTGCTGCTGGAGCTGCCGAACGTCGACTTGCTGGAGCTGGCCCAGGCACCGGGCGTGGTCGTGGTCGAATCCGGCGAATCCGCCGCGCCTGGTACGACCGAATCCGCGTACCTGGAATTGGCGGCCGCGGCGAGCGCGGCCAAGTAGCGATGGCCTGGAATCAACCTGGTCCGCAGAAGTCCCCCTGGGGCAAGCGTCCCGATGGCGCGAGCGCTGATCTGGATGCCCGCATCAAGGAGTGGCAGCGCCGGGTCGGAGAGCTGCTGCGTGGCGGACCCGCTGCCGGTCCGGTGCGCACCAGGATTTTGCTGTTCGTCGCCACGGGCCTGGTTCTGGGCTGGCTGGCGACCGGCCTCTACCAGCTCGCCGCCGCCGAGCGGGGTGTCATTCTGCGCTTCGGTGCCTTCCACCAGATCGTGCGCGAGGGCGGCGCCGGCTGGCATCTGCCGTGGCCCATCGAGACCCTCTACAAAGTCAACGTCATGAGCGTCAAGAGCCAGGAGTTCCGACCGCAGGTGCTGACCTCGGATGTGAACCTCGTGGACCTGCATTTCTCGGTCCAGTACCGCCTCACGGACCCGATGAAGGTGCTGTTCCAGGTGCGCGATCCGGAAGTGACGCTGGGCGAGGTCAGCCAGAGCGCGCTGCGTGAGGTGGTCGGGCAGAGCACCCTGCAGGATGTCCTGGCCGGCGTCACGCGCCCGCAGGTCACGCAGCGCACGCGGCAACTCGTGCAGCGCATGCTGGATACCTATGACAGCGGGATTAAAGTCAGCTCGGTGAATCTGACCGATGTGCAGGTGCCCGATCCGGTGGTTGCCTCCCAGCACGATGCGAACAAGGCCTTGGCCGATGAGGAGGGCTATGTGAAGCAGGCCCAGGCCTACGCCAACCGGATCGTACCGGCGGCGCAGGGACGCGCCTCGAGCATTCAGCAGGACGCCGAGGGCTACAAGGCGCGCGTAGTGGATATCGCGCAGGGGCAGGCCGCACGCTTCCTGGATGTCGCGGCTGCCTATCAGCGCGCGCCTGCCGTCACTCGCGAACGGTTGTATCTGGAAGCCATGGAAACGGTGCTTGGTCGTGCCAACAAGGTCATCGTGGACACCAAGCAGGGTACCGGCGGGAATGTCTTCTACCTGCCGCTCGACAAGCTGATGGGACATTCCGCGCTCAGCGATGCGACTGCGACCGGGGCACCACCGGGAACTGCGGCGCCGCCTGCCGCGGACGCCGCGGGGCAGAGCGATTCTGAGCAGGATGCCGGACGCCAGTCCGGCCGCAGCCGGAGCAATCGCTAGATGCCGGTGAGACTCGACATGCGGTGGGTGGCGGGAGTGGTGGCCGTGGTACTGCTGGGCGCGCTTGCCTCACTTTGCGTGTTCACCGTGTCAGAAGGCGAGCAGGCGGTGCGCACGCAGTTCGGAGCCATCCTGCGTTCGAACTACGAACCGGGACTGCACTGGAAGCTGCCGTGGGACAGCGTCATCCGCATTGACCGCAGAACGCTCACGACTTCGCATGCGGATGAGACCTTCCTCACCAATGACAATCGCGGGCTGATCGTCGATTTCTATATCCTGTGGCGGGTCGCCGATGCATCGGCTTACTTCCAGGCCACGGGTGCCAGCGAGGATGTGGCCTCCGAGCGTCTCTCCGATGTCGTCGAGGACGGCATCAAGTCCATCGTCGCACAACGCACCCTCGAGCAAATCGTAACCGCCGAGCGCTCGGTCGTGACGGGTCAGGTGATGGATTCGGCCAGCCGCACCGTGGCGGCGCTGGGTATCAAGCTGGTGGACGTGCGCGTGCAGGCGATCAATCTGCCGGATGAAGTCAGCACCCGCGTCTACGAGAGCATGAAGCAGAACTTTGCGAAGATTGCCAGTCACCTGCGCGCCGAAGGACAAAGCTCGGCCGCCACGATCACCGCGGGCGCCGATCGCCAAAGCACCGAAATCATTGCGGGCGCCGAACAGGCCGCGCTCGGGGTGCGCGGCGCCGCCGATGAACAGGCGGCCGACATCTATGCGAAAGCCTACGCGGCACATCCGGACTTCTACGGCTTCTACCGCAGCCTGCAGGCCTATGAGAGCGCGCTGGGCAAGGAAGGGGATGTGCTGGTGCTGTCGCCTGACAGCGAGTTCTTCAAGTATTTCAAGAGCCCGGGTCAGTCACAAGGACGCTCGCCGTGACGCACATTCTCTCGGATCTTGGCGCTGCACTGGCGCTGCTTTTTGTGCTGGAAGGTATATTTCCGTTTCTGTCGCCGGGGGGCACGAAGCGCGCCCTGGCTCGCGTAGTTTCGTTCGGTGATCGCGAAATGCGCATTGCCGGACTGGGCAGCATGCTCGTCGGAGTATTGCTGCTGTTCCTCATCAACTGAGTAGGGATCATGGGAAAGTTTGTCATCGTCATCGGCACCCAATGGGGCGATGAAGGCAAGGGAAAAGTCGTGGATCTGCTGGCTGACCGCGCGCGCGCGGTGGCAAGATTCCAGGGCGGTCACAACGCGGGCCACACGCTGGTGATCGACGGCCACAAGACCGTGCTGTCACTGATCCCATCCGGCATTCTGCGCGAGCAGGTGCGCTGCTACATCGGCAATGGCGTGGTGCTCTCGCTTGAAGCGCTGGCCACGGAGGCCGCCAAGCTCATCAATCAGGGCATTCCGGTATTTGACCGCTTGCGCATCTCACCGAACTGTCCGCTGATCCTGCCGTCGCATGTGGCGCTGGATCGCGCGCGCGAACATGCCAGCGGCGCCAATGCCATCGGCACTACCGGCCGCGGAATCGGGCCGGCCTATGAGGACAAGGTCGCGCGGCGCGCGTTGCGCGTCGCCGACCTGTTCCAGCGCGAGCGCTTTGCGGCGAAGCTCGGCCAGGTGCTCGACTTCCACAACTTCGTGCTGCAGCACTATTTCAAACAGCAGCCGGTGGATTTCCAGAAGACGCTCGATGAACAGCTGGCGTTGGGCGAACGCATCAAACCCTGTGTCGCGGATGTGACACTGGCGCTCACCCGACTGCGCAACGAAGGGGCGAACGTGCTGTTTGAGGGCGCACAGGCCGCCATGCTGGATGTCGATCTGGGGACCTATCCGTATGTGACCTCATCCAACACCACGGCCGGATACGCAGCGACCGGCACTGGGATCGGACCGCGCGTGTTCGATGAAGTCCTCGGAATCGTCAAGGCATACACCACGCGCGTGGGCGCAGGTCCGTTTCCAACGGAACTGTTTGACAGTGATGGCGAACACCTCGCCCGTGTCGGCCATGAGTTCGGCTCGGTCACCGGCCGCAAGCGCCGCTGTGGCTGGTTCGATGCCGTGGTGCTGCGGCGTTGCATCGCGCAGTCCAGCGTTACCGGCCTGGTGGTCACGAAGCTGGACGTCCTGGATCAACTGGAAACCATTCGGATCTGTGTCGGCTATCGCAGCGGTGAGGAGATGCTGAGCGATATGCCGCTGTTCGTTGATGCGTACTCGGAGGTGGTTCCGGTGTATGAGGAGATGCCGGGCTGGCGTCAGTCCACGGTCGGTACGGTGCGGTTCGAGGAGCTGCCGCAGAATGCGCGTCGCTACCTGGATCGCATCCAGGAACTGGCGGGCGTACCCATTGACATGATTTCGACGGGTCCGGACCGCGACCAGACAATAGTGCGCCGTAATCCTTTTGTAAGCTGACCCGCGGCAGCTTGTCAGAATTAACCGACGAATCATGGGAAACTGCAGGCGATTGCGGGAGAATTGTAACGTCCGTCCAATATCCGATTTACGACGGCTTAATTTTGATGTTGTGAGGTCAACGACGGAGGCCCCCGGACGCTTGTCACAGCGTAGACTGCGACGGAAGGAAAAACGCTTCCTTTACAGTCGGTTACAAGTTGCCCCAACTCACCCGTCGGAGAATTGCATTCATGAAGTCGACCATTCAGAGGGTATTGGTTGCCGTTGTCGTGGCAACCCTTGGCGCCGGGGCCGTTGGGACGGCCTGCGCTCAGACCACTGCGGCCGCGCCGGCCACGACCGGCCCGCAACAGTTTCATCATCGCGGCGGCTTCCATCGCTTCGGCGGATCCCGTTTCGTGGGTTCGCTACTGCGCGCGACCCAGCAGTTGAATCTGTCGCAGACTCAGCAGCAGAGCATCAAGAACATTCTCGCCAGCGCGCGCTCGACTCAGCATCTCTCGCAGCAGCCTGCGACGACGGTACTCGGCAATCCGGGTGACCAAGGTTTTCCTGCGGCGGTGGAGGGCGCGGCGAATGACGCCGTGAACCGCGTGCACAACGAGTCGCTCGTGGCCGCACAGATTTACGGTGTGCTGAACCCGCAACAGGTACAGCAGTTGCCGGCGGTGCTGGCGTCGATCCAGGCCAAGGAGCAGGCGCGACGCGCGGCTTGGGCGGCCAAGCGCAACAATAGTGGTAACGGCTGAAGTGAGCACCGTGCGCGCAACACTGGCTACCCTTGCGCTCGCAAGCCTGCTGTTCCAGGGCCTCCCGCAATCGGCGCGGGCGGCCTTGGGCGGTACGGCTGATTCCATCGAGACTGATCGCGTCAGCATGAAGGCGCTTACTCGCCCGGTGACGACGGGAGCGTTGCGCAAACAGGAACTGCAACTGCCCTCGGGTACGGTGGTGACCGAATACCTGGGTAGCAACGGGCTGGTCTACGCGGTCACCTGGCACGGGCGCAGCTTGCCCAATCTTCAGCAGATACTGGGCAACTACTTTGCTGATTATAAGACTGCCGCCCGTCAACCCGTGGTGCGCCGCCGCCTGGTGCGTGTGAACAGCCCGGACCTCGTCATCGAGTCCAGCGGCAGGACGCGGGCCTTCACGGGCCGCGCCTGGGTGCCCGCCATGCTGCCCTCTGGCGTCACGCCCGCGGATCTTCAGTAAAGCGGCAATGGCACGGCTTGGCGCCGGATCAGACGCCGAAGTGTCGCCAGGCTTGCCTCGCGGCGCCGCACCTTAGGAGAGACTTTCTTGCAAAAATTACTTGCCGCTCTGCTCTGCGCATCTTTGTTGCTGGCCGGTTGCGGCGGTGGCGGGGGCAGCGATGTCGCCGGCTCCTCGGGCGGCAGCTCCGGCACCGGGACAGGCACAGGCACCGGCACGGGAAGCACGCCCGGCTACAATGTGGTCAATGCCGTCGTCGACGATGGCCCGGCCGCGTTGGCAGCGGCCAGTGAAGGCGCCGCGAACATTCTCTATGTGAAGGTGACGGTATGTGTTCCGGGCAGCACCACGAATTGCCAAACCATCGATCACGTTCAGGTGGACACCGGTTCGCAGGGTCTGCGTCTCATTGATTCGGCGGTGAATTCGACGCTGCTGAGCGCGCTGCAGCCGATCAGCATGAGCGGCGGGTCGCTCGCTGAATGCGTGCAGTTTGTGGACGGCTTCAGCTGGGGTCCGATGGTGCGGGCTGATCTGCATGTGGGCGGTGCAGATTCGGCGACCAGCGGCGAGTCGGCCCCCAATCTTCCGGTTCAGATCATCGGCACCAGCACCTTCGCGGTTCCGTCGGACTGTGCGAGCGCGGGCCTGAACAACCCGGAAAACACCGTGGTTGCATTCGGCGCCAACGGCATCATCGGCGTGGGCCTGTTCGACCAGGATTGTGGTGCTTACTGCGACCAGATCGCCGGTATCAGCAACGGCAATAATTACTACACCTGCACCAGCTCCGGTTGTACCGGCGCGCTCGTTCCCGTGACCTCGCAAATGATCAATCCGGTATACGGCCTGGCAGCGAATAACGGCATTACCGACAATAATGGCGTCATCATCGAATTGCCGGCGGTGGCTGCCACCGGCGCGGCCACGGTGAGTGGAACGATGATTTTCGGCATCGGCACGCAATCCAACAACGCCCTTGCCAGCGGTGCGACGGTGCTGACGACGGATCCGGACACCGGCTATGTGTCCACCAATCTGGCCGCCTTGAGTCAGACCGATTCGATGAGCTATTTCGACAGCGGATCGAATGCCATTTACTTCGAAGACGGTGGCATTCCGAATTGCAACGAGAGCTACGCGATGGGGTTCTTCTGCCCGGCGTCGACCACTGTATTGACCGCGAATGTCACCGGCACGAATAATCAGGTGGCGATGGTGAATTTCTCAATCGCCGCGGCTGATACGCTGTTTTCGACGAATCCCACCTACACCGCCTTCAGCGATCTGGGCGGCTCGGCGGGCAGCGCGGGAGCCAACACTTTTGCCTGGGGTCTACCGTTCTACTTCGGGCACAACGTGTACACCGCCATGCAGAATGTGGATGCAGGCGGTACCAACGGACCGTACTTCGCGTTCTGATCGATTCAACGCGGCGCGCGGGTATGCGCCCAGGTCTGTAGGGCCACCGCGCCGAGCACGACCGGCAGCCCCAGCAGCAGTTGCGTCGAGAAGCGCTCGTGACCCAGCCACCAGCCCACCAGCAAGGCGACCGGGGGGTTCACGTACGCGTAGGTGGTCGCGAGCGTCGCGGATACCCGTTCGACCAGGAAGCGGAAGGCGGAAAAGCCGATGAGCGATCCGAACACGACCAGGTAGCCCCACGCCGCCCAAGGCCGGATTGCGCTTGAGAATACCCAAGGCTCGCGCGCGAGGGCGCTGACAATGAAGCCGGCGATGCCTGCGCACAGCATCTCCGCGCCAAAGCCCGTGGCGCCCGGGGGAATCTCGACCCGTCGAGCCAGCACCGTACCCAACGACCAGCAGATGCTGCCGCCCAGCACCACCGCCACGCCGGTGCGGCTCGCCTGCAGATCAGGACCCAGCAGCATGACGGCGATCCCCGCCGTGCCGACTGCCATGGCCAGCCATTCCAGTCGCGCCGGCCGTTCACCGAACAGGCATGACCAGGCGGCCGTGCTGAGCGGGACGCTGCTGACCAGCGCGACGGCGGCACCCGAACTTACCCATTGCTCGCCCATCGCGACGGTGCCGTTGCCGGCAAGGAGCAGCAGGCAGCCGATCAAGGCCGCGCCACGCCATTGCGCCGCAGTTGGCATGGGCGCGCCGCGGAGCATTTGCCACAGCAGGAGCAGGCTACCGGCGACGATGAAGCGCGTACCGACAAAGAAGAAGGTCGCAAAACCGGTGATGGCCACCTTGATGGCGTAGTAGGTGGTGCCCCACAGAATATAGACGGCCAGCAGGCAGGCAATGATGACTGCCGTAGTGGGTCGCAAGGGAACAGTGGCCGGCGCTGCCATGAAGTCGTCGCGGCGCGGAAGACTAAGGCTGCGCGGTGCAGGCTGACTTCGGTTGCATCACCTGGGAGTAGATCTTGCGCGTAAAGGGCAGGCTTTGGGACGGCCAGGGCGTGTTGTCGATGGTAATGGGGGGCAGTCGGATCGTGCCGGTGCTCATGGTATCGATCTGGGTCTCCGAGGAGGGAACACCGGGTGCCCAGCCGCTGTCGTGGCGCTCTTCGAAGCGCATTTCGGCAAGGCTACCGGCGTCGCTGGCCTCAGCGGCGGTCTTCAGTTTCAGTGTGAGTTCCAGATTGCCCTTGTCGGTGTGGCCGCTGACGACCACCGAATCGCCATCCAGATGAGCGTGCACGCCGCGGGGGGTGCGCAGCCGCAGGTCCAGCGGTTCGACGGCGACGCCGATGAAGATTTCATGAAAGGGGTAGTACGTCAGTTTCGGGGGCCCGTCGTGGCCATCGCAATTGACCTGGACGTACTGCGCTTCAGGCGCCGCGATCTGCTGATAGCTCCAGAACCCTACCGTGCAACCGGACAAAAGCAGGCAACACCCCGGCACGAAACCCGCACGCAGGAGGGTCGCATAGCGCCGCGGCGCCGGGGCGTGGTGCGGCGCAATGGCGGTTTGAAGCGACCGGTGGAGGTGCAGGTCGGACGGCATGGCATACGGCGGAATCGTTGCAGTTACTCAGCATCCTGCCACGCCCAGCCCGAAGGCGCGAATCCTGACGCAGGACGGTCACGACGCTATACTCCGACTCCCATTCACAAGAGGGTCGCCCAAATGGCCACGGTCTCGATTCATCCTGCGGTAGACAACGGTGTGAAGCCTGCGGCCAAGGATTTTGCGGGCGGCACGCTGGTGTGCAAATGCTCCCAGAACCCCGTCGAGGTTTCCGTGAAGACCCAGTCGGCACACAACCATGCCTGCGGCTGTACGAAGTGCTGGAAACCGAAGGGCGCGTTGTTCGCGGTAGTGGCCGTAGCGCCGCGTGACAAGGTCACCGTGACCAAGAACGGCGACAAACTGGCCGTTGTCGATGCCAGTGCGACCATTCAGCGTCATGCATGCAAGGTCTGCGGCACCCATATGTACGGTCGTATCGAGAAGGCCGGCCATCCTTTCCACGGTCTGGATTTCATCCACACCGAGCTGTCACCACAGAGTGGCTGGTCACAGCCGGAGTTTGCGGCCTTCGTTTCGTCGATCATCGAATCCGGCGCAGATCCTGCGCAGATGGGCGCGGTGCGCGCGCGCCTGCGCGAGTTGAAGCTGGAGCCCTACGATTGTCTGTCGCCACCGCTGATGGATTTCATCGCGACCCACATCGCGAAGGCCTCGGGCGTACTGAAGGCTTGATGTCATGGATGTCAGAGCCGCCGTGGCGTTCGAAGCGGGCAAGCCACTCACCATCGAGACCGTGCAGCTCGATGGTCCGAAAGCCGGCGAGGTATTGATCGAGGTCAAGGCGACCGGAATCTGCCACACCGACAAGTACACTCTATCCGGTGCCGATTCGGAGGGGCTGTTTCCGTCGATCCTCGGCCATGAAGGCGCGGGTATTGTCGTGGATGTCGGGCCGGGCGTGCGTTCCTTGAAGAAAGGTGATCACGTCATACCGCTCTACACGCCGGAATGCCGGGAGTGCAAGAGCTGCACGTCGCGCAAGACCAATCTGTGCACCGCCATCCGCGCGACCCAGGGCAAGGGAGTGATGCCCGATGGCAACAGCCGCTTCTCTTTCAAGGGCAAGCCCGTGTACCACTACATGGGGTGCTCGACCTTCGCGAACTACACGGTGATGCCGGAAATCGCGGTGGCGAAAATCCGTGATGACGCGCCATTCGACAAGGCCTGTTATATCGGCTGCGGCGTGACGACCGGAATCGGTGCCGTGATATTCACTGCGAAAGTTGAGCCGGGCGCAAACGTAGTGGTATTCGGTCTGGGGGGTATCGGGCTCAATGTCGTGCAGGGGGCAAAGCTCGCCGGCGCCGACATGATCGTTGGAGTGGATACGAATCCCAAGCGCGAGAAGCTCGCACGACAGTTCGGCATGACGCATTTCGTGAACCCGAAGGAGCTGAAGGGCGATCTGGTGGCGCACCTGGTCGAACTCACGAAAGGCGGCGCGGACTACTCCTTCGAATGCATCGGCAGCACTCAGGTGATGCGGCAGGCTCTGGAGTGCTGTCACCGCGGTTGGGGGCAGAGCATCATCATCGGCGTGGCGGCGGCCGGTCAGGAAATTGCGACCCGGCCGTTCCAGCTGGTCACCGGGCGGGTGTGGCGCGGAACGGCCTTTGGCGGGGCGCGTGGCCGCACCGATGTGCCGAAGATCGTCGACTGGTACATGGAACACAAAATCAACATCGATGATCTGATCACGCACACGATGCCGCTGGAACGCATCAATGATGCTTTCGACCTGATGACGCGCGGGGAGTCGATACGCAGTGTCGTGGTGTACTGATTCCGCGTCTTGAATATTGAAACGCTAAGCGAAGCGCGCTGCTTCGAGGGCACGCAGGGCTTCTATCGTCACGAATCGCGCGCCATCGGGCTGCCGATGCGCTTCGCGGTGTACCGTCCACCGCAGGCGGCGATCCGCGCGGTGCCGGCGCTGTTCTATCTTGCCGGCCTGACCTGCACCGAGGAAACCGCTGCCATCAAGGCCGGCGCCCAGCGCACCGCGGCGGAACTCGGCGTCATGCTGGTCAGCTGCGATACCAGTCCGCGCAACACCGGCATCCCCGGCGAGACGGACGACTGGGAATTCGGCGCGGGTGCCGGGTTCTACCTGAATGCCACCGAGCAGCCGTGGGCGCAGTTCTATCGCATGTACGATTACGTGCTGGAGGACCTGCGCCAGACGGTGCTGGCCAATTTTCCGGCGGATCCCAATCGCATCGGCATCTTCGGCCACTCCATGGGTGGCCACGGGGCGCTGGTGCTGGCGTTGCGCAACCCGCAGGTGTTCAGGTCCGTGTCGGCATTTGCGCCGATCTGTTCGCCGACGCGCTGTGCCTGGGGACGCAAGGCCCTGCCACGCTACCTGGGCGAAGATCAGGGCGCGTGGAAGGCCTACGACGCCGTTGAACAGATCAGGGCTGCGGGCAAAGCACTGTTCCCGAGGATTCTCGTGGATCAGGGTCTCGCGGACAAATTCCTGCACCAGTCGCAGCTGTTGCCGGAGCTGTTCGAAGAGGCGTGCGCGGCGGTGGGTCAACCGCTGCAGCTGCGGCGCCATGAAGGCTACGATCACGGTTATTACTTCATTTCGACATTCGTTGCGGATCATCTGCGCTTTCACGCTGCGGCACTGTAATCGCGCCGGCGTCCCCGCGGGTCGATTCGGCTGCGACTTCCAGCAGCGCGCTTTTCAGTTCCGCGGAGTTCGGACCGGCCATGATTTCGAAGCTGCCGGGCACCACCACGTGCTTCATGTGCTCATCCCACAGGCTTAAGGCGCTGGGCTCGAGCGTGAAGCGCACGGTCGTGCTCTGGCCCGGCGCCAGCGTGACACGGCGGAATCCCGTGAGCTGCTTGACGGGCCGCGTGACTGGCGCCGTCACCTCGTGCAGATACAGCTGTACCACCTCATCGCCGCTCACTTTGCCGGTGTTGCGGACATTCACCGCGACGCCCACCGGCTGCGACGCCGAGATGCGTGTGGCCGACAGCTGCGGCGCCCCAATCTCGAATGTGGAATAGGACAGTCCGTAGCCGAAGGGAAACAGCGGCTCCTTGGTGTCGAACTGGTAGCCGCGATGGGCGCTCGGCTTCTGGTTGTAGTACATCGGCAGCTGTCCCACCGAGCGGGCAATGGTGACCGGCAGCTTGCCGCCCGGATCGCTGTCGCCGAACAGGATAGCGGCGAGCGCGGTGCCACCTTCCTGTCCGGGATACCACGCTTCCAGGAGCGCATTGGACTTCGCGACGACCTGCGGAATGGACAACGGCGGACCATTGATCAGGACGACGACCACGGGCTTGCCAATGCAAACATTGCCTGCGCCAGCTCGTCCTGCTGGGCCACAAGCCCGAGAGTGTCGCGGTCGCCCAGATGGTTGTCGGCCCAGCCCTCGCGACTGATCGCGGGACTGGTGCCGATGGCAAGCACAATGACATCCGCGGTGCGCGCCACGGCAACCGCCTGCTGGATGCGGCGCAGGTTGGCATCTCGGTCCGCCAACTGCACTTCATCCGTGTACCAGTCGCCTTTGGCGGTCAGCTGCACGCCCGCGGCGGTCACCACGTGCACCCGTTGGCCGAGCCTGGCGCGAATGCCATCAAGAAGACTGACGCTGTGGGCCGGTACGTTGGAATAACCGCCCAGTTGCACCACTGCGGCATTCGGACCAATGACGGCAAGCGTCCTGAGCGCGTCGGCATGCAGGGGCAGGGCGCCGTCGTTCTTCAGTAGCACCGTGGTCCGTCGCGCGGCCTCGACCGCGAGCGCGCGCGCGTCGGCATTACCGGTGATGGATGCCGCGAAGTCGGCATCGGCGTAGGGGTGTTCGAAGAGGCCCGCCTGGAACTTCAGCCGCAGCTTGTGGCGCACCGCCGCATCGATCTCACCCTGCATCACGAGCCCGGCCGCGAGTGCCTCCGGAAGCTTGGCGTAGGCCTCGCCATCAGGCAGATCGAGGTCGACACCCGCATGCAGCGCGCGCACGCCTGCGTGCATCAGGTCCGGTTCGACATGGTGCAGCTGCAGCAGCTGCTCGATCCCGCAATAGTCGCTGACCACTGCGCCGGTGAAACCCATCTCCCCGCGCAGCACATCGTGCAGCAGCCAGTGATTGGCATGCGAAGGGATGCCATCGATTTCGTTATAGGAAGCCATGACATTGCGGGCATTGGCGGAGTGGATCGCCGTCGCAAAGGGCGGGAAGAACATCTCGCGCAGCATGCGCTCGGAAATGCTGGCGGGCCCGACGTTGGTACCGCTCTCGGGCTGGCCGTGCCCGGTCATGTGCTTGAGTGTCGCAAATACCTTCCCCGGCTGCAGCGGCAGGCTCTCGCCCTGAAAGCCGCGCACGGCCGCACTGCCCAAGCGGCCCACGAGGTAGGGGTCTTCGCCGTAGGTTTCCTCGATGCGGCCCCAGCGCGGATCACGACCGACATCGACCACGGGTGCCAGCACCAGCTGCACACCGCGCGCGCGGATTTCACGCGCGGCCACGGCGAACACGTGGGTCAGCAGCTGCGGATCCCAGGAACTGGCGAGGGCGATGGCCTGCGGGAAGCTGGTGGCGCCACGCGCCACGTAGCCATGCAGACCCTCTTCGTGAAACAGCACCGGGATTCCGAGCCGCGTATCCTGCCTGGCGAAGTGCTGAATGGCATTCACCAGCGCCACGGTCTGACGGGCGTCGCGCAAGGGCTGCTGCAGCAGGTCACCGCCGCTGCCGTTCAGATCGCTCGGTCGCGCCACCTGGCCGATACCGGCCGGAAACGCCGCACGCGCCTTGGCCGCATCGAAGTTGCCGGCGGCATCGAGAAAGTCCTTCTTGTGATCCCAGATGCAGGTTATCTGCGCGATCTTTTCCGCCAGCGTCATGCGCCCCAGCAGGTCCTCGACGCGCCGCTCCAGTGGCACTGACGGGTCCTGGTAGGCTGCTGCGGCCGCAGCTTCGGCCGTGCCGGCGGCCCGCCATCCACGACAGCGACAGCAGCCATAGCGCCGTACCCCATCGCCCGCTTGCCATCCTGTCCCCCTCCCATGCGATTCCGGTGCTAGCTCTTGATTTGTCACCGGATGCGGCAGCCACGCCGCGCGAACGGTCGTCAAAAAGCATCGTACACCGTGCCCTTTGGGAGCGCTACCATATTGCGCAGTGGTTCACGGCGTCGCGCCGCGGCGAAGCACCACCGATTCCAGCCCCAGGCCGACAGCGGCACCCCCGGGGGGGCGAATGTCGCAGCCGGCGCTCAAAGCTGAGCCGTTGAGGGATAATCGCCTATAGAATCGAACCTGAATGGCTGCCGGAAGCATCAAGAGTCCCGTGAAGAGAACCCGTCGCCGCCGCCGTGATGCGGTCACGATGCATGAGGTCGCCAGGCACGTTGGCGTATCGCCGATGACGGTCTCGCGTGTGCTGAGCGGAGATGCCAAGGTGCGCGCCGAGACGCGCGCGCGCGTGCAAAGCGCCATCGAAGAGCTGGGCTACTCGCCCAATGTGGCCGCGCGCAATCTGGCCAAGGCCTCCACGGTCCACATCGGGCTGCTCTACAACAATCCCAGCGCCACGTACATGAACGAACTGCTGGTGGGCGTTCTGGAGCAAAGCAGTCAGGCGGGCTGTCAGGTGCTGCTCGAGAAGTGCGGCACGCGCAATGAGCGCGCCGTCATTGCGAAACTGCTGGCTGAAGGCATCGTCGGCATCATTCTGCCGCCGCCGCTGTCCGATTCGAAGACGGCTCTGGATACTCTGCGTGCGGCGCGCGAGCCGTTCGTCGCGGTGGCAACCGGCCGTCCAACAGCCGAAGGACTCTCGGTTCGCATCAACGATTTTGAGGCCGCCGCGGCCATGACGCGCTACGTATTGTCGCTGGGACACGAGAAAATCGGCTTCATACTCGGGGCCGCCAACCAGACCGCGAGCGCCGAACGCTACGCCGGTTTCGTGGCGGCACTGGCCGAGCGTGGCCTTAAACCGCGTGCTGACTGGGTGAAGCAGGGCGCATTCACCTATCGTTCGGGTCTGCTGGCCACAGAGCAGTTGCTGGCCGCACCGCAGCGCCCCAGCGCAATCTTTGCCAGCAACGACGATATGGCGGCCGCGGCCATTGCGGTCGCGCATCGGCTGCGGCTGGAAGTACCACGTGACCTGACCATCGTGGGTTTCGACGATACCCCCATGGCGACCACCATCTGGCCGGCATTGACCACCATCCGCCAGCCGGTGGCGGCGATGGCGCGCAAGGCCATCGAAATGCTGCTCGAAGAGATCCGGTTGCGCGCCAACGGCAGCACCCTCGGCCCGCAGCAGCATATCGTCAACTTCGCGTTGATCAAACGCGATTCCTCGGCACCGCCCAAATAGTTCGGCTGCGCTGCGGGTCCGCCGCCGGCGGCATCAAGCTGCTGTGGGGCACCGCCAATCTGTTCAGTCATCCACGCTACGCCGGCGGCGCCGCGATGAGTCCGGATCCTGAAATCTTTGCCTGGGCTGCGGCACAGGTGCGGGGCTGCATGGAGACCACGCAGCGGTTTGGCGGGGAAAACTACGTCCTGCGGGGCTGGGGCAGACTAGAGGTGCGGCGCTGGATGCTGAAAAGACTTTCAATGAAACCTGTCAAACCCTCACGGAGAAATCCTCTGTATTGGCCAAGGCGATGGGAGAATCATTGCCGCATCATTGCTTTCGGGTGCTTTTCATTCCAATCAAGGCCAGGCCGGCCCTGCGAAGCGAATTCCTTAGTCTGCGGTCTCGCCCGCGATGCTGGTGGATAAGTGAATCGGACATTGCGCCGGCTTTTGGTCTTCACCGTTAGTCTGACGATGAGCGGCGGAAAGTGGCTTCAGGGCCTGCGTGCCGCAGAACAGGATCCGCAGATCCGAAAGACGAGCGTCGGGTAGCGCGCTTACTTCGGTGGGGTGACGGAGTCTCAGATCGAGTCGGGCAGTAAGTCTCGCACATGCCACCGATGGACATTCTCCGTCGATACGCCGCTTCGCCTCGATCATCGAGATCTACCGAGCCTTGAGCGAGTGCATCGAGCGTATTAACGATCGTCGTCACTCGCGCGTCGGGGTCTCGCGCCGCGAACGCTTCAAGACGATCGAGAAAGCCGGCCTCAAGCCCCTACCGGTCGGGGATGTGCAGTGTGGGGAATGGCAGGAGGCCAAGCTGCACGCCGACTGCTGTGGCCTTGGCGCGGTTGCTTGGTGATCACGCACCGCTACGCGATGGCCGAGACGTGCGCTCACCTCATGCGCGGCAGGCCGGGCCGGCCGAACTGCGGCGCAGCCGCGACTGGTTGGTCCGCGTCGCGCGGGGCGCGGGGTACACAACGATGAAGCGGCCGAGGAAGGGTCATGAGGAGGCAAGAACTGCCCCGCCAGGGCGAGGCTGTTCTTGCGTGGCAGCGGCCGAACCTGCCCGGCGGCCGTCCTCAGCCTACCGCGGGTAGGTTGCCACGGTCGCGCGTGGCCTCGTAGATCGCGGTGAGCGCCGGACTGTCGACGGCCTGCACCGCATCATTCACCGTGGCATCGACACAGGCATGCACCTGGCGCCCGCTGCGCAACACGGCCAAATTATCCGGCTCGCATACGTTCAATGCGGCCATGCGGATATGCGAATACATGGTTGCCGCCCCCTGCGCGGTCTGCACGTCGACTCTCTTATAGTGGATGATCCTCTGGTCCGCTTGGGCTGCGCCGGCGGCGAAGATGCCAATGGCTCCGGCTGCAAGCAGTGCGGCTCGGGTCGTGGATGTCATGATGATCCCCCTCAGCGTTGATAAAGCCATCTGGCGCTGATAGGGCGTCAGAAGTCCTGCCGGGACCACAACGTGGGGCAACAGCGGATCTGTATAGTTGTCGTGCAGCGCGTCGAGGTGCCAGCTCGGTGGAATGATTGCAGGTGAGCGGCGCCGAATCAAGCTCAGCAGCGACACCGGCCCGTAAGCTGTTGATATATCAAGGTCGCAGGCGATCATTTCGGATAGGGCCGTGAGATGCTCATCATGTCCGCCTCTTCCTGCGGATCCGGACGGCACGTCGAAGTGATCCAGGGGTGTGTTGCCTCGGAGTCGACCACGGCACGGGGCCCGCCGCCCGCACAGTGGTAATCAGGCACACTCACGCCTCTCCCGGGGAGGCTTGCAGCCCCACGTGGCTGAGGATCCTCTCAATGACCTCCGGGTCCTCGATGCTGGGCGATGAACGTCGCCGCCTCGCGCACACCTGCAATGCTCCATGTCGACTGCGAAGACCCGCTTGTTCTACTGCGCACTCGCGCCGCTGCGATCGACGGTGACTTGGCGAGCACGCTGCTGGAAGGCGGCGCGTATTGGGCGTGCCCTCGCGAGCCCATACCGGCGCACGCCGGCCGCCAGCTGCCCCCAAATGGGTCGGCAGTGCGGCCACGCGACGCCCGATCTTGCCGCAGCGCCGGCTGGCCAGCGACGGAAAACAGTGCTCGCAGCGGGGAAAACTCCCGCCGCCGACATGCGGCGCTCGTTTGGCGCGCTTCCTGCACGGACTTGTCTGCCCGACTCACCTTGGGCAGCCACCGCCGGAGGTATGAGCAATCGACGAAACTGCGAGCCCTCACACTGAAGTTTTGCAGGAGAGAGAGTCACACCCGCTGCGGTCACGGCTCCACCGAAGGCGCAATCTCCCATGATCGCTCAGGTTCCTGTACTGCAAGACTGTTAGCCGACTGAAGAGTGATGCGCGCGCAAGACGCGCATCCGCCGAAGGGGCAACGCACCACCCGTGCGGAATCTCTCAGGTACCAATACAGCGGGAGCGGCGCAACCCCCAGAACATCGGGGGTGCCGTTCTGGATGCGTCTTGTACTGGAGAATGAGAATGACTTCTGCCGGGAACAGGCCTGGGGCTGAGAGTTGTGCTGCGCGTGTGATCGCGACGGCGGGCGACGCGGTGATATCGCGGACCGAATACGGGGAACGCCAAACCATGGGACCGCGCAAACGCTTCCTGTGGGGGATCCTGCCGCTCGCGGGCGTCGCCGCCGGATTGTGCGGGTGGTTTGCGATCGGCCCGCGTGGTGCGCCGCACGCACTGGCCGTGCACGCCGTGGCGGTCTCGGCCGCGAAAGTGGCCGTCGCCGACGTGCCGATTTCCATCGAGGAGATCGGCGCCGCACAGGCCTGGCAGGGCGTGGTCATCCGCACGCAAGTCAATGGCCGCCTAAAAGAGGTCGCGGTTCAGGAAGGCTCGCAGGTGAAGGCCGGCGAGCTGATCGCCGCCATCGACCCGGCACCCTACATTGCGCTGCTGACCCAGGCGCAAGGTGCCTTCAGGCGCGACCAGGCACAGCTGGAGCTGGCGCAGCTGAATCTCAAGCGCGACGTTCAGCTCGCCGCGCAGGACTCCATTGCCTTCGAGGCCGTCGATACCCAGCGCGCCATGGTCCAAGGGCTAGAGGGCACTGTCCTTCTCGACAAGGGAGCCGTCGATTCGGCCCGCGTGAACCTCAACTACTGCCGCATCACCTCGCCCATCACCGGGCGCGTCGGTGTCCGCCTGGTCGACGCAGGCAATCTCGTGGCGACCACGGACAGCGGCGGGATCGTCACGATCAACCAGCTCACGCCGATCGCCGTGACATTCGCGCTCTCCGAGGAGGAGTATCACCGCCTCTCGGACGCGTCCGATGCGTTTGCCCACCCGCTCAGCACGCTCGCCCTGAACCAGGACACCGGAGCGCCCCTGGGCACCGGGGAGCTCATCGTGGCCGATAACCACTTCGACGCCTCGACCGGAACGGTGCAGATGAAGGCCCGCTTTCCGAACGCAAACGGCAAGCTGTGGCCGGGACAGTTCGTCAATGTGCAAGTCACATTCGACGTGCGGCAGCATGCGATCACAATCCCCAACTCCGCGGTCAATCACGGGCCGCAGACGACGTTCGCCTACGTCATCGGCGCCGATCACAAGGTGTCGGTCAGCCCCATCACCGTCGCCCTGGTGCAGGATGCGACGGCGGTGATCGCCTCGGGTCTTCGGCCCGGGGAAAAAGTCGTCACCGACGGGCAGATGTCCCTGAAGGCGGGCAGCACCGTCATCGTGCGCAATGTGGACTCGCAAAGCGCCGACGCGGCAAGCCCTACCAAGCCGAGCCCGCCCACGTCATGAGGATTTCCGAGCCCTTTGTCCGGCGCCCAGTCGCGACCTGGCTGCTCGCCGGCGCACTGCTCGCGGTGGGCGTCGTAAGCTATCTGCGCCTGCCGGTCTCGGCGCTCCCGGAGGTAGATTTCCCCACGCTTCAGGTGAGCGCAACCCTCCCGGGGGCGAGCCCCGAGACCATGGCCTCCAATGTGGCAACCCCGCTCGAGCGTCAATTCTCGCTGATTCCGGGCATCTCGGAGATGACCTCCGCCAGCAGCCTGGGGCTGACGCAAATCACGTTACAGTTCGCACTGTCGCGAAACATCGACGGTGCGGCCCAGGACGTGCAGGCGGCGATCAACGCTGCTGGCGGCCAGCTGCCGACGAACCTGCCCTCCCCACCGACGGTTCGCAAGGTCAATCCGGCCGACGTGCCGGTGCTCGTCCTGATGCTGACTTCCGACACCCTGCCGCTGCGCACGCTCAGCGATTACGTCGACAGCCTACTGGCCCAGCAAATCTCGCGCATCGAGGGCGTCGGTCAGGTCAGCATCGGGGGCGCCGTCAAGCCCGCCGTGCGCATCCGCCTCGATCCGCATAAAGCCGCCGAGCTCGGACTGCAGCTCGACGCCCTACGCGCTCAGATCGCGGCCAATACCGTCAACGCACCGAAGGGAACGCTCGTCGGGCGGCAACAGAGCTTCACGGTCTACGCCAACGATCAGGTGTTCGACACCACCGCGTGGAATCAGATGATCGTCGGTTATCATAATGGCGCGCCAGTGCGCATTCGCGACCTGGGGCGCGCGATCGAGGGTGTGGAGAACGATCAAGCCGGGGCCTGGACGTTTCCGGGCCGCGCCAACTCCGACTCGAGCTACCACACCAGCAAGGCGATCGAGCTCGTCATCTACAAGGAGCCCGGCGCGAACGTCATCCAGACGGTCGAGCGGGTGAAGGCGGCGCTGCCGCAGCTCGAGGCGAGCATGCCGCCGGCGGTGTCCGTGCACCTCGTCGCCGACCGCACACAAACCATCCGCGCATCCGTCAAGGACGTGCAGATCACGCTCCTGACGACGATCGCGCTGGTGGTTGCAGTGATCTTCCTCTTCCTGCGCAACATCCGCGCCACGCTCATTCCGAGCGCCCTGCTGCCCCTGTCGCTGTTGACCGCAGCCGCTGTCATCCTGCCACTGGGCTTCAGCCTCGACAATCTATCGCTGATGGCGCTGTCGATCGCCGCCGGATTCGTGGTGGACGATGCCATCGTGATGCTCGATGTGATCTGGCGCCGCATCGAGCGCGGCGAGCCGCCGCTGCAGGCCGCGATCGCCGGCGCCCGCGAGATCAGCTTCACCATCGTCTCGATCACCGTCTCGCTGATCGCGGTGTTCACCCCGGTGATGTTCATGGGCGGCGTGGTTGGGCGCTTCATGCGCGAGTTCGCCATCACGCTAAGCGCAGCGGTGGTGATGTCGCTGCTGTTCTCGCTCACTCTCACCCCCATGCTGTGCGGCCGCTTCCTCAAGCCGCCACAGCCGGCCACGGGCGGCTTCATGCTCGTGCTCGAGCACGGCTTCAAGGCCGTGGAGAGCGGTTACGCACGCGCGCTCGACTGGGTGATGCGCCGCATGGGCCTGACGATGACTATTTTCGCGGCGACCGCGGTGCTGACCGTCGTGCTGTACGCGCTCATGCCAACAGGCTTCTTTCCGCAGCAGGACACCTCGTTTCTGGAGGGCGTGACGCAGACTTCGGAGGACGCCTCCTACGACAAGACCGTGGAAAAGGTGCAGGAGGTCGGACGCATCATCGCGCAGGATCCGGACATCGAGGAAGTGCACTTCACCATCGGCAATGGCGCTCTCAATCAGGCGCACTTCAATGCCGCGCTGAAGGTCCGCGGCCGCGGCCGCTCGGCCAGCTCGGATGAGGTCATCGCGCGGCTGCGTTCTAAACTTGCGCGCGTCGTTGGGGCGAAGACGGTGCTGAAGTCCAAGCAGGACATCAACATCGGCGCTCGCGATGCGAAGGCGCAATACCAGTACACCCTGTCCGATCCGGACCTCGTTGAGCTCAACATCTGGGCGCCGAAGATGCTCGCGGCCATGCAGCAGATGCCGCAGCTGCAGGACGTGAGCACGGACCAGGAGTCCAATGGCGCGGCGATACAACTGACGATCAACCGCGACGCGGCTGGCCGCTTCGGCATCTCTCCCTCCGACATCGACGCGGCGATCTACGATCAGATCGGTCAGCATCAAGTGGCTCAGTACTTCACCCAGCTCAACGCCTACCACGTCATCGTCGAGGCGCCCCCGAACCTGCAGATGTCGGCGGACCTGTTCAATTCCATCTACCTCAAGTCCCCGGTGAGCGGCAAGCTCGTGCCGCTGTCGCAGCTGGTCCGGGTCGACCGCAGCGCGCTCGGCAGCCTCGTCATCTCCCACCAAGGCCAGCTGCCGGCGATCACGCTGTCTTTCAACCTTACGCCGGGGGCGGCGCTCGGGGAGGTGACCCAGGCCATCGAGGCGGTGCGTACGCGCCTGGGCGCGCCGGCGAGCATCAGTGGGTCATTCCAGGGAACGGCGCGCGCCTTCCAGCAGTCGCTCGCCGATGAGCCGATCCTCATCCTGACGGCGCTGCTGTCGGTGTATGTGATCCTCGGGGTGCTCTACGAGAGCTTCATCCACCCGCTGACCATCCTCTCCACCCTGCCCTCAGCCGGGCTCGGTGCGTTGCTGGCGCTGATCGTCGCCGGTCAGGAACTCAACGTGATCGGAATCATCGCGTTGATCCTGCTGATCGGCATCGTCAAGAAGAACGGCATCATGATCGTAGATGTCGCCCTAAGGCTGGAGCGCGAGCAGGGGCTGAGCCCGCTTCAGGCCGCCGTGAAGGCATCGCACCAGCGATTGCGGCCGATCCTGATGACCACGTTCTGCGCATTCTTCGGCGGCATCCCGTTGATCGCGAGCATGGGCGCCGGGTCGGAATTCCGTCAGCCCCTCGGTATCGCGATCGTCGGCGGATTGGCGGTTTCCCAGGCACTGACGCTCTTCACCACGCCGGTCGTCTATGTCTATCTCGACGCGCTGCGCCGCCGGTTGCGAAGAGATGCCCCTCCCGTGGCTGCCGCTGCGGATGTTTCGGGACTGGACAATGCGGGGTATCCAAACATCACTTGAAGATCATGTCTATTTCGGGAATGGGATTCTTTACCGATGCATATGATCTTTTCATCATCGGTGTCGTGATGGTTCAGCTGAAACCTCGCGAAATATCGGGCAAGATCGAAGAGGCAGTCGTCCAATCCACTGCCTTGATCGCAGCGGTGCTCGGAGCGCCACTTTTCGGTCGAGTCGCCGAAATGCTCGGACGCAATGCGGAGTTATTGCGTCGATTGGCAAACGAGAATGCACCGTTTGCAATGGCCGCAACTGCCTCTGAAGTCACCCCCGGTCGTCGCTCCGCCGCCAACCGATGCAGCGGCCGTGAAAGCGTGCTTTCTTAGGAAATCGTCCAAAGGCTGCCAACGCGGGGAGGAACCGACGATAACGGCGGAAGATTTCTGGTACCCAAGAACTCGCAGCGCATTCGGCCATGAGAGCAAACCGCAGGCACGCATGCTGAGTCGGCCAGCAAGACCCATGCAGATTCGGGACTGCGATCCCGCATGGCCGCTGCTTTTCTAAGAGCTGGGCGCGATGGTCCTGGCCGTGCTCGGCGGGAATGCCATGCGAGCGAACATGTCGGAAGCACGCAAGCAAAGCACGCCTTCATTGAAGGCGTCCTGGCGCAAGCAGCCGCACTGCCAGCCCGCAACGCCTAGGCAGGCTGCAGGCCGAGCGGCCGTGGCGAGAGATCCTGCAGAACCAGATCCGAAATCGCAGCGGCCGTCGCCGCGGACAGCGTCCAGCCCAGGTGGCCGTGACCCGTGTTGTAATAAATGCCGGGCCGCCTGCCGCGCCCGACCCGCGGCATCATGCTGGGCGTCATGGGACGAAGGCCGGCCCAGGGAATTACAGTCGCGGTGCTCATGGCGGGGACCAGCTTGTGGCACCACTGCACCAAAGGCTCGATACGGTCTGCGCGGATGTCTTTGTTGTAGCCACTGAACTCGGCTGTTCCTGCGACCCGGAATCTTTCCTTTCCCAGACGACTGGTGACAATTTTGGTGTCGTCGTCGAGCAGACTGACCCAGGGCGCCGCCTGCTGACTTTCGGATTCCTCAAGGCAGACCGTGATCGAATAGCCCTTCACCGGGTAGATGTTGATCCGGTCGCCAACCATGCTGGCGAGACGCCGGCTGCCGACGCCCGCACATACCACGACTGCATCGCTGTCCAGTGGTGGCAGCTCATTGCCAGCTGCATCCGCGAGTTGCAGATTTACGCCCGAACCTGTGTTGCTAATGCCGCGGACGATGCCGCCAAAGACAAAGCTGACGCCTTGGCGGGCGCAGGCATCGGCAAGACCGCGGGTGAACTTTCTGATATCCCCGGTCGAATCCGAGGGGGTAAAAAAGCCGCCGTAGAATTTCGGCACCAGCGAGGGCTCGATGGAGTGAATCTCCTCATCGGTTACGGCATATCGATCGAGGCCGCCCTCTCGCAGCAGCAGGTTTGCCTGCTCGGCTTGCCTGAAGGTCTGCGCATCGTGGTACAAGTGCAGAATTCCGCGCTTCTCCAGATCGAAATCGATGTGCTCGCGCTGGGCGATATCGAACAGATGCCGGCGGGCAGCGATAGCCAGCCGCACTGTTCCCAGAGTGTTTGCTTGGCGATGACGCACAGCTAAAACGAACTCGGCCAACCAGCTGTATTTGTGAAAGCTGAAAGCAGGGTTCAATAGTAGCGGGGCGCGCGGATCGAACATCCACTTTGCGCCCTTCCAGATAGTGGGCCAGGAATTCCACACTTGCGCGTTGCAAGCCGAGAGCTGACCGCCGTTGGCATACGAGGTCTCACTGGCGGCGTGACGGTTCTGTTCCACGACGGTGACATCGTAGCCGCGGCGCAGCAGCGCGTAGGCAGTGGTGATGCCGGTGATGCCGGCGCCGATGACGATAATAGATGAATGAGACATGGGCCTTCTGTGAAGCCAACTATGGCTTGTGCCCACTCTGTCCTTGACGCCTGAGATTGTTATTCCGTCGGCGGGCGCACACAGCGTGCGCCACTCTTCAGAGATTTCTGATTCGCGGTCCTTTTGCCTGAGAGTTTCCGGGCGGTTGCTCCTTCGGCGCCGGATCTGGTTCCGGTCTCTCCCGCTGGTTGGATTTTAATGATTTCGGACTGAACGATCCTGAGAAAAAAGCTAACTCGAATGAAGTCTCCTCTGCGGAACGCGCCACTGTCAAACAAATTCTGCAACGGGAGCGGCCTGCTCAAGCAAGACTTCACGTCGCCGTGAACCCATCTGAAAGTGGTCATGCTGCGCTTGTGTGCCAAGGCCCCACGATGGCCCGCTATTTGGTGGCACTGCACCACAAGTGCCGTACGTCGATGCGAATTTTTCATTCATGCCGCCCAGTTGTGAAACAGGTAGTGCGCAGAAAGGTCTGGAAATATAAGCAAATGGGGACGCATGCACTGGCGACAGCAGCGCTGGCACAGTTTCTGCAACGGTACATGCGAGCAGATTGGAAATTGCACGCGCACTGAATGTCATGTCGCTGGAGGGAAATGGTGAAACGAGAAAGCTAAAGCAATAGACATCAAAAGTTTTGCAGAAGAGAGAAGCAGGACCGCAGGGTTCCTGGTTCCACCGAAGGCGCAAACTCCCATAATCGCTCAGGTTCATGTACTGCAAGGCTAAATGCCGAATGAAGAGAAATGCGCGTGCAGTGCGCGCATTCACCGAAGGGGCAACGCACCAGTGTGCGGAATCTCTCAGGTACCAGTACAGCGGGAGCGGCGCAAACACCCATGAACGGGACGCGCCGTCATTCAAATTCGCCGCTGCACTGGAGCAGAAATGAAGACCCTTAGAAATGGCGGAAATGCATACATCCGCCACATGTCTGGATGTCACGTGCCATGCCTCAAGCCGGGTCTGTCGGTTGGACAGTTTCGGCGGCGGTAGGTCGCGGCCAAGACCAAAAACGTTACTGAGTTATTGCTGATCGATCTGCCGCCGTCGGCAAGCTTTGCCGACTTTTAGTAGAACCGGCGGCGGCGAGCGCAGATCGATCCTAATTGGGCAGCTGAATAAGGTGCCAGGGAGATGTATTCGCATGTCGAAATCAAATAGGGAACGATGCGGCGGTATCACAGGCCTGTCGGTCGGGGCGGCGGTCGCACTGCTGCTGGCCGGCAAGGCTCTCGTCTTCGGGGCACCGGCCGATGCGCAGGCAGCGCCCGCCGGGCAGCTGCTGGCCAGTGATGCCGCGGCGGCTTCCGCCGCCGCGACGGCCGACACCAGTAGTGCGGCGACTTCGGATTCCGATGCGATCAGCGAGGTCGTCATCACCGGCTCGCATCTCACGCGCGGCGGCTATGACTCTCCGCAGCCGGTGACCTCCATCAGCGCGGCCTCCCTCCAGGCCGCAGCGCCCTCCAACATCATTGACTTCGCCACGACGCTGCCCGCTTTGGCGGGCAGCGCCACGCCCGACAATTCGTCCGGTGCGTTGTCCAATGGCGAGGCCGGCGTTGCGGCGCTGAACCTGCGCAACCTGGGAACCAACCGCACGCTGGTGTTGGTGGACGGGCAGCGCTGGGCGCCCTCGACCATCGAGGGTCTCGTTGACGTCAACACCATTCCGCAGTCACTGATCACTGGCATCGATGTCACCACCGGCGGCGCCTCGGCCGCCTATGGCTCGGGGGCGGTCGGCGGGGTGATCAACTTCATCCTCGATAAGCAGTTCACCGGCATCAAGGCCTCCTACCAGTACGGCGAGTACCAGGACTATGGCGACCCGACTCGCAAGTTCACGCTGACCGCGGGCGCCGGGTTCGCCGATGGCCGCGGACATGTGCTCTTCAGCGGCGAGCTGTATGGCGACAACGGCATCCTGAACACAGTGCCCGCTTATGATGAGGCCGGGTACTTCGCGATGGCCAACTCCGCCGCCAACATCGCGGCCGGCGGTCCGCAGGTCATTGCCGGCCCGGGCACCGGCCTTTCCACCTACACCCCTGGGGGCCTGATCACTTCGGGTGCGCTCAAGGGCACCTACTTTGGCCAGGTCGGCGCCAACGGTGCGGCCAGCCTCAATCAGCTGGCTTACGGCAGCCCCGCCACGGGTCAGTGGATGCGGGGCGGTGACTGGCAGTACACCGACAGCGGCCAGTTCGGCAAGAGCGGCCTCGTTCCGACCCAAAAGCGCCAGAACGCCTTCGGCCGGGCCAGCTTCGACCTCAGCGATGGCGCTGAGGTCTTCCTCGAGGCCTCCTACGGGCGGTACTGGGGGTTCAGCTACTACGACGCTCCGACCTACACCGGCTCGACCATCACCATCCAGCCCAACAACTACTTCCTGCAGTCCCTGTATCCGTCGCTGGCGTCGAAAGTCACCACCCCGTTCACTCTGGGCACGACCGGGGCCGGGTTCCTCACCGCTGCGCAGTCCGACGACACCCGCGCCTCCGACCGCTTCCTGATCGGTGGGGACGGCCACGTCGCCCTATTCAACATGACTTGGAAATGGGACACGCACGCCTCGTTCGCTCAGACCCAAGATATCGAGACGCTGCCCGGCACCACCAACAATGCCTACTTCGCCAATGCCATCAATGCGGTGGCAGGTCCGACCGGTCCGGTCTGCGCCTCCGCCGCAGCCCAGGCCGCCGGCTGTGTACCGATCAACATCTTCGGTCTTGGCGCGGCGCAGCTTCCCGGTGCGCTGGCGTACATCGCGGGCGATCCCACCCGCCATGAGACCTTCGAACTCGACGAGGGCGCGGCGGATTTCACCACCAACGATATCAAGGGCTGGGCCGGTCCGATTTCGGTGGCACTGGGTGCCGAGGGGCGGCGCGAGGCCGTTTCGGGCGATGTCGATCCCATCTATGACCCGACCTACGGCAACTACTGGAAGTACGGCAACTACGTCGCCACCAATGCCAGCTATACGGTGGCGGAGGGGTATGCGGAGACCCTGGTGCCCCTGTACACGGGCCTGGACTTCAACGGTGCGATTCGCGAGACCCACTACAGCACCTCCGGTGGCACGGACTCCTGGAAGCTGGGCCTCACGTACTCGCCCATCAGCGATGTGACCTTCCGCGTCACGCGTTCGGCCGACATCCGCGCCGGCAACCTGGCGGAGTTGTTTTCCCCCGGAACTGCGCGTACCAATTCCGTGACGAATCCGTGGGACAACGGTGCTGCCCTGCTGTTCGTGCAGAAGCTGGAAGGTTCAACGGATGTGAAGCCGGAGACCGCCAAAACGGATGTCTATGGCGTGGTGTTCCAGCCCGACTTCGTGCCGGGCTTCCAGGCGTCGGTCGACTACTACGACATCGAGATGAGCAATCTCATCAGCGACCTTTCCGCACAGCAGGAGGTCAACGCCTGCTACGCCGGCGGTGCCGGGGCGCAGTACTGCAAATATCTGGAGCTGAATGCCTACGGACTGCCGAGCAGTGGCGCCAGCACTCCGGTCATCGTGGAGGTCTACCAGAACCTTTACAGCCTGTCCGAGCGCGGCATGGACGTCGAGTCCACCTACGAGAAGGACCTGGCCACCGTATGGGACAAGCTCTCCGGCAAGCTGACCATCCACGCCCTGGCCACGCACTACATAACCTTCACGACGAATAACAACGTGCAGGCGATCAACCTGGCCGGTACGAACACCGGGGCAACGCCGAACTGGCTGGGACGCCTGGAGGCCATGTACACAAAGGACTCCTGGTCCTACGACCTCGTGATGCGCGGGGTAAGCAGCGGCAGCTTGAATGACGCCACCGACGTCTACGTGCAGTGCACCGCTGGCTGCACGCCCGGCACGGGCATCTACAAGACCGCCAACATCACCACGGCGCCCAGCGCCTTCTACTTCGATGGTTCCATCACCAAGCAGATATTCATCAACGACCGCGCCACCGCAAGTGTGTTCTTCATGGCCAAGAACCTGCTGAACCGTGATCCGCCCCGGATTGCCGGTATGAGCAACACCACCTACGGCGCGGAGAACACCCCGGCGTACCCGCAGACCAACACCTACCTGTACGACAATCTGGGTCGCTCCTGGACGCTTGGATTCAAGGTCGAATTCAAGTGATGCGGAAGGGGAAGCAACAGAGAACAGACATGGAAAGGACAACTGACATGGAAAAGACAACGAGGAAGCCGAGCCGCCGGCACGTGCACGCCGCGCTGCTCGCCTACAGCGCTGCACTGCTGACACTGACGGCCTCCGCGCAGCAAATGGCGCCGGGCCGGCAGGTGGCCTCGACGGCTCCGGCGCCGGAAGCCACCGGAATCCGCCCGCAGGGGGATACCGAGATCGGCATCGACATGAGCAGGATCAAGAATCCGGACCTGCCCAAGATCTACAAGTACATCGATGCGCACATCGACGAGCACGTGCGCAACCTGCAGCACTGGATCCAGCAGCCCAGCATTTCCAATACGGGCGAGGGCATCCAGGAGTCGGCGCAGATGGTCAAGGGCTACTTCGACCAGCTGGGCTGTCAGCAGACCAAGGTCTACGACCCGGGCATCGCCGAGTGGGGCCAGCAGAGCAATCCAGTGGTGTACGCCAAGTGCGACGAGGGAGCGAAGAAGACGCTGGTGATCTACTGGATGTACGACACCATGCCGATCACGCAGCCGGACCTTTGGATCCGACCGCCGTTTGCCGGTGACCTGGTCGCACAGCCGCCGTACAAGAAGGTGCTGATCGGCCGCGGCGCGGTCAATTCCAAGGGTCCGCAGATGGCGCAGTGGAACGCGCTGATGTCCATCAAGGCCGTCACCGGCAAGTTGCCCGTGAACCTGATTATCGTGGCGGAGGGCGATGAGGAGCGCATGGACATGGGCTACCGCACCTTCGTCAAGGCCCACGCCGACCTGTTCAAAGGCGCCGACGCCATGTACCGCTTCGGCGGCCAGCAGATTGGCGGCGGCTCCGAAGGATGCCTCTACCTTGAGCTGACGACGAGCGGCAAGTCGTGGGGCCGGGGACCGGTGTACAGCAACATCCACGGCGCCAACAAGCGCTCGGTGGACTCCCCGGCCTGGCGTCACATCAAGATGCTCTCGACGCTGGTGGCGGAGAACGGCAACAGGGTGCTGATCCCGGGCTTCTACGATGATATCGAGGGACTGACGCCGGAGGAGCGGGCCATGCTCGCGGCGATGGCGAAGAACATGAACCCGCTGCAGGCGGCGAAGAACTTGGGCGTCGCCCGGTTCATCGCCGAGAAGCCCATCGACATCGTCACCATGCAGCGTCATGGCACGTCATTCAACCTGGATGGCATCTGGAGCGGCAACATGTTCCCGGGCGGCTCGGGCGCGATCCTGCCCAACACCATCACCTCCAAGCACAACATCCGCTATGTGCCGAACATGTCCGGGCCGGATATCGTCAAGAAGCTGCGCGCCTTCCTGGACAAGGAGGGCTACAAGGACGTAAAGATCAATGTCGTCGGCGACGTGCCCTGGGCCAAGATGCACTACGACACGGCTATCGCCCACGCGGTGGAGAAGACGTTCGACACCTTCAACATCCCGTACGAGAAGCCGATCCAGGACGGCGCCAGCATCCTAGGCGGTTACTGGCCGGCGTACCTGTTCGCGGGTAGTCCGCTCAACATTCCGATTGCGGCTGGGATGGCGGGTTCGGGCGGTGGCGCTCACGCCGCCAACGAGTTCTACGTCATCGAAGGTGCCGGCAAGACCTACGGCATTGCGGGGGCGGAGAAGTCAGTCGCCACGGTGTTGTACGACTTCGCGGGCCTGAACTGAGACACATGCCGCGATGATCCCCGAGTATCAAACAGGAATATTTCGATGAAGCAAATTCACAGTTTTATCCGGTCCACTCTCATGGCGGGTGGCGTGGCGCTGCTGCCGCTGGCCGCCTCCGCGCAGACTCAATCCATGGCGCCGGGCCGGCAGGTGGCCATGGGCCACGTGGCCCCCCTGGCCACCGGCATTCGTCCGAACGGCGACGAGACGGTCAAGATCGACATGAGCCAGATCAAGAACCCGGACCTGCCCAAGGTCTACAAGTACATCGATGCGCACATTGATGAGCACGTGCAGAACCTGCAGAAGTGGATCCAGCAGCCATCAATCTCCAACACCGGCGAGGGTATCCAGGAGTCGGCCCAGATGGTCAAGGGCTACTTCGACCAGCTGGGCTGCCAGCTGACCAAGGTCTACGATCCGGGTATCACCGAGTGGGGCGAGCAGAGCAATCCGGTTGTCTTCGCGAAGTGTGACGAGGGTGCCAAGAAGACGATCGTGATCTACTGGCAGTACGACACCATGCCGATCACGCAACCGGATCTGTGGATCCGGCCGCCGTTTGCCGCAGACCTGGTGGCACAGCCACCATATAAGAAAGTGTTGATCGGCCGCGGCGCCACCAACTCCAAGGGCCCGGAGATGGCTCAGTGGAACGCCCTGATGTCCATCAAGGCGGTGACGGGCAAGCTGCCGGTGAACATCATCTTTGTCGCCGAGGGCGACGAGGAGCGCATGGACGTCGGCCTGCGCACCTTCGTCAAGGCCCACGCCGACCTGTTCAAGGGCGCCGATGCCATGCTGGGGCCTGGCCCTTCGGAAGGGTGCCTTTACATCGAGCTGACCACCTCGGGCAAGTCCTGGGGCCGGGGCCCGGTGTACAGCAACATCCATGGCGCCAACAAGCGCTCGGTGGACTCCCCGGCCTGGCGTCACATCAAGATGCTGTCCTCGCTGGTCACGGACAACGGCAACAAGATCCTGATCCCCGGTTTCTACGACAACATCGTGCCGCTGACCGCGGCGGAGAAGGCCAGCCTCGCGGCCGCGGCGAAGAACATGAACCCGGTGCAGGCGGCGAAAAACCTGGGCGTGGCGCGCTTCATCGCCGACAAGCCCATCGATATCGTCACCATGCAGCGTCACGGTGTGTCGTTCAACCTGGACGGAATCTGGAGCGGCAACATGTTTCCGGGCGGCTCGGGTGCCATCCTGCCCAATACCATCACGTCCAAGCACAACATCCGCTACATACCGAACATGACCGGGCCCGACATCGTCAAGAAGCTGCGGGCCTACCTGGACAAGGAGGGCTACAAGGACGTGCAGATCCGCGTGATAGGTGACGTCCCCTGGGCCAAGCAGCGCCACGACTCCGACATCGCGAAGGCCGGCGACAGGATGCTGACGGCGTTCGGTTCGGCGCGCCGTTCGCCGCCGGTCGAGGGTCAGGCGAGCATCCTGGGCGGCTACTGGCCGGCGTATCTGTTCTCGGGCGATCCGATCAGCCTCCCGATTGGAGGCGGTGCGGTGGGTTCTGGTGGCGGCGCGCACGCGGCCAACGAGTTCTACGTCATCGAGGGCGCGGGCAAGACCTACGGTTATGCGGGCGCGGAGAAATCCGTAGCCACCACGCTGTACGACTATGCCGGCCTGAATTGAGGGAGGTTCCTATGTCAGTCATATCGCTTCGCAACCTGTCCAAGACCTACCAGCTGGGCGACAATCAGGTGCACGCGTTGCGCGATGTCTCGCTCGATGTAAAGCCGGGCGAGTTCGTCACCATTATCGGGCCGTCGGGGTCGGGCAAGTCGACCATGATGCACATTCTGGGCTGCCTCGATCGGCCCACTTCGGGCCAGTTCCTGCTGAACGATCGTGACGTTTCGGCGCTGCCGCGGGACGATCTCGCGGCGATCCGCAACAAGCAGATCGGCTTCGTGTTCCAGGGCTTCAACCTGCTGCCGCGCACCACGGCTCTGGAGAACGTCGAGGTGCCGCTGCTGTACGGCCATCCCGTCGTGCCGGCCGCGGAGCGGCACAAGCAGGCCCTTGCTGCGCTTACGGCGATGGGACTCGACGAGCGGGCCGACCATCATCCAAGCCAGCTCTCGGGTGGTCAGCAGCAGCGCGTGGCCATCGCGCGCGCGCTGGTGAATCAGCCCAGCCTGATCCTGGCGGATGAGCCCACCGGTAACCTCGATACCAAGACCAGCATCGAGGTCATGATGTTGCTGCAGGAACTGCGCGAGAAACGCACTATCACCGTAGTACTGATTACGCATGACATGGATGTGGCCCGCTACGGCACTCGCATCGTTTCCATCCGGGACGGGCTGATCGTCAGCGACAAGCCCAACGTTCCGGTGCACGCCCTGGAGATGGTCGAACTGCGCAGCGTGGCGAACGGGTAGTGACCCCCATGATGCCGATCCGTCACTGCCTGACGCTCGCCCTGGGCGCTCTGAAGCGCAACCGTCTGCAGACCACCTTGGCCATCATCGGCATGGGCGTCGGCGTCGGCGCCCTGGTGACCAGCGTGGCGCTGGGGCGCGGCGCCCAGCAAGCCATCAGCGATCAACTGCGTGCCGCGGGGGCCAACGTCATCGTGGTGACGGCCGGCAATTACCTGCAGGGCGTGGGCAATGTCGGCACGCATGAGAGCGGTGCGGGCGACGGCGTACCCACCGGCGCCAAGTCGGGCGAGGACAGCACCGACCACAACGGTGCGCTGTTGCCGCCACAGCTGCAACTGAATCGGCCCCCCACGCAGTCCTGGGAAGGCGTTCTGCCCACTTCCTACAATGACTCGCGCGGAGCGGCACCGCTGGCGCGGCGCCTGGGACTTGCCCGGGACGGCGACGGCGATCTGATCGCGGTCCACGAAGAGGACGATCCGTTCGCGGTGCACGACCATCCAACGGCGGCGCAGCGGCTGGGTGACTCCATGGCAGGCCTCGGGGCGGCCGCGACTCTCACGCGCAAGGACGCGGATGCCATTCGAGCCATGGACGGCGTGCAGTACGTGGCCTCGAGTATCCAGGAGGATCAGCGTCTGAAAGTGCAAGGCCAGGAGGACAACAGCTGGTTCACCTACATGCGCGGCACCGATGACACCCTGCCGATGATCCGCACGGGCTGGGTGTTTCCATATGGAGCCTTCTTCACTCCGGATGACGTGAAGGAGGCGCGGCAGGTGATGGTGCTGGGCCGCGTTGCCAGCGACCACCTCTTCGGCCACGACATTAACCCAATGGGTCGCACGGTCATGCTGTGGAATCAGAATTTCAAGGTAATCGGTTTGGTCAGCAGCCGCAGCTGGGCGACCCAGCCGACCCCAGGCGACCACGAGTTCGACGCCTTCTACCTGCCCGTGACCACGGTGCAGAGGCTTCTGGACCTGGGCAAGCTCAATACTATCACGGTGACCACGAAGTCAGTGGGCGATACCAGCCTGATCTCGCGCCGGATAGTCGACCTGTTGCGCACGCGGCATAAGATCAACGAGCGCATGGCGGATGATTTCACCGTGCGCACGCAGGCTCAGCTCGCCATCGGACATGGCCTGCCGCCCACGCTGGCCCGCGTTCTGGGCGGCAACATGGAGGACGTCGACAAGGTCACCATCGGCCGCATTGCCGACTCCCTCAAGCGTGCCAACAACACCATGATCAGCCTGCTGGCCGGCGTTGCAGCCGTTTCGCTGCTGGTGGGGGGCATTGGCATCATGAACATCCTGTTGCTGTCAGTGACCGAACGCACCCGCGAAATCGGGCTGCGCATGGCCCTGGGTGCACGCCGCAGCGATGTCATCACGCAGTTCGTGGCCGAGGCCGTGCTGCTCTCCGTGATCGGGGGCCTGCTTGGCACCGCCGTCGGCGCGCTTGCTTCCGGCAGCCTGGAAAAGTTCTTCCAGTATTCGATCGACATTTCCATCCTGTCCAGCCTGGTGGCCATCGCGGTGGCCGCAATACTTGGCATCATCTTTGGCGTCTATCCGGCCCGGCGCGCCGCGGGCCTGGATCCCATCGAGGCACTTCATCATGAATGAACGCAAGCGCATACCGGGTCTGATCATCTCGCTGCTCTTTGCCCTGGGCGCTGCTGGCGTGGCTACGGGCCACGACGAGCACGCTCCGCACTTCGACGCCCCCCAGCACGGCGGCCTGGTGATGGAGTTCCACGACGAGATGCACTACGAAGTGGTGGTGGCCCAGAGCGGGCAGCAGCTGCAGGTGTGGCTGAGCGACGCGCACCGCCGGCCGTTGGCGGCATCAGAGGTCACCGACCTCGTGGCCGAGGTCGGCCACGCCGACAAGCGCGTGGAGCCGGTGGACATGCACATCAGCAATGACGGCAACTACTGGACGGGGGCCGTGCACCTGAAGGATCCGGCCGACATCGTGCGCATCGGCTTCACCTATCACCTGATGACGGCCACCAGCAGCACCCCGTACGACACCTTCCTGCATCCACCGCAGCCGCCACGTACCGATCACGACCATGCGCATGACCGCGCGCATGATGAAGCCCACACATGAGCCTCAGTCTGGGGAGCACTGTCAGGTCCTTGATGCGCAACCGCCTGCAGGCGTCGCTGACACTGTTGGGCATGAGCGTGGGTGTGGCCATGGTAGTGATCGTCTCCGGGCTGGGGCTGGGAGCGCACGACAGAATCGAGGCCCAGCTGCAGAGCGCAGGTCCCACGCTGATCACCATCACGTCCGGCAACTTCACACCGGCCGGCGCCGCAAGCAGCGGCCAGGAAGATGGCAGCGGCGGCGAGGTAGGGCAGGGCGGCGGCGCGTTGTCCATCGGCGATGGTGGCACAGCATCGGACATTAATGGCAACAACCCCAACGTAAAGGCCGAGCGGTCGTTAGTGAAGAAGTCGCGCTTTCAAAGTCCGGCCACGCCGCTCGGCGACGCAGAGTTGTCAATGCTGTCCGACATCGAGAATGTGAGCGCGGTAGCGGCGTCGATGGATGGCAATGTAAGCCTTGCGGCCGATGCCGGCACGCTGATGGACGTGGTGCACGTTAATGGCTTCCAGTCCAACTGGCCCGAGATGCAGGGCTGGAAGCTGACCGCCGGGCGCTGGATCACGCCAGCCGAGCAGAACGCCGGTGCCGAGGTGGCGTTGCTGCCGGCGGGCGCGGCCGCGCGCCTCTGGCCCAACGCGGTCACGCCGGTGGGACAGACCCTGAAGTTCAACGGCCGCTTCGTACAGGTGGTGGGCACGTTCAGCAGCCGCGACGGCGATACCCAGGCCATCATTCCTCAGGTGTATACCGACCTGCCGGAAGCCAGGGTGCTGCTTGTGCGCAATGACTACGACTTGATAACGGTACGGGCCAGCGCGGTGGATCTGATGTCACCGCTGGCGGCGAAGATCAACAGCAAGCTGCGCGAGCTGCACAAGCTGCCGGCCGATACCTTCAATGACTTTCGCGTACAGACCCAGGCGGCCTCGGCGATGAAGGGGCTGGGCATGAGCCCCAGCATGGTGCGCTCGGTACGGTCCAACATCTTCAACCTCGATCAGGCGTCCTATGAGCAGATGGCGCGCAGCCTGCGCAAGGCCGGGCAGACCTTCAGCCTGCTGCTCGCCGGCGGCGCCGCCGTGTCGTTGCTGGTGGGAGGCATCGGCATCATGAACATCATGCTGGTGTCGGTAACGGCCAGGACGCGCGAGATCGGCCTGCGAGTTGCGGTGGGTGCCCGCACGCGTGACGTACTGACGCAGTTTCTCGCCGAGGCCATCATGCTGGCGACGCTGGGTGGATTGCTGGGCGTCGTCATCGGTGCCGCAGGCCTCACCACCGTGCGCCATACCCTGCACTGGGCCACCGCTATTTCACCCACCATGCTGGTGCTGGCGCTGGTGATGGCCTCCGTTACCGGCGTGGTGTTCGGCTATGGGCCGGCTCGTCGGGCGGCGATCCTCGACCCCGTCATCGCGCTGCGCGCCGAGTGACACCAAGAACACCTGAATCGTATCTTCCACCGGAGACCAGACATGATCGCACTGTTGCCCACCAACATCCGCTTGGCGCTGCGCTCACTCAACCGCAATCGGTTGCGCACCGCGCTCACAATGCTGGGGATCATCATCGGCGTTGCTGCGGTGCTGACCATGGTCGCGCTCGGCGACGGCGCGCGCGCGGCGGTGCAGAACAACGTAAAGAGCGCTGGCACCAACCTGGTCTTCGTCAGGGCCGGTAATTACACACGGGGCGGCGAAAGCGTTGGCATTGGCACCGGCCTCGGGTCGGCCACTACGCTGACTCCCGCCGATGCCCAAGGCATCCGCGACAACGTGATCGGACTGATCAATCTGTCGCCGCAGGTGGATACCCGCACCTTCGTGGCGGCAGGTGAGGAGCGCGAGTTCACGCCGGTGCACGGCGTGGACACCTCCTTCTCCGACATGTACGCCTGGGACATCAAACCCGGCCGCATGTTTACCGCGAAGGAAGTGGAGGCCGCCGCCAACGTCGCGGTGGTTGGGCAGGCCCTTGCGGGCCACCTGTTTGACAAGGGAACAAGTCCGCTTGGGGGCAGCATCACGGTACGCGGCGCCAGCTATACCGTCGTGGGCGTCACTGCCGGCAGCGGCGAGGAGCAGACCAAGGAACTGTTCATCCCCTGGACCACGCTGCAGAAGAGCCTTGGGATCCAGCATCTGGACGGGATCACGGTTGCTGCTCAGCGTGCCGGTGACACTTCGAGCATCGCGGATGAGATCAAGATGCTGCTGCGTCAGCGACATGGCATCAAAGCCGTGAATGCCACCACCTACATGGCCGCGGCGGGTAATGCCGGCGGCACGCCGGATGACTTCACGGTGCAGACGCAGGCGGCGCAGGCCATCACCAAGGGGCTGTACACCCCCGCAGCCGCATTTGCCCTGGCCAACATGCCGCGGCTGGATGAGGTGACGCTGGATTCGATGACCAACACCCTGGACCACGCCAGCGGCACCATGACTGCGCTGCTGGCGGCCATTGCCGGCGTATCGCTGGTGATCGGCGGTATCGGCATCATGAACATCATGCTGGTGTCGGTCACCGAACGCACGCGCGAGATCGGACTGCGCATGGCGACCGGTGCGCGGGGCATGGACATCGCGCTGCAGTTCCTGGTCGAGGCGGTGGCGCTCAGCGCCATCGGCGGCGTGATCGGACTGGTACTAGGTGTGGTGTCGGCGCGGACTGTCGGTTGGACGCTGGGCTGGCCAACAAGTGTATCGGTCGCCGTCATGGCACTCGCGTTTGGTATCGCGGCCCTGGTGGGGCTGGTGTTCGGCGGCTACCCCGCACGGCGCGCCTCGCTGCTGGACCCCATTCAGGCTCTGCGCGTGGAGTGAGCCGAGGCAATGAGCCCGCCCGTATCGACATGGACGCCTTGGCTGCCCGCCCTCGCAGCCCTGATGATTCTGGCATTCGGATGCCGGCCTTCCTGCGCGGCAGGCGGACCGGATCCGGTGCAGCCGCTGGCCGACGCGTTTGTGTCACTGGCCCTGCAGCTCGGACATGTGCCCGGGCATGAGGCCGAAGTCGATTCCTACTTCGGACCGCCATCCCTGGCACCGGCCGCGACCACAGCGCCGCGGACACTTGCGCAACTGTCCGCGGCGGCGCATGAGTTGGAGGCAGACATCCGCCACGAGCAGCAAGGCGCACCCGGTGGTCGCGGCGAGCGCCTGCTGGGCCAGGCGAGAAGTCTCGCCGCCCTCATTGACGGATTGCAGCGTCCGCACCAGCTGAGCTTCGCCCAGGAGGCGGCGGCGGTCTACGCCATGAGCATGCCGGTGGCTGATTCGCGAGCGACACAGCGCACCTTGCGCGCGCTCGATGCGCTGCTGCCCGGACCGGGCGGCGTGGCGGAGCGGCTCGAGGCATACCAGGCGCACTTCGTGATACCGCCGGGGCGCCGCAAGGTGGTGTTCGAGCGCGCCCTCCAGGCATGCCGCGCGCGCACGCTGCGCCACTGGAACCTGCCGGCCGGCGAGCGGCTGGATGTGGAATGGACCGATGACGTGCCGGCGGCCTGGCACCGCTACCGCGGCGGTGGGCGCAGCACGCTCCAGATCAATCCGCAGGCCGTGGCATTGGTTGGGCAGGCGCTCGACGTCGCCTGTCACGAGGCTTATCCCGGCCATCACGCGCAGTTCCTGCTGATGGAGCAGAAGGCAGGTCCGGCGGTGGAAGACACCATTGCGATGCTGCATTCACCGGTTTCCGTGCTACGCGAAGGTGCCGCGAATTTCGGCATTGAGTTGGCATTTCCAGTGGCCGAGCGGGTGGCATTCGACCGCCAGGTGCTATTTCCGCTCGCGGGCATCGATCCGGCACTGGCCGAGCGTTACGAACGGGTGAGCGCCTTCGTGGCGGATCTGTCCGTGGCCACAGTACCGATCCTCGCCGCCTACCGGGACGGGCGCACATCGTTTGGGGAGGCAGCTGCCGAACTCGAGACCTCCGCCCTCATCGGCAGTCCGCAGGCGCTGCTGCGCTTCCTGGATGAAGAGGGTGCCTACACGCTGGGCTACACCGCGGCGCGGGAAAGGGTGCGCCATTACGTAGAGGCCCGCAGCGCCTGCACCGGCCAGGATCCCTGGCGCGTGCTGGCGGAAGTGGTGTCCACACCGCAGGTCGCGGTGCTGGACCAGGGTGCGGCGCACTGCGTGCCGCGGACGGACGGGATAGGCTGACACACTGGAGAGATATGACATGCGTACCACACTTGCAGTGCTGCTTGGGCTGTATGCGGCCCTGGCCGCCGTCATGCCGGCATATGCGCAGGCCACGCCCGTTACGGCGCGGGCCATGCGCGTTTTCACGACCGATCACCATTATCGGATTGATGTGGTCTCGGTTCCGAATCCAATTCCGCTGGGGAAATTCTTCACGCTGCAGCTGGCGGTCTATGACGATCGGACTCCCGGCCGGCCGCTCCCGGACGCCAGCGTCGAGGTTTCGGCGGGGATGATGCATGGCAGCGGCCATGAATTCATGCACGGCATGCAGAGCGCGCCGATAGTTGAGAAGCACCCGGGACGCTTCGTCGTGCAGGGCATGATGTTCCACATGCAGGGGCCTTGGACGGTGCGGGTGCAGGTCCATGAGGGGACGCGCAGCGCGACTGCGGATATCCCACTGCAGTGCTGCGGCGGCTGACATGTTCGCAGGGCTGCGGGCTGTCGCGCTGCTGGTTCTGGTCGTGGCCGGTCTCATCGTACCGCCTGCCATCACCGTCCATGCCGCGAGCTGCCCAGACGACAAGGCGCTCTACACGGCGGACGAACTCGCCGCGATCTACCGTCACTCGCCGCTGGGCCGGCCGGCGCCAGACCCCACCGATGCCGTCGCGGACCATCCGGCCGCCGCGCGTCTCGGACAGGCTCTGTTCTACGATGCGCGCCTGTCCGCCAATGGGCGGGTGGCGTGTGCCACCTGCCACCAGCCCGCGCGCGCCTTCACTGACGGATTGCCGGTCGCAAAGGGGCTGGGCACCGGCACGCGCAATACGCCCTCGCTGCTGAATGCGGCCTTCGGGCAATGGTTCTTCTGGGACGGGCGCAGCGATTCGCAATGGTCGCAGGCCCTCAAACCCATCGAGAATCCGCGCGAGGCCGGCAGCGATCGCCTGCATATTCTGCACGTCGTGTTCGGCGATCCGGTGCTGCGCGGAGCATATCAGGCGGTTTTCGGACCATTGCCGCCGCTGGACGACCGGCGGTTTCCGGCGCACGCCCGCCCGGACCCCAAGTTGGACGCAGTGGTGAATGCTGCCTGGATGGGTATGGCGGCTGCGGACCGCGCGGCCGTCGATCGCGCCTACGGTAATCTCGGCAAGGCCATTGAGGCCTACGAGCGGCGGCTCGTGGTCGGGGACTCTGCTTTCGATCGCTACGTCGCCGGCCTCAGATCCCGCGATGCGGCGGCCGAGGAGGCCCTGTCACCGGCGGCCAAGCAGGGGCTGCGGCTGTTCGTAGGCCCGGCTCATTGCGAGCTGTGTCATGCAGGTCCGGCGTTCAGTGATGGCCAGTTTCACAACCTGGGCCTGCCGCTGCTGCCGGGCGAGGTGGCCGATGCGGGACGGGGTGGCGGCATCCATCAGGTAGGAGCAGATCCCTTCAATTCCGCCGGCGCCTTCAGCGATTCTGGTGGTGCCGCAGCAGACGAGCGGCTGCGGTTCTTGCCCTCCCCGGACTCGATGCTCGGAGCCTTCAAGACGCCGAGCCTGCGCAATGTCGCCCGGACGGCGCCGTACATGCACGACGGGCGCTTCGCCACGCTGGAGGAGGTGTTGAATTTTTATGCCGGAGCTGCGCCACCTGAGCAGCATCACTGGATCGGACAGCGCGAAAAGACCTTGAATTTGGTGCCGCACCTGACGGCCCCGCAAAGACAGGATCTGATTGCATTCCTCAGGGCCCTGACATCGCCACCGCCAACCGCGGCGTTGCTGGGGCCGCCCCGGCGGATCGTGCCGGAGTCTGGTTTGGCAGGCGCGTCAGGTTCTGCGCCAGGACAGTCTATATTTCGGTCACCCGAAGGTCTCTTTGATCATCGTGGCACGACGATTCGCGCCCCGCAGCGCGCGAGATCCCGTGCAGTTCCTGGAACAGTTGTGCGCACAGCTGTGCATAGTCCAGGGTTAGATGAGAGACCAATTTTGAAGAAGTGGATTTCGGAGTGTTCTCCGTCCACCAATCGCTATCGATTCTAATTTGCGGATCGCGAACTTAAAGGCTGCAGGATAAGAGCGCAATCGGGCTCATTTGTGGGAGCGCACAAGCGCTGCCATGGTTTTACAGGCGCTGTCAATACAGGGGAAATCGACGGATGGTTAGCAGGGGAATAGGGCGCATTTTCTTGCGCAAGTCAGTCGATCAAATTCACGCAGAGCACCAGCACGGAGAACTTAAGCGCTCCCTCGGTGCGCTGAACCTGATTCTACTTGGAATTGGCTGCATCATTGGTGCGGGCATTTTTGTACTAACGGGCCGCGCGGCGGCCCAGTTCGCCGGCCCCGCGATCACGGTCTCATTTGTGATCACCGGATTCCTTTGCGCTTTTGTCGCTCTTTGCTATGCAGAGCTGGCCTCAGCCCTCCCCGTTTCGGGTTCTGCCTATTCGTACACCTACGTATCCATGGGTGAAGGAGCAGCTTGGATCATGGGTCTGCTGCTGCTGCTGGAGTACGGCCTCGCTGCCTCAACCGTCGCAGTGAGCTGGTCGGGGTATTTCGTTAGCCTGCTGCGCGACATGGGGATGGCCATCCCTACAACACTGACAGCTGCGCCCGGCGTTCCAATCAGGGACCCAGCTGGCCATGTCATCGCTATCGGCCTGATGAATCTGCCAGCTGTCGCGATAGTTGCGTTAGTGACGTTGATCTTGGTGCGCGGCGTGTCGGAATCGGCGGCGGTTAATAACGTTATTGTGGTTATCAAAGTCTCGATAGTGCTCGCCTTTATTGTCATCGGGTCGCGCTATGTGCATCCAGCAAATTGGACTCCGCTGGTCCCGGCACAAATCCCGCCGCCGGCGCCGGGCACGGCAATGGGCTTCTGGCCCCGGATCGGCCGGGCTCTAATGGCTGTCATCACCGGAGATAATTCCGCTAAATATGGGATGGTAGGGGTGATCCATGGCGCAGCCGTGATTTTCTTCGCTTATCTGGGCTTCGAGGCGGTCTCGACAGCCGGCGCGGAATCGCGCAACCCAGGCAAGGACATGCCTATCGGAATCCTGGGCGCCTTGGCGATCTGCACGGTGTTATACATCGCCACTTCCGCCGTGCTTGTCGGAATCGTTCCCTACCATCTATTGGACGTTCCGGCGCCTCTCGCCTTGGCGGCTGACTATATCGGTCTTCGGTGGTTCGCCCTGGTTGTAAAGGTGGGTGCTATTGCGGGGCTGACAAGCGTCATGCTCGTCCTGCTCTACGGCCAAACGCGTATCTTCTACACCATGTCCAAGGATGGTCTCCTGCCGACAGCACTGGCCTACGTTCACAAGAGATTCCGCACCCCGTGGGTCAATACCATCATCGTGGGTGTCGCTGCGATGGGAGCGGCCGGTTTTGTTTCGCTGGATACATTAGGCGACCTTGCCAACGTGGGTTCGCTCGCCGCCTTTGCGCTTGTATGTATCACGGTAATTTATTTGCGCATCTCCGAACCCGCACTGGTGCGGCCCTTCAAGACGCCTTTGTACCCCTTCACTCCAGTGATCGGAGCGGCAATGTGCGCGGTGTTGTTATTGAGCTTGATGGCGACACCCACGACACGAAACTTTTTTCTGATTTATCTTGCGGTGGGAATAGTGATCTATTTCCTCTACGGCATTCGGAAGTCGCAGCTTGGCCGCGGAATTGTTGTCCGCGCCAGCGGGGCGACGCCCATGGAGCTGCCGCACATCGGTGATTAATGGGAGCTACGCCGGGCGGCATGATTGCGGCTTTTGAACGGCACCAGGGTGCCACGCAGGTCCGCGGTCACATCCCGTTCTGCACGCCCCGTGGCGATGGCGTAGCGAAGGATCTGCCCGCTGCGCTGTTTGGTTCGCCGCGCGGTTTCGTGGTGGTGTTTGGCCTCGAGCTGGCGCAAAATCTTTAGTACCGCAGGCGCGGTGACCTTCGTGCTAGCCTCGTTCCCGATCTCCTTGAACACGAAGCTCTCAAGCATCCAAAACGCCTTGCGCAGGGTCGGCGGGCTTAAGCTAGTCGCTTGGGCTGAGAGCCACTCTCGAGCCGCACTCTCAAAGGTGATGGCACTCGCCATTTTATTCTTCTTGGCGCTTGGTGCTCGGGTCGATGCCATCGGCCAGTAGTTGCCGAGCCTCATTCCGTCTCTGACGCGCCCGCTTCAGGGGCACATCCGGATACACTCCCAAGCTTATGCCCCGTTCCTTTGCACCGATCCGATACTGCATTCGCCACCAGCGCGATCCGTTCGGGTTCACCAGCATGAAAAGTCCGCCGGACTCAGCCAGTTTGTGCGGCTTCGCAGCGGGTTTGGCGTTTTGGATGGCAAGGTCGCTGAGCATGGGGGTAACAGGGACTCCAAAGTTCCTGGATTACCCGCAAAGTTACCCCTGCGACGGGCGTGCTGGCAATGGACAAGGCGTGGACGCCGGTGGACGGCTTCCCCGCTATTCTGATTTAAATAAGGGACTTACGATGCAGCGATGGACACGGGTGGACGGCCATGGACGATGGATGGTGCCCAGGAAGGGACTCGAACCCCCACGGTGTTACCCGCTAGTACCTGAAACTAGTGCGTCTACCAATTCCGCCACCTGGGCCAGGAGCCGGACACCCGTCGGGACAATAGGCCCTAGGGAGCGGCGCAATTTACGCACGGCTTGGGGAGCTGTCAATTGAGCATGCGCAGAGGACAGTTCGGCAAACGCAAGGCGCACGGCGGACCGAAGGCCATTGCGAGCGGCGGTCATGGTACCCCGCGCGGCAAAAGCGGGAGCGGCGAGCCTAAGCGTGACGCGCGCGGCGCCACGGCGCAGAAGTACCGCACGGGCGACAGTGCCGAAGGCACCGTCAGTGCCAATCGCGCCGGTTACGGCTTCGTTCGTATCGAGGGTCTGAAGGACAGCGTGTTTCTGCCACCTGGGCAGATGCGCGGTGTCATGCACGGGGACAAGGTGCGGGTGCGGCTCACCAAGGACTCCACCAATCGCTGGCTTGGCGAGGTTCAGGACATCGTTGATCGGGGCGTCAAGGCATTCCTGGGTACCGTTGAGATTCAGGGCCGTCAGGCAGCGATCATCGCGGCAGACCGCAGGCTGCAGCTGCGGTGCATCGTCTCGCTCAATGAACTCGATGGCGCCCGCGACGGCGACTGGGTGATCGCGAGCATCGTACGCCACGCCTCCGCCGCCTCGCCGCCCGTGGCGCGTGTGGCGCGGCGACTGGATCCGGAGCGTCCGGTCGAAATGGCCACCGAATCGGCGATTGCGCGCTTTGACCTGCCCAGTGATTTTCCGCCTGCGGTGACGGCCGAGGCGGACGCCTACGGTGACCGTGTCGATGCCAACGAAAGCGCGCGGCGCATTGATCTGCGCGAGTTGCCGCTGGTGACCATCGATGGTGAAACGGCGCGCGATTTCGATGACGCGGTATATGCCGAGCCGCACCCGGATGGGTTCCGGCTGATCGTCGCCATTGCCGATGTCAGTTTCTATGTGCGACCGGGCACGGCGCTGGATGCCGAGGCGCTGCGTCGTGGCACCTCGGTGTACTTTCCAACCCGCGTGATTCCGATGTTGCCGCCGGGACTGTCGGATCACCTGTGCTCGCTGGCGCCGCATGTGGATCGGCTGTGCCTGGCGGCCGACATGACCGTCACGCGTCAGGGTGCCTTGAAGGCGGCGCGCTTCTATCCGGCCGTGATGCGCTCGGCCGCGCGGCTCACCTACAACCAGGCGCAGGACGCGCTGCTGGATGGCAACGTCGCGGCGCGCGATAAGATCGGGCCGCTCGTGGAGCGGCTGCTGCCACTGGTGGACGTCTATCGCGTGCTCATCAAGGCGCGGCGCGCCCGCGGTGCGCTTGATTTTGACGCCCCCGAAGCCGGATTCGACATCGATGCGAACCAGCGTATTCATGCGGTCACACTGCACGCGCGGGTCGAAGCGCACAAACTGATCGAAGAGTGCATGATTCTCGCGAACGTGGCCGTGGCGCGCGAACTGGGTCATACGAAATCTGCGACGCTCTACCGCGTCCATGGCAAGCCGGATGAGGAGAAGCTCGACAAGCTGCTCGCGACGCTCGCGGTGCTGGGGATCGAGGCGCAGATACCCGAGAGCGTAACGCCGCGGGATATCCAGGCCATCACCCGCAGGCTGAAGGGTTCCGCCGAGCTGCCCTTCGTCGAGTCGTTGGTGGTCCGCTCCATGCCGCAGGCCGTGTATCAGCCGACGAATATCGGCCATTTCGGGCTCGCGCTGGGCGAGTACGGGCATTTCACCTCGCCCATCCGGCGCTATCCGGATCTGGTGGTGCATCGCACGCTCAAGGCGCTGGTGTCGGCAGCGGATGGCAGCGGCGTCGAGTACGAGGCGGACGCGCTGTCCGTGCAGGGTGCGGAACTGTCGCGCCTGGAGAAGCGCGCGGACGAATCGGACCGTTACGTGTCCGCTTTCCTCAAATGCGTGTGGCTGCGTGAGCGCATCGGTCAGACCTTCCGCGGCCTGATCACCACGGTGGTCGAATTCGGCTGCTTCGTGCAGCTGCTGGATGTCGCGATCGACGGGCTGCTACACCTGGATAATTTGCGCGACGACGATTACCTGATGGAGGATCACGGCCATGGTTGGCGCGCTGTCCGCAGCGGCAGAAGCCTGCGCATCGGTACCGAAGTGCGCGTGATCGTCACGTCGGTGAATCCGATCGAGGGACTCATCGACCTGGATCTGGTCCCGGAAGGCGCTGGCGCGGACAGCCCGGCATCGAAGTCGAAGCAGGTGCGCGATGCCAAGGGTGGTCGCGAGCGCCGCCGTTGAGCGAGCCATGAGCAATCGCGAGTGGGTCTACGGCCTGCATGCCGTGCAGGCATTGCTGAAACGCCATCCGGAGCGGGTACTGGAGTTGATACTTGCCGAGCGGCGCGATGACCCGCGCGTGCGTGCCATCGAGGCGCTCGCGCGTGAACAGGGCACCCGTGTGCAGCGGGTCGATGCCCAGACCCTGCATGCGGCGCTCGGGGACGTCACCCACCAGGGCGTTGCGGCCGAGGTGGCACCACTGGCGCCCTGGTCCGAGGATGACCTGCTCAGCGCCCTCAGCGCCGCGCCGAATCCGCTGGTGCTCGCGCTCGATGGGGTCCAGGACCCGCATAATCTGGGCGCCTGTCTGCGCACGGCGGATGCCTGCGGTGCGCTCGCGGTGCTCGTGCCCAAGGATCGCGCGGCCAATCTCAGCCCGGTGGTGCGCAAGGTGGCCGCCGGCGCTGCCGAAGCGATGCCGCTGGTGACCGTGACGAATCTGGTTCGTACCCTGAAGCTGCTGAAGGATGCCGACCTGTGGGTCACCGGGGCGGATGCCGATGCGACCGCGACGGCGGCCGAGGTGGATTTCACCGGCGGCACGGTGCTGGTCCTGGGAGCGGAGGGCTCCGGGTTGCGGCAGCTCACCCGCCAGACCTGCGACCGTATGGTGCGCCTGCCGCAGCTGGGGTCGGTCGAAAGCCTGAATGTGTCGGTGGCGGCCGGAATGCTCCTGTACGAGGCAGTGCGGCAGCGCAGCAAAAAATAGCCGTGTCGATTGCGGCCCGAGCGCCATTTCAGTATATTGCGCGACCCCCAATGACGGGGGAAAGGCCGGTTCAGCACCCGCAACGGGGCGGTTCCGGTTCTCCTTGCCACACCGGCAAATGCCTTGACCGGGTGGCTTAAGTCCAAAAGGAGGACTGATGAGGCATTACGAGATTGTGTTCCTGGTTCATCCGGACCAGAGCGAACAGGTTCCGGCGATGGTCGAACGCTACAAGTCGATGATCGCCAATGGCAACGGCAATGTGCACCGCTTTGAAGATTGGGGTCGCCGCCAATTGGCGTTCCCAATCGCCAAGGTGCACAAGGCACATTACGTGCTGCTCAACATCGAATGTGACCAGAAGACGCTGAACGAACTGACCGGCGCGTTCCGCTTCAGTGACGCGGTGCTGCGTCACCTGGTCGTGCAGATGGACAAGGCCCTCACCGAGCCCTCGCCGATGGCGCGGGGTGAGGAAGAAGAAGGTGGCGGTCGCCGCGAGCGCCGCGATGATTCCGGTTCGGACGACGATGACGCGCCGGCAGTCGGGGAGAGTGCATCATGATCGGCGGTGGTAACAGCGGTGGCGGTGGCGGCTACGGTGGTGGTGGCGGCGGCAGCGGTGGCGGCTACGGCGGTGGTGGCGGCGGCGGAAGCGGTGGCGGCTACGGTGGTGGTGGTGGTGGCGGCGGCGGCGGAAGCGGCGGCGGCTATGGTGGTGGCGGTGGCAGTGGTGGCGGCAGCCGCTTCTCACGGCGCAAGAAGTTCTGCCGCTTCACGGCCGACAACGTCGAATCGATCGACTACAAGGATCTGGCCACGCTCAAGGGCTACGTCACTGAGACCGGCAAGATTGTCCCCAGCCGCATCACGGGCACGAAGTCGTTCTATCAGCGCCAGCTCGCCACGGCGATCAAGCGCGCGCGCTTCCTGTCCCTGTTGCCCTACACTGATCAGCACTGAGAATCGCCATGGATGTCATTCTTCTTGAGAAGGTTGCCAATCTGGGCACCATCGGCGACCGCGTAAAGGTCAAGTCCGGCTACGGGCGCAACTTCCTGCTGCCCAAAGGCAAGGCCACGCTGGCCACGCCCGCGAACGTCGCCCGTTTCGAAGTCCGTCGCGTCGAGCTCGAGAAGCACGCGGCCGAGCAGCTTGCGAGCGCCCAGGGGCGCGTCGAGAAGCTCAAGGACTTCAAGCTCACGATCCACGCCAAGGCCGGAACCGAAGGCAAGCTCTTCGGTTCGATCGGCACCAGCGACATCGCGGAGGCCGCCTCGAAGGCGGGCCACCCGTTAGCGCGCAGCGAGGTACGTCTGCCGACCGGTCCGCTGCGCATGGTTGGCGAATATGCCGTCGAACTGCACCTGCATGCCGACGTCAACTTCGCCCTGCCGGTGGCCATCGTTCCCGAGGAGTAACCGCACGGAGGGTCGCGCAGTACAGTGGCTCCCATAGCCAAATCGCGGCGCGACTCCGACCGTGAGGTCGCAGACGTCCGTACGCCCCCGCACTCGTTAGAGGCGGAACAGGCCGTGCTGGGCGGCCTGCTGCTCGACTCCACCGCCTGGTTCAACGTCTCTGACGTCGTCCGGGCGGAGGATTTCTACCGCCCCGACCATCGCACCATCTTTGACGCCATCCGGGCTCTGGCCACCAACCAGAAGCCGACGGATGCGGTCACCGTCGCCGAACATCTCGAGCGTCACGGCCAGGCGGCGGATGTCGGTGGCCTGGCTTACCTGGGCACCCTTGCCCGGGACACGCCCACTGCGGCCAATGTCCGCGCCTACGCCGAAATCGTGCATGAGCGCTCGCTGCTGCGGCAGCTGATCAAGACCGGCACCGAGATTGCCGCATCCGCGTACAACACCGAGGGCGAAACGGCACGCGAACTGGTCGATAAGGCCGAGCAGGGCGTGTTCGCCATCGCCGAAGCCGGCGCCCGCGTTGGCGGTGGGGCGCGTTCCGTCGCCGAGATGCTACCGGCGGTGATCGACCAGATCGATGAGGCGCACAGTAATCCCGACGAGATGCGCGGGCTTGCGACCGGGTTTGCCGACTTTGACAAGATGACGGGGGGCCTGCGCCCCGGGGACCTGGTGATCGTGGCCGGCCGACCCTCCATGGGCAAGTCCACGCTCGCCGTGAACATGGCCGAGTACGCCGCGATCAATCCGAGCATCCGCGCGCCCGTTGCGATCTTCAGCATGGAAATGCCGTCCGACCAGATCATCACGCGCATGCTGGCCTCGATCGGCGGTGTGCCGCTGGGCAGTCTGCGCTCCGGACGCATCGCCGATGAAGACTGGGCGCGCATCACCAGCGCGACCAGCCAGTTATCCGAAGCGAAGATATTCATCGACGAAACCCCTGCGCTGAGTCCGACAGATCTGCGCGCACGGGCGCGCCGACTGAAACGTGAACACGGATTGGGTCTGGTGGTGGTCGATTACCTGCAGCTGATGCAGGTGCCCGGCAACAAGGAAAACCGAGCGACGGAGATCGCGGAGATTTCGCGTGGACTCAAAGTGCTCGCGAAAGAACTGGCTGTGCCGGTGATTGCGCTGTCGCAATTAAATCGCAGTGTGGAACAGCGTGAACACAAGAAGCCCGTGATGTCGGATCTGCGCGAAAGTGGCAGCATTGAACAGGATGCAGATATGATCCTGCTCATCTACCGCGACGAAGTTTACGATAAAAATACTACGAAAAAGGGCATCGCGGAGATCGAGCTGGTCAAACATCGCAACGGCGAGATCGGTCAGTTCTTGCTCACTTTTCAAGGGCAGTTCACGCGCTTCGCCAACTACGCGCCGGACTCCTACGCCGAGGGCATCCTGCGGTGATGCCGCTGATTCGCGCGGTGATCGACACCGCTGCGCTGCGCGCCAACCTGGACACCGTTCGCGCCCGCGCTCCCGGATCGAAGGTCATGGCCGTGGTGAAGGCGAATGCCTATGGTCACGGGCTGGTCATGACGGCAGTGGGACTGCCGCAGGCGGATGCCTTTGCCGTCGCGCGGCTCGAAGAAGGCATCATGCTGCGCGAAGCGGGCATCACGAGGCCCATCATTTTGCTCGAGGGCGTGTTCAACGCCGAACAGCTGCTGGAGGCGGCGGTGCATCGCTTCGAGGTGGTCGTGCACGATCCCCTGCAGGTCACGCTGCAGGAAGCCTTCCGCGGTTCCTTCCGCTTCACCGCGTGGCTGAAGATCGACACCGGCATCAATCGCCTGGGGTTCAGGCCCGAGGATTTTCCGGCGGCACTCGCCCGTCTGCGCGCGCTGACGACGCCGCTGCGCGAGCTGCGGGTGCTGACGCATCTGGCACGGGCCGATGAGCGCAACGCACCGACCACGCCGGAGCAGGTGCAGCGTTTTCGCGCTGCAACCGGCACGCTGGGCGTTGCCACCAGCATCGGCAATTCGGCCGGGATTTTCGGCTGGCCGGATGCCGCGGGGGATTGGGTGCGCCCGGGCCTGGCGCTGTACGGTGTTTCACCCTTCGCAGATATGCGCGGTGATGCGCTCGGACTGAAGCCGGTCATGACGCTCGAGTCCGCCATCATCGGTTTACGGCGGGTACCGCGCGGTGAAGCGGTGGGTTATGCGGGCGCATGGACGGCACCGCGTGACTCGCGCATCGCGATCATCGCCGGCGGTTACGGCGATGGCATGCTGCGCAGCCTCAAGGATGGCTCTCCGGTACTCGTCGACGGGCGGCGCGCGCCGATGGTGGGTCGCGTATCGATGGACATGATCGCGGTGGATGTCACGGACCTGCCCGAACCCCACATCGGCACGCGCTGCCTGCTATGGGGACCGGGACTGCCGGTGGAGGAGGTCGCCTTGCACGCCGGTACCATTTCATACGAAATGCTGTGTGGCGTGCGGCAACGCGTGCCGCACGAGGCGATCTGAAGCGCCTTCAGCCCTCGAAGAACCCCATCTTCACGCCGGCCAGCTGGATGACATCGTTGTCGGTGAGCCGCGTGGCCTGCGCGCCGATCGGATTGCCATTGAGCAGCGGGAAGTCATTGGCCTTCTCGCTGTCCACGTGGACGATGAAGTACCCGTCCTGGCGGTGAGTGATGGCGGCGACCTGAACGCCGGGACGCCCGAGCGTGGTCAGCGCCTTGTTCAATTCCAGCTCGCGACCGGCGAAGGCGCCCGAGAGCACCTGCAGCTTGGCCTTCTTGACCTGGGCGCCATTGCCCAGCGCCCGGCGCGAGGCCGTGGCGGAGACATCGGGCGCCGCATTCGTGACCACTTCGCGCACGTGCCGGATCTTGTCCACCGGCCGCTGCGAGGGCTGAATGACCATGGTCTTTTCGAATTCGTCCTGCGCCTCATCGTCCTCGGCAAAGCGCAGCTGGTGATGTCCGACCGTGATGACATCGCCGTGCTGCAAGGCATGCTTCTTGATGAGCTTGCCATTGACGTAGGTGCCATTGGTGCTGTTCAGGTCCTCAAGGAACGAGTCATTGAGGATATTGATGATCAGCGAGTGATGGCCGCTGACCGCGCCATTGTCGATGCGGATATCATTGTCAGGGAGACGGCCAATCGTGTACCGCTCCTTGTTCATGTTGTATTCCGCCATCACCTGGCTATCCAGGCTAAGTATCAACCTTGCCATGCGTGCCTCTTAACGAAGGATCAGCCCAGCCAGCCCAGGATTCGATCGAGAACGCCCTTGTTCGCCGGGAAGTTCTCGGCCACGTGCGCCATGACCACGGAGACGTTATCACGACCTCCATTGTCATTACTCAACTGAATCAACTGCTTAGCAACCGTCTCAAGATTAGCACCAAAGGTGCTGATCGTTAAGTGAATATCGTCATCTTCGACCATGTCCGACAGACCATCCGAACACAAGACATAAAAGTCGCCCTTCTGAGTGGGCACTTCCTGGATTTCGACCTCTACGGTCGACTCGACGCCCAAGGCACGCGTGACATAGTTCTTGTTGGCGGCCCGCTGCGCTTCCTCGGGTGAGTAGAACCCGCGGTCGACCAGTTCCTGCAGCAGCGAATGGTCCATCGTGACCTGTTCAAATTTCTCGCCGCGCAGGCGGTACATCCGCGAATCACCGACGTGTGCGACGGCGATCTTGTTGTCGAACATCAGCGCGCTAACGACGGTCGTGCCCATGCCTTCGCACTGGGGCTGCGCCCGTGCGGTCTGATAGATGATCTTGTTGGCGCGATGAATCGCATCGCGCAGGATGATGCTCGCGCGCGACATGCCCGTGGCCTGATCCGCAATTCTCAGGTCCTCGCGCTCGACGGATTCGCGCACCAGGTTGACGATGGTCTTCACCGCAATACCACTGGCGACTTCGCCGGCGTTGTAGCCGCCCATGCCATCGGCGAGCACCAGCAGCCCGATATCGGAATCGAAGGCGATCGTGTCCTCATTGTGCTCGCGGACCTTGCCGGTGTCCGTCTGAGCGACCAGGCGCAACTTGCCGCGCAGACTCATCGGTCTGCGTCGCCGCGAGGATGGCGAAAAAGTGTGACGGCGGTCACGCTTTGCGCACCGCGCGAAGCCGCACGGCCGTAGGCACCGCGGGACGGTGGAAGTCTGGGGACATCGACAAGACCTGTTCCTCGTTATGCAGCGGGCATGCGTAAGCCTGACCGCAGCTCGCCTCGAAGTTGCATAAACTAGCATTGTCCGCAACATAGTCCGAGTGTCTGATCACAAACCGGTGCTCTTTAGGGGCGCCGCAGGCATCCATGAAGCCAACAATCGCGTTCTTTTGCACCACCTGTGAGGGCCAGACCGCGAAGTGGGTCGGACAGTGCCCAAGCTGCGGGGAGTGGAATTCCCTGGTGCGTCGCGATGCGGGCCGCGCTGGCGGCGGTCCGCGACCCACCCAGACTGCGGCAACCGCAAGCGGCGCGCTCCCGCAGCCCCTGAGTGCACCCACCGCGCAGGGCAGTGTACGCCTGACCTCGGGCCTGTCGGAGCTGGACCGCGCCTTGGGGGGGGGCCTGGTTCCGGGCTCCGTGACGCTGCTCGGCGGGGATCCGGGCATCGGCAAGTCGACGCTGCTGCTGCAGGCGGCGGCGGCCGTGAGTGCCAGCCGCCCGGTGCTGTATGCAAGCGGCGAGGAGTCGGTGGCACAGATCAGCTTGCGCGCCCAGCGGCTGCAGCTGCAGGCGCCGACCTTGAGTCTCGTGGCGGAGAGCGATCTGGCGGCCATCCTCGAGCATGCCAGCGCGCAGCACGCCGGGCTGCTGGTCGTGGACTCAATCCAGACGCTCTCATCGGGGGACGTCGGCGCGAGCGCCGGCGCGGTGTCCCAGCTGCGCGAATGCACGGCGACTCTGGTGCGCTTTGCCAAGGCCTCGGGCACCGCGGTCATCATCATCGGTCATGTCACCAAGGAGGGCGCGATCGCAGGTCCGCGCGTGCTGGAACACCTGGTGGATACCGTGCTGTATTTCGAAAGCGAAGCCGGTAGTCGCTTCCGCATCGTGCGTGCGGTCAAGAACCGTTTCGGCGCGGCCCACGAGCTCGGTTTCTTTGCGATGACCGGCAACGGCCTGGCCGAGGTGCGCAATCCGGGCGCCATTTTTCTGGCGCGTGCCCCCGAGCCTGCCGCGGGCAGCATCGTGACGGTGACCCGTGAAGGCGGTCGACCCTTGCTGATCGAGCTGCAGGCTCTCGTGGACCGGATGCGCTTTGGTGCGCCCCGGCGCATCGCCCAGGGCCTGGATGCCAATCGCGTCGCGATGCTGCTCGCCGTCATGAACCGGCACGCCGGCCTGTCGCTGCAGGAACACGATGTGTTCGTGAACGTCGTGGGGGGCATGCAGATCTCGGAGACCGGCTGGGATCTGCCCGTGGTGCTGGCGCTGGCCTCGAGCCTGAATGATCGGGCACTGCCGCGGCAGTTGGCGGTGTTCGGCGAAATCGGTCTCACCGGCGAGGTGCGGCCGGTGGCCTACGGCGCGGAGCGTCTGAAGGAAGCGCGCAACCAAGGTTTCGAGCGGGTGATCGTGGCGCGCGAAAACGCGCCGCGCAAACCCATCGATGGCCTCGAGGTCATCCCGGTATCGCGGGTGGATGCGGCCGTGAAACTGGCGTTTTCCTAGGCGGCTCGGGGCTTCGCGACGGCCTGGGCGCGCACGGTGCGAATGGTATTGTCCGCGATCTGCAGCACTTCGAACTGGTAGTCGCCTACCTTGAGCGCGGTACCGGCCTGCGGGATCGTCTCGAGCTGTTCGACCAGCAGGCCGTTGACGGTCTTGGGGCCATCGGTCGGCAGATGCCATTGCAGCGCGCGGTTCAACGCGCGGATCGTGGCGCTGGCGTTGATGATGAAGACGCCGGGCTTTTCGACGTGCACATCCTTGTGCGCGATCGTCGCGGCATCCGTGGTGAACTCGCCGACGATTTCCTCGAGGATATCCTCCAGCGTCACCAGTCCGTCGATGTCACCGTATTCGTTGACCACGAAGGCAAAGCGCCGCTGATTGCGCTGGAAATTGGTCAGCTGCAAGGTCAGTGGCGTGCCCTCGGGCACGAAGTAGGGCTCGCGGCTGCGTGCGATTTCAATCAGGCGTTCACGCGTGAGACTTTCGCGCGCCAGCTCCTGCACGATGCGCTTCATATGCAGCACACCGATGATCTCGTCGAGTTCACCCTCGTACACCGGCAGTCGCGTGTGCAGGGTCTGCCGCAGCTGGTCGAGGATGTCCTCCCACGGCGCGGTGGCATCGATGCCGGTGATCTCCTGGCGCGGAATCATGATGTCGTTGACCGTGATCCCACCGAGATCGAGGATGGACAACAGCATCTGCCGGTGCCGCGCGGGCACCAGCGGACCGGCATCGGCGACCACCAGACGCAGCTCATCGGCGCTGAGCGACTGGGTGTCGCGACGGGACCGCACCACCCCGAACAGGCGCAGCACGCCGTAGGCGCAGCGGCTGGTGAGCCACAGCAGTGGCCGGGCGACGACCACCAGGGCGCTGTAGATGTAGGCGGAACCGAGCGCCACGCGCTCGGCGTAGGTCGCGCCGAAGATCTTGGGCGCGAGCTCACCGAAAACGATCATGACGATGGTGAGGATCACCCCGGCCACCGGCACGGCCTGATGCCAACCCGAGCGCAGCGCGAGGATGGTGGCTGACTGTGAGGCAAACACACTCGCGGCCGCGAGGATGACGAGATTGACGCCGAGCCAGTCATCAGGCCGCTGCAGCAGTTTTTCGAGCAGGCGGGCGGCGCGCTGGCCGGACTTGGCCCGGTGTCGCAGCCGATAGCGATTAACCGACAGCATCGCCACTTCGGTGCCGGAGGAGAAGGCGATGACGATGAGCATGCCCAGCAATAGCAGCAGCAGCAGTTCGGTTCGGGCGTCGTTCATTCCCCTATAATGGCCTAATGTTTGACAGCCTGACATCGCGGCTCAGCCGCACCGTGGATGCCCTGCGTGGGCGTGGCCGCATTACCGAGGACAATGTGGCCGAGGTGCTGCGGGAGGTCCGGGTGGCGCTGCTGGAGGCGGATGTGGCGCTTCCGGTCATCAAGCAGTTCATCGATCAGGTGAAGGTGCAGGCGCTGGGCACCGAGGTCACCTCCAGCCTGACCCCGGGACAGGTATTCGTTGGCATCATCCACAAGGAACTCGTCGCGCTGATGGGCGGCGCACGCGCCGGCTTCAGCCTGCGAGCCCAGCCTCCGATCGTCGTGCTGCTGGCGGGTCTGCAGGGCGCCGGCAAGACCACCACCGCCGCGAAGCTGGCCCGCTGGCTCATCGAAACGCAGCGCAAGCGTGTGCTGCTGGTCAGCACCGACGTGCGCCGACCGGCGGCCATGCTACAGCTGGAACGGCTCGCGCAGCAGGTGGGGGCGGAGTTCTTCGCAGCACCGGCCACCCAGGCACCGCGCCAGATCGCATTGGATGCCCTGGAGCACGCGCGCCGTGGCGTGTTTGACGCCCTGATTGTCGATACCGCCGGTCGCCTGCACGTGGATGAGGCGATGATGGAGGAGGTGCGCGAGATCGATGCCGCGGTCAGCCCGGCCGAGCGGCTGTTCGTGGTCGATGCCATGGCGGGCCAGGACGCCGTGAATTCGGCCAAGGCTTTCAGCGCGGCATTGAATCTCACCGGCGTCATCCTGACCAAGGCCGATGGTGATTCGCGCGGCGGTGCGGCCCTGTCGGTGCGCCAGATCACCGGCCAGCCCATCGTGTTCCTCGGCATGGGTGAGAAAACCGATGCCCTGACGCCGTTTGATCCGGAGCGGATGGCCTCGCGCATCCTCGGCATGGGCGATGTCGTGGCGCTGGTCGAGCAGGTGCAGCGCAACGTCGATGCGGGTGAGGCCGAACGGCTGGCCCGTAAGATGGCCGCGGGCAAGGGCTTCGATATGTCCGACCTGAAAAGCCAGCTCGAACAGCTGCAGAAAATGGGCGGCGTCAATGCCTTGCTCGACAAGTTGCCCGGTGCGGCGGCGCAGAAAGCTGCGATGTCCCCGGATGCGGGCGACCGTCAGGTCCGCCGCCAGATCGCCATCATCAACTCCATGACCCCCCGCGAGCGGCGCCTGCCGGCCGTCATCGACGGCTCACGCCGCCGGCGTATCGCGAAGGGTTCGGGGGTGCAGGTCCAGGACGTCAACCGCCTGCTCAAGCAGTTCATGGACATGCAGCGGATGATGAAAAGCATGAAGGGTGGGAAGCTGCGCCGGATGCTGGGCGCCCTGAAGGGCGGCATGCCGCCGGGGTTCCCGCGGCCCTGAAGCCACGACCTTGAAAACAAATAGATAAATAGCGCTTCATTGCGTAGAATCCGCGCTCTTTTTAGGACCGGCCTGACGGGCCGCGGAGATCCAATGGTAACGATTCGTCTGACGCGCCGTGGCGCGCGGAATCAGCCCTTTTATCACGTTGTCGTGACCGACAGCCGCAAGCGCCAGGGCGGCGCCAGTCTCGAACAGGTCGGGTTTTTCAACCCGATCGCGCGCAAGGGTGAGCCGAAGCTCAAGCTAGACCTGGGGCGCATCGACTACTGGGTCAGCAAGGGCGCGCAGCAGTCGGACCGCGTTCAGCAGCTGGTGAGCACGTTCCGCAAGCAGGCGACGGCGCTGGCGGCCTGATCGGCCCGTAGCGGCCTGCGACGGCCGCCGCAAGGCGGCAAGCGTATGGAATGGGTGGAACTCGGGCGCATTGGCAGCCCGTACGGCGTGCTGGGCTGGATGCATATCCAGTCCTTTACGGACCCCCCGGAGGCAGTTCTCGACTACCCGGTCTGGGAATTGCATCTGGGCGCGGGCCCGCAGGCGAGCCACCGGCTCGCGGCAGGACGGCTTCAGGGGCGCGGTGTGGTCGCGCGCCTGGAAGGGGTGACGGACCGGGATGCCGCGGCGCTGTGGCGCGGTGCCATGATCGAAATTCGCAGGAGCGCGCTGCCGCCGACGGCCAAGCGCGAATACTACCGGGGCGATCTGATCGGGTTCGCGGTGCGAAATCTGGAAGGGGCGCAGCTGGGCACGCTGGACCATTTTGTCGAGGGTGCCGCCGGCGCCCTGATGGTGGTGAACGGCACGGCCGAGTACTGGATTCCGGCGGTACCGCAGTATTTGCGGAAGGTCGATTTGGAGGCTCGGTTCATCAGCGTGGACTGGCCGGCCGATGCGGATTGAAGTCGTCACGCTGTTTCCGGAGCTGGTGTCCGGCGGGCTGAAGTTCGGGGTGCTGGGCCGCGCGATCGAGCGCGGTCTGCTGGCGGTGGGGACTGAGGACCCGCGCGCGTACGCGACCGACGTGCATCGGACGGTGGATGACCGGCCGTATGGCGGTGGCCCCGGGATGGTGCTCAAGCCAGGCCCGATGCTGGCGGCGATCGCGGCCGCGCGGGCGCGACTGCCGGCGGGGAGCCTGCGCATCGCGCTGTCGGCGCAGGGCGCGCGGCTCACGCAGCACACGGTGCGCGAGTTGGTGCAGCTGCCGGGGTTGGTATTGATCGCGGGGCGCTACGAGGGGTTCGATGAACGCATCATCGCTCTGGGCGTCGATCGCGAACTGTCGGTAGGAGATTTTGTGGTGAGCGGCGGAGAAGTGCCGGCGCTCGCGGTGATCGATGCGGTAGCGCGGCTGCTGCCTGGCGCACTCGGTGACGAGCGTTCCAGCGTCGAGGAGTCCTTTGACCAGGGCTTGCTGGACTGGCCGCACTACACGCGACCGGAAGTGTTTGAAGGGTTGGGCGTGCCCGAAGTTCTGTCTTCGGGAAACCATGCCGATATCCGTCGCTGGCGTCTGCGTCAGGCGGTGGTGCGGACCTGGCAGCGTCGACCTGATCTGATACTCGCGCACGGGCTCACGCCTGAGGCGAGCGGGTTGCTGGATGAGTATCTCGCCACGTGTGAGCGGGGCGGCGACAAATGATAAAGGTGAAGGCCATGAGCAAGATCGTTCAGGAAATCGAAAAAAGACAGATGACGCGCAAGTTGCCGGAATTCAATCCCGGTGACACGGTGGTCGTGCAGGTCAAGGTGGTCGAAGGCGACCGTGAGCGCGTCCAGGCGTACGAGGGCGTGGTCATTGCGAAAAGCAATCGTGGCCTCAACTCCTCGTTCACGGTGCGCAAGATTTCGCACGGTGAGGGAGTCGAGCGCGTGTTCCAGTCCTATAGCCCAGCGATCAGCGATGTGGCCGTCAAGCGCCGCGGCAGTGTCCGTCGCGCCAAGCTCTACTATCTGCGCGATCTGTCCGGCAAGGCCGCACGCATCGAAGAGAAAGTCTGAGACTGCTGCGCTCAATCCTGTCGGGGCTGTGGCGCGGCCTCGACTTCCTGCGACGCTTCCTGCACCTGCTGGTGCTGCTGGTGCTCGCCGCTTTCGTCCTGGGTGCCCTGCGGGGCTCGGTGCCGCGGGTTCCGGACCAGGCCGCTTTGGTGATTGCCCCTGCCGGCACCCTCGTCGAGCAGCTCACAGGCGATCCGCTGTCGCGCGCCGTGGCGCAGGCACGCGGACAGGGCCAGGATGAGACCCTGGTGTGG
>DATAVA010000061.1:0-1620 GCA_036267975.1 Steroidobacteraceae bacterium | reverse complement strand
GGCGGCAGAAGTCGCCCCGGTGGTGACGAGCTTGCGCGAGTTGGTGCTGAGTTCGGGGCGGATCTTTGCCGACGAGACCGTGTTGCCGGTGCTCGATCCAGGCCGCGGCAAGACCAAGAAGGGGTATTTCTGGGCCGTTGGGCGTGATGACCGGCCCTGGGGCGGCGCCGATCCGCCGGCGGTGGTCTACACGTACGCTCCTGGACGCGGCGACGTGCACGCCAGCAAGTTGCTCGGCGCCTACCGTGGTATCCTGCAATGCGATGGCTACGACACCTACAAACGAGTGGCCTCCAAGTCGGGCGAAGCCGGCATCACGCTGGCGTTCTGCTGGAGTCATGTGCGCCGCGGCTTCTACGACCAGGCCAAGACTAATACCGGCGTGCTCATGAAGTGACTCTGGGGTTCCGGCGCAGGGCTCGGATGTGATTCTGTTTGGGTCTGACCTTGTGGGAGGACCTGATGGGCAAGAGCTTGGCGATCCGGACTGATCTGCAGAACGGGTCGGAACTGCGGGCATTGGCGCGTCGCACGTCGGATCGCCGCGCGGCGACACGCATGCTGGTGATCGCCAATGCGATGGAGGGGATCAGCCGGGCCGAGGCGGCGCGGTTGGCCGGGCTGGAGCGTCAGGCATTGCGAGATGCTGTGACGCGCTACAACGCTGAAGGCGTGTCGGGGCTGTTCGACCGCCCGAAACCCGGCCGGCCGCCGACGTTGAGCGAGGGTGAGCAGGCGGCGTTGCGCGCGATAATCCTGCGCGGCCCCGACCAGGAGCGCGACGGCGGGGGCGAGTGGACGCTACCGATGCTGTGCCGCTGGATCGAACGCAGCTTCGACAAGCGGCTGCATCCTGCCAGCCTGTCGCGGGTGGTGCGCCGGCTTGATTTGTCACGACAGAAGACACGGCCGGTGCATCCGCTGGCAAATGAAACGGCCCAGGCTGCTTTTAAAAAAAGGGCTGCGCGACGCGCTTGCGGCGGCCTGCGCGGCGCATCCGGGCAAGCGCATCGAGCTTTGGTTCATGGATGAGGCCCGAGTGGGGCAGAAGGGATCCACCGGCCATCGATGGTGGCTGCGCGGCGAACGACCGCGTGGCCTGTGTGACCAACGCTACGACTCTGCCTATATCTTTGGCGCCGTCCGCCCCGCCACCGGCGATGACTTCGCCCTGGTGCTTCCGGCGGTCTCGATCCAGGCGATGCAGCTGTTCCTTGACCAGTTCGCCGCCCGACTTGCTGCCGACACGCATGCAGGCCTGGTCCTCGATGGCGCCGGATGGCACGGCTCGCCGAAGCTCCTCGTGCCGGACAACGTCACGTTACTGCCGCTGCCGCCCTACGCGCCTGAACTGAACCTCATCGAGCGTGTCTGGCTGTATCTGCGCGAACGGTCCCTCTCGCATCGCGTCTTTGCCGGATATCACGCCATCGTCGATGCCTGCTCCACAGCCTGGAACAGCCTCTCTCCCGAACGGCTTCGATCCCTTACCGCTTTCCCCTGGCTCCCGCAGATCAGTTCATAGGCACGGCGGTACAAGACGGCGCCGGTCGCCTCTGAGGCGCTGGAGCGCATTGCTGCCCTCTACCGGATCGAAGCTGAGATCCGCGGCAAGAGCGC
>DATAVA010000060.1:0-12686 GCA_036267975.1 Steroidobacteraceae bacterium | reverse complement strand
CATGACTGAGCCCCTCTATCGCGAGCGCGACTTCAGGCTTTTCCTGAGCGTGCGCATCGTTTCGACCCTGGCGGTGATGATCCAGTCGGTGGCCGTGGGCTGGCAGGTGTACGACATCAAGCGCACGCCGCTCGCGCTGGCGTGGGTGGGTCTTGCCGAGTTCGTACCCATGTTCCTGCTGAGTCTGCCGGCGGGCGCAGTGATCGACCATACCGACCAGCGCAAGGTCCTGTCGCTGGCATTCTTCGTTCAGGCCGTCTCGGCCGCCTTGCTGCTGATGCTGAGTGTGCGGCAAGTGCGCATTGCGTGGCCTTTTTACGCCGTCATTGCGGTATTCGGTGTGGCACGCGGCTTCTACGGCCCCTCCGCACAGTCGCTGCTGGCATTCCTGGTGCCCCCGGAGCGACTCCCCAAGTCGATTGCCCTGAGCGCCTCCGCCTACCAGGTCGCGGTGATTGCCGGACCGGCGCTGGGCGGTTTCCTGTATGCGGTGGGGCCGGTGCCGACCTACGGTACGTGCCTGGTGGCGTTCTGTGGCGCCGGAGTGGCGGCGGCGACCTATGGTGGCCGCCGCAACAAACCCCGCACCGATAGTCAGTTGACTGCGGTCGGGCGCGTGCGCGAGGGACTGGCCTTCGTATTCTCGCGGCCGGTGGTGCTGGGCGCGATATCCCTCGACCTGTTTGCCGTCCTGCTCGGCGGAGCCACGGCGCTGCTGCCGGTGTTCGCCCGCGACATTCTGCATACCGGCCCGGTGGGACTGGGTGCGCTGCGCAGTGCCTCCGCGATCGGCGCGACCGTCGTGGCGCTGGTGCTCGCACGCAAGCCGATGGTGCGCGATGTCGGACGGCGGATGTTCGCGGCAGTCGCCGTGTTCGGAGTGGCTACCATCGTCTTCGGCCTGTCCCGCAACATGTACCTGTCGATGGGCGCACTGATCGTACTCGGGGCGGCCGATCAGGTCAGCGTCTTCGTGCGCTCCTCGCTGATACAGCTTGCAACACCGGACGCCATGCGCGGCCGCGTCAGTGCGGTCAACATGCTGTTCATCGGCGCTTCCAACGAACTGGGCGAATTCGAATCGGGCGCAACGGCGGCATTGCTGGGAACCGTGCCGGCGGTGGTGCTGGGCGGCATCGGCACGCTGATCGTGGTGGGGCTGTGGATGCGGTTTTTCCCGGCGCTGCGCACGGTCGACCGGCTCGAATCGGTGGTACCGCACAGCTGACGCCGTCCAAGCGTGTTGCGCGTCACGATTCGCGCGCCGCAGGCACCCGCCGTTCCCTGTGACCTAATACAGTTCGCGGCTATGACGGCGCAGGACCAACAGGTGGAGATCGATGTCCTGACGGGCTTGGCGACGGCTGCCCAGCTGGATGCGTTTACCCTGGCGAGCTGGCACTCCGCCACTGCCGCTGCGGGCGCGCTGTCGCTGGTGCTGGTGGAACTGGATGACTTCCCGCGCTATTGCGACAGCTACGGGCAGGAGGCCGGCGCAGTACTGCTGCGGCGTACTGGCGCCGTCATCCGCGCCAGCCTTGCGACGCGCGCCGAGCGCGCCGGGCGCCTCACCGGTTGCGAATTCCTGATCATCCTGCCCGGTGCAACGCTCGATGCCGCGCAGGTGCCGGCGGAGCGCATCCTGCGCGCCGTACGCAACCTGGAAATTCCAAGTCGCAGCTCCACCGTCGCAAATTACGTGACGGTGAGCATCGGCGCGGCCTCCTGCAGGCCGCAGCCGGGTGATTCAATGGTGACGTTGTTCGATGCCGGCACCAGCGCGCTGTGGGCGGCCAAGCGGCGCGGCCACAACCGGATCGCCGCCTATGAACTGAGTCCGGATGTCGACGTCGCCGCTGCAGATTCGGCCATCAAGGACGTAGGCTGATACACAATGTCTCTGCTAGACTTAACAATAGCCGATATTTTTTGGCACAAATGAGGCGAACCCGACGATGAATGGTGGCACATTGAAGACGTTGCTCGCCGTGGTGGGCGTATTGGGCTTGGCTGTGGCCGCACCGGCCTTTGCGGTAAACGCTCACGGCAGTCGTCATCACCATCACGTGGCGCTCAGGATGTCTGCCGATGACCCGGGCCTGAAGTCAGCCGCTGCGTATGTCGTCGACCAGGATGACTCCGCGGTGTGGTATTCGCGCAATGCGACGGTGGCTTCCCCGATTGCCTCCATCACCAAGCTGATGACGGCGCTCGTCGTTGCCGATGCCCATCAGCCGCTGGATGAAGTGCTTCAGATCACGGCCGAAGATCGTGCCGTGGGCAAGGGCGCTGCCTCACGCCTGGCCGTCGGCACCAAACTGACGCGCGGTGATCTGCTGCACCTCGCCCTGATGTCTTCCGAGAACCGCGCCGCGCATGCACTGGGCCGCAACTACCCGGGTGGTATTGCCGCGTTTGCGCGCGCGATGAACGAGAAGGCGCAATCCCTGGGGATGACCTCGAGCCACTTCGTCGAGCCCACCGGGCTGTCGAGTGACAATGTCGCCAGTCCCGAAGATCTATCGCGACTGGTCATGGCGGCGGCACGTAATCCAACCATTCGCGACTTTTCGACCGACACTCAGCACAGTGTGCGGATCGGCCGGCGGATGGTGGAATTTCGCACCACCGACGCGCTGGTGCGTAATCCGGCCTGGAACATCATCGTCCAGAAGACCGGCTACATCACCGAGGCCGGGCGCTGCCTGGTGATGCAGGCCGTGATCGGCGGCCGCAACGTGGTCATCGTGCTGCTCAATTCGTTCGGCAAGTACACCCGCGTTGCCGATGCAGTGCGCATGCGCAAATGGATCGAGGCGCGCATGAGCGAGCATGCGGCCCATGCCTTGGCCAGCAGCAATTCCTAATCAGGATTTGGCTGATCAGGCGTCCGGGGCCATGTGGCCCCACAGGCTGCGGAACGCCATGTCGACGAAAGACTTCGCATCGCCCCACTTGGCTTCATATTCCGCCGCAGGATTCTTGGCAACCACTTCGTCCACGCCAAGCCCCTGACGCATCATTTTCTGCATCCGGCCAGCGATGGTGGTGTACATCTGCTGCTGATCGGCAAGGTCAGCCTTGGTGAGCAGCGGACCGTTGGCCGGCACGATGCGGGTCTGCTCGTTCGCCAGATTACCCAGGGTTCGGATGCCTTCGATCATGCCTTGGATCCAGCCCCCGGTCTTGTAGTCGATCACCGGCCAGCCCGCCGCCGACACCGGCCCGCCCGTGACCAGTACATTCGACTTACGGAAATACACGTAGATATCGCCATCGGTGTGGGCCTGCCCGAGGTAGCCGTACTGCACCGGCTCATCACCGAACTGTGTCTGCACCGAATCGTAGAAAAAGGTGGAGGTGGGGCGTGCCTTGGGCGGCAGCGGACCGTACGGGACATTGCGCGGCGGCACGAGGTTCGCGTACCCCAGCCACAGCCGGGTGTTCTCGTGGGCAATGATCTTGGCCCCCGCATTGCCCAGTCGCACGTTCGACCCGGTCTGGTCCGGGTGCCAGTGAGTATTGAAAAGCGTATGGATCTTGCCGGCCCCGGTCGTCTCGCTGACTTGCTTGAGCAGCTCCCGCGAGCTGGCTTCCGGGCCGCCGTCGGCCAGCGCGATGCCCGCCGCATCCCGGCAGGCGACGACATTGGCACCACCGGAGACCAGCACCCACAGGTTGTCGCTCAGCTTTTGCGCAGGCGTCACGGCACTGCTCGCGGCCAGCGCCGCAGGCAGGCGGCTCAGGGAGGCGGCGGTGGCGCCAGCGATAACGATCTTCAGAAAGCTTCTGCGGTCGGCAGAACGTGTCATGTTGACCCTTCCAGTCAAGGGGTTGTTGCGAGTCCTGTCGGACCTTATATATCAGGGACCACGGACGATCCGCAGCGCGCCATGGGGGCGCACGTTGACTGATCGAGGCAGGCTTGGCAATGGGGTAGGGCCCGGGCGATGGCGTTGGCGGAACCATCCATGGCGTGCCGAGTGCAGTGCATTACATCGGGGGCACAGTCTATGAAGTTGCCCAAGCCCCCGGGGAGCTTAAGGCGTTATTATGCCGGGTAGAAGTTCCGGGCGCAGGTCGGGTTCCCGGTGTGGAAACAGGACTTTAGCTGAGGCGAGATCGATGCGACACCCTCTCATTGGACGTGTTCGGCGGGCGGCCGGAATCTGTGGCGTCACAGTGCTGGCAGGCATCTGCGGACTGTCCGTGGCTGCCGCCGATCCGAGTGCCGCGGCTCCTAAAAGCCAAGGTCAAGCCGCCGCCGTGCCGCCCGCTGCTCAGTCCCAGGATCAGCATTGGGGTTTTCTGCAGCAGTACTGCAGCAAGTGCCATAACGCCGAGGACTGGGCCGGCGGCATCGCCTTCGACACCATGTCGCCGCAAGACATCCCGAGCGAGGCGAAGACCTGGGAACACGCCGTCGCCAAGTTGCGCGGCCGGCTGATGCCCCCGCCGGGCAACCCGCAGCCCCCTAATGACAAGATTCACGGCTTTGTTTCGTATATGGAGAACACGCTGGACGCTGCGGCGACCCATCAGGTCGATGCGCCGCGGGTTGCCTTGCATCGGATGAACCGCACCGAGTACGCGAATGCAATCTGGGAGCTGCTGCGGGTGAAGGTCAATGCCACGCAGATATTGCCGCCGGATGACGAGAGCAATGGCTTCAACAACGTCGCCGACGTGCTGCAGGTGTCACCGGCCTTTGTCGATGCCTATGTTTCCGCCGCGCGCCAGGTGGCGATCCAGGCACTCGGCGATCGCAACGCCAAGCCCGTCGGCGTGCAGTTCGGCGCCAATCCGGCCGTCGCCGGCAATCAGGAATTCCACGTCGAGGGCCTGCCGCTGGGTACGCGCGGTGGTGCCGCAGTGGTCTACAACTTCCCGGCCGATGGCACCTATGAACTGTCCATCGGCAACCTGGCCGTCGCGCTGTGGGTGACGAATCTGGAGTTCAAGAACCAGCTGATCGCCACTTACGACGGCAAGAAATTCTTCGAGACCAATGTCGGCGGCGAAGATGATCTGAAGGCGATCGACCAGAAGCAGGATCCGGCCGTCGATGCGATCAATGCCCGTCTCAAGCGCGTCAAGTTTCAGGCGGCGGCCGGTCCGCACACCGTGGCCGTGACCTTCGTGCATCGCAGTTTCGCGGCCTCCGAGGATCGGCTCGAGGCGCCGGTGCCCGGTGGTGTGCAGGATCGCGTGCTGCGCATCAACGGCTTCGAGATCAAGGGGCCCTTTAATGTCACGGGCATCAGCCAGACCCCGAGCCGCGAGCGCATCTTCGTGTGCCAGCCAAAGGCTGCTGCCGATGAGGCCGCGTGTGCCCATGAAATCCTCAGCCGCCTCGCCGAGCGGGCCTTCCGCCGCCCGGTGACCGAGGCGGATCTGACGCCGCTCATGCACTTTTATGAAGTGGGCCGCCAGGCTGGCGATTTCGACGAGGGTATTCGGCGGGCTCTGACGGCGCTGCTGGCCAGCCCGAACTTCCTGTACCGTGTGGAGACCTCGCAACCGCAGGTCGCGCAGGCCGGCCACGCGCCGGGGATGACTGCGGTCAGCGATACGACGCCAGCCGGCGCCAAGCCGTTGACGGATGACGAGCTGGCCTCGCGTCTGTCGTTCTTCCTGTGGAGCGCACCGCCCGATCAGCCGCTGCTCACCGTTGCCAACGCCGGCAAGCTGCATGACCCCGAAGTCCTCAAGGCACAGGTCAGCCGCATGCTGGCGGACCCGCGCGCCACCACACTGGCATCGAATTTTGCCTTTCAGTGGCTGGACGTGCAGCGCCTGGATGAAATCAAGCCCGACGCGAATCTTTTCCCATATGTCATGGATCCGCGTGAGGACTATCGCGACGAGCTCAAACTGTTCGTCGATAGCGTGTTCCGCGAAAATCAACCCGTCACGAACCTGCTCACGGATAACTACACCTATCTGAACCAGCGGCTGGCCGTTCTGTATGGCATCGGCGACGTCAAGGGTGATCAGTTCCGCCGTGTCGTGCTCAAGGACTCCGCCCGTTGGGGGCTGCTGGGCAAGGGCGCCATGCTGATGGGGACCTCGTATCCGAACCGCACCGCGCCGGTACTGCGCGGCCAGTGGATCCTGCAGCGCATTACCGGCACGCCACCGGCGGCGCCGCCACCGGCCGTGCCCTCGCTGAAGGAAAACAAGACCGGTGAGAAGGCCGTGACGGTGCGCGAAATGATGGCGCGGCATCGTGACCGCCCGAGCTGCTTCGCCTGCCACGGCGTTCTCGATCCGCTGGGCCTTGCCCTGGAGAACTTCGATGCCGTGGGTCGGTGGCGGGTCAAGGATCGCATGGCCGGGACCACGATCGATGCCTCCGGAGTGCTCCCCGATGGCACCAGGATTTCCGGCGTCGATGATCTGCGCAAGGCGCTGGCGGCTGACCCGAACCAGTTCGTGCAGACCCTGACCATCAATCTGATGACCTATGGCCTCGGTCGCGGCATCGACTATCAGGATATGCCTGTCGTGCGCGGCATCGTGCGCGAGAGTGCCAAGCAGGATTACAAGTTCAAGGAACTGATCATGGACATCGTGACCAGTGCTCCGTTCCAGATGAGGAGTGATCAGGGCGGGGCCCCCGCCTCCTCAATCAAGACCGCCGCCCTGATCCGGTAAGCAGGAGATTCATATGTTCATCACCAAGAAGCATCTGTCCCGTCGCACCATGCTCAAGGGCGCCGGCTTATCCCTCGGCCTGCCACTGCTGGATGCCATGATCCCGGCCGGTACGGCCCTGGCCGACACGGCTGCGGTGGCGCCACCCCGCATGGGCTTCGTGTATTTCCCGCACGGTGCGGTGATGGGTAACTGGGTGCCCACGGCGACCGGCACTGATTTCAAGATTTCGCCGATTCTGGAGCCCCTGGATCCGTACCGGCAGTACATGACCATCGTCAGCGGCCTGCGTAACAAGGCCGGTGAAAGCCCCTCGCCGCACGCCATCATTGCCGGCACCTGGCTGACCTGCGTGCATCCGCCCAGCAGCCAGCAGCCGCATGTCGGTCCGTCCGCGGACCAGGTTGCCGCCAAGTACATCGGGCAGGACACCCCGCTGCCGTCGATTGAACTGGCAGGCGAGGGCGGCGGTGGCGCCTGTGATCCCTCCTTCGGATGCAGCTATTCGGGCACGGTTGCGTTCCGTACCGGCGAGCAGCCGCTGCCGATGGACAACAATCCGCGCACCGTGTTCGCGCGCATGTTCGGGCTGGGCGATACGGCGCAGCAGCGCCATGAGATTACGGCTGAAACGGGCAGCGTGCTCGACTACGTGCAGGAAAGCGCCAAGGACATGCAGCGCAATCTGGATCCTGCCGACAAGCGCATGGTCGGTGACTACCTGGACTCGGTGCGCGAAGTGGAGCGGCGGGTGCAGAAGATGATCGCCAAGGAAGGTACGGGCGTGAAGCTGCCCGACGCACCGGATGGCGTGCCTGATGATTTCGCGAAGATGCTCGACACCATGTTCGACATGATCGCGCTGGGCTGGCAGTCGAACACGACCCGCGTGGCCTCCTTCATGATTGCGAAGGAGGTGAGCATGCGCACCTATCCGAACCTGCAGATCACCGACGCCTTCCATCCGTTATCGCATCACCAGAATGATCCGGTAAAACTCGAGAAGCTGACGCGCATCCAGAATTTCCACACCAAGGCCTTCTCTCGCTTTGTGAAGCGGCTGGCGGAGACCCCGGATGGCAACGGTAATCTGCTGGATCACTCGATCATCCTGTACGGCAGCAACATGAGCAACAGCGACATGCACAACAATGATCCGCTGCCGAACGTCGTCATGGGCCACGGTTACGGGAAGATCAAGGGTGGCCAGCACCTGCACTATCCGCAGGACACGCCGCACGCGAATCTGCTGCTGACGCTGCTGAATCGGGGCGGCATTGCGGTGACCTCGCACGGCATCAGCTCCGGCACGCTCGCGGAGATCTGACAGATGCACCTGCGCGGGGGATCAAGACTGGGTGCGCTGCTTGCAGCGCTGGTGCTGGGTGTCGCGCTCAGCAGCGGCGCGCAGGCGGGGGATGATTCGCTCGCAAAACTCGTCCAGGCCAAGGATCACGATGGTGCCGTGGCGCTGCTGGCCAAGAGCAACGACGGCAAATCACGCGAGGTCGACGGCACCACGGCCCTGATGTGGGCCTGCTACAACGGCGACGCCGATCTGGTCGAGCGTTTGCTGAAAGCCGGCGCCGATGTCTCGGTGGTGAATGACTATGGCGCCTCGGCCCTGCAAACCGCGGCAGTGGTGGCCGATCCGCGCATCATCAAGGCACTGCTCAAGGCCCACGTGAATCCGGACTCCCCCAATCCGGAAGGTCAGACCGCCCTGATGGTGGTCGCGCGCTCGGGTAACGTGGAGTCGGCGAAGCTGTTGCTGGATGCGGGTGCAATGGTCGACGCGCGCGAGCAGTGGGGCAACCAGACGGCCCTGATGTGGGCCGCTGCCGAAGGTCACCCGGCGATGATCAAGCTGCTGCTGGATCATCATGCCGACGTCAACGCGCACGGCGCGATCCGCGACTGGCAGCGACGCGTGACGGCCGAAGGCCGTCCCAAGGACGAAAACCATGGCGGCTTCACGCCGCTGATCTATGCGGCCCGCATTGGCTGCATCGAGTGCGCGAAAGTACTGCTCAAGGGCCATGCGGATATCAATCTGCCGGATCCGGATGGCGAGAGCGCGCTGCTGCTGTCGATCATCAACATGCACTTCGATTTCGCGTCCTACCTGATTTCGGCCGGTGCCGATGTGAACCGGTGGGATTTCTACGGCCAGACGCCGCTGTATGCGGCGATCGACATGGCTACGCTGCCCTCCGGCGGCCGACCGGATCTGCCGTCCGAGGACCAGACGCTGCCGCTGCAGGTGGCCGAACAGCTGCTCAAGGCCGGCGCCAACGTGAATGCGCAGCTGAAACTGCGCCCCCCCTATCGCAATGGCGTATTTGATCGCGGTGGCGACCAGGTGCTCTCAACGGGTGCCACGCCGCTGCTCGCGGCCGCGAAGTCGGGGAATAATGATGCGGTGCGACTGCTGCTCAAGTATCACCCGATCGTCGATCTGCCCAATACCGAAGGCGTGACGCCCCTGATGGCCGCCGCCGGCATGGGCCACGGATTCAATCCCACTCGCGGCCGCTACAAGACCGACGTGGAGGCTGCCGATGGCGTCAAGCTGCTGCAGGCGGCTGGTGGCTCGATCAGCGGTGCGGCGCGGGATGGCCTTACGGCGCTGCATGCCGCGGCCACGCATGGCTGGGATGACACCGTGAAGCTGCTGGTCGCCGACGGCGCACCGCTGCAGCCGACCGATCGGCTCGGACTGCGCCCCATCGACTATGCGGCCGGACGTCAGCCGCGGGCGTTCCTGGAACCGGAGCATGTGCCGAATCAATCCACGATCAAGCTGCTGACGGACGATATCGTCGCAGCCACCGGCCAGAAGCCGCTGGTGTTTGCCGGCAACCTCAATCGCGCCACGCAGGGCACCGGTGGTGCCGGCGGCAGCTCGCTGCGCCCGGGTAGCGCCGACGGCGCGGGCGGCAGAAGGCGCGGCGGCGGTGGCGCTGCCGGTGCACCGCCAGCCCCCGCAGGGGCTCCCGCAGCAGCCCCGGGCGGCACCGCGGCACCTGCGCCCGCCGGTGCCGCGGCAACGGGGAACGCGCCGACGGCTCGCAATAGCGCGCCGTAAGCTCCTCAGTTCGGCAGCGGCCGCTTGAACAGGTCGTGGGAAATGAATCCCGCAATGTCGCGCAGCTCTTCGGGCTTCAGCGCGCCGCGGAACGGCGGCATGTTCTGATTCTTGCCGTTGGTCGCGGTGGCGATGATGACCTTCATGTCGTGCGCCGCCGCACCGAGGGGCGCGCCACCCCCATGACCCCCCTGACCACTTTCTCCATGGCAGGCCTCGCAGAAGCGCGCGTACAGGATCCGGCCGTTGCTCAGATCCGGGGCGCCGGACGCGAACACCACGGGCGGCAGCACGGTAGCGGCGCCGGCTGCGGCACCGGGCGGTCCCGCGCGGGTCGTGCTGGGGATGCTCGCGGGTAGGGATTCCATCCGGCCGTGGAGCGAGAACAGCCAGATGCTGTCGCCCTTCTTGCCGGCGCCGAACAAAGTACCGGCGGACATCACCGCGATGTACTGCGTGCCGTGGTATTCAAACGTGGTCGCAGGGGCGTTGACGCCCGCATCGGTCTGAAACTGCCACAGCAGGTCACCTGTTGCGCTGTCGAGCGCCGTCAGGCGACCGTCACTGCGACCGGTGAACACCAAGCCGCCGCGCGTGGCCAGCGAGCCGCTGAAGCACCCCTGCGGCCAGGAATGCTCCCAGACGATCCGGTTGGTCTTCAGGTCGAAGGCCGCGAACATGCCACGGCGGGCGACATCGAAGCTGCCATTCTTGCCGTTCTGCATCCACATGCCCTCGAAGGTCGGACCGGCGAACGGCTTGGTATCGTGTGAGGACACCGCCAGGTTGTCGATGCCGCACACGTAAAAGTAATTGCTGTCCGGATCGTAGGAACTGGGCGGCCAGTTCACGGCCATCTGCGGGCGGTACACGACGGGCTGGTCCCAGTACGGAGTGAAGATTCGGCCGCCGTCAATCAGCTTGTAACCCTCCGGCGCCATGTCGACCGACTGCGGAAACAACGGATCGCCAATCGGGTAGGGCTGGGTCGCAGCGGTCTTCTGGCGTGGCTCTTGCGGCACGGGGCGCTCGGGGATGCCCAGCAATGGCTTGCCGGTCACGCGGTCCAGCAGATACACCCAGCCGGTCTTCGAGATTTCGGCGATGCCATGGCGCATCACGCCTTGGTAGGGTGCATCAAACAGCACCACCGGGTTCGGCGAGTCGTAGTCCCAGATGTCATGGTGCACCTGCTGGAAATGCCAGCGGTACTTGCCGGTTTTCACATCCAGCGCAACGATCGAGGCGGTGAAGAGGTTGTCGCCGGCGCGCTTGCCGCCACCGTAGTCCGGCCCGGCATTGCCAGTGGAAAAATAGACCATACCCAGCGCGGGATCGATGGCGGGGGTCTGCCACACCGGCGCTCCGCCCCACTTGTAGTAGTCATTGTCGCGGGGCCACGTGTCCGCGCCAAACTCGCCCGGTGCGGGAACCGTGTAGAAGGTCCACAACAGATGGCCGTCATTGGCGTCGTAGGCCTTCACACGCCCACGAATGCCCATGTCGCCGCCAGCGTAGCCGACAATCACCATGCCGTCGTAATACAGCGGCGCGCCGACCAGCGAGTAGCCCAGGTTGGGATTCTCGCCCTGAATGGACCAGACGACCTTGCCGGTCTTCTGATCGAGTGCGGTGAGGCGCGCATCCAGCCTGCCGAGAAAAATCTTGCCGGCCCCGAGACCCAGGCCCCGCGAGACCCAACCGCAGCACACCCGCACATGGGCCGGATCAAGCTTCGCTTCGTAGCGCCACAGATGCGCGCCGCTGTTCACATCCAGCGCGAACACATCATCGGCCCCCGTCACCACATACAGCACGCCTTGATAGAACAGCGGCTGTCCCTGGCCCGAATACTGCGGGCCGACCCCGGAGCCATCCAGGTGCGCGCGCCACTGCGCCTTGAGGTCCCGGACGTTAGTCCGATTGACCTCAGTCAGCGGTGAGTAGCGCTGATTGAACACAGTGCCACCGTTGGTGATCCAGCCATCGCGCGGCAGCGCAGTGAGCTGCGGCGCGGTGAAGGCGGGCGCCAGGGGCACCTCGGCAGCGGCTGTCGCATGCAGCACGACACAGCTGGCAGCGGTCGCCACGACCACGCCCAGGCGTCTCACGGTGGTACTCGTCATTGGATATCCCCCTTCGAATGAGTATAGCCGCACGCGAAACCGCCTCATTTGTGCGCCAAATTGTCGATTATTTGTATGATTGTTTGTGCAAGTATTGCGAATAATTGCATACCCTGTCTGATTATTTCGCCACACGTGATGATGCATCACGGCACCATTGAATATGCGATTGACCCGCGTTCACCTCATCGCGGCAGTTCGTGAGCCCGGGGCCGCGTGGCAGCTCTCCTCAGCGACTCTCCGCGAGCGGTAATGCAGACCGATGTCTCCCGAAGTGAGCAAAGGTAACAGATTGATAAATAAGCAATCGTCTGGCATGGCAGCGACTTCGGGAAGTTGCTGCTCCGATCACATCCCACAGGGCCGCGCTGCGTTTTTTCAAATAACGGCGCGCGCTGCTCGAACCATCCGCCGCTGCGGGCGGTGCCTCAAGGAAGGGGCGCGAGAGCCCCGCTGGAGCATGAGTTGAGTAGTCATCAAACCGCATTAAAGTGCGTGAAACGTAGTACTTCGGAGCAGTGTTGTAGACAGGTCAAGAGCGCTGAGCCGCTTTCTCCAGTACCAGGTGAATGTGTTGCGCCTACAACACTTGCTTTTCGATAAGAAAAAGTGACAATGCCGAACACAAGTTTCAGGTCACGACGGCGTTGGGAGTCGTGACCGCAAAAATTTCGTCAATACGGTTCTTGTTCGTTCTTCAGGGGGTCTAACTAATGTCTGCCAAGCTTCATGGGTCTTATTCCGTGCGCATTGCCGTGGCGCTCGTTCTGGGTACGGTCGCGATCATTGCGGCCGCGCCACAGGTCAGGGCGGCT
>DATAVA010000059.1:0-4293 GCA_036267975.1 Steroidobacteraceae bacterium | reverse complement strand
TGAAGCGCAGACTTAGTTGCCGGCTATCGCGTCTACCGAACAATGGCGGGCACCTATGCGGCGATAAGCGAAACCAATGCCTCGCTTCATGCAGCGGAACAAACAGCCGCGCTCCTTGAGAGGATGGATGAGAATGGAGCGATAAGCACGGTGCAGGCTGCCGCCCTAACGGGCGGGGCGTACGGTGCGGGCGCTGGGCTGTTAGTTGGAATGGCGGTTCCGCCTGCAAAATGCGTAAGAAGGAATCCGAATCAGTGACGCTAAAAAGATGGGTAGCTGGATCTCTTGCCGGTCACTTGGCGGGAGTTGCTTTTGTTTTTTCTGTGCCATTCTTAATCTGGTTTCTCGTCGAGAACCGCGTTGATGAAACCCTAACAACTTATTCCCTTACTAGATTTATAGTTATCGATTTTGGAGTCGGCGCGCTTCTGGCGACGGCGGGCTGGTATACGATCACGTCACCGATCATCCGGAAATCTAGACGGTTGGACAATTAGCGGCTGCCGCAGTCCTAAAGCCACCAACGACGCCGCAAACAACTCCGTTCAACGCCCAGCTGTGTGCGAAAACTGGGAATCTCGGGTGCAAGACAACCATTATGCCGCCGGACGTGTGTGCGGGCACCTTTGGGTTCCTAGGCCGTGAGGCAGACGGTGCCGAGGGCAGCGTTTTTGTGGGACTGAATATGCCTTTAATATTCTTGGTCAGGTTGCGATTGACGGAACGTTCAACGACCCACACGTCCTCGCAGGCATGAAAACTCTTCCGAAATATATTGATCAGAAAAAGCTCAAGGCGTCGACGTCGCGCGAGTGGGCGGAATTGCCTCAGTTCGGACCCGCCCAATTGTGTCTGTTAGTGGTCACCTTATTTCGTGAGTTCGATGTCTGAGTCCTTGTTGCTGCCGGTCGTGGCGGGTGCGGTGATTTTAGCAGCCGATGCAGGGTGTTCTTCGGAGCAATGGACGCACATCGAGAATATGCTCCAGAGCATTACTTGTGCGGTGTGAGATATCCTTAGACACCTATTTGACGGTCGTGCGCCAGGGCGCATAGTTCCATGCGCCGATGCCGACCTGGATATGCGCGTAGCGCTAGTTCATGGGCATGTCTGTACCCCAGTCAAGATCCAATCAACGAACTGATCTCATACTCAGATCCGCCTGGCCATCGACCGCGAACGCTGAATATTCGAAGGGAATCAGGCCGAGCACTGGATGCCGTATAAGTTGGGTGGTTGGGTCCGGGGGTTGGGTGCCCTCGGCATGGGTTCGGACATCGTGCTAGGGTTGGCGGGTGTGAGAGGCGCCGGTCATTCAGGGCGGGCAGTGGCTGAGCGCGGTATTATGGTGTCAAAGACCGTGGTCCAAAGAGAGGCACTATCGATGCAATGCAACAAGCCTGGATATCGCGTGCGTTGATGCTCAGCCAGTAGGGCCCCATGTTCAGGTTCCTACCGCTGTTGTTCGGAAACCTGCGACGGCGCACGCCGCGATCCGTTTTCACGCTGCTGTCCATCGCGGTCGCATTCCTCCTGTATGGGTTGCTGGCCGCCGTGAAGAACGGCTTCGAGGCGAACGGCAACCTCGCGGGGGTCGACCGCCTCGTGACCATGGCCAAGGTATCGATCGTGCAGCCGCTGCCCATCAGCTACCTGCAGCGCATCGTCGCCGTGCCCGGCGTGATGCTCGTGACGCATTCGACCTGGTTCGGAGGCCATTATCAGAACGAGCGCAGCATCATCATCACCTATCCGGTGCCGCCCGACAGCTACCTGCAGATGTACCCGGAGTTCCTGCTGCCGCCGGCGCAGAAGGAACGCTGGCTGCACGATCGGGTGGGCGCCATCGTCGGCCGTGCGCTGGCCGAGAGCCACGGCTGGAAGGTCGGCGACCGGGTGCCGCTGCGCTCGGACATCTATCCGCACACCGACGGTAGCTATATCTGGGACTTCGTCATCGATGGCATCTACGACAACAAGGATCCATCAGGGGACGTGAGCAGCTTCTTCTTTCATTACGACTACCTCGATGAGGCACGCAGTATCGGCAAGGGTACTGTCGGCTGGTACATCGTGCGCATCTCCGATCCCGCGCAATCCGCGCAGGTCGCCGCCGCCATCGATGCGCTATTCACCAATTCATCAGCCGAGACCAAGACCGGCAGCGAGAAGGCCTTCGTGCAGGGGTTCGCCAAGCAAACCGGTGACATCGGCGCGATCGTGACCGCGATCGGCATCGCGGTGTTCTTCACCATGCTGCTGGTCAGCGCCAACACCATGGCGCAGTCGGTGCGCGAGCGCACCAATGAGGTCGCCGTGCTGAAGACACTCGGGTTCACCGATCCTGCGGTGCTCGCACTCGTGATCGGCGAGTCGCTGCTGCTGACCATCGTGGGAGGCGCAATCGGAATTACCGGCGCCCTGCTCGCCGTGGGTCGGCTCGGCAACGCCCTGAGCGAATACCTGTCCGCGTTCCTGCTCACACCGCAGGCCCTGGCGGTGGCCGTAGCGCTGATGATCGGGCTCGGCATCATTTCCGGGGCGCTGCCGGCGGTGCGTGCGGCGCGGCTGCGCATCGTCGACGGGCTGGCGGGACGCTAGCGAATCTGCGGCATTCATCATGAAAATCTTCCGCCAGATCACCGCCGTCTCCACCCTGAACCTGCGTGCGCTGCCGCTGCGCGTGACCCCCTCACTGGTCTCGGTCATCGGCATCGCCGGCGTCGTCCTCATCCTGGTCGCGCTGCTGTCGATCAGCGAGGGTTTCCGCCGCACCCTCGAGCTTTCGGGTTCCGATCGGGTCGCCATCGTGCTGCGCGGCAGCACCGCGGAGGAAATGACCAGCAGTTTCTCCCAGGAACAGGTGCAGATCATCGAGCAGGCGCCGGGCATCGCGCGCGACGCTCATGGGCCGATCGTGTCCGCCGAGCTGTACACCACCGTAGATCAGACCAAGCGCTCGACCGGAACGGCAGCGAATGCGCCGTTCCGCGGCATCGAAGCCGCGGGCCCGAAGACGCGCTCGCATTTCCGGCTGGTGGCCGGACGCATGTTCGCGACGGGACGCAACGAGGTCATCGTCGGCCACAGTGCTGCGCAGACCCTAAGCGGCCTTGAGATCGGTAGGATCGTGAGATGGGGCAACAACGAGTGGCGCGTCGTCGGTGAGTTCACCGATGGCGGCAGCGTCTCCGAGTCCGAGATCTGGACCGACGTGCGCATGCTGCAGAGCGCCTACTCGCGCGGCGACACCTACCAGACGGTGCGCGCGCTGCTCACGAGCGCTGCCAGCGTCAAGCCGTTCAAGGACCACCTGACGACCGACCCGCGCCTGAGCGTCAACGTGCTCACCGAGCGCGAATTCTACGCCGCGCAATCCGCGCTGCTGTCGGCCGTGATCCGCGGCGCCGGTACCGTGCTGGGATTGCTGATGGGCGTCGGCGCGGTGTTCGGCGCGCTCAACACCATGTACTCGGCCGTCGCCACCCGCAGCACCGAGATCGCGACATTGCGTGCGCTGGGCTTCGGCGGCCTGCCCGTTGCCGTCTCGGTGATCATCGAGGCACTGCTGCTCGGGCTCATCGGCGGCGCGCTCGGCGCGGCGGTGGCGTACTTTGCCTTCAATGATCTGCAGACCTCGACCATGAATTACCAGAGTTTCACGCAGGTGAGTTTCGCGTTCAGCGTCACCCCTGCGCTCATCGTCACCGGGACGGCCTACGCGTTGCTGCTGGCGCTGATCGGCGGGCTGTTCCCGGCCATCCACGCCGCACGGCGGCCCATCATTGCGGGGTTGCGCCAGGGGTGAGATTTGCCGCCGTCGCGGGCGCTTTCTGCGCGGCGACCGCCTGATTGATCAGCGTGACGATCTCCTTGTCCGGCGCGAAGCCGCGGTCGCCGACACCCTGCGTCGCCGCCGTCAGCGGGGTACGGCCCTTGTCATCCGCCACGTCGACTTTCGCGCCATGCGCCAGCAGGTACTGCACGACGGGGGTCCAATGCCGGGTGATCGCCCCGTACAGCGCCGTCTGACCCTGACGTTCGGTCATCTGGCTGGCCCGCGCGATGCGGGCGGAGTGGCTGCTCGTATCCGTCACGCGGGCGTTCACGTTCGCGCCGGCCTTGACGAGGATGTCGAGCGTCGTGATGGCCTTCTCGGGAGCATCTTTCGCGAAGTCGCCGCGATAGTCGGGGACGATGGCATTCGGACCGCCGCGCATGCCCATGCCCGCGGCAGCGATGAGCGGGGTCACGCCATTCACATTCGGCAGATCCACCAGCGCGCCGTGCTGC
>DATAVA010000058.1:0-13693 GCA_036267975.1 Steroidobacteraceae bacterium | reverse complement strand
GCCCAGCGCTGCATGGTGACGGAGCGCTCGGACTCCAGCTCCTCGCGCATTTTTTGGAAGGTGCCGTAGACGGCCTTGAGCTTCTGCGCGAATTGCGGCGAAGTCAGATAGTCATACACGGCCTCCATCTTCTCGCCCTTGCCGGCTGAGATCAGGCGCTGCTTGTGCACGTCGAGCAGCCCCGAGCGCAACACTTCGGCCAGCTGCACGGCCGCCGTCCAGGTCGTCACCCAGATCTCCTCGTGCAATCCGAACAGCTGCCCGTCGAGCCATTCCTTCGGCACGGCCGTGGTCATGCTGACCAGAACACCGATGTCGGCGCTGCAAGCGCGCATGTCTTCCTTCAGTTTCGTGATCCATGCGGGACTCCAGTCCTTGGCGCGCTTGGATTCCCACAGCATGACCCCCGCAGGCTGGCCGGAGCGGGAGGTCACCCGATGAATGAGGTCGCCGCCGCGTGCGCCTTTCTTGACCTCCTCGATGGCATCGAGCGGAAACGCGCGCTTCAGGCCATCTTCGATGGCCAGTTCCAGCACTTCACCCTGCAGCTGCTGCGAGCCTTGTGCCATGCGGCGCTGCGCTGCGGCCAGCTCCGCCATCGCATCATCGAGCTTCTTTTGCAGCTCGGCCTTGTCCAGCTGGGCTTTTTCCTGCTCCTGGGTGCGCGCCAGCGACACTCGCTCCGCAAGCTTCGCATCGACCTGCTTGTGGACTTCCAGAGCCAGCGAGTCCTTTTCGTCCCTGAGCTTCTGGCGCTCCTCGCGCAGCGCCAGCTGCTCATCGCGCAATACCTTCAGCTGCTGCTGGCTTTCGGCGAGACGTTTCTCGTACGCCGCACGCTCGGCGCTGAGCAGCTGCGCCGCGCGTGTCGCGGCGGCCTCCTCCACGCGCGCTTCAAGGCCCTGCTCGCGCGCGGTCAGCCGCGCTTCGCGCCCATCGAGCGCCTTGAGTTTCTCCTGGCTCACTGCGTGCGCGTCGGCCAAGGCCTTGCTATGCGTATCTCCCTGCGTCCGCAGCATCGCCTGCAGGTCCTCGACCTGGCGCTGGGCAGCTTTGGCCTGTTCACCGGCGAGCTGTTGCGCGCGCTTTTCAGCCGCGGCCCGCTCCTGGTCCTTCAACTCACCGAGCGCGCTGGCGCTGGCCGACTCCACGGCTTCGAGGGCCTGCTTCGCGAAGCCCTGCTCTAGCGAAAACTCCTGCTCACAGGCCGGGCAGGTGACGCGGGTATCGGGGGCGAGCAGCAGCGATTCGCTATTCATGTATGAGGCCAATCCGGTAAGCACGAGGGGAGGCGCCTGGCGCGCTGCGGAATAGTATCCGCCTAAGGCGGTACGGAATAGTCAACGCTTCGGTGGGGTACACTATGGGGGCGCCAATAGAGGGGATCGACATGCTCTTTCCGACAACTCTGGTAGGAAGCTATCCACAGCCCGAGTGGCTCATCGATCGCGCCAAGCTCGCGGGGCGCTTCCCGCCGCGGGTCAGAATGCAGTCGCTGTGGCGCGTGCCGGCGGAGTATCTCGCCCAGGCGCAGGATGATGCGACCATCCTCGCGATCCGCGCCCAGGAGCAGGCCGGGATCGATATTATTTCCGATGGCGAAATCCGCCGGGAGAGCTATTCGAACCGCTTCGCGACTGCCCTCGAAGGCGTGGACCTCGAGAATCCGGGGACGGCCCTGGACCGCTCGGGTCACCCCAACCCCGTGCCGCGCATCGTCGGCAAGATCCGCCGCATGCATCCGGTGCAGGTCGAGGATGTGAAATTCCTGCTGCGCCACACCGATCGGCGCATCAAGATCACGGTGCCGGGCCCCTTCACCATGGCGCAGCAGGCGCAAAACGACTTCTACGCCCACGACGAAGATGCCGCGATGGATTACGCGGGCGCCGTCAATGAAGAGATCAAGGACCTGTTCGCGGCCGGCGCCGACATCGTCCAGATCGACGAACCGTATCTGCAGGCGCGGCCCGAGAAGGCCCGGCAGTACGGCCTGCGCGCCCTGAACCGCGCCCTCGAGGGTGTCGTCGGCACGACCACCGTGCATATCTGCTTTGGATATGCCGCAATCATTCATGCGCGGCCCAGCGGCTACTCGTTCCTGGCCGAAATGGCCGAATGCCGCTGTAACCAGGTATCCATCGAAACGGCTCAGTCGAATCTGGACTGCGCGGTCCTGGAGAGCCTGCCCGGCAAGTACGTCATGGTCGGTGCGATCGACCTGTCCGACATGAAGGTCGAGACGGCCGAGAGCGTCGCCGCGCGCATCCGGCGCGCCCTGCAGCACATGCCTGCCGACAAGATCATCGTCGCGCCGGACTGCGGCATGAAGTACCTGCCGCATGACGTCGCGTTCGGCAAGATGCGGGCGATGGTCGAGGGCGCGAAGATCCTGCGCCAGGAATATACGGCCTGAGTTAGCGCAGACGCATCGACAGCTCGACGTCATCGCCGAAGGGCACCGACAGGTAGCCGTTGGCCGGATTGCGCACGCACTCGAGGTACTCCGGGCTCCAGTCGGCATTGTCGGCCACCAGCATCGCGCCGGTGCGCAGCTGCGGCTCGAGCAGCTTCAGCACTTTCAGATACAGCGGCTTGGCGCCATCCAGCAGCACCAGGTCGATCGGCCGTATGTCCCGCGCGAGGGTTTCGAGCGCATCACCCTCGCGGATTTCGACGAACTCCTCAAGGTTCGCGGCGCGCAGATTGTTGCGCGCCTGGGCGATCTTCGAGGGTTCGAACTCGGTGGTGATGAGACGGCCACCGCCGTTGTCCTTGAGCGCCGCCGCGATGTGCAGCGTCGAGATACCGAAGGAAGTCCCGAACTCGATCACCGCGCGCGCCGCGCGGGTGCGTGCCAGCATGTACAGCAGCGTGCCGGTCTGCGGCGAGACCGCAAGGTGGTATTGCCCCATCTGCATGTAGAAGGAACGATAATCACTGGATCTCGGCCCGGGCTTGTCGGCACCCGCCGGCGCCTTGGCGCGCTCCTCGTGCAGCTTGCGCGTGCTGGCTTCGGCATCCGCGGTCAGCCGTGCGAGCAGGGGCGCGAGCGGCGCCGTCGTCAGGGTGGACATGGTGGAATTCCTTTGCGGCTCACCGGGAATGAGTGGTGCGCTAGGATGCAAAGAATTCGGCGGCTGCGCAAATCTGTGCGCAGCCGCTTGAGAGGCTACCCGACCTTGCGCAGCTGCCGGCCATCCGCCGCGTCCGTCCACACCTTGAACAGCTGCAGGCAGGCCGGCCCGAAGGCCGTGCTGATGGCGACATCGCCTGCATCGCGCCCGCGCGCGATCAGGATGCGGCCGATGCGCCGCGCGTTATTGCGCGGATCGAACAGATGCCACTGGCCGCCCAGGTACACTTCCATGCAACCCGCGAAGTCCATCGGTGAGTCAACGGCCGGAACGCCGATGTCACCGAGATAGCCGGTGCAATAGCGCGCCGGTATGTTGAGGCAGCGGCAGAATGCGATGGCCAGGTGGGCGAAGTCACGACATACCCCCTGCCGTTCAAAGAACGTCTCAGAGGCCGTGCGCGTCGGTCGCGCATGCCGGTAGTCGAAGGTGACGTACTGATGCACGAAATCGCACAGCGCCTGCACCCTGCTCCAGCCGGGCTGCAGATGACCGAACAGCCGCCAGGCCTCGGCCATCAGGACCTCCGTGTCGCAATAGCGACTGCTGAGCAGGTATTGCATGACCTCGAACGGTAGCTCCCGCAGGGGATGCTCCTGCGCAGTCAGCACCACCGGTTCGGGCCGCCCCGAGTCTTCGATCAGGGCGTCGGCCGTGATGCGCGTCGGTCCGCTCGGCAATTCCAGTCGCGCGCAGGTATTACCGAACCCGTCGGTGTGGTATTGAAGCGATACCGAGCGGCTGACCTGCATGTTGTCGGCGACAACGTAATTCTGGCCGCGCCCCAGCTGAGTACGCAGCATCAGGATCATGTGCGTCGGCACGGGGGTCGAATAGATCAGTTCGTAGCCAAATCGAATGTGCATGATGGGCGGGCCTCCGGTTGCGAGCAGAGTAGCAACGTGCCGCGACCCGCAGCTATGCATGGCGACGCCTCGGTCGCCTAGGAGTTCTCCTACCGCAATGCGGTAGTGCGATCCGTGTGCATCTGTATGAGTGTCCGGCGCTGCCGTGGCCGCGCCCGGTTATTCGGTGCCGACCGAGCTACGGACCGCCGCGTCCGCCGACCGCACCGAATATCTGCCCGGTGGTGTAGGAAGCTTCGTTAGTGGCGAGCAGAACATAAAGGGCCGCCAGTTCGGCAGGCTGGCCGGGACGGCCCAACGGCGTTTCGGCCCCCAGCTGGGTAAGCTTGGCGGGCGGTTGGCCACCACAGACCTGCAACGGCGTCCAGATCGGACCCGGCGCGACCGCGTTGACGCGAATACCCTTGACCGCAAGCTGCTTCGCCAGTCCCTTGGTGAAGATCGCGATGGCCGCTTTCGTCGAGGCGTAATCCAGCAGGCTCGGCGATGGGTCGTAGGCGTTGATCGAAGTGGTGTTGATGATGGCAGCGCCGGCTGTCATGTATTTGAGTGCGGTCTTCGTGATCCAGAACATGGCATAGACATTCGTCTTGTAGGTTGCGTCCAGCTGTTCGGTCGTAATGTCAAAGATCGAGTCCTGCGCCGTCTGGCGCGCCGCGTTGTTGACGAGAATATCAAGGCCACCCAGTTGCGCCACGGCCGAATTAACCAGACCGGTGCAGAAAATTTCATCCTGGATATCACCGGGAAGCGCGACCGCCTTGCGCCCCTCCTTGCGAATCAGCTCGATGACTTCCTGCGCATCGGTTTCTTCTGCGGGCAGATAGTTGATCGCCACATCGGCGCCTTCGCGGGCGAAGGCGATGGCCGCGGCACGCCCGATGCCGCTGTCCGCGCCCGTCAGCAGGGCCCGGCGTCCCGACAGCCGGCCCGTGCCCCGGTAACTTTTCTCCCCATGATCCGGCGGCGGCGTCATTTTGGATGCCAGCCCCGGCCACGGCTGCTGCTGCTCCGAAAAAGGTGGCCTGGCGTAATCCGGCAAAGCCCTGGCGCTGTCACTTTCCATACGGCAACTCACAAAGGTTGGGCGCGAGCAGCTCGCGCCCAAACCCACCTGCATCGTTTCGGGTTACTTGCTTGAGCCCGACTGCCCGGAGCCGGAGTGCTGGCCGTGCTGCTTCTGACCGTCTGGCTCACCGGCGCGATTCGGGTTTTCTCCCGAACGCGCGGAGTTGCTGTGGTCATCGCTGCGATGCTGCTGCTCCTGCTGTCCACTGCGCTGGCCGCTCTGGTCGGCCTGCTGTCCGCCCTGGCCACTATGCTGGCCGCCCTGCTGCTGCTGGCCGCTGTGCTGGCCACTCTGCTGGCCACTCTTCTGGCCTTCCTTGGTGGTTGTCTTCTGATCGTTCGGTTGATTACCCATGGCGACTTCACCCTCGTAATTTACGGCGACGCATCATTACTGCGACGTAGTCACTGTCGCAGCTGTGCGGCCACCGAACGCAGGGGTCGCAGGTGCCTCGTGGGGTAGGAGTTCCCCGTCAGACCGGCCGAGCCCAAGACAGACGAACCCGGACCGCCCACGGTGGGCGATCCTTATCCTCAGCTTGGCTGCGCGCTGACCTTACTTGGTCGAAACGCCGTCCGCGGTCGCGATCTTGTCAATCGCCTTCAGATGGCCCTGGACGGTGGGCAGTACGGATTTCGCAAAGTCCTTCGCATCCTGATCCTTGCCGCTGGCCATTTCCTTGCGCAGCGCGCGGATGGCAGCCCGATGCGCGCTGATCTGGCCGCGGATGTACGCCTTGTCGAAGGTCTGTCCCGACTCCAGCTTCAACTTCTCGTGCGTTGCCATCTCGCCCACGCTGGCGCTGCTCGGCAACGTGAGATTCTTGGTGCCGGCCAATGCCGCCAGCTTACTGTTCGCTTCGGTGTGATCCTTGATCATCATGGCCGCGAAGTCTTTCAGCTGCGGATCGGTGGCGCTTTGCTGCGCGAGTGTCGCATCGTTGATTTCTGCAAGGTTCGCTTCGGCGATATGCTTGTAGAAGCTGCTGTCCGGCGTATCCGCTGCGTAGGCGCCCGTGGCGACCAGTGGCAGGGCGCAGGCGATAAACAATAAGTGTCGTTTCATGACGGCTCCTGATGGGGGGGGGGGTGAGCCGGATTATCGCGGGCTTTGCCGGGCCGCGGATTCGGTGCTGGTCGCGATCCGAAGTCAGTCAGGTCTGACGGTTGTTTGAACTTCAAACAAACATGCCGCCCGAGATTTCGATGCGTTGCGCGGTTATCCAGCGGTTGTCATCCGTCAGGAGCGATGCGATCGCCGGACCGATATCATCCGGCACCCCCGGGCGACCCATGGCCGTCACGCTGGCGACGAAATCATTCACCTGTTTGCTGTCGCGCACCGCGCCACCGCCGAAATCGGTCTCGATGGCGCCCGGCGCCACCGAATTGACCCCGATGCCGCGAGCGCCAAGTTCCTTGGCGAGGTAGCGCGTCAGGACCTCGATGCCGCCCTTCATGGCCGCGTAGGCCGCATAACCGGGCAGGCTGAAGCGCGTGAGGCCGCTGGAGATATTGACGATGCGGCCGCCGTCGGCGATCAGCGGCAGCAGCCCCTGGGTCAGGAAGAACACGCCCTTGAAGTGGATGTTCATCAGCCGATCGAAGTCCGCTTCGCTGGTGCTCGCAAAGGGCGCGTGGATACCGATACCGGCGTTGTTGACCAGGTAGTCGAACGCCGGCCGCGTCCAGTGCGCATTCAGAGCCTGTTTCACATCGGTAACGAAGCCCGCGAACGCCGCTACGTTGCCGGTGTCCAGCTGGAACATCACCGCCTTGCGCCCCAACGCCTCGAGGGCACCCGCGGTGACGTCGGCTGCGGCCTTGTTGCTGTGATACGTGCCGATGACATCGACGCCCTTGCGGGCCAGCGCGATAGCGGTGTTGCGGCCCAGACCGCGGCTCGCGCCCGTTACCAGCGCGATTCTCGCAAATGCGTTTGGCATGGCGTTCAGTCGCGCTTGCCGCCGACGGCGAACAGCAGCACGCCGATGATGATGCCGCCGACGCCGGCCCACACCGGCACGTTCACCGTATGCCGATGCTCCGCGTTGATCGAAATGGGCCCGACCTGGGCGACGGTGGAGGTGCGCGAATAACTGAAGCCACCGTAGGCGAGTCCGAGGACACCCGCGATGATCAGCAGTGCCGCGATGAGCTTGATTGGGTTCATGTGTTAGATATCCAGGTTCATGACGGACAGCGCGTTCTTCTCGATGAATTCCCGGCGCGGTTCGACCTGATCGCCCATCAGCGTGGTGAAGATGTCATCGGCGGCGACGGCATCTTCGATTCGCACCTGCAGCAGGCGCCGCGTCTCGGGATTGATGGTCGTATCCCACAGCTGATCCGGATTCATTTCACCCAGGCCCTTGTAACGCTGGATGCTCTGCTTGCGGCGCGCCTGCTCGAACAGCCAGCGCATTGCTTCCTTGAAGCTGCCGATTTCGTGCCGATCATTGTCGCGCGTGACGTAGGCACCCTCGCCAATGAAGCCCGAGAGGGTGCGGCCCAGGTCCGCGATCCGCTGGTACTCGGCGGACTCGAAGAACTCGCGCGGCAGGTTCTTGTGGGTCGCCGTGCCATGCTGGTTCTTGTTGACCACGACGCGGGTTGCGTGGCTGTCGGTGGCCGACTGCACCTCGATCACGAAGCTGCGCGTGCCATCGTCGCGGCCGTTGAGACGCTGATCGAGCTCGCGTGCCCAATCACGCAGCCAATCGATGCGCTCGAAATCCGCCGACTTCACTTCCGGCATGTAGATCAGCTGGTCCAGCAGCCGGTCGTCGTAGCGCCGTGACCAGCGCTTGATGATGGCCTGGACTTCCATGTACTTGCGCGCCAGTTGTTCGAGGCCCGCGCCGCGCAGCGGCGGCGCCGCCGAATTGACGTACAGGCCGGCATCATCGAGCGCGGCGCTGAGCAGCAGCGCCGTCAACTCCGCTTCATCCTTGACGTACTGCTCCTGCTTACCGCGCTTGAGCTTGTACAACGGCGGCTGCGCGATGTAGATATGGCCGTTCTCGATGAGCATCGGGATCTGCCGGTAGAAGAACGTCAGCAGCAGCGTGCGGATATGGCTTCCGTCGACATCCGCGTCAGTCATGATGATGATGCGGTGATAGCGCAGCTTGTTGATGTCGAAATCATCGCGGCCGATGCCACAGCCCAGCGCCGTGATCAGCGTGCCGACTTCGGCGGAGCCGAGCATCTTGTCGAAGCGCGCGCGCTCGACGTTGAGGATCTTGCCTTTGAGCGGCAGGATGGCCTGCGTGCGCCGATCGCGACCCTGTTTGGCCGAACCACCAGCCGAGTCACCCTCGACGATGAAGATTTCGGACAGCGCCGGATCCTTTTCCTGGCAGTCAGCAAGTTTGCCGGGAAGCCCCGCGATGTCGAGTGCGCCCTTGCGGCGCGTCATTTCACGCGCCTTGCGCGCCGCCTCGCGGGCGCGCGCGGCTTCGATGATCTTGTTGACGATCAGACGCGCTTCCTGCGGATGCTCCAGCAGAAACTCACCAAGCTTCTGGTTCAGCGCGGACTCCACGATGCCCTTCACTTCGCTCGAGACCAGCTTGTCCTTGGTCTGCGAGGAGAACTTCGGGTCCGGCAACTTCACGGACAGAATCGCGGTAAGACCTTCGCGCGAATCATCGCCCGTGGTGTCGAGCTTGTCCTTCTTCGCGGACAGCTCTTTTTCGATGTAGTCGTTCAGCGTACGCGTGAGCGCGCTGCGGAAGCCCGCCAGATGCGTACCACCGTCTTTTTGCGGAATGTTGTTCGTGTAGCAGTACATGCTCTCCTGGTAGGAGTCGTTCCACTGGATCGCGACCTCCACGCAGACCGGACCGTATTGATTGCGGAACCAGAACACCGAGTCGTGCACCGGCGTGCGCGTGCGGTTCAGATACTTGACGAAGGCCTGCAGGCCACCTTCGTGCTGGAAGACCTCCGCGCGCGTCTCGCGCTCATCGCAGAACTCGATGCGCACGCCGGAGTTCAGGAATGACAGTTCGCGCAGCCGCTTGGCGAGAATGTCGAAATTGAACTGGATGTTCGTGAAGATCTGCGAGCTCGGCTTGAAGCGGATGGTCGTGCCGCGCTCCGTGGTCGGACCGACAACCTTCATCGGCGCCACCGGGTCACCGAGATGATATTCCTGCTGGTGCATCGTGCCATCGCGGCACACGGTCAGCAGCAGGTAGTCCGACAGTGCGTTGACGACTGACACGCCAACCCCATGCAGACCGCCGGAGACCTTGTACGAGGTGTCATCGAACTTTCCGCCCGAGTGCAGCACCGTCATGATGACTTCGGCCGCCGAGACGCCCTCCTCGGGGTGGATGTCGACGGGAATGCCGCGACCATTGTCCGAAACGGTGACGCTCTCATCGGCGTGAATGGTCACCTGCACCCGATCGCAGTAACCGGCCAGCGCCTCGTCGATCGAGTTATCGACCACTTCGAACACCATGTGATGCAAGCCGCTGCCATCATCCGTGTCGCCGATGTACATCCCCGGGCGCTTGCGGACGGCATCCAGACCCTTCAAGACTTTGATTTTACTGGAATCGTAGACGTCGTTTTGCGGCATGCGGGAGCTCGTTTGGATGACCGCCCATTATAGCCGTCCGCGGCCCTGCCAGCCACGTATAAACCGAAGCATAAGGCATTGTTTGATCTATGTTTTTCGCAGTGCCGCCCGGCTGCTTCCGGGACCATCCGTGCGCAGCTGGCGCAGGATCGCTACATGCCGGCATCGGAGCCGGCCGCGATTGCTGCAAGTTGACAGCCAGATCCCGAAATATCGACGGCGATCAAGCCCATTGTCGACGCGTTAGCGGGAATATCAGTCGCCGGATACGCGTCCTTGTTCCACGTGGAACGTCCGATCCGGCGGCCCGAACGGCTGAGGCCCGGCAGCCAGCGAAGTGAGCACGAGCTGGCAGTGCAGAGGTGCCACCTCCGCGATGAAGCGTCCCAGGCGGTCTGGGTCCAATTCCGCTGCGGGATCATCCAGCAGCAACGTTGGCGGCTCGGGCAGCACCTGCGTCAGCAGTTGCAGCTGCGCCAGGATCATCGACACCGCCACGAGCTTCTGCTGGCCGCGCGACAGCGTGTCACGCGCCAGTTTGCCATCGAGCTTCAGCAATATATCGCCGCGGTGCGGCCCCGCATGCGTACTCCCGCGGGCCAGGTCCCGCTCACGGGATTGCTCCAGCGCCTCTAGTAGCGGGACATCGCGCGCCCAGCCCTGGAAGTACACCAGTTCCGGATTCAGGCTGGCCAGCGCGGCGACGGTGGATCGCCAAAAGGGTTGCAGTGTCTCCACGGTGATGCGCCGTGACTGCGCCAGCTGCTCACCCAGCTGTGCCAACTCCGCGTCCCACGGCGCCAGTTGCTGAGCCGCTGCATTGCCGCTCGACTGCAATTGTCTGAGCATCGCATTACGTTGCTTCAGAGCCCGGGTGTAGCTGCCCCACACGGCGACAAACCCATGTTCCACGTGGAACGTCGCCCAATCGATCCAGCGACGGCGGCGGAAGGCGCTGTCCTCGACCAGCTTGTGCACACCCGGATCGATCACCTGGACCGGAAGGGCTTCCGACAGGGCCGCGAGGCTATGGGCGAATTCCCCCTGGATCTTGGCGATGGTGGGCTCGCCCCGGGTCACCTGGACGCCTAACGCCATGGGTAGGCCGGGAGCCGCCGCGGGAAGCGTGCGGCCAAAGACGACCAATCGGGATTCACCGTGGGTAATCAGCCGTTCTGAATTGCGGGTACGGAAGGAGCGGCCGCGCCCCAGCAGGAAGATCGCCTCGAGCACGGAGGTCTTGCCCGAGCCATTCGGACCGACGATGAGATTACGCCCGGGATGCAGGTCCAGCTGGGCCTGGCGCAGGCAGCGTAGATTCTGAATCGACAGCTGCCCCAGACTCATGGGCGTGGTTCCACGTGGAACACGTGGATCGACGCGCCTACAGCCGCATCGGCATCACGACGTACTTCGTATCCGTCGAATCCGGCAGCCGCACCAGGCAGCTGCTGTTGGCATCCGACAGGCCAATTTCCACGGTATCGCCGTCGAGGGCCGCCAACGCATCCAGCAGATAATTCACGTTGAAGCCGATCTCCAGGTCCTCGCCTTCGTAGCGGACCTCGAGCTGATCTTCGGCCTCTTCCTGCTCGGGGTTGTGGGCTTGAACCGTCAGCAGGCCGCTTTTCAAGGTCAGCCGGATACCGCGATATTTTTCATTCGACAGGATGGCCGTGCGCTGGAAAGCCTGACGGAGCAGATCGCGGTCTGCCTGTACCCTCTTGGTCGGATTGGCCGGTACCACCCGCCCATATTCCGGGAAACGACCATCGATCAGCTTGGAAGTGAAGCGAATATCGCCGATCTGGGCGCGAACGTGATTTGTTCCGATCGCCAGTTCCACTGTGCCTTCGGTGCCGAGAATGCGCTGCAACTCCAACACGCCCTTGCGCGGCACGATCACCTGCTGGGCGGTGCGCGCCATGGCCGGTAACTGCGCCTCGCACAGCGCCAGCCGATGGCCGTCCGTGGCCACGGCGCGCAGCGTCTTGCCCTCGGTTTCGAGCAGCATGCCGTTGAGGTAGTAGCGCACATCCTGCTGTGCCATTGCGAAATGCGTCTTGGCGATGAGCTTGCCCAGATCCGCCTGACTGATGGTCAGGGTCTGCTGCGCGTTGATGTCGTCAACCACCGGAAACTCCGCCGCCGGCAGGCTCGAGAGCGCAAAGCGGCTGCGGCCCGCGCGGATGTTCACCCGATCGCCTTCGGCACTGAGCGTGACCGCGGTTTTTTCCGGCAGCGCCCGGAAAATATCCAGCAGCTTGCGACCGGGGATGGTCACATCGCCCGTCTGCTGACTCGCGACCTGCCGGGAGGCAACCAGTTCAACCTCGAGATCCGAGCCCGTCATGCTCAGCCGATCGTCGCGTACTGACAGCAGCACGTTCGCCAGGATCGGCATCGTCTGCCGGCGCTCGACCACGCCGATGACGCTTTGCAGCGGAGTCAGGAAATCTTCACGTGCAGCGGTGAGCTTCATGGCGTGCTCTTAATAGTCTTAAGTATTGAAAGAAGATTGTAGTAGTAGCTACAGGGCCTGTGGATATCCGGATAACCGTGAGTAGTTTCATTCACATCAGGATCTTGCATTGGATTCAACCCACCGTGTAAGTACATGGTCGACCTGTCCATTGCCTGTGGGCCGAATGTGCATAACTTGTCGCCTCAAAGTTGTCCCCAGTCTTTCCACATCATCCTGTCAGGGTTCTCAACAGGTTTGAATAGTCTTCACTGACACGCTGATCCGTCGCGCGCAGCTCGACGATTTTCGCGCAGGCATGCAGCACGGTGGTGTGATCGCGCCCGCCAAAAGCATCGCCGATTTCGGGCAGGCTGTGTGTGGTCAATTCGCGGGCGAGGGCCATCGCGACCTGACGCGGCCGGGCGATCGATCGATTGCGACGTTTGGAGAGCAGATCGGCCACGCGAACCTTGTAGTAATCGGCAACCGTGCGCTGGATGTTCTCGATTGTGACGAGTTTTGCCTGTAATTGCAGCAGATCACGCAGGGCTTCCTTGGCGAAATCGAGCGTGATCGGCTGGCCGGTGAAGCGTGAGTTCGCGATGACGCGCCGCAGGGCGCCCTCCAGCTCACGGATGTTCGAGCGGATGCGCTTCGCGACGAAGAATGCGACCTCCTCCGGCAGCGCGACCCCTACGGCGTGCGCCTTGGTCATGAGGATCGCCACGCAGGTCTCAAGTTCCGGCGGTTCAATCGCCACCGTCAGTCCCCAGCCGAAGCGCGACTTCAGGCGCTCCTCGAGGCCGCTGACTTCCTTCGGATAACGATCGCAGGTGAGGATCACCTGGCGCTGCCCTTCGAGCAGCTCGTTGAAGGTGTGAAAGAACTCCTCCTGCGAGCGGTCCTTGTTGGCGAAGAATTGGATGTCATCGATGAGCAATGCATCCAGCGAGCGGTACGCCGCCTTGAAGTCGTTCATGGTGTTGTGCTGCAGGGCGCGCACCATATCGCCGACGAAGCGTTCCGAGTGCACGTAGGCCACGCGCGCTTCAGCGTTGCGCTGCTTCATGAGATGCCCGACGGCATGCATCAGATGGGTCTTGCCCAGTCCCACGCCGCCATAGATGAACAGCGGGTTGTAGGCCTTGCCCGGATTCTCGCCGACCTGCTGGGAAGCCGCGCGCGCCAGCTGGTTGCTCTTGCCTTCGACGAAATTCGTGAAATCGTAGTCAGCGTTCAGGCGGGCGCCCACGACCAGGCCCTCGACGCGGCGCCGTGGCGCGAACGACGGCGCCGCGCTCGCACCGGCGGCGACCGGCGCATCGGAGCGCGCCCTGGAACCGATTTCGACGGTGATGATGGGTGCGCCGCCGGCGGTCGCCCCGCGCAGCAGCTCGCCGATCCGGGGCAGCAGATTATTGTTCACCCAGTCGACCACGAAGCGATTGGGAGCCAGCAGTTTGAGGACGCCCTCACCCTCGATGGCCTGCAACGGGCGCACCCAGGTATTGAACTCTTGCTCCGCCAGCTCCGCTTCAAGCGTCTGAATGCAAATCGACCATAA
>DATAVA010000057.1:0-57532 GCA_036267975.1 Steroidobacteraceae bacterium | reverse complement strand
ACCTCTTCGGATGAGCGCGAATGGTTTGGCCAAGGCGTTGCATGTGCCGACGCCTCGTATCAATGAGGTTGTGCGTAAGCGACGCGGCGTGAGTGCGGATACCGCCATGCGTCTGGCGCGATATTTTGGCGGAGATGCTCGGGCAGATCCGCCGAGCTTAACTCGCAGTATTGACGACTGTCGTCTACATATGTAGAGTTTGGCCAATGGCCGATAGCCGCAAATGCTCTCGTCAGACTGTTGCCCTACTGGCCGCTTTGCTGAAGCAGCCGCGATCATGGCAACACGGCTACGCGCTTTCAAAGGAAACCGGACTCAAGTCCGGGACGCTGTATCCAATCCTCATGCGTCTCGGTGATCAGGGTCTACTCACTTCGCGATGGAAGGACGCAGAGCAGCTAGGGCGGCCACCCCGACATGTCTACCGATTAACGGCTACTGGACTGGCCTGCGCGCGCGAACAGCCGGAAGTGTCAGTGGAGCCCGGGTCTGTCTATGGGTCAACCAAGGCGGGTGCGCGATGACTTCAACATCAGTTTGTCGATGGTTGGCAAGTCAAGCCATTGGTCTCGCGATGCGCGTGTTCCCGCGCGAGCGTGAGGAGTGGGCGCAAGCGATGAGCAGAGAAGTAGACGAGATTCCAAGTGATCGAGAGGCCCTAGAGTGGGCGCTCGGCTGCCTCCAGACCAGTTGTTATGAGAGGTTGAAATCTATGAAGCTGACTAGTCGGTTGCCCGTTCGTTTCGTTCGTTGGGGCATGGCGCTGTGGGTTGCATTGCTGGCAGTCGAAATGTTTGCTTTTGGAAGTATCATCCTTGACTACAAACTTGGGCTAGGGTTCTTCGGGCTCGCCCGTTATCCTCGGAACCCAATGCTAGACGTAACACCACTTTGGGAGCCGATCCTAGCCTTGGGTATGGGTGTGGCATTTCTTTCGGCGACTGTTCTTGTATTGAGGCGCAGTCGGGTTGCATTCTGGGTCACCGCGGCACCCTTTGTCTTCGTTCCATTGCTATTCACGGGCAGATTCAGGCTGCCAGACACGGGCATGCCGCAGAGCCTTACTCCCCTCAACCTGAAATCGCTATTCGGATTCATGTTTCTGGCCGCCGGTTTAGCGATCACGATTCGGATCTGCCGTGCACTGTGGCAGGACAGGCGGACACCTGCACCTCGTGAGGCGTAGTTGCGAGGCGGCCGCGAATGGCAGGTCTTCGACAGGTCAGTTGCGCTCTTCCGATGACCGAGATTGGCCGGCAGGCGCCGGACTCCGCAGTGCAAACCAGCCACACGGCAACTATATGTGCTGAACGGGCGAAAGTGAACCACAACGGACCTCCGCCAATGGCCGGTATAGGCAACTCCACACATACCTGTCGGCGGTGAGCGTCCGCATCCGGATATCGGCATACGGCTGATTCAACCCTCCGGCGACTGCCGGCTCAAGTTGTGATGCGGACAATCGCACTGGAATTTCGAATGCCATGCTCGATGGGTCGATTCGAGCGGCCGCTTTCGGGGAACTAAATTGGAATCCTTAACGACCGCTTCTGGCCAGCAGAGTTGCCTCCATCATCCTTTGATGCATCGGCCAGCCCCAACCCTGCGTCCACGCTTCGCCGGAATGCCGATGTTGGCGGCGATTTTGCCGAGTCCACTCCGTTGACAGCGACCAAGGGTGGTGTAAGGTCATCGGATGAGCGAATTGATCATCTGGACCCTGGATTGGGTGCCCGAAATGCCCCGTGGCTTTGTCCGCGATATACGACTACGGTGGGCGTGCGAGGAAGCGTGTCTTCCTTATTCCGTGCGAACGGTTCCGTTCGAAGGCCGAGAGATCAATCACCTGCCGCGCCAGCCTTTCGGCCAGGTCCCATTCCTGAGTGATGGCAAACTGGAAATATTTGAGAGCGGCGCTGGGCTGCTGCATTTGGCACGGAAGAGCGAGGAGCTCATGCCGCGTGACCCTGTAAACGAAGCGGAGACGATTCAATGGATCATCGCTGCGCTCAACTCGATCGAGATGGTCACCGTTCCCTGGTGGTTCCTGGAAATCACCGGCGCGAAGGACAACGGTCTTGCCGGTTGGTTCGGGAACCGCCTCGATCATATCGAGAGAATTCTGAGCGAACGCGAATGGCTTGCGGCTGATCGCTTCACGGCCGCGGACTTGCTCATGGCCGATGTCCTGCGCATCTCGAAAGTCCGCGCTTTCGGTAATCGACCCGCGACCGAGTCCTACGTAGCCCGCGTGACCAACCGACCCGCGTTCAAGAAAGCTCACGCCGATCAATTGGCTCATTTCGCTGCTGCCGAAAAGCGCAGATCGGCTGCTGGCTAGGGTTTGTCGGACTTGCTAGGTGATGACCGCCCGCGAGTGCGAGGAGGTCGTCATTGCCCTCCGAAATACCGACTGAGTGACTGCCATTCGCCAAGCAGACGCTGCCACCAAATGTCTTGTTATGGCCGTTCGCTGCCGTTGCAATCCTAAGGCCGATGGTACCTATGGGTCGGGCTTGGGCGCTTGCAGATTGCAGTGGACGATGGAGCGAGATCGGGAGAGAATTTGGCGGCATCCGGCGTTGTACGGATTCCCCAATTACGCTCATGGGATATCGTGTGGGTTGTTTGCCAGTTTCCAAAAATCACACCCGGAAATTCACGATGAATTGTCGCAAACTTAATGCCGGCCGGGGCGCCATAAACGACAATGTCGTGCACGCGTTCAGCCGCCGATTCGTTGTCGAATGTCAGTTGTCATTCGGTCGGACTCAGGGACGCCGCACTTTCTCCTTTAGCGATGCCTTGATGAGTGACTGATGAGGCACGTCGCGTGCGTTGGCGGCTGCCGCGATCGCGTTGAGCAGGTGTCGGGGCAGGCGCATCGAAATCGTCTTGGTGCTGGGTTTGAGATTCGGCAGTACCACGTGCTGCGCCTTGGACGAGTCCACGTACCCACCGCGGTTCGATGTAAGTGCGTGCAGCATTTGCCATAAGGACCCTTGTCCGCTGCGCGGGTGGCGGCTGACTGAGCGCGTCCCCTTTTTGATTGACGATTTAACCCCGTTTGCCGACCTGTCTCGTTTCAGTTCCTGGATGACCCATTTGAGGAGCTGACATGGTCCGCATTTTAGGCGCAATCCTTCTGATGACAGCGACGTCCATATGCGCTGCTCAGGGTGTGGAGAGAATCGGAAATATCGCTGTCATAGATCGAGATACCGGAGCCCCGCTAGCATTGCACCGATATCGAGGTGAGTACTGGATTGCGGGAGTGCCTGGGGCACGCTATGCCATTGAAATCCGGAATAGACTGGAGGAGAGGCTGCTCGTCGTGGCTTCGGTCGATGGCGTGAATGTGGTCTCGGGTGAAACCGCCGCCTGGGATCAGACCGGCTACGTGCTTGACCCGCGCGAGCACTATCAAATCGGCGGCTGGCGCAAGAGCGATACGGATGTAGCTGCTTTCACATTCACATCGCTTCCAAATTCCTACGCAGCGCGCACGGGGAGGCCGGCCAACGTCGGCGTCATCGGCGTGGCGATGTTTCGGGAGCAACGGCCGCCCCTGAATGTTGCACCGCAAGAGCGTTTGAGCGACGGACCAGCCGGCGGCGTTGAGCCTCCCAGAGCGGTCAATGCCCCTGCGGCATCGGCAGCCGATTCAAATACGAGCAGTGAGGTTGCAGTGACGGGTCAGAGGGTAACGAGGATACCGCTGCCCACAAGCCCGATTCCAGAGTTGAAGCTTGGCACAGGACATGGCGAGCGCGAGCACTCCTATGTGAGTCATACGGACTTCGTTAGATTGCAACCAAAGCCGAACGAACTCATACGCATTCATTACGACAGTCTCGACAATCTGGTGGCGATGGGGATCATTCGGCGACCAGCGCCTGTATTGCCGGAACCGCCTGGCGGCGACCCATTTCCCGGCTCCTCCGATCGGCAGTACGTGCCAGATCCTCCGGGATGAGTATTTAGGGCTACCGGGAAAGAGTGTCATAGTGCGGTTCATGGATGCGGCGCCATTGAGCGACGAAGTATTGATGCGGCGCTATGCAGTCGGGGATGCGAAGTCATTTGAAGCGCTCTATGAGAGACATGAGATGCGAGTTTGGCGCTACCTCGAGCGTAACGTCCACAACTCAGCAATTGCCGATGAGTTGATGCAGGAAGTGTGGTTTTCGGTGGCGCGTGAGGCGGCGCGCTACCAGCCCAGCGCTCGATTCTCGACCTGGCTTTTTACTATTGCACACAATCGGATGGTAGACGCCTTTCGGGCCAACCGATCCCAAGTGAGCCTTGAGGCTTTGGGGCCGGACGGGGATCCGGCGGCGGCTCAATGTATTTCGGATCCCCAGTACGGGCCGCAGGCCTTGGCCGTCGCATACCAGCAGGCGCAAGCGCTCAATAGAGCGGTTGCGGCGTTACCGAAGGAGCAACGCGAAGCATTCCTGCTGCACGTCGAGGGTGAGTTAACGGTCGATGAGATCGCAGTGGTGACGGATTGCAGCTTCGAGACCGCTAAGAGTCGCCTCCGATATGCACGTAGCAAGCTACGTGAGCTACTCAAGGAGTACGTATGAACGACACTCCGCCAACGGATGATGCCGCAGATGACCTCGAGGCGCTGTATCGCAACAGTTCCGCTCAAGACCAGAGTCGGCCCAGCGCGAAGACGCGCCAAGCAATACTAGAACACTCATTGCGGATCGCCACAAATTGGGCGCGGACGCCGAGCACCGGTTGGAGGAATCAGTCAGAGTCCTCGCCCGCCCTCGGCCGGATTGCAACAGTCACCAGACTCTCCGGTCCGAAGTGGAGGCGACCTGTTCTATTCGGATCAGGTGCGGCCGCGGCGCTCGCCGGGCTGCTGATCGGGCCCCAGTATTTACGCCCCGCCGCGCCACCCGTAACTCTGCAAATCTCCGCCAAGCCGGCGGTATCGGAGCTAAAGCGGCCCGAGCCCATACGGCCCCCAGAGCCGGCCGTCGCCGCACCGACTGAGTCGGCCCGGACGGTAATGAACCTTCCCGCAACGGCACCGGCACCTCATCTCCACGCGCCGGCGAGGCTCGCGGCGCCAAGAGCTGACGCGGCGCAGTCTGCCACGACAGGTCAGGCGGCTTCCGGCGCCGGCAATTCGGGCAGGATGGGAGGGGTCTCCGCAGCGTCTGCTGATGCCGGCGAGCAGGTGTCCGTGACCGGTATGCGTAAACGGTTCACACCGGGTGCCCCCACAGCCGATGCTGCAGCGCGGACCACCCGTGACGCTGGGGCGGGTGAATCATCTGCCGCTGAAAAGGTGCCTGATGCAGCAAGCCCGATTGAAACCAAGGATACCAACGGGCGCACCGCACTGATGTTAGCCGTCTTGCAGGGTCGTTTGGATGCAGTTATGGACTTGTTGCGACGGGGTGCGGATCCCAATGCTGCGGACAATTCTGGGATAACGCCATTGCAGGCCGCTCGCGCCAAGAATAGTCCCGAAATTACCGATGCCCTGGTACGCGCCGGCGCGCGTTAGCAGGTGCTGGACCGAGCATCCAATTGCCCTCGTCGGTGAGCGTCCGGAGAACCCACCTGAAGGAGGTCCGTGATGAAAAAGACTCCGCGGCGCCATTTGCTGAGAGCAAGCCCAGGGAAGCGGCGTACGAACGGGTTGGTCTTACCGTACCCGCCATCGGTTCTCGAGGACTTCCGCAATTCGTCGCGCCGCGCGGGCGGCGCCATTGGATTCCACCCGCTTGTAAGTAACGGGCGAGTGCATCGCGGACAGCGCGGCGGTCGCGAGCGATTCCGCAGTCACCTCGTCATAGGCAAGAGCTCGGTCCGCGCCGTAATTTGCGAGACGGCGGCGCACGTGGATATTCTGTTCGAAGTGGTGCTTCAGCGGAAAGCTCACGAACGGGCGGCGCATGGCGACCAGTTCCATGCAGGTGCTGAGGCCGCCTTGCACGAGCGCGACGTCGCAGCACGAAAGGTGCTCGAACAGCTTGTGGACGTAGGGGCGTATCTCGAGACCATCCATCCGCGGAAACGATTCGGGCGCGAGGCGCGGACCGACGACGAGGATCATTCGAAGGCTCGGCTCCTGGCGTCTCATGTGCGGGAAGGCGCGAACGATTTTGTCGAGCAGCGCGCGCCCAACACCAGTTCCGCCAACCGCAGCGATTGCGATCTTCTCGTCGTTACGGTAACCAAGCCTGGCGCGCACCCGCTCAGTGTCGGTGAATTCTTGAGGGTCGAACGGTAAGGTATATCCCGAGTACGAGAAGTTGCGATCCGTCCACTCGCGGATGCGTGGCAGACCGGCACCAAAGTGCTGGTCGGTGACGTCTTCCGGATTCCCGACGAAGATTGCGGCATCGCGAATGTATGGGAATCTGGCGACGTGCTCGATGTCATCGGCGTTGCGGTCGGCGCAGAGGTGTGCTTCGCGCTCGTCGTCCTGCATCGGCAGGCAGCCGACGAAATCCGTGAGGAATACGAAGGGCTGACGCTTCGCCTCAGGATTCTCGTGGTAATAGTAATCAACCTCCCAGGACTCGTCGCCGATGACCAGGTCGTAGTGCTCCTGCTCCATGAGGTCCGAGAAGGTCATGAAATTATTTACGGCAACCTCATCCATCGTGCGCAGAGCGAAGAAGCACGCCAGATCGTGTTCGCCCGCTACGTGCTCGAAATGGCGGCTCTCGTTTGCGAGACGTTGAGTGATGGGGTGGATGCGCTCGCCTTCGCGCTGCAAGTAGCGCGTGGCGGGATCTACGGTGAACCAGTCGATGGCGAGATCGGGATGGAGTTTGCGAAGCTCGCGCGCGATTGCAAGGTCCCGCTGGACATGGCCGAGTCCAATCGGACTTGAGATGAACAGGGCGCGGCGTTTGCGGTTCATGCCGCGCGCCCAGGTACCGGTGCGCGGGGAGCCGGCGACAAAGTCACGCACCGAGCGGTTGAAGATCACCGGGTCGCGAACGCTGGGCAGGTGGCCGCCGCCTGCGATAGTGAGCATTCTTGACTCGGGGACAAGTTCATGGACGGCCTGACCTCCCGGAAGAGGTATGCGGCCGTCGGAGTCGCCGTGGATGATCAGCGTGGGACAACGGACCGTGCGCGCAAGGTCGCGCGCGTCCGTTCCGAGCCAGCCGTTGATGGCTTGCGCGAGGACTTCGGGTGTCGTGGACCAGGCGTAATGGATGCCGTCTTCGACAGGCTTGGTGGAGTGCGGTTCGGGGAAGCAAAGCGAGAAGAAGTGGGCCAGGTAATTCGGCCAGTTTTCATGCAGCATCTGCGCTTCTGGCTTTAAAGTCTCAGCCAGCATGGGGTCGTCGACGCGGAAATCGGCGAAGCCGCCGACGATGATGAGGTGGCTTACGCGATCCGGCTGTTCGGCAGCGAGTCGGATCGCGGTCATGGTCGTCGCGGAAAGTGCGATACAGGCGACGCGATCCACGCCGGCTGCGGCATCGAGTACGGCGACGAAGTCTGCATAGTACTCGTCAAAGCTGTAGTGCTGCGCGCCATCCGGGCGATCCGAGCGCCCGCTGCCTCGCAGGTCCGTTGTGATGACACGGAAGTGTCGGCTGAGGTAAGGAACCGTCGTCTTCAAGATCTGCGAGTGTGTGATCTGGAAGATGGGAGCGAACGCAATCCAAGGGCCTTCCGTACCCCAGACCGCATACCAGGTTTTCACACCGCTGCGGTCGACGAAGGCTTCACGCGTGGGATTGATCGTCTCGTAGGGCTGCCGGTGTGCCTGCGGAAGTTCGCCGGGTGGCGGCAGTTCGCCGACAACGGTGCAGAAGACACGCGCACGTTCTGGCTGAGGTTCGGGTCGTCCGTTCATTTGCCTGCCTTTCTACGTGCGCGCCGCTTGCCGCTGGCTGATTTCGCATTCGAATCGAGCTGCTTGAGAAGCTTCTCAACCGCGTTAAGCGCAGCGGTGTGTTCGGCCGTTTCGCGTGAAGTTGCGATCAGATCCAGGAACTCCATTCCGAGCCAGAAGTTGGAGATCCAGGTGGTGATGATTTCGGCGCTGAAAGGAGCGGGGAGCTTCGTGCCGCTGGCTTCGAGAGCCTTGAGAGCTTCACGGACCCCGCCCAGCACGAGGTTGTGCCAGTCGCGCAGACGTGGCAGGAATTTCTCGCGCAGCGTCGGGTCCGAGAAGCTCGCCGCCCACAGCTCGGCCTGCACCCGAACAAACCCGGACGCAAGGTCGTCCTGGTAGAACCGGCGTGCCTGTGCCCACTTCTCTGCGAAGGTGTTCGGACCCAGATACATCCGCTGCTGGCGCTCCAGGAGCTGGCGATTGGCCTCGTCCAGCACGGCGATCACCAACTGATCCTTCGAGCGGAAGTGGTAATTGATCAGCGCGTGGTTTACCTCGGCGTCCTTGGCGATCTCCCGCATGCTGAGCGCGGCATAGCCAACGGTGGAGAGCTGACAGAACGCGGCCGAGAGGATGCGGCTCTTGGTCGCATCGGGGTCCTTTTGCGGGAGAAAGGGAAGACTGCGTTTGGACGAGCGGGCAGGGGCGTCCATGGGGGTCGTTCCTGTGGTTTAATCGACTGGTTTAAACAGTCGGTCAAATACTGCGCGACATGATGGCGGTGTGTCAAGTGGTGGCCAGGAGCTTTCAGCTACTCTGCGCTACGCATGACCACCGCCCGTGGTGCAGTCATAAGGCATGGGATATGATGCGTAAACATGCTGATCGCAGATCACATCGAGACGCAGCGCCAGAAAGTTAGGGTGGCCGGCCGTACCTTCGTCGTGTTGCTTGTGGTGACGGCGTGCGCGGTGCAATTTCTTCCATTTCCCGCCGGCTTCGAGCACAGGACGCGTGTCCTGTTCTTCGTTACGGTGGCCGTGCTGACCGCCATCGTGGCCCAAGTGAGCGCGACACGCGCCCTCCGGTGCCCGCGCTGTCGCGGGAGCCTCTTGCGGCCCCTGTTGATGATCCGAGGCCCCGTGAAGCGGTGCCCGCTATGCAGCGCGGATTTCCACGAGGCCATGCCGGGGCAGGCATAGACCGGGGCGCCCGCGATCGGACCTTGCCATTCTTCGTGCGATTGAGAAGCTGCGAAACCAGCGATAAATTCGATCGAATGCCCCAATATTTGCGCGCGGCCTGTCGCCAGTCATTCAGGTCAGTCGGGTTAGATTTAGGGGATTGGGGTTCCCCCATTTCCAATTGCGGATTTCCGGCATGTCTTGGCCATGCCGATCGATGTACTGCTTATGCTCGATGAGCTTGTCTTGCAGCTGCCGCTTCAGGTGCGAGCCTTTGCTCCCGGTGTTCGGCAGACGATCGATGACGTCCATGACGAGATGGAAACGATCCAGCTCATTGAGTACGGTCATGTCGAAGGCCGTCGTGATCGTGCCTTCCTCCTTGTAGCCACGCACATGAAGGTTGCGATGATTGGTGCGACGATACGTCAGTCGGTGGATTAGCCACGGGTAGGCGTGGAAGGCGAAGATGATCGGTTTGTTCGCGGTAAACAGGGCGTCGAATTCCGGATCGTCCAATCCATGTGGATGTTCTGACTTTGGCTGTAGCTTCATCAGATCGACAACATTGACGACCCGAATCTTCAGATCCGGGAGATGTTGCCTCAGGATGGAAACGGCGGCGAGCGTCTCCAGGGTCGGCACGTCTCCCGCACATGCCATGACCACATCGGGTTCGACGTCGTATTCGTTGCTGGCCCACTGCCAGACCCCGATCCCCTTGGTGCAGTGGTCTATGGCGGCATCCATCGTCAGCCACTGCGGAGCGGGATGTTTGCCGGCGATGACGACATTGACGTAGTGCCTGCTTCGCAGGCAGTGATCCATCGTGGACAGCAGGCAGTTGGCGTCGGGCGGTAGATAGACGCGGACGATCGTGGCTTTCTTGTTTACAACGTGATCGATGAATCCGGGATCCTGGTGAGTGAACCCGTTGTGATCCTGTCGCCATACATGTGAGGCCAGCAGGTAGTTGAGCGAGGCAATCTCGCGCCGCCATGGCAGCGTGGCTGTGACCTTCAACCACTTGGCGTGCTGGTTGAACATCGAGTCCACGATGTGGATGAACGCTTCGTAGCAATTGAAGAGACCGTGTCGCCCGGTAAGCAGGTAACCCTCCAACCACCCCTCGCATTGATGCTCACTGAGCATTTCCATCACCTGACCGCTGCGCGCTAGAAACTCATCGGCAGGGCGGGTTTCGGCGATCCATTGCCGATTGGTCACTTCAAAGACCGATTCCAAACCGTTGGACAGTGTCTCATCGGGGCCGAATATCCGAAAATTTCGCTGCGGCGCATTGAGCTTCGTCACGTCACGCAGAAACGTTCCAAGCACGTGGGTATCGCCGGGGCCGCCGATGCCAGGTGATGACACTTTGCATGCGTACTCGCGGAAGTCGGGCATGCGCAGATCGCGCAGCAAACTGCCGCCGTTGGCGTGCGGGTTCGCACCCATGCGCCGCTCACCGGTGGGGGCCAGTTCAGCCAACTCAGGTTTCAGAGTCCCGGCGCCGTCGAACAATTCCTCGGGACGATAGCTCTTCAGCCAGCTTTCGAGCAACGCAAGGTGTTGTGGGTTCTGCGCTGAGATGGACAGGGGGACCTGATGAGCGCGGAACGTCCCTTCGATCTGACGGCCATCGACGACCTCGGGTCCGGTCCAACCTTTGGGGGAGTTGAGGACGATCATCGGCCAGCGCGGCCGCTCCGTCTTTCCGTTCGCGCGTGCCGCCAGCTGGATCTGCCGGATCTGTTCGACAGTCTTGTCGAGCGTTGCAGCCATAGCCTCGTGCATGAGATTCGGTTCGTGTCCCTCGACGAAAAATGGCGTCCAGCCGCAGCCGCGCAGGAATTGCTCCAGTTCCTCCCGGCTGATCCGGGCGAGGACTGTCGGGTTGGAAATCTTGTAGCCGTTAAGATGCAGGATCGGCAGCACGGCACCGTCGGTGACGGGATTCAGGAATTTATTGGAATGCCACGCCGTTGCGAGGGGACCAGTCTCGGCTTCGCCATCGCCGACCACGCAGGCAACGACCAAATCCGGATTGTCGAATACGGCGCCGAACGAATGGCTGAGCGAATATCCGAGTTCGCCGCCCTCGTGGATCGATCCGGGGCATTCCGGGGATGCATGGCTGGGAATGCCCCCGGGGAATGAGAATTGTTTGAAGAGCCTCTTCAGACCAGCCTCATCGCGACTGATGTTCGGATAGACCTCGCTGTAACTGCCCTCCAGGTACGTATTTCCCACGACGGCCGGCCCGCCATGGCCGGGGCCGGATACGTAGATCATGTTCAGATCATACTTTCTGATGACCCGATTCAGGTGCACGTAGATGAAGTTCTGACCCGGGGTCGTGCCCCAATGGCCGAGCAGCATGGGCTTCACATGTACAGGCGCCAGCGGCTCCTTCAGCAGCGGGTTGTCATACAGGTAGATCTGACCGACTGCCAGGTAGTTGGCCGCCCGCCAGTAGGCATCCATCTGATGCAGCAGTTCGGGGGCGAGAGTGTCTTCCATCATATGCCCACTTTGCATCTGCCAAGCCACTGCTGTCGGTGCGGAAACTCCCGCCCTGGGCCCCGCTCGCCGAAAAGAAGAAAGGGGACCCTGACTTCGCCAAACGCAAGGAGATGACGGCCGTTCTTGAACCGATGATACCGGAATTCTCAGTGCGCCTGGGCGGCGCGACTTGCATTGATGTGACTCAACACTGCATCGACGAAGCCTACGGTCTATGGTATTCCGAGCGGATGATCCAAGCCATCATTGCTTGCCTGCAATGAAAGTCGATGCGGTCATGGGTCAACGACTAGCACAGGGCTCACGCAGCTGCGCGTGTGTCCGTTCGGTAGGTGCCAGGCAAGCCTACAGTCTGAGTGGGCAGCTCAAACTTCAGACGGCTGATTTCCTGGTCTTTTCGGCGCTCACGACCGTGGCGCCGGCCGGGTCACACTTGGTCGTGGACCGAGAACTGGCCCTATGAGCCATTGGTGGGCAACACTCCGACCACGAACACCTTTCGCTGGACGTGGATCAGCTTCTGTTTCACGTTCTTCGCATTCGGAGTGGTGCTGTTCATTTATGAGTTCTTTCTCAGCCACCCCGATGATGCGCCAATGGGTCCGGTAGTGGCGCAGTTCCGGCCGCTGACGCCCAGCCAGAAGCGAATCGGAAAGTATTTCCTGGCCGTCGCAGCGCTACTGCTGGTACAGATCGGCGCGGGCATCATCATGGCGCATTCCGATTACGATCGGAGGAGTTTCTACGGCGTCGCCATCAGCAACTTTCTGCCGTTCAACTTCCTGCGTGACGCGCATATCCAGGCGCCGATCATCTGGATCGGCCTGTCGTGGATCGGCGCAGCACTGTTCCTCGGGCCTGCCATCGCTGGCGGTCAGGAAGCCAAAAGGGCAGCGCTGCTGCTGGAAGCGACAGCTCGCATTCTGATCAGAGAAGGCTTCGACCGGGCCACACTGAGACTGGCGCAGCACGTTTATTTCCGGAGCACCTCGCGCACGATGGAATTGGCGATATGGCTGCGCTGCGTCGCGGATATCTGTTCGGTTGCATACAGTGATTTCAGGAAAGCCTGATCCCAATCACTCAGGCCGGGCAGTGCGGCCTGCGGTGCGCCGTCGAACAGCTTCAGGATGGTCTGGGCATCACCCAGGTGCGCGTCCGGTTTGATATTCGCCAGACCCACCAGCGCGACGTAGTCGGCGAACTGGCCGCGGGTGACGGACCGCAGCCGCGCCTCATCGGCGATTACGAACACGTCTGAAAACGACCAGGTCTTGCTGAGCAGAACGTGGCTGGTGCGATCCAGATCGTTATACACCCTGATACCGGGAAGGCCCGTGCCGAGAACCTGCGCCGCATTTGGCAGTCCCTGGTTGGGGGGCGTGCCCTCCGGGGTTCGCATCGTCGTGTTGTACCAGACCCGCACCGGCAGAGGGGTCCTGATGAACTCATCGACGACAGTCGGCGTCGCGTCGCCGAAGCTGACATCGCGTTTCTGGTTCTGCATTGCCTGCAGCAGCTGCACCGGTTGGGTGGTCACGAAGATGAAAAGATTGGGACGGCAGTGTTCGCCAGCAAGTGGCGCGTTGGCGGCGCCCGCGATCTGCGAGATTCGCCCGAGCATGAATTCGCCGTCCGCACGGGACAGACCCGTGATGAGCGGGCACACTGGATCCTGCCATCGCGGCAGCCCTTCATCGTTGTGGCGAACCGCGATCTGATCGACGAATTTGGCGACGCGTGGCGCAAGTTCGGCGCGACGCGCCGTCACGGTGACCTCGGCGGTCACCTCGGATTGGCTGGCGGGAGCGCTGGCAGCAGCAGGCGCCGAGGTTTGCGCGGTGGCCGGTCCTGCATTCGTGGCTCCCAGGATCGCAGCGGCTGCGAGCACGAGGGGACAAGCCGATCGCGCCGCCATTAAATCAATGAGTTATGCATTATTAGTGCGCTTTTACTTCATGTTCAAGGCAGCGCGCAATTCCTTGGCGGTCATTAGTTTTACGTAGACCGGTGACCCCACATCGAAGCGATGCGCTTGGGACAGATCGCCGACGATCACTGGATCAAAGCCTGCGTCGCGAACCAGCGCGGCCGCCTGCTTGAGAGCGGCCGGGTCATCACCGGCGAGCGGGATTGCAATCCGCTCGCCCGGCCGGTTGGATTGCGTGAGCAGATTGCCGGCGATGATGGCATTGAACGCCCGTACCAGCCGTACCCCGGGGAGGAACTCCTTGGACGACGGGCCCGCACCCTTTGCGCGTGCCACGTCGGCCATCGGGCCGTCGCGATCCGGATAGGGGTTACCCGCATCCAGGACGACTTTGCCTGCCAGCTGTTTTTGATAGTCGTGTCCTACCTGCGGCGTTGCCGCATACGGCACCGCAAGCATGATGATCTCGCCGAAGGCTGCAGCCTCCGCAGGAGTACCGACGCGCGCCTTCGGTCCGAGCTTTGCTGCCAGTGACGCAAGCTGTTCGGGGTGGCGCGAGGAGATCATGACTTCATGACCGGAGCGCACCCAAAGTTCGCCCAGCGCCGCGCCGATTTTACCGCTACCGATGATGCCGATGCGCACCGGCTGCGCCGCAATGGCTGCAGTGCAGGCTATGCAGGCCAGCAAAACGGTGGAGGCCGATGCGAGGGCCGACCAGCGCCCTCGAACTGAGGGGCGTGCGGTGCGTGTCATGAGCGGACTCCTCCGTGAGATAGGCAACACTATGCTCTCGCGGGGATATGTTGCAAGACATCGGGATTGGCCACGCGAATGGGCGTCCCGTTGGCAAAGGCGGCGATGGCCGGTGGCATATCGGAGTAGAAGGCGTGCAGGGTTTCGACCGTGGCATAGCCCAGATGCGGAGTCACGGTCACATTGGCAAGCAAACGCAGCGGGTGATCGGGCGGCGGAGGTTCCACGTCAAACACATCCAGTCCTGCTCCCGCCAGCCGATTTGTCTTGAGGGCTTCGATCAGAGCCGTCTCATCGACGATAGGGCCGCGCGAGGTATTGATCAGGTAGGAGCTGGGTTTCATGAGCGCCAGTTCGCGCGCCGACACCAGCCCGCGGGTGCGCTCGCTGAGCCGTAAATGGATGGAGAGCACATCCGCGGCTCCAAACAGCTCGTCTTTTTCGACGCGGCGGACGCCGACAGCGGCGGCAGCCTCGGCCGTCAGATTCTGGCTCCATGCAATCACCGGCATGCCGAATACCTTCGCGTATTCGGCCATGCGCTTGCCAATGCGCCCGAGACCCAGAAGGCCCAAGGTACGCCCCGCGAGAATAGCGCCCAGCGAGGTCTGCCATCCGCCCGAGCGCATATCCGCGCTTTCATGGGCGAGATTGCGCACGCTGGCAATCATCAGTCCCCAGGCGAGTTCCGGTGTCGCGTTGGCGATATGGGCATAAGCGGGGCTATCGAAATCCGGATGAACGACGATGATGCGATGGTCTGTGGCAGCCTGCATGTCGAGGTTGGGCAGACTCATTCCGATGATGGTCACGAGCTTCAGTCTCGGCAGCTTTTCGATGAGCTGTCGCGGCAGCGCCATGCGCTCGCGGACGGTGCACAACACGTCGAAAGGCTCGAGCAGGGTTGCTGCTTCGTCTTCGGCGAGGTGCCGGTCGAACACGGTCAGTTCGGCGTCGCCGGGCAGCGCCGACCAGTCCGCCGACTGCAGCGCGATGCGGGCATAGTCATCGAGAATGGCGATCTTCAGCATGGGTTCGAATCCTCGCCGCATGGCGCGAGGATCAATCGGCGGCGGGTATCGTCACCATCGTGAGAGTTCGCGAACCGAGGGTTGCCCCGTCACTGGCCGAATTGATCACCACGTAGAAGGTCCTGGCGGTGGTCCGCCGCGGATCGGAGACGATGGGCACCAGCAGTCGCGCCTCCGGATCGCCGGCGGGCATGTATTCAGTGCGGGAATTGACGGGCACGAAGTCCTGGCCGGGTCTTGCCGTTCCGGGTTCGGTGGACCAGGTGAAGCTGATGCCGTTCCGGTAGTTATGCCGACGGTGCACCGGCACGCTTGCGACCTCCTGCAGGACAGGAACATCTATCGAGCGTGCATCCATATCAAGTTCAGCATTTGCCGGGATGGCACTTGGCGGCGCCGCCGTCTGCCGGCGGGCGGCCGGTGCGGGCCCCTGGCTTGGTGACGGCACTGGGGCGGAGACGGCGCCTTGGGGCGCAGCCGTCAGCGACGCTGCCGGGGGCGCGTGTGCCGGCACGACCTTGGCAGCGCGTGCAGCTGCAGGGTTGTTGGCTTGCGGCGCCGCTATCGGTTGCGTGGGCGAGCTGCTGGCGCCGCCGGTGTCCGTCGTCAGGTGGTATCGATCCTGCGCCCACCACCAGCACACGCCCGCAATCAGTGCGATCAGAATGCAGGTCAGCCACGGACCCATCGGGCGCGCCCTCGGCGGCTCTGCCATGAGCACCGACAAGGGCGGCAGCTGCACCGGAGTCGACGGCAACGGAAGCTTATCCCACCAGATCTGTGCGTCCGCCGGTCGATGCCTGCGCTCGAAGCTGAGTGCGGCCTTGAGCGTGCGCCATTGCCGGTAGCTGAGGCCCGAAGGCCGGCGCGGTTGCTGGCGGGCCTTGCGGGCCGCCAGCGCATTGCGGCATCGGAACGGGTGCTCACCGGTCAACAGCATATAAGTGATACAGCCCAGCGCATACACATCGTCGCTGGCCTGGGGCTCCTTGCCCTCGAGCAACTCGCAGCTTGCGAATGTCGGGGTGGCAACGGCGGGCCGCGGGTCCCCGTCCAGGGGGGGGATCGAGGGGAATGCGCTGTGCCGACAGGAGGCGCCGAAGTCCAGGACCCGGATTCCGCTCGATTCCGTGACGAAGATGTTCGAGGGGTTGAGGTCCCCATGCACGACACCGCGCGAGTGCGCATAGGCAACTGCCGCGCTGAGCTGACGGATCATGGCCAGAGCATAGGGCCGATACAGAGCGATTGATTTCTGTTCGGCGACCATCCGGCTCAAGGGGACGCCGTCGAGACGCTCCATCGTGAAGAAGGTGAGATCGCCATCCTGGTCGAATTCGTGCACCCGCACGATGTTCGGATGCGATAGGGATTGCAGGCTTTGAAATTCGCCGCGTAGCTCCGCCAGCAGGCCTGGGCGCTGAATGACTTCGGAATGCAGGACCTTAAGGGCGATGTTCTGATCACCCGGATCATTATTCAATCGATATTGATCGATCGCGGCGTACACGGTGCCCATCCCGCCGCGGCCCAATATCCCTTGCACCCGGTAGCGACCGCGCAGTAGCTCGTTGACCGCGATGCTGCGTCGGGGAACTGTCGAAGCAGTCTCGGGTGCTGTCGCCGCAGGGGCGGATGGTGGGGCAGCGGGCGGGTCCTCAGGGGGCGGCGTCGGGTCCCCAACCGCGGCGGTTCGCACGCCGCCCATCACGATGGATTGCACCCGCAGATTGAGACTGCGGAAATCCTCGGCACCAATCCGGTGGCGGCGATAGTACTGATCCACCAGCGCCAGCAGCTCCCAGCCGGCATCCGCATTCGAGCCAATCGCCTCATGGACGCCGCGAATCAGCGTTTCCCGATCGCACTCGCCCTGGGCCAGCGCATCGAGCCACTGAGTGAACGTTCGTCCCCCGCCAAGCGTCGACGAGGCCGTTCTGGAGCGTTGCATGACAGCAGTAAGTGTACCCATTGGCACGATACTGCCGTGACTGGCCTCAGGCGCCATGACGCGACGCCGGCTGGGTCCGTCAGAATTCGCCTACGGTCAATTGATCAGAATTCAGGGAGGGTCGGGTAAGTTGCTGTTCGGCTTAAGTATCCTTCACGCCAGCACAGCGCCTTTCGACCATACTGGATATGGACTGTGTGCCGGCGGCTTAATCGTGGAGTGAGCGATGGCGTTTCAACTGAACGAGGCCGTTCCCTGGGGGCGCACCTTCGATGAATATGCGGCCATGTTCGCGCTTGACGACATGGACCAGTCGCGGTCGATCCTGGGCTGCAGTGACGGGCCGGCTGCCTTCAACGCGCAGGCGCTGCAGCGAAACATAAAAGTCGTTTCGGCGGATCCGCTCTATCAGTTCTCGGTTTCCCAGATCCGCGAGCGCATCGCAGCGACAGCACCGGTGGTCACCGAACAGCTCAAGGCGAATGCTCAGGATTTTGTGTGGAACCACTTCACGTCCGTGACTGAACTGGTGACGACACGAATGCAGGCGATGGAGGATTTCCTGTCAGATTTCAACGCGGGCCTGGAACAGGGTCGTTATGTTCCCGCGGAACTGCCGGATCTGCCGTTTTTCGATGCGACCTTCGATCTGGCGTTGTGTTCGCACTTCTCGTTCCTGTACAGCGAACGCTACGACGCCCAGTTCCACATTCAGGCGCTGCGGGAGCTATGCCGGGTCGCTCCGGAGGTGCGGGTCTTTCCGCTGGTGGAATTAAGTGGCGTGACCTCCCGGCATCTGCCGGAGGTCATCAGCGCTCTCGAAGGCGGCGGCTGCACCGTGAAAATCGAAGTGGTGCGCTATGAGTTTCAGAAGGGCGGCAACCAGATGCTGCGGCTGATCGCCGCCTGAATTGAATTGTGGCTCCCGCGCCGATCAGGGCGCTGTCCGCAATGTGGATCTGCGGGCTGATAAACTGGGGACATGCGCTCTGGCAAACCCGATGGACGCTCGCGACGACGGTTCGTTCAGGCAATCGCTGCCCTGGGCAGCGCCGGTCTGCTTGGTAAGGCCCGCGCCACGCAGGCACGGGCGGGCTCGCCACCGCAGGTTCTCAGCGGTCCGCAGCTGAACCTGACCGTGACCCAGGTGGCCGTGACGGTCGCGGGGCGAAGCTGCATGGCGACTGCGGTAAACGGTTCGGTGCCCGGACCCATTTTGCGGCTGTGCGAAGGTGATGATGCGGTCATCGCGGTGACCAATCGATTGTCGCAGCCCACTTCCATCCACTGGCATGGACTACGCCTGCCGTCCGACCAGGACGGAGTGCCGGGGCTGAGTTTTCGTGGCATCGAGCCCGGCACGACATTCACCTATCGCTTTCCGGTGCGACAGTCGGGCACTTACTGGTACCACAGCCACAGTGGTGTCCAGGAGCAGACCGGCCTGTATGGCGCCATCATCATTGCGCCGCGCGCGGCGGCACCGGTTGCCGAGGATCGCGAGCACGTGCTGCTCCTGTCGGATTGGACCTGTGAGGATCCGATGACGGTGCTCTCGAATCTCAAACAGCAAAGTGATTATTACAATCAGCGGCGCAGCACCGTTACGACGCTGGCGGTGCGCGCGATGTGGAGTCGCATGCGCATGGATCCCGCCGACATCAGCGACGTGAGCGGGGCGACGTATACCTTCCTGGCCAATGGCCACGCACCCACTGCCAACACGACGCTGCGGTACGAGCCGGGAGAGCGCGTTCGCTTGCGCGTCATCAATGGGTCGTCGATGACGACTTTCGATGTGCGCATCCCGGGTTTGTCCGTGCAGGTTGTGGCGGCCGACGGAAATGAGGTGGCGCCGGTCAGTGTCGATGAGCTTCGCATCGGGGTGGCGGAGACTTACGACCTGATTGTTGCGCCGAAGGACGCTGGCGCCTACACCATCTTCGCTCAGGCTCAGGATCGCTCCGGCTATGCGCGTGCCACGCTTGCCACGCGCGCTGGAGTGTCGACCGACATCCCCGCCATGGATCCGCGTCCGTTGCGCTCGACGGCGGATATGAGGGGTGCCATGCAGGGCATGAACATGGCCGGTATGAACATGCCCGGCATGAGCGCGGACTCAATGATGCCCAACCGCCTGGCCGAAGCCGGCGATGGCCTGCAGAATAATGGTCGACGGGTGCTCACTTACGCGGATTTGCAGGCTGCAACGGGCGTGGAGGAGATCGTGGCCAGCCGCGATATAACGCTGCATCTGACCGGCAACATGGAACGCTTTGTGTGGGGATTCGATGGCGAGAAGTTCTCCCAGGCGCAGCCGATACCGGTCAAACTGGGTGAACGCGTGAGGTTCGTCCTCATCAACGACACCATGATGGAGCACCCCATTCATCTGCATGGGTTCTTTTTTGCATTGGAGAATGCTCAGGCGCGCCTGCCGCGCAAACACACCATCAACGTCAAGCCGGCCTCGCGGGTGAGCTTCCTGGTGCACGCGGATACGCCCGGTTGTTGGGCGTTTCATTGTCATCTCCTTTACCACATGGAAGCCGGCATGTTCCGCACCGTGGTGGTTGCTTGAGGGGGCGGCTGGCGGCAGCGGCATATCTGCTGGGCCTGGGACTGTCGGCGACGGCGACGGCGGCGGCTGGCGCTGCGGCTCCGTTTGGCATGCCGATGGATGACAGCCCGATCTTTGCGCACCTGCTCGTGGATCAATTCGAGGCGCGCCTTGGCGCCTCGACGGCGTTCTGGTGGGAGGCCGAGGGGTGGGCGGGCACCGATGAAAACCGTCTATATCTGTTGACCGAAGGCGAGGCCGCGAACGGCGCAGTGACCGGTGGCCAGCATGAGCTGCTGTACGATCGCCCGCTCACCACCTACTTTGACGTGCGGGCGGGCGTTCGCAGCGACCTCGATAGTGCGCACGCCCGTTCCTGGGCAGCACTGGGTATCGCGGGCCTCGCCCCTTATTTCGTGCGGCTGTCAGGGACCGTGTATGCCAGTGACGGCGGTCATTATGCCGCCAAGGGCACCGCATCCTGTGACCTGCTGGTGACGCAGCGCTGGATTCTGACGCCCGCCGTGGAACTCAACGCCTACTCGCGGCCTGATCCCGGCCGCCAGACTGGCAGCGGACTGTCGGGTATCGAGGCGGGAATGCGTCTGCGCTATGAGATCAGCCGCAAGGTCGCCCCGTACCTCGGGGTGAGTTATGAGCGCAACATCGCAGCGGGTGTTGCGGCCAGCGCCACCCGTGTCGCGCTCGGTTTGCACGCATGGCTGTGAGCGCCTGCCCGCATCGCCCTGCCTGCGCTGGCTGTCCGCGCTTTGGTGCGCCAGGCATCGCCGCATCGCCTCATGAAATGCTCGACGAGTTGACTCGGCGGTATGGCCTGCCGCCTGCAACGGTCGTGTGCGGATCCTTGACCGAGTTCCGCCATCGTGCGCGTCTCGCCATCCGCGGTCGGCTCGGATCGCCGAAAATCGGTCTGTTCGAAGCCGCCAGCCATCGTGTCGTGCACATACCGAATTGCCGCATCCACCATCCCTTGATAAACGAAGTCGCGTCCATCGTGCGGGGCGCACTCGTGGATGCGCAAGTGACCTGCTACTCCGATCGGGCGCATCTGGGACTGGCGCGGTATCTGCAGGTGGTGGTTGAGCGCCGCTCGGGCACCGCGCAGGTCGTGCTGATGGTGAACGCGGCCAGCGTCGAACCGCTGGCGCAGTGCCTCGAGTTGATCCGGACGCGCCTGGGAGCCCGGCTGCACAGCCTGTGGCTGAACTTCAATCGCCAGCCCAACAATGTGATTCTTGGGCCGGACTTTCAGCATATCTGTGGACCGGACAGCGTCGTCGAAGAATTCGGCGCAGCGGCCATACATTATCCCCCGGGAGCCTTCGGGCAAAGCAATCTGGAGGTGGCGCAGATGATCGTCGCGCATGTCCGCGAGCGGATCGCTGCTGACGCGCGGGTCACCGAGTTCTACGCCGGCGTCGGTGCCATCGGCCTGTCGGTTCTCGATCGGACCAGTTCATTGCGGCTGAACGAGGTGAGTCCGCAGTCACTGCACGGACTCGCGCTGGGTATCGGGCAACTTGAGCCGCAGATGCGCGCGAAGGTCGAGGTCGTGGCGGGGACGGCGGCCGACTGCTGCCACGCGGGCGATGGCGCGCAGGTGATCATCGTTGATCCGCCGCGCAAGGGACTGGATCCGGATCTGACGCGATACCTGGCAAGTCACCCGCCCGAGCAACTGCTTTACATCAGCTGCGATCTGTCGAGCTTCGTGAAAGAGGTGGCGGGGCTGCTCGGCGGCGCGCAGCTGCGCCTGGTGGAACTTACGGCCTTCAACCTGATGCCTTTCACGGAGCACGTGGAGACCGTGGCCTGCTTCCGGCGGATCTGACTTGCCAAAAATCCCAATAACGTCGCACACTTACATTGGTAAACTAGAAAAGCTGAAGACATGACGGACAAACGCATTCGCTACGGAATGGTCGGCGGGGGGCAGGGGGCCTTCATCGGTGCCATCCATCGTATGGCAATGCGACTCGAGGGCCGTTACGACCTGGTGGCCGGCGCCTTCTCGAGCAACCCTGATCGTGGGCGCGCCGCGGGTGCGCAGCTCGGTACCGACGCCGATCGTGTGTATGACACCTATGAAGGGATGGCGCGCAGCGAGCGCTCGCGGCCCGATGGCATCGAGGCCGTCGTCATCGTGACCCCCAACCATCTTCATTACCCGGTGGCGAAGGCGTTCCTTGAGGCGGGTATCCATGTCATCTGTGACAAGCCGCTGACGAGCACGCTCGGTGATGCGCTGGCGCTGCGTGAACTCGTCACCAGCACCGGCAAACTTTTTTTCGTGACCTACACCTATGGCACCTATCCGATGGTGTCGCAGGCGCGGGAAATGGTGCGCTCCGGGCAGCTCGGCACGGTGCGCGTGGTGCAGGTGGAATATGCGCAGGGCTGGCTGTCTACCGCGATTGAGGCGCACGGGTCGCCGCAGGCGCGCTGGCGCACGGATCCGGCACTGGCCGGACCGGGTGGCTGCCTCGGCGACATTGGTACGCACGCGTATCATCTGGTTGAATACGTGACCGGTCTTCGCACCCACAGTGTGGCGGCGGATCTGACCCGGTTCGTGCCCGGACGCAGGCTCGATGACAATGTCCAGGTCATGTTGCGCTTTGTCGGCGGCGCCAAGGGGTCGTTGTGGGCTAGCCAGGTTGCGGCTGGTGAGGATAATGCGCTGCGGATCCGGGTCTACGGCGACCGGGCCAGTATCTGCTGGGATCAGGAACATCCAGAGGAGTTGCGTTTTGCCGCCCTCGGCTCGCCGCCTCAGATACTGCGCCGTGGCGGCGCCGGCGTCGGACCCTGGGCCACCGGCATCACGCAGCTGCCGGTCGGGCATCCCGAGGGCACTCTGGAGGGGTTTGGCCTGCTGTACAGCGAAGTGGCCGACGCCATCATCGCGGTTCGCGAACAGCGCCCCGCGCCGGCCATACGGGTAGCGACGATTGCAGAAGGGGTGGCGGGCATGCAGTTCATCGACGCCTGCGTGCGCTCGGCGCAGCGCGACGCGGCCTGGGTCGCGCTGGCCTGAACGGCACTTTTTTGGATTTAGGCGGTCGTAGGCCCGAGGCCGCACATTCTTCAACTGACACGATAGAGTACGATTCCGTATGAATATTTCCCTTTCCAGAAGCACCGGCACACCCAATGCGGAAATCCGCGCGGTCCAGGAGGCGGTCGTCAGCGCCTCAGCCTGGGTGGCACCGTTGCGGCAGCAGTTTGCACGGGTCATCGTCGGCCAGCAGCACCTGGTTGACCGACTGATGATCGGTCTGCTGACCAATGGCCATATCCTGCTGGAGGGAGTGCCGGGACTCGGCAAGACCTTGGCGTTGAAGACGCTGGCCCAGGCGCTCGCAGTCAGCTTCCAGCGAATTCAGTTCACACCCGACATGCTGCCGGCTGATGTCGTGGGCACCATGATCTACAACCCGCGCGACGGCTCCTTCCAGACCAAACACGGTCCGGTGTTCGCGAATCTGATCCTGGCGGATGAAATCAACCGCGCGCCGGCCAAGGTGCAGAGCGCGCTGCTCGAGGCGATGCAGGAGCGCCAGGTGACCCTGGGCAGCGCGACGCACGCGCTGCCGGAACCGTTCATGGTCATGGCCACCCAAAACCCGGTCGAACAGGAAGGGACGTATCCCTTGCCGGAAGCGCAGGTCGACCGCTTCATGCTGAAGGTCATTCTCAACTATCCGACGCGTCCGCAGGAGCGCTCCATCCTCGATACGATGGGGACGACCGCGCCGGTGCCCGTGGTGGATCCGGTCGTCGGCGGCGCGGACATCATGGCTGCCCGGCATGTCGTCAACCACATCTATATAGATGACAAGGTGCGTGACTACATCGTCGATCTGGTGCTGGCCACGCGTGATCCGCGTGCGCTGGCCAAAGAACTGGCCGGCTACATCCAATGCGGCGCCTCGCCGCGCGCGACGATCTGCCTGGGACTGGGCGCCCGTGCGAATGCCTTCCTGCACGGCCGCGGCTACGTTACGCCACAGGACGTGAAGGATGTGGCGCTGGAGGTACTGCGGCATCGGGTCGTCGTCAGCTACGAAGCAGAGGCTGAAGACATCACCTCCGACCAGATCGTCTCGCGGATTTTGGAGAGTCTGCCGGTACCGTAGGCCGCTGCGCTCATGAACGAGGCCATTACACGAGACATACTGCGCAAGGTGCGGCAGATCGAAATCCGCACCAACCGCATCGTCGCCGACTCCCTCGCGGGCCACTATCACTCGGTATTCAAGGGCCGCGGCATGGACTTCGACGAAGTCCGCGAATACGTGCCCGGTGATGAGGTACGCACCATTGACTGGAATGTCACGGCGCGCGCGGGCCGTCCATTCATCAAGAAATTTGCGGAGGAGCGCGAGCTGACGCTGCTGTTGCTGGTCGATGTGAGCGCTTCGGGGCATTTCGGATCGGGTGTGCAGAGCAAGCGCGATGTTGCGGCGGAGCTCGCCTGCGTGCTGGCGCTGTCGGCCACGCGTAACAACGACAAGGTCGGTCTGGTGCTCTTCACGGACCAGATCGAACTGTATATCCCGCCGAAGAAGGGCCGCCGCCACGTGCTGCGGGTGGTGCGCGAGATCCTCTTCTTCCGGCCGAGCCGGCGCGGCACCGATCTTGTCCACGCGCTGGAATTCGCGAACCGGATGTCGGGAAGGCGTTCGGTCGTATTCCTGATTTCCGATTTCCAGACCACCGGTGTCGGTACCGAGCTGGATTCGCCGCTGCGGCGTGCCCTGAGTCAATCGGCCCGCCGCCATGATCTGGTCGCGGTGAATATCCGCGATCCGCGTGAACAGTCGCTGCCGGATCTGGGCGTGGTCATCCTCCAGGATGCCGAATCCGGTGAGGTCATGGAAATCGACACCGGCGCGCGTCGCACCCGCGAGCTGTTCGCGACCCTGGCGCAGAAGAGCCGCGATGCGCTGCTGCGAATGCTCAATGCCGAGGCCATCGACAGTTTGATGCTCACGACGGACCAGCCGTACTTGGGTTCGCTGGTCAATTTCTTCCGCAGGCGGGAGGCGCGCCGCTCGTGAACTCTGCCGCACCCGACATCCATGATATCCATCCGCCGTTCCAGATACCGCAGGACTGGCGGGTATCGGTACTGATCGGCACGGCCGTGGTGCTCGCGCTGCTGCTGGCATGGTTCGGATGGCGCTGGTTCAGGGCACGGCGCCCGCAGCTGACGCTGGTGCAACGGACGCTGCTGAAGCTTGATGCCGCCAGGCCGCTCATGGACAGTGGTGACGCGCGCGCCTTTTCGGCGGCGGTATCGGACATCGTGCGCGGCTATGTCGAGGAGCGCTTCGATGTGCACGCGACCCAGCGCACGACCTCGGAGTTCCTGCGGGACTTACTGACGCAAGTCGGATCGGCGTTGCAGGCGCATGAGCAATCCCTGAGTGAATTCCTCAAGTTCTGCGACCTCGCCAAGTTCGCGCGCTGGTCCTTGAGCGGTGAAGAAATGCGGGGCCTGCTGGCCAGCGCGCGACACTTTGTGGAGTCCACCGGTGTCCCGATTCCGGCTCCGAATGTGGTGGTCACTGAAGCTGTCAATGTACCGATTCGCCAATCCTGAGCTGTTGTGGCTGCTCGCCATGCTGCCGCTGCTGCTGCTGTGGCGCGGCCGTCGCGGCCCGGTTCCAGCCATCGAGTACCCGAGCCTGGTGCTGGTGCGTGATGTGGCGCGACGCACGCGCAGTCGGGTGGGCTCGATTCTTGGCGGATTGCCGCTGCTGGGGCTGGCACTGTTGATCGTCGCCATCGCCCGACCACAGGAAGGCGAAAGCAACGCGACCGTACACGCAAGCGGCGTGGACATCATGCTGCTCCTGGACGTATCCGGATCAATGCAGTCACTGGACTTCAAGCTCGACAATCTGCCGGCGAGTCGCCTCGATGTCGTGAAGTCCGTGGTGCGCAAGTTCATTCTCGCTCGCCCCAACGATCGCATCGGACTGACGATTTTCGCCGGCCGGCCTTACCTGATCAGTCCGGTGACCCTGGATCACGCCTGGCTGCTCGACAACCTCGAGCGCGTGACCATCGGTGATATCGAGGACGGCACGGCCATTGGCTCCGCGCTCGCGTCGGGCCTGAATCGGCTGCGCCACCAGAACGCGAAGTCGAAGATCGTGATCCTGATGACCGATGGCCAGAACAATGCAGGTCAGATCACACCGATCACGGCCGCCGAGGCCGCCAAGGCCCTGGGCATAAAGGTTTACACCATCGGAATCGGTGTGCGGGGCGAGGCGCCCTTTCCGGTGACGGATGCATTCGGCCGCCGTCGCATCGTCATGGAGAAGGTGGATGTCGATGAAGCGACGTTGGGCCGGATTTCGGCGGCGACCAATGCCCGGTTTTATCGGGCGACGGATACGGATTCACTGAACCGCATCTATGCGGAGATCGACAAGCTGGAGAAGACGGCTTTTACCGTGCACAGCTACGAGCGCTGGCGAGAGCTGTTCGACTGGCCGGCGCTGGCGGCGCTGGTGGTGCTGGGATTGAGCCTGCTGTCGCAGTTCGCGCTGCGCAGGCGGATACCAGCATGAACATCGTCAGTCACTTTGCGCAACCCCTGTGGATCGGGGTCGGTGTCGCGGCGGTGCCAGTGCTGCTGCTGCTGTACTGGCGCTTCGATCAGCTGCAGCGCCGGCGCGTCGCAGCATTTTCCCTGGCGCGCGACACCGACGCGGCGCACTTCGGCGTATCGCGGCCGCTACTGTGGACCCAGCGCGTGCTGCTGTGCATGGCCGTCCTTGCGGCCTGTGCGGCCCTGGCGCGGCCGCAAGGCGCGATGCGAATGGAGGAGAGTGAACGGCGCGGGCTGGATATCCTGTTTGCAATCGATACTTCAAGATCGATGTTGACGCCGGATGTGAAGCCGGATCGCCTGACGCGGGCGCGACTGGCGGTTGAGGATCTGCTGGATCAGCTGAATGGCGACGCCGTGGGACTGGTGGCATTTGCGGGCGAGGCGTTTCTGCAGGCACCGGTGACCACTGATTATGATGCCTTCAAGGAGTCTCTCGATGCGTTGGACACGCACACCATTGCGCTGGGCGGCACCGATATCGCGGCCGCTATCCGCTTGAGCGTTTCGACGCTGGCGCTGCGCGGGGACACCCAGAAGGTGATGGTGCTGATCACGGACGGGGAGGATCTGGCGGGCGACGCATTGCTCGCGGCCCAGGCCGCGGCGAAGAAAGGGCTGGTCATCTTTACGGTCGGAGTCGGTACCGCTGCGGGCGAGCTGATTCCGGTACCGGACGCCTCCGGGGGCACCGAATTCGTGAAGGATCGCGATGGCAAATTCGTCAGGTCGCGCCTGGACTCGGACATGCTGCAGCAAATCGCTGCGGCGACGGGCGGGGTGTATACCCCGCTGGGCCCTCAAGGCCAGGGGATCGTGAGGTTGTACCAGGACCGCCTGAAGGGTCTTGCGCAGCGTCAGCATGCCGATCGTCAGATCGCGGTGTATGCGCAGCTGTTCCAGTGGCCCCTGGGTGCGGCCATCGCGCTGCTGAGTCTGGCGTGGCTGCTTGGCACCAGTGTCCGCCGGCGCGTGGCGGTTGCCGCCCCCGCGACGGCCACGCTGTTTGGCGCACTTTTCGCATGTATGGTGGTGACCGTTGCGCCGCGCGCCTGGGCCTCACCGCTCACTGCCCAGAGTGAGTATCAGAAGGGGCAGTATGCCCAGGCCCAGCGTGAGTACGCGCAGAGTCTGAAGAGTGACCCGAAGCAGTCGCACCTGCAGTTCAATCTCGGTGCCGCTGCCTATAAGGCCGGTGACTTCGCCACCGCCGCCACGGCGTTCGATAGCGCACTGAAGACCCGGGAGATTCCGCTGCAGCAAAGCGCCTATTACAACCTCGGCAATGCATTGTTCCGGCAGGGGGAGAAGGTGGTCAAGACCGATCCGCAGTCCACGATCGGGTCCTGGCAGCAATCTCTTGGAGCGTTCGATACGGCGTTGCAGCTGAAGCCCTCCGACGCTGATGCGAAATTCAACCGTAACGTGGTGAAAACGCGACTGGACCAGTTGCGCAAGCAGCAGCAACAGCAGAAACAGAATCAGCAGGATAAGGACGATAAGAACAAACAGCAGGACCAGAAGAATCAGCAGGGCCAGCAAGGCCAGCAGAACCGGCAAGGTCAGCAAGGCCAGCAGAATCAGCAAGGTCAGCAGGGCCAGCAGAATCAGCAGGGTCAGCCAACCCAGCAAAGCACACAAAACCAGCAAGGGCAGAAGCCCGCGGGACCGACCAATCCGCAACCAGGTCAGGGTCCCGATGCGGCTTCGCAGCGCGCTGCGGCTGCGCAGGATATCGGTAAACCGGGGCAGTTGTCGCGCCAGGAGGCGGAACAATTGCTGGATTCAGTCAAGGGCGAAGAGGGGCGCCTGGCAGCGGCAGCGCGCAACGGCAAGCCGGATAACCCCGCTGCGCCGTTGCGGGACTGGTAGATGAGCGCGGCGATGCGACAGTGGCGGATGGCGCAACTGGCGATGGTCTTCGCGGTCTTGGCGTTGATCGCAGGTCAGGCGGTGGCGGCGTCGCAGTATTCGGTAACCCTGGATCCACCGAATTTTGGAGTCGATGAGGCAGCGGAGCTGACCATTACCATCAAAGGGGACGAGGATGCCGCGCCGCTCATTCCGCATGTGCCGGGACTGATCATCAACCCGGATGGGCAGTCGAGTTCAATCCAGCAGGTCAACGGCGCGGTGACGGCGATTTTCTCGCGCACCTATCGGGTGACGGCCGACCAGCAGGGCACCTATACCATTCCGTCGATCCAGATCGGAAATTTCCGCTCAAGACTGGTGACGGTCCATGTAGGGGCTGCGGGCACGGGACGACGCACAAATCCGAGTGGTGCTGATTCGGATGACGACACTTCGCCGCCGCCCAACGCGGCCGCGGCGTTGCAGGCGGCGATGCCGATGATCAAGGTGGTGCTGCCGAAATCCCAACTGTACGCGGGCGAGGTCGTACCCATCCAGGTCAAGGCGTACCTGCATGAAGGTGTTGGCGCGCGCAACGCGGGACCGCTGAGCATGGTCGGCGATGCCTTCACGGTGAACGGACTGGACAAGTTGCCGGTGCGCAGCGAAGAAACGCTCGGCGGCATGCGTTACCTGGTGTGGACCTGGAGCGCAGTGCTCGGCGCGCTCAAGAGCGGAAGCTATCCGCTGTCATTCGAATTGCCGGCTACGCTCAGTGTGCGACTGCGGGGACCGGACTCGGACATGGCGGCGCGCCTGCAATCCTTGTTTGGCACGAGCTCCGCCGGCGCGTTCATGGATGACTCGGCGTTTGCGAGTCTTTTCGGACAGGTCATCGAGAAACAGGTCACGGCGAAGTCCGACCCGCTCGCGGTGACGGTGCTGCCGCTGCCGGCGGCGGGCCGACCCGCGGATTTTTCGGGCGCCGTCGGCCAGTTCGAGGTGTCAAGCGAGCTCACACCCGCCGCGGGTCCGGTCGGCGATCCCCTGACCTTCAAGCTGACGGTGACGGGTAAAGGCAACCTGTCACGCGTCAATTCGGATGGATTGCACGACTCACCTCAATGGCGTGCTTACCATACTGAGTCAAAAGTCACCGCGGACGATGACACCGGACGGCAAGGCTTCAAGACATTTACGCAGCCCATCGTGCCGCGGCAGGCGGGGCAGCTCACCGTGCCAAGTCTGGCCTTCAGCTATTTCGATCCTGAGGCCGGACGCTACGCAACGCGCGCGACCCAGCCCATCAGCGTGACCGTCACGCCGAGCGCGGCCGCTGGTGCAGCCCCGGCGACACTGCAGGCAGCAAACGCGGCGCCCGGCGGTACTGAAAACATGGCGGGCGATTCGCTGGCGCCGGACGTTGTCGTGACCGGGCACTCTGGCGCGTCGCTGGTCCCGTTGATGTGGCGCAACTGGTTCATCGGCGTGACCCTGGCACCGCTGCTGATGATGCTGGCCGCCGTCACGTTGATCAGACTTCAGCAGCGGCGGGCCGGCGATCCGAGTCTGGCTCTGCACGCTGCGCGCCTGGCTGCCGTAAGGATCAATCTGGAAACCATGGCGGCCGCCCTGCACCGAGGCGACTCGGCTGCATTTTTCACTGCGGCCCGGCATGCGCTGCAGGAAAAGCTCGCAGATCTGTGGCAGGTGCCGGCAGAGTCGGTTGACCAGCGAATGGTGGCCGAACGACTGCCGCAACAGGAAGGCGCGCAGTTGCGCGCCATCTTTGCGATTGCTGAGAAGGCCAGCTATGCCGGTGAGAGTCCGGGTGCGCAAGCCTTGCAGGAGTGGCAACGACGGATACTTGAGCAGATGGATCGTCTGGAGACGGCGCGATGAAGGTTGCAGGCCTGCTGGTGCTGCTCCTGGTCGTTGCATCGGCTACCTGTGCCGATCAGCCGGCGGCCACCGCGGCCACGCATGCGGCGGCGGGCGGTGACTATCGTGCGGCGGTACGCGGTTATGAGCAGATTCTGGAGAACGAGGGGTTCTCGGCGCCGGTGCTGTTCAATCTCGGCAACGCGTGGCTGCGTCTTGGCAATCCGGCGCGCGCCATACTGCAATACGAACGGGCACTGGTGCTGTCGCCACACAGTGCGGCGATCGAAGCCAATCTGGCCGCGGCGCAGCAGCGCGCCGGGCTTGCGCCGCAAAGCGTTGGGCCGTGGTTGGCGCTGGCGCGCTACTTCAGCATTGACACCTACGCGGAAACAGGCCTGGTCGCCCTATGGTTGCTGTGTATTGCCCTGGTGCTCGTCTGCCGGGCCGGCGCGGCGCGCCGGGTCGGTCGGCCACTGATCCTGCTGGCGGTCGTGACGCTGTGCGTGAGCGCGGATGCGGCCGTACTGGAGTGGCCGGATCTGCAGCGCGCGGTGGTGGTGACGGCGGCCGCAATGCACCTGGCGCCGGCGCAATCCGCGGCCACCAACGGATCCTTGCGGGAGGGCGAAGTCGTGTGGCTGCAGGAGCAGTACGCCGGCTTCAATTTCGTGCGCACCGCCGATGGTCACACCGGCTGGGCCAGCAATGCGGCGGTGGTTCCGGTGCGGGTCGCGCGGCCGTGAATGGGGTCGCGGATGATGATCCGCCGGAACTGGTGGACATCCCGCTGAACGAGTTGGCACCCGACACGTTGCGCGCACTGGTGGAATCCTTCGTGCTGCGCGAGGGCACTGACTATGGTGTGCAGGAGGTGCCACTGGCGACGAAGGTCGGGCAGGTCGTAGGACAGTTGCAGCGCGGCGAGGCGCGGATCGTATTCGATCCGGCGACGGAATCGGTGGACATCCGGGTCACAAAGGGGAAATAGTGCGCGAACCTTGCAGCTGAAGGAGCGAGTCATGCCGGGCGGGCGAACGGGGGCCGTGGCGTTGGTCGTGCTGGTAAGTGCGCTCTTTGCACTGCGTGACCCGACCGCGGCAGAGCCGTTGTCGGCGAACGTGCCGGCGGTGCCCCTGATGAGTTCCGCCCCCACATCTTCCGCGCCGGACGACGAGCAGATCGAGGAGGTGAAGGTGATCGCGCGCGAGGCGCGCTACGTTGCTCCCACGCTGCGCGATCGACTGGGCCGCATCTGGGCACCGGTCTACCTGAATGGCAAGGGACCATTCCGGTTGGTGCTGGACACCGGCGCCAGCCATTCCGCCGTCATCGCCGAGGTCGCCACCGATTTGGGCCTATCGGCGAGCGGTGCCATGACGCTGTATGGCGTGACCGGTTCGGCCACGGTCCCCTTCATGACCGTCAAGACTTTTCTGGTCGGTGATATGGAGGAGCAGTCGAAAGTGCTGCCAATCGTGCCGGACGCGCTGGGGGGCGCTGATGGTGTCCTGGGCATGGAAAGTCTGGAAGGCAAGCGCATTGCCATCGACTTCATGAACAACAAGATCTCGATTACGCACTCGCATGGGACGCGTGCCCCTTTCGGCTTTGTGACGATTCCGCTGGTGCGTTCGGCGAATGGCCTGTTGATGGCCACGGCTTACATGGGTGCCATCCGGGTCAATGTCGTCATCGATACAGGTGGGCAGGCCACGGTCGCCAATCCCGCGCTGCTGGCGGCTCTGAACCCCCGACATCGGACCCGCAAAATGATCAGAAGCTCGGTCATGGGTGCAACCGACGATGTGCAGCCGGGCCAGGATACGTTCGCGCCACCCCTGACGCTGGGGCCGATCGTGATCCAGGAGCCACTCATTACGGTCAGTGATCTGCGTATTTTTCAACGCTGGCACATGACCGACGCGCCCGCGATGTTGCTCGGTATCGATACTCTGGGTTTGCTGGACAATCTGATCATCGATTATCAGCGCATGGAACTGCAGGTGCGGGTACGACATAACTGGAAAGAGCGCGAATTGCCATAAATGCGCCGTGGTTCGCGGTCCGTGGGCTTGGCAGGAGGCATGCTCGGCGGAGCCATGGCCAAGCTGCGCATTCAGGAAGTTCGCAAACTGCTGTTTTCCACGGAAACAGTGGTCGATGCCGTCTTGGAACTGGATCGCTCCCATGGCGGCACGCTGGCCATCGGCAAACTGGTGGAAGTGCGCGTGGAGACCGGTAGCGCGCCGGGTCTGACGCTGGTGGTGATGCAAGGTTCGGGCGGCTCCGCCGCGGCCATCCAGAAGCATTACACCCTGCCGGCGGTCGCCGCCGCCGCCATTCACTACTGCTTCCGGGTTCGCATTCCGCTGCCGCGGCAGGGGACCAAGAGCATTGAGGTCGTCCCTGACGGCTTCCAGCTGACCATCAGCACCATCACTGAAGTCCTGCGCCTGCACGGCGATGTGCCGGAGGTTTCGCAGGTGCAGGTCGGCGCCGCGCCGGCCGGAGCCGAGCCGATTGTGGCGACGGGGGATGCGGCCCTGGACGACCCGACGAGCCCCGCGCCCGAAGAGGCGGCCACGGCCGCAGCGTAGCTTATCCAGTCGACATAATCTGGAAACGTGCGGCCATCTACTGGCCACCAAAGCACTTAAGGCCCCGTCACCCCGGCCAATCGCTACAATCGCCGGGTGCAAATCCAACCCTCTGAACGTCGCAGCCGACCGGAGCGTCGCTCCCGGACCCTCCTATCCCTCGTCACTGGCAATTTCAAGCGCCGCCGGCACGGCCCGCGGCGGGTCCGCGACGCCAGCATCGCCGTGACCGATTGGTACGCGCCGCAATGGCTCGCGGCGGCGGTGCTGATCCTGATCCTGTGCGTCGCCGACGCGCTAATCACGCTCGCGCTGCTCGGACATGGTGCGCACGAAGCCAATCCCTTCATGGACACCATCATCCATGGCGACGGACGCCGGTTTGCGGGCTTCAAATTCGGCCTGACCGCAGTCGGTGTGGTGGTGCTGATCATGCTGGCCCGGGTGCGTGCCTTCGGGCGGCTGCCGGTGGGCACGATCGTGTACGCCGTGCTGCTGGGATACCTGTGCCTGGTGGTCTATGAGTTCACCCTGTTGCGGCATTTCGTACCCGAATTCTTCTAGCGCAAGCTTGGCCCAGCCCGTGTGACGCGTTTCATAGCACGCCGGGTTACGTTAAACTTATCCTTTGCCGCTTGCCTTCCAACCAGGGTCTGGAGTGAAACAGCCTGCCTGCCAGCCGGGTGCGTGCCCCCTGCGCCAGACCTAACTGAGCACCCGCGAATGCTTGAATCCACACCTCTGTACGGCGGCAACGCCGATTATCTCGAAGGACTTTACGAGCAATATCTGAGCGATCCGGTCTCAGTGCCGGCGCAATGGCGCACCTATTTTGACGACTTGGGCCCACGCCCGGCCGCGGAGCGCGCGCACGGCCCGGTCATCGCCGGCATTGCCGCGCGCGCCACTCAGCCGCCGGCGCAGGCCGCCGCAGCCGCTGATGACGGCTCGAACGGCGCGAAGCAGGCCGCCGTCTCGCGTCTGATCCAGATCTGGTCGAACCGCGGTCACCTGATCGCGAAGCTCGACCCGCTGGGCCTGATGAGGCGTGAACGGCCGAGCGTGCTGGAACTGTCCTACTTCGGCCTCAGCGAGGCCGATCTGGATACCGAGTTCTTCACCGCGACGCGCAATGGCGCGATCCCGAAGCGCATGAAGCTGCGCGCGCTGCTCGCATCGCTGGAGGCAATCTACGGCGGCACCATCGGCGCCGAATTCGCCCACGTCTCGGACTCCAATGAACGGCTGTGGCTGCAGGATCAGTTCCAGGCCGGACAGATCGTTCGTGACTACAGCGTGGAGGAGCGGCGCAATATCCTGTGGCAGCTCACCTGTGCCGAGGGGCTCGAGCGCTATCTGCACACCAAGTACGTGGGCCAGCGTCGCTTCTCGCTCGAAGGGGGCGAGGCGCTGATCCCGCTGCTGGATGATGTCATCCAGCAATCCGGCGTGGGCGGCGTGGAGGAGATGGTCATCGGCATGGCCCATCGCGGCCGGCTCAACGTGCTGGTGAACCTGCTCGGCAAGGCGCCAGCGGACATCTTCTCGGAGTTCGAGGGCAAGTACGACGTCGCCCACCTGCAGGGGTCCGGTGACGTCAAGTACCACAAGGGCTTCTCCTCGGACCTGAAGACTCCGGCCGGCAACATCCATGTGGCCCTGGCCTTCAATCCCTCGCACCTGGAAGTCGTCAACCCGGTGGTCGAGGGTTCGGTGCGGGCGCGTCAGGAACGCCGCGGCGACACGGTCGGGGCGAAGGTTCTGCCCATCCAGATTCATGGCGATGCCGCATTCGCCGGCCAGGGAGTGGTCACCGAGACGCTGCAGCTGTCGCAGACCCGGGCCTTCTATACCGGCGGCACGCTGCACATCATCATCAACAACCAGGTCGGCTTCACGATCTCGGATCCGCGCGATGCGCGCTCGACGATGTACTGCTCGGATGTGGCGAAAATGCTCGAGGCCCCGATCTTTCACGTCAACGGGGACGACCCGGAGGCCGTGGTGTTCGTCGGTCGCCTGGCGCTGCAGTATCGCGCGAAGTTCAAGAAGGACGTGGTCATCGACCTGGTGTGCTATCGCCGTCTGGGCCACAACGAGGCCGACGAACCGGCCGCGACGCAGCCGGGCATGTACAAGGTGATACGCCAGCATCCGACCACGCGGCAGATTTACGCAGAACGGCTCGCCAGCGCCGGCACCGTGCCGGCTGCGGACGCGACGCAGATGGTGGATCAGTACCGCAACGGCCTGGATGAGGGGCGCCCACAGGCCCGCGCCTCGCTCGGCCTCATCGGCAACAAGTACACGGTGGACTGGACCAAGTACGCGCACGTGGACATGCAAGAGCGCGTGCAGACCAATGTGTCCCCGGAGCGGCTCGCCACTTTGGGTGCGCGCCTGGTCGAGCGGCCGGAAGGCTTCGTGCTGCATCCGCGCGTCGCCCAGGTAATAGCCAACCGGCAGAAGATGATCGCCGGCGAGTCACCCATGGACTGGGGCTGCGCCGAGAATCTCGCCTATGCCGCATTGCTCGAAGACGGCTTCAGCGTGCGCCTGGTCGGCCAGGATGTCGGCCGCGGTACCTTCTTTCACCGGCACGCCGTACTGCATGACCAGAACACGGACGCTTGCTATGTCCCGCTGCAGCACGTGCAGCCGCATCAGCCGCGCTTCGATGTCTACGACTCGGTGCTGTCCGAAGAGGCGGTGCTGGGGTTCGAGTACGGCTACTCGACCACCGAGCCGAATGCACTCGATATTTGGGAAGCCCAGTACGGTGACTTCTGCAATGGCGCGCAGATCATCATCGACCAGTTCATCAGTTCCGGTGAGTCCAAGTGGGGGCGCCTGTGCGGACTGGTGCTGTTCCTGCCGCATGGGTATGAGGGCGCCGGACCCGAACATTCCTCGGCACGCCTCGAGCGCTTCCTGCAGCTGTGCGCAGAGAACAACATGCAGGTGTGCGTGCCCTCGACGCCCGCCCAGATGTTTCACATGCTGCGCCGGCAGATGCTGCGCGCGTTCCGCAAGCCACTGATCGTCATGACCCCAAAGAGCATGCTGCGCAATGAGCTGTCGGTGTCGTCACTGGCCGATCTGACCAAGGGTTCATTCGCGACCGTCATCGATGAGATGGATGACCTGCCCGCGGCGCAGGTGCGGCGCCTGGTTTTCTGCAGTGGCAAGGTCTATTGGGATCTGTTGAAGGCGCGCCGCAAGGAGGAGATCCGCGATGTAGCCTTGTTGCGCATCGAGCAGCTGTATCCCTTCCCGAACGAGGGCTACGAGGCGGCGGTGAAACGCTATCCGAATGCGCGCGACGTGGTGTGGTGCCAGGAGGAGCCCCAGAACCAGGGCGCCTGGTACCAGATCCGCCATCGCCTCGATGCGCTGAGCTACAAGGAGGTTCTGTATGCGGGTCGTGCCCCGGCATCGGCACCCGCGACGGGCCTGGCGAAGATCCACGAGACCGAACAGAAGCGGCTGATCGAGGCCGCATTGCACGCGGCACCGGTCGCGACCCTGAGCAGCACCCGCAAGAGTTCCAACGACCGCAAGTGAGGAATTGATGAGCATTGAGATCCGTGTCCCGGCCCTGCCGGAGTCCATCGCCGATGCGACCCTGGTGGCGTGGCACAAGCAGCCCGGCGAAGCGTTCAAGCGCGATGAGAATCTCGCGGACCTGGAGACCGACAAGGTCGTACTGGAAGTCCCCGCGCCGGCCGATGGCGTGATGGGAGCGCATCAGTTCGAGGTCGGTGCCACGGTCACCGAAGGCCAGGTGCTGGCGCAGATCACCCCCGGCGCCGCGCCTGCCGCTGCGCCCGCAAAGGCCCCCGCAAAGGCCGCCGCAAAGACCGCCGCTCCCGCCGATGCCGCGAAGCTCAGCCCCAGCGTGCGACGCCTGGTGGAGGAGAACCAGATCGATCCGGCGCAGGTTTCAGGCACGGGCCGTGACGGTCGGCTGAAGAAAGCCGATGTCGCAGGCTTCCTCGATAAGAAGCCCGGCCCGGCTGCAGCGGCAGCGCCGCCACCGCCTGCCGCCAAGCCCGCGCCGGTTCCGGCCGCTCCCCGCGTCGGCCGCACCGAGCAGCGCGTGGCCATGAGCCGGCTGCGGCAACGCGTCGCGCAGCGCCTGGTCGAAGCGCAGTCCACCCAGGCGCTGCTGACCTCCTTCAACGAGGTCGATCTGGGCGCCGTGCAGGACCTGCGTACGCGCTACAAGGACAAGTTCGAGAAAGCCCAGGGTGTGAAGCTCGGCTTCATGTCCTTCTTCGTGAAAGCGACCATCGAGGCGCTGAAGAAATTCCCGGTGCTCAATGCCGCGGTGGACGGCAGCGATATCATCTATCACGAGTTCTACGACATCGGCGTTGCCGTATCGACCGACCGTGGCCTGATGGTGCCGATCGTGCGCGATGCGGACCTGAAGAGCTTCGCCGACATCGAGAAAGAGATCACGGCGTATGCGACCCGGGCACGGGCCGGACAGATTGCCATTGAAGACATCACCGGCGGTACCTTCACCATTACCAACGGCGGCGTGTTCGGCTCATTGCTGTCGACCCCTATTGTAAATGCGCCGCAAAGCGCCATTCTGGGTATGCACAAGATCCAGGATCGTCCGATGGTGGTGAACGGCAAGATCGAGATCCGCCCGATGATGTATCTGGCCGTGACCTATGATCACCGCATCATCGATGGTCGGGATGCCGTGCAGTTCCTGGTAGCCATCAAGGACGGCCTTGAGGATCCGGGCCGCATGCTGCTCGGTCTGTAAGGCAGGAGATTTCATGGCTGATGCGTTTGACGTCATCGTGATCGGTGGGGGCCCGGCTGGCTATCCGGCGGCCATCCGTGCCGGCCAGAACGGGCTGTCCGTTGCCTGTATCGATGAGTGGAAGAATCATGATGGCAGCGCGGCCTTTGGCGGCACCTGTTTGAATGCCGGCTGCATTCCCTCCAAGGCGCTGCTCGAATCCACCGAGCTGTATCACCGCGCGCGCGAGGAATTCGCGGTGCACGGCATTCAGGTACCGAACGTGAGCATGGATGTCGCGACCATGCAGAAGCGCAAGTCCGGCATCGTGAAGAAAATGACGGACGGCATCGTGGCTCTGCTCAAGGGCGCGGGCGTCACTGCGCTGCAGGGTCATGGTCGTCTCCTGCCGGGCAGGCAGGTCGAGTTCAAGTCGCACGCAGGCGAGGTACGGACGCTCAGCGCCAAGCAGGTGGTGCTGGCGTCGGGCTCGGCGCCGATCGAACTGAAGTCCGCCCCGTTCGACGGCCAACGCATTATTGATTCCTGGGGTGCGCTCGAACTGGCGCAGGTGCCCAAGCGCCTCGGCGTCATCGGGGCGGGTGTGATCGGCCTGGAACTGGGCAGCGTATGGCGCCGACTCGGCAGCGAAGTGGTGGTGCTCGAAGCCCTGGACAGCTTCCTGGCGATCGCCGATCAGCAGCTTGCCAGGGAGGCCGCCAAACACTTCAAGCGTCTGGGGATGGATATCCGCACCGGCGCGAAGGTCACCGGCGCGGTGGTACAGGGCGATGCGGTCAAGGTCAGTTATACCGATGCCAAGGGCGAGCAGTCCGCGGAAGTCGATACGCTGGTGGTCGCAGTCGGGCGCCGGCCGTTCACGACCGGCCTGCTGGCGCAGGGCACCGGAGTGCAGCTGGATGCCCGCGGCTTCATCACCGTCGATGACCATTGTCGAACCGGCGTCGAGGGTGTGTGGGCCATCGGCGACTGCGTGCGCGGGCCGATGCTGGCCCATAAGGGCAAGGAAGAGGGCGTGATGGTCGCGGACCTTATTGCCGGTCGCTATGGCGAGGTCAACTATCGGGTCGTGCCATCGGTGATTTACACCGCGCCGGAAATTGCCTGGGTCGGTGAGACCGAGGAACAGGTCAAGGCAAGCGGCCGCCCCTACAAGATCGGTGTATTCCCCTTCATGGCGAGTGGCCGCGCGCGCGCCATGGAAGGCACACAGGGATTTGCCAAGCTCATCGCCGACACGGCCAGCGATGAGATCCTGGGCGTGCACATCATCGGACCGATGGCGGGCGAACTGATCGCCGAAGCGGTGCTGGCAATGGAGTACTCGGCCAGCGCCGAGGATCTGCAACGCACGATCCATGCCCATCCGACCCTGTCGGAGGCACTGCACGAGGCCGCTTTGGCCGCCGACAAGCGCGCGATCGACAACCTCAACCGCTAGGGGCAGGTCGACGATGGTCGAGGCGCCCGGGTTCGAAGCCATCCAAGCGGCCCGGACGCGCATCGCCGCCAGCGTGCGGCGTACCCCGGTCCTGCGCAGTGACTCCCTTGATGAAGCGCTGGGCGCACGGTTGTACTTCAAATGCGAGAACTTGCAGCTCACCGGAGCGTTCAAAGCTCGCGGGGCGTTCAATGCGGTGCTGAACCTGACCGCCGCGCAGGCGGCCCGCGGCGTCGTCACGCATTCATCGGGTAATCATGGCGCCGCCCTGGCGCTGGCGGCCCGCACCCGCGGCATCCCCGCGTACGTGGTCGCGCCGCGCACGACACCGGCGACCAAGCAAGACAACATGCGCCGCTACGGCGCGACCCTGCAGCTGTGTGAACCCACCCTGGCGGCGCGCGAGGCGGCGGCGCAGCAGGTCGCCGCGGCCACCGGTGCCACAATGATCCATCCCTTCGATAACGCCGATGTCATGGCCGGGCAGGGTACGGTGGCACTGGAACTGCTGGAGCAGGTGCCCGAGCTCGCCGCCATCGTGTGTCCGATCGGTGGCGGCGGGCTGATCAGCGGGGTTGCCGTCGCCGCCCACGCAGTGAATGCGCAGATCCGTGTTCTCGGTGCCGAGCCGGCTGGTGCGGATGATGCCAGGCGTTCCTGGGAGGCGGGGCGGATCACGCCGGTGGCGCAGCCGAGTTCACTGGCGGATGGCCTGCTTGCCACCATCGCACCGAGCACCTTCGAGGTCATTCGCACCCAGGTTCAGGCCGTTGGCAGTGCGAGCGAGGCGCAGATCGTCGCGGCCATGCGCCTGGTGTGGGACGAGCTGAAGATTGTCATTGAAGCATCCTCTGCCGTACCCCTCGCAGCGCTGCTGAATGGGTCGCTGTCGGCTGACGGGCAACGCGTCGGCATCATTCTCACTGGCGGCAATGTCGATCTGCAGCGGTTGCCCTGGAAACAGGATTGACGCTGCGCGCTGCCGGCACTAGGCGATTCTGACGCGCCGCAGGTGCAGCAGCAGCAGTTCGAGCTTGGCGGGTACCAGCGGGTAGCTGAGCGTATGGTGCAGCCGCAAGGCATGCAGGCGCTTGCGTACCAGCGCGCGGCGGTGCCGATCGATGCAGAACACCCGCACCAGATGCGGCCAGCGGGCCTGAACCTCATCCAGCAGTGCCAGTCCGGAGCCGTCCGCAAGACGGTCGCAGGCCACGACCACCTCAAAGCGCGGTCCGTGCCGCATCAGGTCCATGGCCTGTGCCTTGCTGGTCGCCACGCTGAGCTGCTGGCGGCCGCCAATGCGCGCCACGCAGTGCTGCAGCATGCCGCTGTCGAAATCAGCCAAAAGCGTCCTCACCCAAGGGATGATACCGCAGTGCAGCATCAGGCGGTGCGGCGAACCTCGGACACATTGGGCACGCCGTGCAGGCGCTTGATGAGCTTCCCGAGCTGTTCCAGGTTGCCGACCCCTAAGCGGAACGCGACCCGCGCGATGCGGTCCTCGTCGGTGAGCGTATTCATGCCCATGATGCTCAGGTGCTCCTGTGCGACCACATCCGTAATATCGCGCACCAGACCGCGCCGGTCATAGGCGAACACCACCAGTTCCACTTCCATCAAGGTGTGTTCCCCGCTGGACCATTCGACCTGCAGCATGCGCTCGGGCTTCTCGGCGCGCATACGCGCGAAATTGCGGCATTCCGCGCGGTGGATGGTGACGCCGCGCCCGACGGTGATGTAGCCGACTATGGGCTGGGGCCGCAGCGGTGCGCAGCAGCTTGCCAGCGTGATCGGCAGATCGCCGACTCCCTCGATGTCCACCGGGTGGCGTGCAGTGGAGCTGCTCGAGCGTGCCTTGCGCACGGGCGCCACCGGCGGCGCGGGGCGCACCAGCCGCAGCAGCGCCTGGGCCAGCTGCGTGGCCGTGATTTCGCCTTCGCCGAGCAACTGATAAAACTCATCCGCGTCATGGCCGCGAAGCTGGGCGATGAGTTCGGGCAACAGGCTCTCAGCGGCCCCCGCGCGCGCCATCTCGCGCTCGGCGATGGAGCGTCCAGCGCTGCGGTTATCCCCCGCGTCCTGGCGGCGGAACCAGGCCCGCACCTTGGTGCGGCTGCGTGAGGAGGCCAGGTAGCCCAGTTCGGGTGCCAGCCAGTCGCGGCTGGGGGCCGGGTGCTTGCCGGCGATGATGTCCACGACCTCGCCGTTGCCCAGATGGTAGGTGAGTGGCACGATGCGGCCATTGACCTTCGCACCCCGACACCGATGTCCAAGATTGCTGTGCACCTGATAGGCAAAGTCCAGGGGTGTGCCACCACGCGGCAGTTCGACGACCTCGCCCTTGGGCGTCAGTGCATAGATGTGATCGGCGAAGATTTGGCCACGCAGGCTCTCGAGCACATCCGGCTCGTCTTCGGGCTGTTCGCCAGGATGCAGCAGGCGCCGCACTGCCTCGATCTTGCGCTGATACTCCGCGTCGTGCGCGCCGCCCTCCTTGTACTGCCAGTGCGCCGCGATGCCCAGTTCGGCATGGTCGTGCATTTCGCGGGTGCGGATCTGGATCTCCACGCTGCGCCCTTCGGGACCCACCACGGCGGTGTGGATGGACCGGTAATGGTTGTCCTTCGGCGTCGCGATGTAATCGTCGAATTCGGCCGGGATGTACTGCCAGTCGCCGTGCACGACGCCGAGCGCGGCATAGCAGTCGGCGACCGAGTCCACGACGATGCGCACCGCGCGGACATCGAAGATCTGGTCAAACGGCAGATGTTTGCGCAGCATCTTCTTGTAGATGCTGAAAATGTGTTTGGGCCGTCCATACACCTCGGCACGGACACCCGTCGCGCCCAGACCGGCGCGCACGCGGCCACAGAAATCCTCGATATACCGCTCCCGGTCCGCGCGCTTCTCGTTGAGGGCGGCCGCCAGGTGCTTGTATTCCTCCGGCTCAAGGTGCCGGAATGCCAGGTCCTCCAGCTCCCACTTCAGTTGCCAGATGCCGAGGCGGTTCGCCAGTGGCGCGAAGATCGCCCGCACTTCGGTCGCCAGTCGTTCGCGTTCCGGCACTTCCAGATCGCGGGCATGCCGCAGCCTCACCAGGGCTTCGGCAAGGCGCGCCAGCACCAGCCGCTGGTCACCGACGACGGCCAGCAGCATCTTGCGAACCGTCTCGGCCTGCTGGACATCGAGCCCGCGCTCCGGCGCCCAGTCGCGCGACAGGCTGATTTCGCCCAGTCGTTGCAGATCGATGGCGACACGCGCGGCGCCGGGGCCCAGCAAGCGCTCGAGACTCTCCGGCGTTACGCCCGCGCGGCCGAGCATCGGCTGCGCCAGGACGGCCGCCGCGAGCTGCGCATCACCGGTCAGGGCGCCAATGACCTCGGCGGCCTCGGTTGCCAGGGCCATGGCTGCCTCGGGCGCATCGCTCGCCGGCGTGACCGCGGCGCGCATGTCCGCAATGGCATTGCGCAGCTCCGGCGGACAAAGTTGGGCGGCTTCCACAGCCGGTTCTCCTAGAAAGGCCTGATGCGCGCGGCGTGTCGCTGCGCACGGAATGCAGCTATCATACCTGCCTCAGTCGCGGGCGGTGCCCGCAGCATTCAACACAGTGCAATACGAAGGCTATGGACCGGGCGGCACTGCCGTTTTGATCGAGTGCTCCGCGCCGGAGCGCCACGATTTCGCCGCGCACCTGCGTCGGGTTTTCGCCGCACATGGGGGCCATCTGGGGGCCCAGGGTTCGGTTTCATACCTGTTCGCCAGAACCGGGGTCATCACTTGCGCGGTGGGACCCGGACTGGCGGATCTGGCGCTGGCGGCGGGCGCGGAAGATGTGCAGGCCAGCAGTGGAGGCATCGAGATTCTCACCGATCCGGACGATTTTCTGAACGTCGCAGCGGCATTGTCGGCCGCCGGGTTCGTCGCCTTGACGGCGCAGATCACGCAACGCCCCGCCATGACCATCGAGTTACGCGGCGAGGATGTGCAGGCCATGCGCACTTTCATCGCGGGCCTGGACAGTCTGGATGCGGTGCAGGGCATCTACACCAATGCGCGGTTCCCGACGTGAGTTCCTGGCGTCAGTTCGATCCGGGGGCCACCCCGCTGCAGGCGCCGCTGTCCACCGCCGCCCGCGTGCGCGTCCTGGGACTTGATCCGGGATCACGGCGCACCGGTTTTGGTGTGGTCGACTGCGACGGCAATGCGCACACGCATGTTGCCCACGGCTGCATCGCGGCCCAGGGCGAGGCGCTGGCCACGCGCTTGCGGGAAATCTTTGAAGGCGTCGAGCAGCTGATCGCGACCTACCGGCCCGATGAGATTGCGGTCGAACGGGTATTCGTCAACCGTAACGTAGACAGCGCCATGAAGCTCGGGCAGGCGCGCGGTGCGGCGCTGTGCGCAGTGCCCGCGGGCACGTCCGTGTTTGAGTACGCGCCGCGCGCCATCAAGCTCGCCGTCGTCGGATCCGGGGCCGCGGAGAAGGCGCAGGTGGCGCATATGATGAAAGTGCTGCTGCAGCTGGCGATGGTGCCGGGGCCCGATGCGGGTGATGCCCTGGCCGTGGCTCTGTGTCATGCGAATTCGCGCCGACTGCAGCTGCTGGTGACAGCTTGATCGGCTTCCTGCATGGACGCATTGCGGCCAAGACGGCGCCAGCGGTGACGGTGGATGTCGGCGGAATCGGCTACGAACTCGAAGCCCCCATGTCGACGTTTCTGAATCTGCCGGCCATCGGCGAGACGGTGCACCTGATCACGCACCTGGTGGTGCGTGAGGATGCCCACATCCTCTATGGTTTCGCCACCGAGGCTGAACGGCGCCTGTTCCGCAATTTGCTCAAGGTGTCCGGCGTCGGGCCGAAGATCGCCCTCGGCGTGCTGTCGGGCATGAGCGTTGATGGGTTCGCGCGCTGTGTACTCGGCGAGGACGCGACGACGCTGACGCGTATTCCGGGAGTGGGTCGCAAGACCGCCGAGCGGCTGATTATCGAAATGCGCGACCGCGTGAGTTCCCAACCTGCGGTACCGGGCTTCTCGGGCAAGGTCGCAGGCAGCGACCCGCACGGCGAGGCCTTCGACGCGCTGGTGGCCCTGCAGTACAAACCTGCCGAGGCGATGCGCCTGCTCAAAGGCATCGGCGCCGGGAGCCATTCCACGGAAGAACTCATCCGGCTCGCGTTGCAGGGCGCGATCCGCGAGTAACTGAAGGAGCCGCATTGGAACCATCGCGCATCACCGGTACCACGGCGCAGCCTGGCGAGGAACAGCAGGACCGTGCCATTCGTCCGCAGCGCCTGTCCGACTATGTGGGACAGGCGCATGTGAAGCGGCAGATGGAAATCTTCATCACCGCAGCCCGTCAGCGCGCCGAGGCGCTGGATCATGTGCTGATATTCGGGCCGCCCGGTCTGGGCAAGACCACGCTGGCCAATATCATTGCGGTCGAGCTGGGCGTGAATCTGCGCCAGACCTCGGGGCCGGTCCTGGAGCGCCCGGCCGATCTGGCCGCGCAGCTGACGAACCTGCAGCCGCGCGATGTGCTGTTCATCGATGAGATTCATCGCCTGAGCCCCGTGGTGGAGGAAGTGCTGTATCCCGCGCTCGAGGACTGTCAGCTCGACATCATGATTGGCGAGGGCCCCGCCGCCCGTTCCATCAAATTGAAACTGGCGCCGTTCACGCTGGTGGGCGCCACCACGCGCGCCGGTTTGCTGACCTCGCCCTTGCGCGACCGGTTCGGCATCGTGCAGCGCCTGGAATTCTACAGCGTCGCGGATCTGCAGCACATCGTCACGCGTTCGGCCGGAATTCTCAATGTGCCCATCGTTGCCGCCGGCGCGGCCGCCATTGCGCAGCGCGCGCGCGGCACGCCGCGCATCGCCAACAGGCTGCTGCGCCGGGTGCGTGATTTCGCACAGGTGCGCGCGGATGGCCGTATTGATGAAAGTATCGCGGTCGCGGCCCTCGGCATGCTCGATATCGACCATCAGGGCTTTGATCCTCTGGACCGCAAGGTGCTGCAGACCATCGTTGAAAAGTTCGACGGCGGACCGGTCGGCATCGACAGCATCGCCGCTGCGATCGGCGAGGAGCGCGGCACGCTGGAGGATGTGATCGAACCGTTTCTCATCCAGCAAGGGTTCCTGATGCGCACCGCGCGCGGGCGCATGGCCACGCGCGCTGCCTACCTGCACCTCGGGCTCACCGTGCCGGCGCAGCTGAGCGGCACGCTGCCGATTTTTGAGGAAGGCCCGTGAAGGCGTTTTGCTGGCGCACCCGGGTTTACTGGGAGGATACCGATGCCGGCGGGGTCGTCTATTACGCCAATTACCTGCGCTTCATGGAACGCGCCCGGACGGAATGGCTGCGCACCCTCGGCTACTGTCAGCGCGATCTGGCAAACAATCACGGCGTGCTGTTCGCGGTCACCCGGGTGCGCATCGATTATCGCCGGCCAGCGCGCTTGGATGATGAACTGTCTGTCACTTGTGAACCCCGCACGGTCGGTGCAGCGTCTGTATCATTTGCGCAGAACATCACGCGCCTCTCGGCGGGAACCGGGACCGATCACGCCGAGGCTCCCGGTGCCTTCGATCCGGCGCCCGGAGTGTTGACGGAGGCCGAGGTGCGCATCGCATGCCTGGATGCGCGCACGTTCCGGCCGCTGCGGACGCCTGAATTCTTGTTGAGCGCCTTCGCGGCGCAGGAGAAACTTTAGAATGCCCGCTGATCTGTCGATTATCCGCCTGGTCCTCCAGGCGAGCATTCCGGTGCAACTGGTGCTGGCATTGCTGGCGTTCGCTTCATTGATGTCCTGGGCCATCATCTTCAGCAAGCGCGCGGTGATCAGTCGTGCGGGGCGCGAAGCAGATCAGTTTGAGACCAGTTTCTGGTCCGGCGGCGATCTGGCGCAGCTGTACCGCACTGTTGAGTCGAAAGGCCGCACCACCGGCATGGCGAGCATTTTCGAACTGGGGTTCCGCGAGTTCGCACGGCTGCGCCAACAGGGGCAGGTACCCGTTGACCAGTTGCTCGAAGGTGCCCGCCGTTCCATGCGCGTCGCGCAGTTGAAGGAAATCGATCGGCTCGAACACAGTCTTTCAACGCTGGCGACGGTGGGCTCAACCAGTCCCTATGTCGGCCTGTTCGGCACGGTGTGGGGCATCATGAGCGCGTTCGCTTCGCTGGGAAACGCTCAGCAGGCCACTCTCGCCATGGTCGCCCCCGGTATTTCTGAAGCATTGATCACGACCGCCATCGGTCTGTTCGCCGCGATTCCGGCGGTTATCGCGTTCAACCGCTTCGCCGACCAGGTCGGGCGTCTGGAAGTGCGCTATGCCGCGTTCACGGAGGAATTCTCTTCGATCCTGCAGCGCCATGCGGCCCGCAAGCACGCAGGAGAGGCTTGAAGTATGGCCCATCAGTTGTCCCGTGGGCGGCGGCTCATGGGTGAGATCAATGTCGTACCGTACATCGATGTGATGCTGGTGCTGCTCATCATTTTCATGGTGACCGCGCCGTTGCTGATGCAGGGCGTGAAGGTCGATCTGCCCAAGGCCAACTCCGAACCCCTCACGGCGGATCTGCTCCGGAACAACAATCCCCTGGTGCTGTCCATTGATCGGGAAGGACGGTTTTACCTGAACATGGGCGGCGATCCGCATGAGGCCCTCGACGAAGCCGCGGTTGAGAGTCGCGCTGCGGCCGCGTTGAAAAAACAGGCTGACCTGCCTGTCCTGTTGAAGGCTGACTACCGTATTGAGTATGGAAGGGTCATGGCCGCCATGGTCGTATTGCAGCATGCCGGCGCACGCAAGGTCGGATTTGTGAGCGATCCGCTGCCCACCAACACGAGGGCTCGCAACTGACAGCGCCGGCCGCAAACCCGGGACACCCGATGGGCGAGCGCTGGGCGCCGATTGGATTGTCCGTGCTGCTGCACGGAGCCCTGGTAGGCGTGCTGGTGTACGGGTATTTCCAGTTCCGCCGCCCGCCACCGCCGCTGCATGCGCTGGCAATTGACGCTACGGTGGTGTCGCAATCGGCGCTGGATGCGGCGCATCGGGCGACGAACCCGCCGCCGCCGCAGCCGGCACCCCCGGCAGTGGCGCCGCCGGCGGTGGAGCAGCCACCGCCACCGGTTCCGACCACACACCAGGCGGCCGCGCAGGCCGAGGCGGCGCAGGCGGAAAAAGCAGCGAAGGCGGCTGCCGCCGCACAGGCCGAAGCGGTGCAGGAACAGGCGGCTGCGAAGCGCGTTGCGGAGCGCCAGCGTGCCGCCGATGAGGCCGCACGCGAGGCGGCCCAGGAAAAGGCGGCGCAGGCCAAGGCAAAGGCCGCGCAGGAGCTGGCAGCGCGCAAAGCCGCGGTACTGGCGCAGGTTCAGGCCAAGGCAGCCGCCGCTGCCAAGGCGCAGGCGGCTGCGAGCCAGGCTGACCTGCAGCGCAGTATCAATGCCGAGGAACGGCTGGATGCGGCGCGCGCCAATGGCGCGATGTCCACCTGGGCTGCGCAGATCCAGGCGCGTATCCAGCGCGCTTGGATCCGCCCACCTTCGGCGCACGCGGGTCTGGAGTGCACGCTGGATGTGACCCAGGTGCCGGGCGGCGACGTTGTGAACGTGAAACTGGGCTCCTGCAATGGCGATGACGCCGTCAAGCAGTCCATCGTGGATGCGGCTTACCGTGCCTCACCCTTGCCGGCGCCGTCTGATCCGTCCCTGTTCGAGCGCAACCTTGAAGTCACCTTCCGACCCACTGACTGATGCGAACTCATGATTAAAGAACTTCCATTACGCGCCCGTTGGTACGCAGTGCTGCTGTGTTTTGCGGTCCTGCCGGGGCTGGCCAGTGCACAGCTGAAAATCGAGATCACCTCGGGGGTCACGGACCCGGTGCCCGTTGCCATCGTGCCCTTTGCGAGTACCGGCGGCGCCGACAACGGCGTGGATGTCGCCGAGGTCATTCAAAGCGACCTGGAAGGCAGCGGCCGCTTCAAGGCGATGGCGCGTTCGGCAATGACTTCGACCCCCTCGCGCGCACAGGACGTGCAAATGGCGACGTGGAAGGCCGCGGGCAATGACTATGTGGTGGTTGGCCGGGTTACTGCGCTGGGCGGCGGGCAGGTCGCGGTCGATTTTGAACTGTTGAATGCGCTGACGGGGCAGCAGTTGGCAAACCCGCGGTTTACCGGGACGGCGGCGGCGGTGCGCGACGCCGCGCATCGCTGCAGCGATGTGATTTATGAGAAAATTCTCGGCATACGCGGTGCATTTGCAACGCGCATCGCGTACGTGTCCGTCGAAGGCAGTCCGCCGGCGCAGCGTTACCAGCTGGTCGTGGCCGATGCGGACGGCGCCAATGCGCGCGTGATCCTGGAGTCGCATCTGCCGATCATGTCCCCGGCCTGGTCCCCCGATGGCCAATGGCTTGCGTATGTCTCCTTCGAGAACAAGCGCTCCTCGATCTATGTGCAGCAGGTCAGCACCGGCACGCGCCGGCTGGTGTCGGGCCGGGCCGGGATCAATGGCGCGCCCGCCTGGTCTCCGGATGGCCACAAGCTGCTCGTGACGCTGGGGGGCAGCGCGGGGACGCCGAATCTATACGTTCTGGATCTCGGCACGCAGCAGCTCACCCGCCTCACGGAGGGCCCTTCGATCGATACCGAAGGTGTGTATGCAGCCGATGGCCAGTCGGTGTACTTCACCTCCGACCGCTCGGGCGGACCGCAGATCTATCGCATCGGCCTGGAGCCCGGGGCCAAACCGCGGCGCGTGAGCTTCGAGAGTGCCTATAACGCACGTCCGCGCGTCTCGCCGGACGGCACCAAGCTGGCCATGGTCACGCAGGATGGTGCGAACTACCGTATTGCCGTGCAGGACCTGGCCAGTGGGACGGAGCGCATCCTGTCGCACGGCCGGCTGGATGCATCGCCCAGTTTCGCGCCCAATGGTGCGATGATCATATTTTCGGGCATTGAGGGCGGACACAGCATCCTGCAGCGGGTGTCCGTCGATGGCCAGACCTCGCAGCGCCTGCGCGCCGATTCGGCGGACGTGCGCGAGCCGGTGTGGGCGCCATTCGCGCACTGAATTTATTGCGGTAACTGTTGGAGAGCACGATGCGAAAGATATTGAGTGTGATGTTGCTGGCGAGCGTGATGGCACTCGTGGCCTGCGCCCACAAACCCCCGAAGGACACTGGTGCGAGCGCTTCGAGCCAGGTGCCCGCGGCCGGTGCCCAGGCGAATGGCGCCGGTGCCAATGGCGCGGTGGGCGCTGGCGGCGCCAATGCGGCCGGCGGCGAGGATATCGGAGGACCAACCGAAGGCATTCTGGCGCAACGGACGATTTACTTCGCTTTCGACAGTAGCGATATCAATCCGGAAGGTACGGCGCTGATCAGCGCGCATGCACACTACCTGGTTGCACATTCGAATCTGCACGTGCGGCTGGAAGGCAACACGGATGAGCGTGGCTCGCGCGAATACAACATCGGCCTCGGTGAGCGCCGTGCGCAGGCGGTCCGGCGCGCGATGCTGTTGCAGGGAGTCGCGGAAACGCAGCTGAGTACGGTCAGCTACGGTGCCGAGCGTCCCGCCGTCGAAGGCCACGACGAGAGCGCCTGGAGCAAGAATCGTCGCGTCGTGATCAATTACGTCCAGTGATCCACCGGGGAGGCGCCATGTGCGGCAAAGAGAGCGGCAATGCGTTACGGATCGCGCGCTGGCTGGTGCCGGTCGCCTGCGGGGTATGGCTGGTCGGCTGCGCGACGTCGCCGGAGGAGGATCCGGTGCTGCAGGGCAAGCTCGGCGATCTGGACTCGCGCACGAGCAAAATAGAGCGGGTGGTCCAGAATCAGAGCCTGGTGACGCTGGCGCAGCGCGCGGATCAGCTGCAGAACGAGATCAGCGTCCTGCGGGGGCGGATCGAGGTGCTGGAGAACGCCAACGAGACGTTGCGCAAACAGCAGCGCGATCTGTACGCGGACCTGGAAAAACGGCTCGCTTCATCGCAGGTTGCAGCCCCGCCGGCGGCGGGTACTCCGGCGACGAGTCCGGCGGCAGACGCCGATCAGAGCGCATACAACCAGGCCTTCGACCTGCTGAAGGCGGGCAAGTACGCCGATGCCATCACCGCATTTTCACAGTTCCTGAAAATGTGGCCGCAAAGTTCGCTGGCTGACAATGGTCAATACTGGCTGGGTGAGTCCTACTATGTGACCCGCGACTTCCAGAATGCGGCGGCGGCATTCCAGGCGGTCCTCGATCGCTGGCCGGATTCCCGCAAGGCGCCCGATGCCCTGTTGAAACTGGGGTATACCCAGGCGGAGTTGAAACACATCGCGCAGGCGCGCGCGACACTGGCGTCGGTCTCGACGCGCTTCCCCGGATCCGATGCGGCGAACCTCGCTGCAGCAAGGCTGTTGCAGTTGCCGGCCCAGTGACGTGGAGCGCCTCAAGCTCACCGAGATCTTCCGCTCACTGCAGGGGGAGGCGGACACTGCCGGCATTCCGACGGTATTCGTGCGCCTCACCGGCTGTCCGCTGCGCTGTCAGTATTGCGATACGGCCTATGCGTTTCATGGCGGCGAGTGGGCGACGCTGGAGCAGGTCGTACACCGGGTGCGGGGATTTGCTACGCATCATGTGTGCGTGACGGGGGGTGAGCCGCTGGCGCAGCAGGGCTGCACGGCGCTGCTGACCCGCCTGTGTGATGAGGGCCTGCGCGTGTCGCTTGAGACCAGCGGTGCAATGGACCTGGCAGGCGTCGATCCGCGGGTCGTCATGGTGGTCGATGTGAAGACCCCCGCTTCAGGGGAAGTCGCGCGCAACCGCTACGCACAGCTGCAGCAGCTCACGCCCAAGGATCTGGTGAAGTTTGTGATCTGCAGTCGTGAGGACTACGAGTGGAGTCGGGCCAAGCTCGAGGAGCTGCAACTGGCGACACACTGCACGGTGCTGTTCTCACCCAGCCATGAGCAGTTGCCGCCGGGGACCTTGGCGGACTGGTTGCTGGAGGATCACCTCCCGGTGCGCTTCCAGCTCCAGCTGCACAAATACTTATGGGGCAATGTTGCCGGGAAATGAAGTGAAGGTTGCAGAACGTGCGGTCGTGCTGTTGTCCGGTGGCCTGGACTCTGCAACCGTGCTCGCCCTCGCGCGCCGTGGTGGCCTCGAGTGCTACACGCTGTCAGTGGCCTATGGGCAACGTCATAGCGCCGAACTGGACGCGGCGGTCCGCGTCGCCGCGGCGCTGGGCGCGCACGAACATCGAGTCATGCGGGTCGATCTGGCCGGCATCGGCGGCTCGGCGCTTACCGACCATTCGCTCGCGGTTCCGGAGAGCGCGGCGCCCGGAATTCCGATCACGTACGTGCCGGCACGCAATACCATGATGCTCGCGCTCGCTCTGGGCTGGGCGGAGGTGCTCGGTGCGGCCAGCATCCATGTGGGCGTCAATGCCGTGGACTATTCGGGCTATCCGGATTGCCGCCCGGAATTCATCGCGGCTTTTGAGACCTTGGCCGCGAGCGCAACCCGGGCCGGCGTCGAAGGTCGGCCGCTGAAAGTCAGCGCACCTCTGATTACGTGGACCAAGGCGGCGATCATCCAGGCCGGTGCCCAGCTGGGCGTGGACTATTCTCTGACCGTGTCCTGTTACCAGGCCGACGCCGCGGGGCTTGCCTGCGGCAGGTGCGACGCGTGCCGGATCCGGCGCGATGGCTTCCGGGCGGCAGGCGTGCCGGACCCTACGCGCTATATTTGACGCTTACGCGAAGCCGCGGAAGGTCGCAAAGTCGGCCAGCGGCGCGCGGCTGGTCCGCAGTCGGTTGATGGCCGCGGACTCGTCGCGGTAGCCTACCGCGAGACCCGCGAACACCATCCGATCGGCGGGGAGCGAAATCGCCTCACCGACCTCGCGGTACCAGCCGGACCAGGACTCCTGCGGACACGAATGCAGGCCGTGTTCGCGCGCCAGCAGCATGACGCTCTGCATGAACATGCCCATGTCAGCCCACTGTGCGGACCCCATGTAACGGTCGATGCAGATGAACAGCAGCACCGGCGCCCCGAAGGCCGCGTAATTGCGCGCGTACTGGCGCAGCCGGGCGGGGCGGTCGCCGCGCGGCAGGCCAATGGTGGCGTAGAGCTCCTCCCCGTTTTCATAACGACGGGTGCGGTAAGGCTCACCGAGCGGTGTGGGATAGACCGGGTATTCGGATGGATGGCCCAGCGGATGTTCGGGTACCTGGGCGCGCACCCGTTCTATCAGGGCTGCCAGTGGTGCCCCGGTGAGCACATCGACATACCAGGGCTGCAGGTTCCCGCCCGAGGGCGCCCTGCTGGCGGCCGCCAGGATCTGACGTAACGTGGCTTCCGGCACCGGATCGGGCAAAAAGGCCCGACAGCTCATGCGGCTATCCAGGGCTTCGGAGACTTTCATCGCTTTGCGGTCCTCAGCGTGCGGCGGCGGCCCTGTAGTATCATGCGCGCCCTTGTCGGGTCGACCCATGGTCGCCGCCAAAAATCTGGGGTGTTAGCTCAGTCGGTAGAGCATCGGACTTTTAATCCGCTGGTCGTGGGTTCAATTCCCACACACCCCATATCCCCCTCGTCCATGCGCGTCCACGGGCGTCCATAGCCGTCCATCCGGTCGCCGTAAACACCTATATTTAGGCCGTTTCCTGTCTTTGGGCGTCCGTGCGTGTCCATTGACAGCTAATTCCAACTGTGGGTAAATTTGTGGGTAGTTACAAGGGTATGGGTAGAATCTTCCATGCTTACCGAAATTGCGATCAAGTCGGCAAAGCCTCGTGTTAAGCCTTACAAGCTAAGCGACGGGCGAGGGCTGTTTCTTTTGGTCGACCCCAAAGGCGGTCGCGGCTGGCGGGTGCGTTATCGATTTGACGGACGCGAAAAGATGTTGAGCTTGGGCATTTATCCGGATGTGCCGCTGAAGCTCGCCCGTGATCGTTGCGGGGATCTGCGGCGACTTGTGGCATCGGGAACCGATCCAAGCGCCGGACGACGGGCGGAAAAGGAGGCGCGCGCCCACACCCTTCGAGAGATCGCGGACGAATTCTTTACGCAGCAGGCAAAGCGGCTTGACCCCGGAACAGTGCAGCGAGACAGAGACCGGCTCGAGAACTTCGTGTTCCCATTCCTTGGTAATCACCCGATTTCACGCATCACCGCACCTGACCTTTTGGCCTGCCTGCGAAGGATCGAGGCGAGGGGGCGACTCGAAACGGCACGGCGGACGCGTAGCATCTTTGGCCGAGTCGCTCGATACGCCATCGCGACCGGAATCGCAGAGCGCGATATCTCCGGGGACCTCCGCGGGGCGATCGCGAACCCGGTGGAAACGCACTACGCCAGTATTACCAATCCCGCCAAGGTAGGCGCGCTATTGCGGGCCATCGATGGTTTTCAGGGGCAGCTGGCGACGACTGCAGCACTCAAGTTAGCGCCGCTCGTGTTTGTCCGCCCAGGTGAGTTACGCGCGGCTCGGTGGTGTGAATTCGACTTGGACAATCACGAGCCGACATGGCGTATTCCCGCGGCACGAATGAAGATGGGCACTGAGCATGTTGTTCCTCTCGCTCGTCAAGCAGTGGCGATCCTTAAAGATCTGCACTCCATGAGTGGCAACCGGGAACTTCTATTTCCTTCGATACGTACCGCTTCGCGGCCAATTTCAAATAACACTCTGAATGCCGCCCTTCGTCGACTGGGCTACGCCACTGATGAGCAAACACCGCACGGATTTCGGTCGACGGCCTCTACGCTGCTGAATGAACAGGGATTCCACCCGGACCTTATAGAGTTGCAGTTGGCCCACCAAGAGCGTAACGCAGTAAGAGCTGCGTACAATAAGGCCCAGCGGCTGACTGAGCGAAGACAGATGATGCAGGCCTGGGCAGATTACCTTGATGGGTTGAAGGCGAGCAAATAGTGGTCAAAATTTTGATCACTAAAAGTAGTGTCGATGGTCGGCTTTCGGTCAAGCGGACTTCGAGGATGGCGCGACCGGCAACGCAAAGGGCGCGAGCCCCCATCCGTGAACCCTCATGTACGGTCGGTCAAGGCTGCGCTCAACTATGCCGTCGAGCATCGCCATCTCGAAACCGTCGTCCCAAAGTATCAACTGGACCGAAAATCGGCCCTCAGGTCAGCCCGTCGTCGCGGTAGCGGGTCAGAGCAATCCAGTTCGACAGCGCGTACCGGATGGCCAAGGTCAGTTCACCTTTCTTGGGCAGGCCGGTCAGGCTGCGATCCAGCCAGGCCCGCAGCGCCTCAAGCTCAGGTCCAGCGCGCACCTGGCGCGCGGCACGTCTCTCACCGGCGGTCGGCCGCGGATGTCCGCCTCGATCGCATACAACCGCCCGATCCGATTCAGGGCTTCAACTTCGTGACCTTCGACGCACCTGCGAGACGCAGATGGCAGCGCTGCAGATATCCCAGGACGTACGCGCGCAACTTCAGTCACATGGGCTTGGTGGTGTTCAAGCGAGGCACTATGACAGGCACGATTACTTCGCTGAGAAGAAGCTGGCGTTCCAAAAGTGGGCAAAGCAGCTAACCAAGCTTTGCGCGAATCAGGCAACGATCGGCAGCTCGACATCGGTCAGCACCTGAAGTAGACGGTTGAGACGGCGCAACTGACAAGTTGTTCGATGCCGACTCCGCCCCCCAAATGGGGGATCGTGCCAACCCTTCGAACGAATAGAACATTACCTTCGCGATATTGGGTCGCCTCGATGAAGCCTTGTCGCGCCAGTCATCTGCCAAGGGACAACACGTGGATCATATTTCGGCACGCCGCCACGCAATGGCGGTGGCAATCGCCGTCTTCCTCGCGAGTGCATTCCCGATGTCCGCGATTGGCCAAATAGCGCCGGGTGTCGCAGATCAGTTTCGGGCAAGTCTCGAGAACCGCATCGAGGCGCTGACTATCTTTGGGGGTGACTACGGTCTCTCCGACGGGTCCTTTCGATCGCACGGGCATATCGACCCAGTCGAGTCAGACGCGGTAGTGAAATACGACGTGTCCAAATTTGGGGGTAGTGGTGATGTGGGCGACCCGCAGCCCATCGGTGCCAGTGGCATTCGCTGGCAGCCTAGGCTGCAGGGGAATATAGGGTACCTCGATTCGAAATACGAGACCGGCTCAGGGCCTTTGTCCGGTGACATCAACAAAGTTACGACGTCCGCGATCGAATTCGGAGGCGGCGTACGCTTCTGGTTCGGGGACAGCTTCAGTGTGGCGCCGACGATTATGGGGATGTACGGACACACCTCCGACGACTACGAGGTGCGCAGCTCGTACATGAGAGAGAACTTAGGTTCCGCGATGCAACTTGGACTGGTGGATTGGAGCATTAACACATGGTCCCTGCGACCGGCGCTCAATGTTCAGTACTTAATCCACTTCGGGCGGAACACCCTAACACTCTCCTCGGATCCCACCTATTTTCACACGGAAGCGTTCAACGTCTCCAACGTCAACATGAGGATTCACGGAAATTCGGGATCCGTCGACAACAAAATAGATTTGGATGTACCGCTAGGCATTGGGCTCTTTGGTCACGAGCTGCATACCGGTGGCTACTTGAGCCGTACGGAACTCCTAGGCGATCTCAAGGATGGCTTGGCGGTCGCACACATAAATGAGGTGCATGGGCGGTTGGTGCTGGATTTTCTCCATCACTTGTGGAAGGTGCAGTGGATTGGACTGGGCGCATCGTACGTGGACGGCACGAACTTCTCGGGCTGGGCGGTCGGGGCAGACATCGCGTTTCGGTTCTAGAGCCGGGTGGTCAAGGAGAACTTCACCATGCGGGGAGGCCCTTGCGCGACGAAATTTCCCCCGGTGGATGAGAAGTACCGCTTGTCGCCGATGTCCTGGCCCATCAACCTGATCGTGGTCTCTTTGCCATAGAGCTTGAGCGCGTAGGCCGCGCCCAGATCGAATAGCGTGTAACCGGGAATGAAAGCCTGATTGAATTGATTCACGGCACGTCTGCCGACAAAGTAAACGCCACCGTTGAGACTAAATCCGGGAAGGAACTTTGGGAGGCGGTATTCGCTGGCGAACGAGAAGGTGTACTTTGGCGTGTTCTCAATCTGCCGGCCGACCACCGTCGGCACTACGGTCACCGTGCCGGTCGTTGGGTTGGTCGTGATTTGCGTGTCCGCGCCTGCGATCTGCGTGGCATCGAGCACCTGTCCCGTCACATATAATGACCAGTTGGGCGTTGCCTCTCCCGTGACGCTGAATTCCGCGCCGCGATACTGGGCCCGCCCGTCGAGCACGTAGACATTCGCACCATTGATGTAGGCGGAGCCTCGCCTGATGTCGAAGTATGCAATTTGGACTAGCAGACCGGACAACGCCTCGAGCTTGATTCCAGCTTCCTGCTGAGTGCTTTGCGTTGCGGGTAGAGTCGCCCCTGCGTTGGCTGCAGATATGGGAGCGGCGGGAGTCGTTTCGAGGCCCTGTACGTAGCTGGCGTAAATGCTCATCCATGACCAGGGTTTGACAATGGCGCCATAGGAAAACGGCGTTGGTTCGGCTTTGAATTTGACGGCACCGCCGCTCAGATTCGTCTCGGTATAGTCGGTCCTGCGAGCCCCAGCCAGCAGCTGCAACCACGGTGCCATCTGGATGCGATCGAAGAGGTAGTAGCCAATATCGTTGATGCGCGCCCGTGTTCCGGTGATCGCAGGAAAGGGCGTATAGGGGATGGCTATGGGAGCGAAGACATTCTGAACGCATGTCACCCCCGGGCCTGAGGGCGTGGCGGCCGGACAGGTGGCGGTGACGACCGTTGAGTTAAAGGAGTCTCGGATGTTCTGAGAAACACCAAACAGGAACTCATGCTTCATGAACCACAGGTCTTCCGCACCGGCCAAATCTGCCCGATAGTTGGAATTGTCAAAGGTCGCCCCGGGCTGCAGCGAGATGCTGAGAAGGCCGCTGCCATTTGTGTTGGGACCGTAAGTGTCGAGGTCAATCGTGTTGAAATGCCGGTCACGTACCAGGTGCGAGCTACCGTAGCTGACCGACAGGTCCCACGCCGGTGAGATCCTCCATTTCACGGCGCTCAGCAGATTTCGTTCCTCTGCGTGATTGGAGGCCCAAGCCGGGCCGAAGTTGACGGTGGGGTCGAGTAGCGGGGGCAGCTGCAGAGCAGGGTAGAGGTTTCCGGGCGTTGGCGTTGGCAGTCGCTTGTAGTCGAAAACTCCGGGTTCGTTTACCTGCTTCAGAACATACTCACCGTCCAGGTTGACTGTAACGCTCTCAATCGGCTTCAAATCCAGCGCTGCAGAGAACAGGGATCGATGGCCGCGAGCATTGTTGATACCGGAGTCCACGCTCCCATACAGGGCATTGATACGGGTGCTGACCGGACCCCACGTATTGCTGGCGTCGAGGTCGCCCCCAAGGGCACCGTATGCATCGCCAAAGAGGGTCGCCGCAATGTAGGCTGAGGGCGTGGGCCGTTTCATCGTCAGGTTCACAATACCCGCAGGCGTCGTAAACCCGTAG